>PLZG01000101.1:0-15048 GCA_003152075.1 candidate division FCPU426 bacterium
ATCGTTCCTGCTTTAAGGGGTTTACAACTCAGAAAGCATTCGTCCCCCACGCGGCGTTGCTGCGTCAGGCTTTCGCCCATTGCGCAAGTTTCCCCACTGCTGCCTCCCGTAGGAGTCTGGGCCGTATCTCAGTCCCAGTGTGGCCGATCACCCTCTCAGGCCGGCTAACCATCGTAGCCTTGGTGGGCCATTACCCCGCCAACTAGCTAATGGTGCTTGAGCCAATCTTCAAGTGATAGCTTATAAATAGAGGCCATCTTTGACCCCAACCCCCGGAGGGGCCGTGGTCTTATCCGGTATTAGCACGCCTTTCGGCGCGTTATCCCAATCTTGAAGGAATGTTACCCAAGTATTACTCACCCGTTCGCCGCTTTACTCACCCTTGCGGGCTTTCACGCTCGACTTGCATGTCTAAGACGCACCGCCAACGTTTGTCCTGAGCCAGAATCAAACTCTCCATAAGAAAGCTTTGAGGCTCTAACAACTCAAACTACTTTTGACAAGCACCCAAACTTGTTTCGTATGCACTATTTAGTTTTCAAAGACCAATACAGACAAGCATCCATTCGATGCTTATCCCAGCGATGAGTGAGCACAAGAAAACTCACCGCTGCGATGAGCACCGCAATCGAAAACAACTTTTAACTTCCGATTGTTATTGGTTATTACTTCAAAGAACATCTCTTCCAAAAAAGGAAGCAAGCCACAAGCCTTAGTGGCCCGGGGGAGCATTTATACTAAAACCCCCAAACAGTGTCAACAAATAAATAGGCTTTTTAGCCTTATTTTCAAGGCCTTAATGGGTAGGAGATGACTGAACCACCGGCACCTGAGAGGTGGCAGAAATAGGGGTTTTCTCAGTAGAGGACTCCGAAATCCAGCTCGAAATAAAGTCCCTGGCTTGGCGGTAATTCGTTAATAAATCCCCAAAACTCTTAATTTTTTTAAGTCTTTTCAGAATATAGCTGGGGCGAAGATAAAAGTCCCGGTAAGCCATCTTCCGGGCTTCTTGGAGCTGTTCAACCGATAACCCGGGTAAATTTAATATAGGTTGGTTCAATTCGTATTTAGCGTAATCCTCTGTGGTAATCCAACCCTCTTTTTTACCCATTGCCTCTAGTTCGGTTTTGGGAAAAGGAATGGCGCAGTAAAACTGAGCATAATCCGGATCCAATTCCTTGACGTATTTAATCGTCTCTTTGATTGTTTCCATCGTTTCGCCCGGAAGACCAAAAATAATGTGAGTCAAAACTTCGATCCCGGCTTCTTTCGTTTGTCGAACGGCAATCCTAGCCTGCTCCGCCGTGGCGCCTTTTTTCATGTTCTTCAAAATCTCTTCGACACCCGATTCCACTCCATATGAAACACCAATACAACCTGAAGTGCGCATTTCCTTTAAAACTTCCGGATCTACGTGATCTACCCTGCTATTCGCCATCCAGCGAATCTTTTTTTCCAGCCCGCGTTTTTTAAGTTCAGCGCAAACTTCCATTACGAAATTCCGGTTTTGGTTGAAGGTATCCGACCACATCGTGAAATTGCGGAGGCCGTGCTTTTCAAAACACTCCTGCATTTCATCGACCACATTTTCAGCGCTGCGCAAACGGACCTTTTTACCGTAATACTGATAGGCAGTGCAATAGATACAAGAATAAGGGCAACCGCGACTAGTAATAATGAGGGTATAGGGTTCATTGATTACGGGTAGTGTGTATTTCGCGTTATCTAATAAATGCCTGGCTGCGAATGGCAAATCGTCCAAGTTTTCATTAAACGGCCTATCTTCATTATTCACTATGGTTCCATCGGCTCTTTTATACGAAATGCCCAACACCTTAATAAGATCCCTTCCCTTTTCAACGGCGTCCACCAAATCCTGGGCAGTCAACTCGGGTTCACGGCGGATCACCGAATCCAACGTGCAGGCGGCCAACACTTCCTCGGGTAACGAGGTGGCATGATTGCCAATGACCGTAAAGTGGGCTTTGCTCACCTCGCGGATCATATCAATGACTTTCAAATCGCTGGAAGAGGTGGCCGTCGACATATTGAAAAGTACCAAGCCGGGGTTAAATTCTTGAACCGCTTTTTTGAGACCTTCAATGTCGACATCATTAGCAATGCAGTCCAGGAGCTTCACTTCATGTTTTTTCGCTTCCAACGCCCCCGCGATCATGGGCAGAGAAATGGGAACCATCACGTATTGAAAGGAATTTAAACGCTGTTCGCAACGGCCTTCGCGAATATACTTCATGCCGGTACAAGTAGGCGGGTTAACAATCATGGCTTTCACAAGGAACCTCCATTAGTAAAACAATTGGTATTCTTTAATTGAATTCATGGGTTGGGAGACGGGCAGGCCTCATTCACTGGTTTCATTATACTCCAAATCCCTCTCTTTTCACGGAAATGCAATGCAGGCAGCGCTTAACCATGGGCCAGACCCCTATAAACGGTCCCATTTCCAGCAAGCCACTTTCCAATCCTGGCCACCTTGAGCTAATTCCTGTTTCTCTTCCTGGCAGCGTTTTTCCGCGTAAGGGCATCGGGGATGAAATGCGCATCCTGAGGGTGTTTGAACCGGGCTTGGCGGCTCCCCTTTTACGGTGACTTTATTTCCCCTGCTGGAAGACAATAATATCTGGGTATAGGGATGCCGGGGTGTCCGAAGGACTTGGTCCGTATTCCCTTCTTCCACCATCCGCCCCAAATACATCACGAGTACCTTTTCGCTCAAATACCCAACTACCTGTAAATCATGTGAAATAAAAAGGTAACTAATTCTTTGTTCCCGGTTCAATTGCGCCAATAAGTTCAAAATCGAGGCCTGAACCGAGACATCCAGCGAGGAAACCGGCTCATCCAGAACAATTAAGCCTGGCTGGCCAGCAAGTGCCCGGGCCAACCCTATTCTTTGTCTTTGACCGCCGGAAAATTCATGGGGATATTTATTGAGGTCATCCGCGAAAAGACCAACCTTCCTTAAAAGTTCCGTTACATAACCAAGCCTTTCCTTTGGCTCGATCAGTCCATGCACATCCAACGGCTCAAACAGGACCTCCTTTACCTTTTGGCGCGGGTTCAAGGAGGCGAATGGATTTTGGAAAACCATTTGAAACCGGCGCTGGACTTCCCGTCTTTCTTGAACATTCATTTGGGAAAGGTCATGCCCATCCCACAAAACCGCTCCCTGAGTGGGGGTATGAAGGCCCACCACGCAACGTCCTAAAGTGCTTTTCCCACACCCCGACTCACCCACCACCCCAACGATTTGTCCGGGTTCAATATCCAATGAGACATTGTCCACCGCTTTGACAAAAGCCGTAGGACGGCCCAAAACCCCTCGGGCAACGGGAAAGTTTTTAGTTACCTTCCGGACGGATAAAAGCATCGGACCCATTGCCCCCTACTCTTTTCGAATAACTCCGGCTCTTCCAGCAAGCAATTTTCCTTCGCTCGCGGGCAGCGACTGGCAAAACAACACCCGGTTATTTTTTCAAATGGGGACGGGACCAATCCCTTGATATTAAAAAGCGGTCGGCCCTTATGTGAAAATTCGGGCAAAGCCTCAAGAAGGCCCTCCGTGTAAGGATGTTGGGGATGGCTGAAAATCTCATCGGGCCTACCCTCCTCAACCACTTGTCCCGCGTAAAGGATGGCAACCCTGTCGGCGTGGTTTCGCACGATCCGAAGATCATGGGTGATAAACAAAACCGCCAATCGGTGCTGTTCGGTCATTTGGAAAAGAAGATCCAGGATTTGGGTCTGAACGGTCACGTCCAAGGCCGTCGTCGGCTCATCGGCGATCAAAAGGGAAGGTCCGCAGGAAATCGCCATCGCGATCATCACCCTTTGACACATCCCACCGGAAAGTTGATGGGGATATTGTCGGGCGATTCTTTCGGGGTCCGGAAGTCCAACTTCGTTCAACAGGCTTAGAACCTTCTCCTGGGCCGTCGACTCCGAAATGTTCGAGTGGTTTCGAATCATTTCAGCAATTTGCTCGCCAACCCTTATCACCGGATTCAGGGACGTGAGAGGCTCTTGAAATACTATCCCAATCTCTTTACCGCGGATTTCCCGCCATCCCTCCCCTCTTAAGCGAGTTAAATCTTTATCTTTGAACCGAATTTCCCCACTCAAAATTTCCATAGGCGGTTGGGGCAAAAGGTTTAAAACAGAGAGGGCTGTCATGCTTTTGCCGCAACCCGACTCCCCCACCAAAGCCAACCTTTCCCCCTCATTCAAGACAAGGTTGATACCTCTTAATATTATGCCAGTTTGATTTTTTCCAAAGTCCTTCAAAACGACTTTCAAATTTTCAATGGAGAGTAATGGAGCCATGAGGAATTTAACGAATCCTCATGAAGACTTTATGTTTTTAAATTGAACATCTAGTGAAGGGTAATCAATTGTCGCGTAGTGCCCATCATAGAAGGGTCCTGGATTCACAACCACGCTACCGCCTAATTTTACCGTCCCTTGGCCCGCAGTGGCCCTACCGCACAAAACCAATTTAGGGGAAACCCGCTCAATTAACTCGTTGATCAATAACACCCCGACATGACCATTCTCCGACAAATCCAATCGGCAAACAGGAGGTGAATGAAAAAGAAGGATTTTCTCACCAGGGAAATATTCCAAGCGTCTTAAAGCGAACTCCACCCAAGTTCGGGAATATTGCAGGACGAATTCACGGTTGTCATCACTTGACGTCATGTCGCCGCCGAATCCCGCCACCATAAACTGATCCTCGCGGTGCATCATCTCGTGGGCCGGCCTCAAGTTGGGGTAAATATGGGCATAATTATATACAGTCTTGAAGTAAAGGGCTTCCGGGGCGTCATTGTAACCAGGGACAGCATAGACAATTTTTTGGGTATCGGCCAAGGCCAGGATAAATTTTTGAAGGTGTTCCGTATCCTGTTCAATTTCCTTCTGGATCGCGGGACCCGCCAGATCAGGTTTGCTGTGAAATCGCCGGGCGGTCTCGTACTCTAAAAGGCGCTTGTCGCCTTTCATTGATCCGCCACAATAAAAAATAAAATCCGGATCCTCGGCCTGAATCATCGCTGGGACGGACGAAACCAAATTCCCGGCTCCGCGGTAATCCGACAAACACAAAAGTTTCAATGAATACTCCCGGGAAAGAGAAAAAAACTCAACAACTCAACCTCGTTTGACCGCAAAGCGCCTCAAGTGGTTCGAGGCGTGAATAACGCAATTGCGCCATTTTAAGGCTTTCGATACAATTTTACCCTACTAAAATAAAGCCCAAAGAGCCCATGCGAAAAATCCAAAACCCATATTTCACCATGCCGGACGGAACTCTTAAGCACATCAATCCACTCACCGGAACTGAAGTCTGGACGGTTACTGACCGGGCCCACCGTCCCCTCTATAACCGGAAACTTAAACCGCCCAAGCCCCTAGTGAAAATCGAAAAGGAAAATTATTGCGATTTTTGCGAATTGGAATATTTCCGTACTCCTCCTGAAAAAGCCCGGTTGATTTTCACTTCCGACGGGCATTATCAAAAAATCGAAAGAACTAATCCGGATTTGATCGAGGCTTCCCACGCGCTTTTCCGCCGTGTCGCAAACCTGTTCGAAATCGTTTCGATTGATTATTGGGCGAAAAATCATGGGTTTCAACTCTCCCCCTCCCAGCTTCAATGGAAACAAAACTATCTGGGCAATTCCCGCGGCCTGGAACATGTCATTCATATCGTCGAGACCAAGTTGAAACTTTCGGGAAAAACCATCGAAGAGATTTCAAAATTTTCGCAGGAAGAAAAGTTGAAAGTTTCAGACGCCTTTTTTGGAGGGGCCCATGAGCTGGTGATCGCCGGCCGGCATTTCAAGGAAGGCGCTCAGTGGGACAATGATCTTTTTTCTTCAGGCGAAATGACCTCCGAGGACCATTACCACTATATGCGCTTTACGATTGATTCCATGTTGGACATCTACTCCAATAACCGTTACGTGAGGTATATCACTATTTTCCAAAACTGGCTTCAACCCGCCGGAGCGTCCTTCGATCATCTTCATAAACAACTGGTCGGCATTGATGAGTGGGGAACCTCCATGCAATCAGAAATGAATATCGTCAGGGAAAGCCCAAATATTTATAACGAATCCATCATCAATTTTTCCTCTTACCATAACCTAATCTTCGCTGAAAACGATCATGCCATCGCCCTATCTGAAATTGGACACCGCTTCCCTACCTTGGCCATCTATTCCAAAAGCAAGAAACCGAGGCCCGAGGAACATTCCGAAGAGGAATTGAGGAGCTTTTCGGACTTGGTCCATGCCTGTCACGCCGCGATGGGAAGCCAAATCCCCTGCAACGAAGAGTGGTATTACACCCCGCGGGACGCGGTGGATGTCATGCCCTGGCACGTTTTAATTAAGTGGAGGACGATAAATCCAGCAGGTTTTGAGGGAGGAACAAAAATCTATATCAACCCCATATCGCCTGTCATGCTGAGGGATCAAGTTGTTCCCAAACTTTACGAATTGAGGAACCAGGGAAAAATCAGGAACATTCGCATCGCGATGGAGTGCGAGCTGAAACCAAACCCACTTCTTTACGGCCAAAAGTAACCGCAAAGGCTATAAACCTATTGTTTTTCAACTACAAACCTAATCCCTTTTTCTTGGAAACCGGGAATTGGTTCAAACTTTTGAGGCAAGTCAAGCGGGACTGACCGGACTTCATAAACAATAGAATTCTCAAACACTTTAACCGGGTCCATATAGTATTGCCAAAACCGGATATATTCAGAAGCTGGCATTCCCGCCAAGTTAAAATCTTTTTCCACCTTAGACATGAATAAGGCTTCCTGTTCTTGATAAAGAAAGAACCGCACTCCTTCTTCGCGCAAAAGATTGGCGAGCTGTTCCGCCGTTTTGCATTTGGAAACCCATTGTAAAAAAATTGGCCTTTTCCACTTGAAATCCACGAAAGCGATTCTATTCAGCGGGTAATCCTGGTACACCGCGAACGCAACAACCTTATCCTTGGAGTCCGAATGCTCCTCGATATACTTATTGGCGGAGTATGTATTGGTCGAATAAAGGAAATGTCTCTTGAGCCTGAGGAATGGGTCTTCCAGCCCTAAAGCCGAGGCGTAGGGAGCAGTCGTGGTGAGTTGGGTGGAAAGGCAAAGCCATAGGGACAGAACGGTGCCCGCCCCAAAAGCAATCCTGTCTAGGCTATCTTTTTTCTTAAGGGCCTCTTCCCAAGCCATGGACGCTAAAAGCACCAGTACCACTACCCCACCTGACGCGTGGCGAAAACTGGAACTGATGAAAAACCAACCCACCAAAAACAAAATCGAAAAAGAAAAAAGAAAAACACCCATTCTTTTTTTGAAAGAAGTCCAAACCCAAGGAAAGCTCATTAGCACCAGAGGAGTCCACGGGGCGTTAACCGCGTTGGAAGTCGTAAAAAACGAGTTCCAAAGGCCGTGCAGCCTTTCCACAAAACCAACTCCCAAAGGCAGGCCGGTATCGGTTAAAAGGCCCTGTTCCATTACAGGGCTATAACCTATCCCCACTCCAAAAACCGAGGTTAACAATGGATAAAAGGGGTTGTCAAAGGCCAACCAGTTTTTTAAAAGCCAAGGAAACATTGGCAAGGCAATCGCCAATAGACAGACGAAATTCACCTTTATTGGATTTTTCCGTACAAACTTTTCATTAAATAGAATTATCCCGATAGCGACAAAAGCCAAAACTGCGGTGTATTTGACGACAAAAGCCGTCCCCAGAAAAAAAGCCATTAAGGGTAACCAAACCTGGTTTTTAGGTTCCTGAAATGCCTTCCAGGAACAATAAAGGGCCAGAACTTCGAAAAAGGCAAGGAACCCCTCGACATATCCCCAGGAATTAATAGCCATGAAAAAGGGACAGGTCCAAAAGATCCAAGCCGAAACGTTTCTCCTCCCCTTCCATTCCCGGTCAAAAACAAGGAATAACCCGGCCGTCAAAAAAGCGGGCAAAGCGCTTGAAAACTTAGATAGGTTTTCACCACCCAAGTTCCAGAATCCCGCCAAAACCAGCTCGGCCGCCTTGGGCATATCTCCCGTGTGATTGGTCCAATGGAAAAGGATCTGATGGAGTCTGGATACTTCTCGGGCGAAACGAAAATGGTCCAAAATGGCGTCCCAAACCAGGGGTGGCGATAGATATTCGAAAATCCAAAGACTCAATGGAATCGCCAGCCACAAAGCCCTTTTATTTTTCCCAAATCCCTGCCATAGGAGCGACACAGTCTTCCATTCTTCCAATCCCTTCAGAATCGGCGGAATAAAAAATAAAGTTGTCAAAGGCCAATAAAGGATTTCATTGATGGCAAGGCCAAAAACATAAAGTGAAAAAAATGAAAGGGTTATGGCAAATCCAAGCAACCGTGCCGGTTCTTTTTCAACTTTTGGGAAAAAAAGGTATTGGAACCATCGTGCCCACCCTAAAAATCCCAATCCAACTGGGAGAACCCAAAGAAAAGAAAGCAGTTTTATACCGAAAGCCGGAAAGAAAAATGAAGAATCCCACTGGGTATCTTGCAAAAGGCGAAGGGAAGGAAAAAAAGCGGATTTGCCGACACCCCAAATAAAAAGGGCGAGAATCAAAAGCGAGACTAATGCTTTTGCCGAAGAATTGCCTTTCGAGGTCATGCTTAAATTCTACTAAAGAACCGGACTTGATTGGCCATCAAAGGTCGCTATAATACGCCTTCCTCGCTGGTGGGGTTTTTCCCCTTTTGATGCAAGCCCGGGTGGTGAAATGGCAGACACGTACGCTTGAGGTGCGTATGGGGAAACCCGTGCGGGTTCGAGTCCCGCCTCGGGCACCATTTTTAACATATCCAATTCGAAGCCGAAGGCTTCGAATAAGGAAAAAATGGTAGTGCTTGGCTGAAGGCCAACGCATACCATTTTTCAACAAAAAAACCACAAATTCCTTTTTGAATTTGTGGTTTTTTTATTTACCAAATTAGTTTCTTCAAAAACTACTTCATCTTCTCCTTCAGCGCTACCGCATCCGGATTATCCGCCTGAAACGAGAAAGCGATTTTCAAGTAATAAGCCGCGTCCTTTTTGTTCCCCATGTCTAAAAGTGTAGAGGCCACCGCCGCGTAATAACCCGCCCTCATCCCGTTGATCGACTTCCCATCCACTTTCTTTTTTTGCAGCTCACTGAATAAAGCCCGGGCCTTCTGCCCCAGAACGGCAATTTGTCCCTTCCTGATATATTGGGGCGCCAGCTCGGTGTTCAACTTGCTAGAGGCCGCTTGAGCGTCCAAGGGTTCATCCCACCATCCGTTTTTCGAGGGGTGTGTGGTTTTCGGTTCACTGACAACCGGTTTGGCCTCAACCACCTTCACAGGTTTCGTCTCCGCGACAACGACAGTAGCGGGAGCGGAAATGGAACTACCCGTCCAACCCGCGGCTGTGGAAGTTTTTCCCTCCGCGTATTGGGACTTGGCCTCATCCCAAGAAAAAACATGCTCAGCGTCATTCTTTTCTTTCGGTGAAACTTTGGAAGAACACCAAATCTCCGAGCCTTGGGAACCCGTCACGAACTTGGCGAAAACTTGGGGAGCCATTGCGTCCAATACTTGTTTCATGCCCCCGCCGAGGAAAGCAAACCCTTTCAAGACTTGGTTTCCCTTCAAATCGTCCCTTTGAAGGATCAGAGTCAAACTCTTCTTGTCCGCCCCAGGCAGTAATTTTACCCATTGGATGGGCCCGCCTTCATCCTCGAAATTTTTAACATACTTCTGCGTCTTCGAGTCGTAGAAACAAACGACTAGGGTTTGGTTATGGGGTTTGTCTAACTCATTGACGGGCACGGATTGGCGGTAAATGAGGATTAAATCCTTTTGGCCGATTCCGCGAATATCCTCAAAATCAAAGAGCCCTTTGCTTTCGACTTTGCCGTCATCTCCCATCCAGGGAAGATTCTCCAAAAGATGGTCTGGGGGTAAAATCGAATCGATCCATTGATTTTGAGCAACCGACCTTCCGTTTATAGCCGCGAATATCACTAACAGAAAAAATATATTTTTAACTTTGGACAGATTCACTTATCCCCCTCAGATTACGGCTTCAGCCAGCCTGCCGAATGATAAAATTGAATTGTATTCTCAATCCCCCGCTGTATTTCAAACCTCGGGTTAAATCCCAACTCCTCACGAATTTTACGGTTATCGCAAACCCATGAGGGAAAAGCCGCTTCTTTAACCTTATCCACATTTAACATGGAAGCCTTGCCGGTCAACTTTTCGGCCACTTCCCCTAAGATGGCCACTATTTTAACGATTCCCATAGGAACCTTGAAAGTTAAATAAGACCTTTTTAAAGATTGTCCGATAAAGGCCGAAAATTCCTCCCAACTATAGCCTTTCCCATCGGAAACAAAGTATGTCTGTCCAACGGCTTTGGGCGAATGGACCGCCAAGATCATGGCTTCGACCAGGTCCAGAACATGGATAAAGCTGACTTTCTGGGTCAAACGGGGAATAGCCACCAGACCCTGCCGGACCATTTTAAAGTAGGCGAAAATGTCCGTTTCCCGAGGGCCATAAACGGCGGCAGGCCGCACGATGGTCACGGGAAACTTATCCCGGTAAAATAGGGCGATTTCCTCACCCAATAATTTGGTTTCTCCGTAAAAACTGGCGGGCCGGCAAGTATCCTTTTCATTGATTTCGGGTTTCTCTCTGGCTGGGCCAGCCGCCGAAAGTGAACTGACATAAAGAAGCCGTTTAAATCCTTTGATCTCTTCAACTGCCTTGCAAACGTTCCGGGTTCCCTCGGCGTTCACGCTTTTGAGGTGGTCGTAATTGGAGCCTCTTAAAATTCCCGCCAAGTGATAGATGGCTTCGGTTCCCTGAGCCGCTTGTCGCACCGATTCCAAGTCGGTCACGTCACCGTAGCAGATTTCCATTTCCGGTGTCGGAACAAAAGGTAAACGGCTCGTCTTCCTCACCAAAAGTTTCACTTTGACTTTTTCCCGCCCGAGGGCCTCGGCCAGGTGGCTCCCGACAAAACCGCTGGCTCCCGTGATTAAAACAGGAGAAAAATATTTCATGCCTATCCCCTACGTGAAAAAATGATCGAGTAAATCCCGAAGTAACGATTTCCTCAATTTCCCGAAATTAAATCAAGGTATTGATACGCCTAAAAACGGCAAAATATTTGATAATTGCGATAACCTCTGCCTATAATGCCCCGTTATTTGAACCGCTTTCGCATTGGCCAATTCGAGCGGAACCAACGATAAAAAAGTTTTAACCCAAAGTAATACGCTAATTTCAACATTCTTGCGTGATAAAAACTAGCTAAATAAAATTTGAGGAATCATGGATATTTTTGAAAAGGCTAACATTTGGACTGCCGCTGACGACGTCCGCAATGCGGGCTTGTACCCTTATTTCCGCCCCAACACTTCCCAAATGGGGACGGAAGTCACCATCGGCGGGAAAAAGATGATCATGGTGGGTTCCAATAACTACTTAGGGTTAGTTACCCATCCCGAAGTACTGGAGGCCATGATCCAAGCCATCCGAAAATATGGGTCCGCTTGTACCGGTTCCCCCTTCTTGAATGGCACCTTGGATATCCGGGTCGAACTAGAGGAAAAACTAGCGGATTACGTCCATATGGAATCCGCCCTAGTCTATTCCACCGGCTTTCTGGCCAACCTAGGGGCCCTTTCGACTATCGCCACCCGGGGAGACTACATCATTTCCGACCGGGAAAACCACGCTTCCATCGTGGATGGGCAGAAACTCTCCTACGCCAAAACGATCAAGTACGAACACAGCAACATGGAAGACCTGGAACGGATCCTGGCAAACCACAAGGACAACCCTAAACTCGTTGTCACGGACGGGGTATTTTCCATGGGTGGTGATTTGTGCGAACTTCCCAAAATCGTGGAACTTAAAAAGAAGTATGGCGCGCGGTTGATGGTGGACGAAGCCCACTCCATCGGAGTTTTTGGACCCCAAGGCGAGGGGGTCGGGGCTCATTTCGGCGTCCAAAAAGACGTGGATATGGTCATGGGAACCTTTTCCAAATCACTGGTTTCCATTGGTGGATTTATCGCTTCCACTCACAAAGTGATCGACTACCTTCGCCACAACAGCCGTCCCCTTATATTCACGGCCAGCCTATCCCCAGCCGATACCGCGGCCGCTTTAAAAAGCCTGGAAATCATCAAGCGTGAGCCTGAGCGCAGGGAGCGGCTCTGGGCCATCATCAAAAGAATGCGCTCCGAGTTCAAAGCAATGGGTTGGAACACCCTTAACACCAACTCCGCCATTATTCCCCTAATGGTAGGAGACAACATGAAAACCTTCGGAATGACCAAGGAATTGGGGGAAATGGGGGTCTTCGCGACTCCCGTGGTCTCCCCAGCCGTTCCGCCCGACAAAACCTTGATACGAACCTCCTACACTTCCACCCATACCGACGCCCAATTAGATCATGTCCTGGAAGCTTTCGAAAAAGTTGGCAAAAAATATGGAGTCATTCCCTCCCGAGTCCATGTTTAAAGTCAGCGCATTGAAATCCATGGACTTGCCCGTGGATGAAAGCGGACCGGGCCTGAAAGGCCCGGCAAGCGAAGCTTGGACTTCGTGGAGCCCCGCGCTTGCCCGGGGGCTCCACCAATTAACGCATAATAAATTGTCTTCACTTGAAGGAAGGACAAAGTAGCCCGGCTTACGGGCTAAACTTAATTTAAGTTTTTAAGGGGGCGATAAAATGGCTGTCACCATTAAATCGGTTGATCTTGGGAACAAGAAGGAAATCGAAACATTCCTTCATCTCCCTTGGAAAATTTATGTTTCCCCCGACGGCAAAAGGGATCCCAACTGGGTTCCTCCCTTCTTGGACGACCAACGCAGCCTCCTGAATACCCAAAAGAATCCCTATCACCAGCACAGCCGAACCAAGCTTTTCATGGCTTTCAACGAGAAAAATGAGCTTGTCGGCCGCATTTCCACAAGCGTTGACGATAATTTCAATAAATTCTGGAATGAGAAGATCGGCTTTTTCGGTTGGTTTGAGTGTGTCAACGACCAGGCCGTGGCCAGCGCCCTATTCCAGGAAGGTGAAAAGTTCTTCAAGGCCGAGGGCATTACCAGCGTCCGTGGCCCAGCTAGCTTCACCTCCAATGATGACTACTTCGGTTTCCTATTAGAGGGCTACGATTCCCCAGCCCGAATCGCCATGACCTACAACCCGCCCTATTACCTGCAACTGGCCGAGAAAGCCGGCTATACCAAAGCTAAGGACCTCTACGCCTGGTACCTTTCCGCCGAGATCGAACTTCCGGAACGTATCTTGAAGATCGCCGAGCGCACCATGAAACGCGAGCGTATCACCATCAGGCCCCTCAATATGAAAAGGCTCTACGAGGATGCCGCTATCCTAAAGGATCTATACAACAAGATTTGGGAGAAAAATTGGGGCTTCGTTCCCATGACCGAAGCGGAATTTAATTATCAAGTCAAGAAACTCAAGGATATTGTCTGGCCCGACTTCGTGGTCTTCGCCGAGGTCGACGGCAAAGCCATAGGGTTCAACCTGGTGGTTCCCGACGTTAACCAGGCCTTGATAAAAATGAATGGAGAACTTTTTTCCCTGAGCGATCCCTTCGCCGTCGTTAAATTCTTGACGACCAAGTTCAACGACACCCGCGAAATGGCAATGGGAGTCCTTCCCGAATACCGTAAGAAGGGGCTGGAAGCCATCCTTTACCTGGACGCCCTGAAAACAGGTAAAAAGCGTCATGTGAAGGGCGGGGAGCTTTCCTGGACCTTGGAAGATAATATTGGGATCAACAGCGGAATCGAAGCTATGGGCGGGAAGATTATTAAGAAGTACCGGATTTACGAAAAAAAGATTTAGGGTTGGTCCGAAGCTTAATCTTTAGCTTTATCAGCGGAAACTTATCACTCTCAAACCGCTCTCAAACCCTTAAAAACAGTCAAAATTACTTGTTTTTACGGGAACCATTGCGCCCATCAAAAATTCCTTTGATGAGTTCTTCAGGATGAATAGCGAACATTTTGGACAATCGGAAAAAAGTTTTTAAGGAATGGGGCCGGCCCGCTTCGAGCTGTTGATAATGGCGGACAGAGAACCCGTGGGCGAGTACATCTTCTTGAACCATTTCCCGCTCAAGGCGCATTTTTCGGTAGCGCACGCCTAATCTTCCGAATTCATTTAAATATTCCACCTTGTCCACCTTGTCCACCTTGTCCACCTTGTCCACCTTGTCCACCTAGTTCGGCAAAAGAATGGCAAGGTTGGAAAGATGGTACAACGAGCAACAAAACGCAAACACACAACCAGTGACTTACAGTACGCATTAATCCGATTTTATTCAATGAGATTGAAAGATTACCCTCGGCATCGCAGACGATCAAAAGCCAAAGGGAATCATTATGATCGGGACGGGATAGTATTTTAAAAAAATACCGGGCGATTACCATTTTGAGTGTTCACGTCACGACAGCTTCCCGCAACTAAATACCAAAGATGATGCCCAGTTCCAACGGAACCACAATAATCGGGCTGTCAGTTGAGGCATAACCAGCAAAGGCGGGTGAGGTAAAACTGTAGGTCAGCTTGCCTTGAAGGTATGTGTCCAATCCTCCACCCAAACTCATGTCAATTCCCAGCCCGCCTTCTAAGAGAAAATCAACTTCATAGGAATTAATGGGAATGTAACCCGCCCCTGTTGTCGGGTCGTATAAAACAACGCCGGTGTTGCGGTATTCGTTATAAGAAATTCCCGGCCCCGCGAAGAAATAAGGGCTTACCTCCGATCTTAAAATCCTATACCGGGCCCAAAATGCTCCCTCAATCAAGGTGTAATTGTTCCCGTGGGTGAGACTGTCATTTTTTGAGTTGTAAAGGTTCAATGCCAAATCCAACCACACCGAAAATTGTTCGGTCAACTTATATCCGCTTCCAATGGCAAAGTTGAACCCGTTCGAATAAGCCTGTTGGAGCTTTCCGCT
>PLZG01000101.1:15071-20676 GCA_003152075.1 candidate division FCPU426 bacterium
CAAACTCGCCGCCAAGCCAAACCCAAAAGGGGCCAGAAGCATCAAAATCAAAAGAAAATTTCTTTTCACCGACACCTCCACACGATTCCTCGGATACACTTTATCAAGTCGTTGAAACAAACAATAGCTTCAATCCGTCTCAAGTAGGACTTTAGGGTAAAATAACCTAGCGGTTTCGCCAAATTCCCTTAAGGAGTCCTTATGAAAAAACTTTGGGTCTTTATCCCCGCATTATTAATCCTGAATGCTCCCCTTTGGGGGCAAACCCCGGCAAGCAATTTCCCCGCCGCTTCCTCTTCAAGCGAAAAGGGTGAAGAATCGGACGAGAAGCCCTTCAAACCTCATTGGGAGAATGAGTTGGGGCTTAGTTCTTCCAAACAGCAGGCAGGGCAAAATGTTACTGCTGTTTCTTACACCGGCACTCACCATTATGACGCGGATGGAACCTTCCTTTCCGGTGAGGTTGAGGTTTCCCAGCAAAAAGTGGAAGGTGTTCTTTCCAAAACCGGAACCCTCAACGCCACCGGAGGCTTAGGCCTCGGCTTTTTTTCTCCCTCGTTGGCGATAGGCGTCCAGGGCGGCGAAAGCGCATTGCACTTGATAACCGGAGACCTCTCATTGGGTTTTCAAATATGGGATCCTTTTTCCGTAAGTCTTTCACTCGGGGGAAATGCTGGCAATCATCAAGGGGACTTGTCGCAAATATTTCCAAACTCAAACTTACCGGGGACTGTTCAAGTCGACACTTCGAGCTGGAATTCAGCCCTTGGCGTTATCTTCGCACCCTGGGATTGGTGGACCATTTCCCTAACGTTCCAAAATGAATACGACCTCACCTATCAACTCCAAAGTCTTGTCAACAAATCCGCGAAATTGGCGATCAACCAAACCGATCACATCGCCAGCTTAACCCTGGGGTTGGATTTCACGCTTTTCAAAGGATTTGTATTAGGAATATCGCCTCAAGTAGGGCAAGAGTATTTGCCGGCCGGCTTTGTCGTAAGTCCTTTATCAGGTGGAATTGTCTATACATCCACCGCTACAACCCAAAACTTCGCCGCCGGAACCATTTCTGTTACTTACAGCTTCGAATAAGCCGGGAAATTTATTCGACGATGGGTTATTAACGCCTTTACTTGACCATCATGCAAAACAAAAGGGCCGCGAAAACCCCGATGATGGTTCCCATGCTCCGGCTCCCCCTGAACTTTAAAAAAACCGGAAACTCATCTCCCAGCAACACTAAGAACCCAGCCACCACCATGTCGGGCGGGTCGGTTGGCGAAAGCTTGTGAGCCAGCAAAACGGCGGAAGCGCCTTTGAGGATATCCAACACCAGGACCAACAAACCCAAGGGTGGGCCCGCCAATTTCCAAACGGCGGCCAAACCAGATTGACCGCTTTCTTTTCCCCTCAAGTCGATACCCTTTAGGGTTTTCAGAAGCAGAAATCCGATGGGGATGGATCCAATCAGGTAAGCACCCAAATAATCAATCAAATCATCCATTTCATCCTCCTTCTCGGCTTGCCGTTAAGGTTCTTTTTCACATTCTTCAAGGTGTTCTGGTGGAAAGAGAAATGGGGATTAATTAAAAACTCGAGGAGCGATTAAAAGAAAAGCGAAATTTGGAGACCGGCATTAACACCGCCCAAATCAACCGTCGCGGGCACCGCGCCGGTGGCGGTCGAGCCGGGTAATAAAACACCCGTGCTCGTGACTACTGGAACCACTATGTTTCCACCCGCGGTAGGGGTAATGACCCTTCCATCCGCGGTCGGAAGGACTGACAATTGAACCGATTGTCCGGTTCCACTCCCCGAACCCGAAGAACTGGAAACCGTTGAGGTGAAGTTAGAGGCGCTGACGAATTGGTACCCTCCAAAGGGTGTAATCACGAAGGTGTCCCCTAGGTGCCAATCCACCCCCAATTGGATTTGGCCTCCAAAACCCATGCTGGTGAAATTGCCCTTAGCCGTCGCTGAACCACTTGGGAAAAATCCTCCTCCGCCACTGGAAGTATATGAACTGCTGTAATCAATGTTCATCGGTGCCACAAGCACCCCGCCGGCAATAAAGGGCTGGAAATCACCCTTTAAAAACATGTAACGCAAGTTCAAACCAATAGCGAAAGCGCTAATATTAAAACTATCCGTTACTGTAACGCCATTGGCGCTTGTCGCGGTGTCATCGGCAATACCCGCGGGAATAATACTAAAGGGTAATCCCAACTCCAGGTTGGGAGTCAGCCGGTAGACCGGCTCAAACCCAATGTTCGGGGAAAGCGTGGGCACATGGCCGACGTAATCGATGGTCGGATCAACGTTAGCTCTCAAGGTTGCGGCGGCGGATTGGTTGGTCTGGGCATTGTTCAAAAAGTCGTTCATGCTGAGGGTGCTTATCCCCGGCTCAAAACGAATACCGAATTTTTTATCCGGTTTTACTCCGGCAATACGACCCGACCCGGCACTGGCAGAGGCCGCCAATTGCCCATCCACCCACTGTTGGTCCTCCGGGGAAAGTCTTGCCTTTAACTGGGTGACATAGGCCGCTACTGAGGTATTCGGCGATTTTTGGTTGCTAATGCCCAGGTTCAAAGCCGCGTCTTTATTGTCCCCCATCATCATGTAAGTGGCTCCCAGGTAATAGTAAGCCTTGGAATCACTGGGATTATCCTGGGTGGCTTTTTGGAGATATGGAACAGCGGCGGCATATTGTCTTTGCTGGTAGAGGGCCACGCCTTGGTTATAGGAATCAGCGCTGGCTGGGGCGGCCGCGCCAGGAACTGCCGCCGCGGCGGGGGCTGCCGTACCCGCCTTTGCCTGAAGAGCCTGGATGAATTGGGAAAGTTGGGGAGAAGGGGCAATGGCATAGACTTTTTGGTAATCCGCAATGGCTTGCGGCAGCTGGCCCAAACCGTAATAACAATTGGCTCGGCCTTGAAGGGCCGCCGCGTTGTTGGGGTCCAGGCTGATAGCGGCACTGTAGTATTGAATAGCCTGGGGATAGTTTTTCTGGTTGTAAAGTTGGAGACCAGCGGAGGCGTATTCGGCGGATGTGACCGCGTAAGCCTTGCCGTTTAAGATGAAAACCAAACCGAGCAACGCGAACCAGCGGAAAGATATATTGAGTCGCATACTCTGTCCTTGAATCATTTTGAGAAGTCATTCATCAAAGAGGGCAATCAATAAACTTACAGGGCCACATTGTAAGCCCAAGATGGGCCTTTTTGTAGCTGATTATTGTCATAAACCTTCACGTTTTAAGAGGCCACAACAGAAAGACATTCACCACAGAGTGAAGAAAGTACGACATTTGATATAAAAAGTTTTCCCTTCGAAAAACTTACCCAACGACATCTTCTTTGCCGTTGTAGGGGCGGGATTCATCCCGCCCGGCCTTAATTTTCAAAGGTTATCTTCGCGGGCGCGATAAATCGCGCCCCTACAAAACCAGCATTGTAAAGATTGCTTAAAACCTCCGTGTAACTCCGTTAACTCTGCCTGTCTGGCGTAGCTTTAGCGAAGACAGATGGTTCTAATTTTGTTCGCATGGTATAAATAGTTTCATGACCCCACCCAACCCCAGTTACGAAGTCATCATCCGGGAATCCCACATGGATACCTTCGGCCACATGAACAACGCGGCTTACCTGATCCTCTTCGAGGAAGCCAGGTGGGATTTTATTACCAAGAATGGGTATGGGCTCAAAAAGGTCCAGGAACTCCAGCAAGGGCCAGTGGTGCTAGAACTCAGCATGAAATTCCGAAAAGAAATCACCCTGCTGGAGAAGATCAAAATCACCTTGGAGTTGTTGGATTACAAGGGCAAGATCAGTCATTTTAAGCAGGAAATGATCAAGGAAGACGGCACGGTGGCTACAGAACTCACGCTAACTTTCGGACTATTTGATCTCAAAACCCGCCGCTTGATTGATCCCACTCCTGATTGGAAAAAAGCCATCGGACTTGTTTAGTTACCGGCATTCCCCCGGGTCGAAGACACCTGGCTTTGGGCTTCCACGGTTCTTACAATAACCGGCATGTCCAATCCCCACGCCCTTGACGGCCCGCCCCAAACCTGGAAAGAACGGTTATCCGCCCTTCGCAACCTGCCCCCGCTTTTAAAAATGGTTTGGGACACCAGCCCCTTCCTAGCCTTCTCGACCCTTTTTCTCCGTCTGGTGTCGGCCTTCATCCCGATCTCCACTTTATGGATATCGAAACTGATTATCAACATGGTGGTCCAGGTCATTCGCCACGAAACAATCGACCGAACAAGATTCTGGGAGCTGGTGGCCTTGGACATCCTCCTGGCGGTCGCCTCGGACGCCCTTTCGCGCTTTACTACCCTGGTGGACAGCCTCTTGGGGGACCGCTTTTCCCATTCCATCGACTTGAAGCTCATGCGGCACGCCGTCACCCTGGACCTCGCCTCCTTTGAGGACCCGGCCTTTTACGACAAGATGGAACGGGCCCGGCGCCAAGGCGCGGTACGAATGGGGCTTTTGGCCTCGCTGGCGGGAATGGCCAAGCAGCTCCTAACCCTAGTTACACTCATGTCGGCGGTTATTGTTTTTTCACCCTGGCTTTTACTGCTGTTAATGGCGGCCACCCTCCCCCTTTTCCTGGGGGAAACCCAGTTTGCCCTGTTGAATTATTCCATTCTTTACCAGCAGACCCCCGCCAAGCGGGAGCTGGATTACCTGCGCTTTATCGGCGCCAGCAACCACAGCGCCAAAGAGGTGAAAATTTTCGGCCTGGGTGATTATTTGATGAACCGCCTGAGCATCCTCTTCCAAAGGTTTTATGGCGAGAACAAGGGCCTGGCCGTCAAGCGGGCGGTACAAGGCTCCCTGCTGAACTTAATTTCCACCGGCGCTTACTACACATCTTATGTGGTGATCCTTCTGCGGGCCTTGGCCGGTTTGCTGACCGTTGGTGACTTAACCCTATTGGCCAGCGCCTTTTCGAAATCCCGGGACATCATGGAAAGCCTGGTGAAGCAGTTGGTGGATGTTTCCGAGCAGGCCCTTTATGTGAAAGACCTCTTCGACTACTTTGAGACCAAGCCCGCCATAGTGTCAAAATCAAACGCCCTTCCCTTCCCCCGCCCGATCCGTTCGGGTTTTGAGTTTCAGGACGTGCACTTCGCGTATCCCGGTTCCAAGGACGAGGTCTTCAGCGGCGTGAGTTTTAAACTTCATCCCGGGGAACGAATCGCGTTGGTGGGCGAGAATGGGGCCGGCAAGACCACCCTGGTCAAGCTGTTGGCCCGGCTTTACGACCCCACTCAGGGGCGGATTCTCTTGGACGGGGTGGATCTTCGCGACTATAAGACCGGGGACTTGCGGCATGAGATCGGCGTTCTCTTTCAAGATTATGTGCGTTACGACATGACCGCCGGGGAAAATATCGGTTTCGGAAGAATCGAGGAACTGGCCAACGAACCCCGCATTGAGCAAGCCGCCGTCAAGAGCCTGGCGGCGCCTGTGATCGAAAAGCTGGGGAACCAATACAAGCAAATGCTGGGCTGGCGTTTTGACGGTGGCGCGGAACTTTCCACCGGCCAATGGCAGAAAATTGCCCTGGCCCGGGCCTACATGCG
>PLZG01000048.1 GCA_003152075.1 candidate division FCPU426 bacterium
CACTTCGTTATTGAACTGGGGAAGGAATATTTTCAATTTCCCCTCGAGTTAAGTTTATATTTTCATTCGTTTTAAAATCATCTATCGTTCCAAACTGTTTATTAGTAATCTCCGATAATGCAAAAATTGTTGAAACCCGAATACTTGCTTTTGAATTGGACAAATATTTAATTAAATAAGGAACCGCATCTTTTCCCATCTCAATCACATCTTTAAATTCTTTTGGCTCAGAAATTATTGTTAAAGACATACGATTATCAATCCAATATTGGCCAAAACCCTAAACATTTTCGTTCGCAAAGTTTTCTATCTGAACTGGCACTTTTGTGTCGGCCAAACAAACTAATACGGATAGCAATGTACTACCCCAGATAAAAATCTTTGAGAAAAAAATGAATTTCTTATTCGTCATTTATTCTTTCTAATCCTTTGTCCATTCCGGGTTCCCGTCGTGGACAAATCATTTCACGTCCTTTAAAGATTCCGCAGAATTCTTTCCAGTTCTTTTCGGTCCAGGACACGCAAAACAACCACTTCTTTTTCGGTGGGTTCAAAGAGGGACCGGTAATTCCCGGTTCTTAAACGGTAAAGATTCTTATAACCTTCTAGTTTTTTTAGTTTTGGAGGGCCGGGCCAGGGTCGGGTTTGCAGGATTTCCAGGTCGTACAGGATTTCCCTGGCGGCGGCTTTTTCAAGGGCCTTCAAATCCCTCAAGGCGCGGGGGGAAAGCTCAACGAGGAGGGGCAAATCAGAGTCCCAGCCGCTTGCGGGCTTCCGAAAGGGAAACCCCGCCTTTCTTGCCGTATTCCTTCCTCGACGCCTCGATTTGGTCCATGAACTCGGGTTGTTTATAAACCAAATCCTCGATTTCGTCCTCGGTCAAGTGCAGCAGGACAGCCTGGGGTTTTCCATGGTTCGTAATGACGTATTTTTCCCCTTTTTCCACGCCCTTCATCACCGAGGGGGTTTTCAAGCGCAAGTCGCGCATATTCACGAATTTCAAGGGGGACTCCTTTGTTACTTAATTAAGTAACATTATTTTAAACCCCGACCAGGCGGAAATCAAGCGTTCCGTAAGCGGATTTTCCTTGTCCGCGACAGGTCCCCATTCGACGAGCTCATGATAGGCCCCTCGCACCGCAGCGAGGGGCGGTGGTCGCGGACAAGGAACGGCCTAATGTTTATAGACAAGCATCGCTTTGATGTACATGGCAATGGCCCCGACAATCCAGCCCGCGAAAAATATGGCGACAGGCTTGGCTTGTTCCTTACCGCCCTTGAGCCAAAATCCGCCGAGAACGACGGCCATAACGATGGCCACGGCGATCCCCCAACTTACGAATGGATTCATCACGTAACCTCGGTTTTGTTGTCCAATCCGGGAAGCCAGTTCCCATATTGAACTGGCACACCCAAAGCTTGAACCTCGGCTTGTTGCCTCGGTTCAGGGGCCCGTCGTGGACATGGTTTTTGGCTATTCGAATAAGATAATCTTAAGATTTTCAATCAACTTTGCCTTATCCAACGGGCTTAACTCACCCAGGTGTTTGACAAACCGGCGGTTATCAATAGCCCGTATTTGATCGACCAATATGTCGGAATCTTTTTTGAGGCCCATTCCCTTTTTGGAAAGGTGAACCCGGAGGATTTCCGCCCCACGAATGACTTGGGTGGTGATGGGGCAAACAATGGTACTGGGGTGGTGACCGTCATTCAAAAGATTGGTTTGGAGTACGACAACCGGCCTTGTCTTGCCCGGCTCAGTACCGAAACGCGGGCTTAGATCCGCCAAGTAAACATTAAATTTCCTGATCCTCATTCGATGGTTGCTTCCTCGAGCTTTTCCATCTCACCAAGGATGTCCATGGAATTCTTCCGCGTGAGCAGGGACTCCTTCAGCAGTTTTTTTCGAAGCCCTTTTCGGCGGTTGAATTCATTATAAAAATTCAACGCCTCGTTGATATAGGCGTTTCGGGGCATGTGAAGCACCTTGGTAATGGACTCCACGTCCTCAAATATCTCGCCTTTAATTTTAAGGGATAAAACTTTGGTCATTTTTCAGCTCCTTTGAAAGGATATACCCATAGTATATACCTTTTCGTTTCAAAGGAATATTTTTAAGTTACAGGTTGTCCACAAAGGCTCCCCATATCAAATAAACA
Source organism: candidate division FCPU426 bacterium (assembly GCA_003152075.1). Lineage (GTDB taxonomy): Bacteria > Oederibacteriota > Muellerivitia > Muellerivitales > Muellerivitaceae > PALSA-1180. Next base: position 2,163 of record PLZG01000048.1, read on the forward strand.
AAGTTAATTCCTCAGGTGGGACTTTTGATCCTCTCCCGCAATTTCCGGATCTGGTCGCGCAGCTCGGCGGCTTTTTCGTACTCGTATTTTTGGGCGTACTGGGTCATTTCCCGCTCCAGGGCCACGATTTTTCGGGGGATGGCCTCGGGCACCAGGTAAAGTTCCTCTTCGGACTCGGCGGCGATAGGCACCGTGTAGTAGTCCGCCTCGTAAACGGTCGTCAGCAATTCACGGATTTGTTTCTTAATCGTGGCCGGGGTGATGCCGTGGGCGGTGTTGTATTCGGCTTGCACCTTCCGGCGCCGGATGGTTTCCGCGACGGTTTTCCGGATGGATTCGGTCTCCTTGTCAGCGTAAAAAATGACTTTTCCTTCCACGTTCCGGGCGGCCCGGCCCGAGGTCTGCATCAGGGATACCTCCGACCTGAGGAATCCCTCCTTGTCGGCGTCCAAAATCGCGACCAGGCTGACTTCCGGCAGGTCCAAACCTTCCCGGAGCAGGTTAACCCCAATAAGAACGTCGTAAACCCCCAGGCGCAAGTCCCTGATGATCCGGATACGATCCAGTGTCTCCACATCCGAGTGGAGATAAGCCACTTTGATGTTGAGCTGTTTGAGGTAATTGGTCAAATCCTCCGCCATTTTTTTCGTCAAGGTGGTCACCAACACCCTTTGTTCCTTTTTCACTCTTTCCCGGATTTCCCCGATCAGGTCATCGACCTGTGTTTTGGCGGGCCGAATTTCTATCTCCGGGTCCATCAGGCCCGTCGGCCGGATAACTTGCTCGATAACTTCGCCATTTGAGAGTTTAAGTTCTTCCTTGGAGGGGGTCGCGGAAACATAAATGACTTGCCCGACTTTCTTTTGAAACTCCTCGAATTTCAAAGGGCGGTTATCGTAAGCGCATTTCAAGCGGAACCCGAAATCCACCAGGTTCTTTTTGCGGGCGAAATCCCCGTTAAACATTCCTCTCAACTGCGGCAAAGTCACATGGGATTCATCAATAAAAGTCAAAAAATCCTTGGGAAAGTAATCCAAGAGGGTATAAGGAGGATCACCGGGTTTGCGGCCGTCGAAATGCCGGCTGTAATTCTCGATTCCTTGGCAATATCCCATCTCCTCGATCATTTCCAAATCATACATGGTACGTTGTTCCAACCGTTGAGCCTCTACCAACTTATCAGCCGTTTTTAACTCCATGAGCCTTTCCCGAAGTTCTTCTCTTATATTTTGGATGGAACTTTTAATGACGGATTCGGGCATGACATAATGTTTCGCGGGATAGATGGGCAAAACGGTTCTTCGATTAAGCGCTTTTCCAGTCACCGGGTCAGTCTCGGAAATTTTTTCGACTTCGTCCCCGAAAAACTCAATTCGAAAGGGATTTTCCCCATAAGCCGGGAAAATCTCAACCACATCGCCTTTTACGCGAAATTTCCCGCGCGAGAAATCAATGTCATTCCGGGAGTATTGGATTTCAACCAAATCCTTCAAAAATTGGTCCCTCTTGGTTTCCTGGCCCTCACGAACAACCAAATGCATTTGTTTGTAATACTCAGGCGAGCCTAAACCATAGATGCAGGATACGGAAGCGACGATGATCACATCCCGCCTTTCCTGCAGCAAAGCGGTCGCTTCCAACCGCAGGCGGTCCAACTCCATGTTGATGGACGCGTCCTTTTCGATGAATGTATCCGTGTGGGGTATGTAGGCCTCGGGTTGGTAGTAATCATAATAACTCACGAAATAAGCCACGGAGTTTTTGGGGAAAAACTCCTTAAACTCNNATGACATGGGCCATGGTGAAGGTCTTGCCCGAGCCGGTGACGCCAAGAAGGGTCTGGTGGGGGGATTCATTTTTCAGGTTTTTAACGAGTTTTTCGATGGCTTGGGGCTGGTCACCGGTGGGAACAAAATCGGATTTGATTTCAAAATTCATATGGGCATTTTGGGATAGGAAGGACCCGATTGCAAGGGAGGTCTGCCGGCGGCGGTAGTGTCTTAGTTTGCCGTCATTCCGAGGAGCAGAGCCAATAGGCTCGTTTTGCGACGTGGGAATCTCAGGCAGTTATACCCAGCAAGATCAACGGCAAAACCTGAGATTGCCACGGTTCAAACCGCCCCGATTGGGGCTGAACCTCGCAATGACGACTTAATTTCATTCGACACGGAACTCAGGTTTTTACAACTTCTCGTATAGATCCTCCCACTTTGGATTGAATTTCGAAACAAGTTCCACCTTCTTCAGTCGGTTCCAACTTTTAATCTGTTTTTCACGGCCGATGGCGCTTTCAGCATTTTCACCCAGCTCATAATAAACAAGCCGATGGACATTGAATCTTTTCGTGAAGCCTTCGCCGAGTTTTTCACGATGCTGGTAAACGCGGATTTTCAGGTCGTTGGTAACGCCCGTATAAAGGACAGTGTTCGTTTTGTTGGAAAGGATATACACGTAATAGTATTTCATCGGGATAACCTGAGATTCCCACGCCGATAATCCCGCCGATTGGCGCATCGGCTCGGAATGACAACAAAATCTAAACCTCGATGTCGGTCGGGACCCTAAATTCCCTTTAAGCGAAGGATATCCCTTAACTTTTCCCTCACGTCCTCATTGTTGGGCTCTTCGTTTAATATCCGCTCATATATTTTCAAAGCCTCGACATAAAGCCCTTGCTTGGCGTATATGTCGGCCAAGGTCTGTCGGACGAAGGGATCTTCCAATGTTTCTTGGGGAGTCCCACCTCCGGAAGAAGGGATAGGGGCGCCTCCTTGCGGACTTGGGGCGGCACTGACTGGCGCGGGAGCGGGCGGGGACGACTTGCTTTGTTTTTCCTTTTCCATGCGCAGGCGTTCCATACCGCTCATAATTTCTTGGTTTACTTTGGCCTTGGCGGCATTCTGGGCTTTTTTATTGTCCTCATACTTTTTCCGTTCCACTTCCTCCCGGCGCCTCTGCTCCTCTTCCTGTTGGAGAACGGTTTTCAATTGGATTTCCTTCTCGGCCTTTTCGCCCATTTCCCTTTCGATTTGTTCCCGGATTCTTTGCTCGAGCGAGGTCTTGGTTTCCTCCAACTCCACTTTCATCCGGTTATAGGATTCGGCTTTTTCTTTTTCGATGCGTTCCCTTTCCGAATCCAAAAGCTTTTGTTTTTCCTCAAACTCCCGGGATAATTGTTGCCTTAAATCCCCTTCTTTCGTCCGCTGGACCTGTTCTAGTAGCTTGGATTCCAACTCGTGCTTGAGTTGCAGTTGTTCCATGTCTCTCTTTCGGTCCTGCTCATGCTGGCGCTCTTGGGCCACCCTGGCTTGTTCATCCAACTCACGCCGCATTTGTTCCCGCAGTTCCTTTTCCAGTTCCGCCTTAATCTCGTCCGGGTTGGGGAATTTTTCCACCGGCTCCATGGAACGGGCGACAAGGGCGTACACTTGTTGAAGCCGGATTCGAATGTCGGGTAAATCAGGCCATCTTTTCAACATGTCCAAATAAATATCGATGGCTTGCTCATAAAACCCTTTTTCCGTGAAGGTTTGGGCTTGAACCAGGAAGGCTTGTTGTTGCTCGCTTTCAATTTTTACGATTTCTTCCGGTGAGGGGCCGGTCGGAACCGGTGCGGCGGTCTCAGGAGCGTAGTCGACCACCGCCTGTTCCAACGCGTACTGCCGGACCCCATCGTTTTCAGGATCCAACTCCAAAATGGTTTGGCGGACTTCCCTCGCCTCATCCAATAGGTTTTCATGGAAATACACGTCGAGAATCCGGAGATAAACCTGAACGGCTTCGGCTGTTTGATTGAGCCGGAGATAGGCCAAGGCCAGGTACTTTAAGGCTCCGACATGGGACTCTTGCTGTTTGAGGAACTTCTCGAAAGCAACGCGGCTTTCACTGTATTTTTGCTGGTTGAAAAATATAATCCCGAGGTGGTAATAGGTATTGGGGTCCCCCAAATCAATTGCCCGCTGGGCGGCTTCCTCCGCTTTTACCAAATCACTCTTGCTGATATAAATTTCAATTAAGTCTTGTAAACTTTTTATGGCGGAAGCCGTTTGCCGCGCCTTGACAAAAAGCTGAGCCAGGTTTTCACGGGCCTCAATGTTCAACGGATCCAATTCGGCCACCGATTGGAGCACTTCCGCCAAACGGCCGGTTTGGGTCTCCGGGTCCAAGCTTGAGGCCAAACCCATGAGGGTTTCCACCGCCTCGAACTTTTGCCCCTTTTTCATGAGAAGTTTGGCGTACTGCAAGTTGGCATCCATGCGATTCGGCTCAGCTTTAAGGACGGAACGGTAAATTTCCGCCGCCTTTTCGGTGTCCTGATCCTCCATTTGAGCGGCCCGGCCCAGGTATTTATCAATAAGATTTTTAACCGCGTTCAATAAATCCGGGTCGTTCGGAACGAGCTTTAACATTCTTTTGTAAACTTGAAGGACCTTATCAACCTGATTTTTTTGGTCAAAGCCCTGCGCGACCAGGTCATATTGTTGGAGGGCTTCCTTGGCATCACCCTTTTTCGCGTAAATATCCGCCAGCATGTTATGAACGTTGAGATCTTTGGGATCCAAATCGGCGAGTTTGTGATATTCCTCAATCGCCCTTTCCCAGTCACCTTTTTGGTAGTAGGAATAAGCGGTTTTAATGAGGACGGCTTTATCTTCGGACACCGCTGGGAGACTCCTTTGGGGAAAACAAGCAGCCCACTGCCGCTAATGGCTAAGAGAAGTGTGGGAAAACAATTTAACACAGCCCATTTGCGGGGCCAAGGGGTTTGTCGGGTAGCTGTTATCAGGAATTCGGAAAGAAAATCGCCCTATTATTTGGCAGGGATCATTTCAATGCAGGTCACTGAAAATGGCGGAAAGGTGTATTCGAAGCGGTTTCCGACAGGTTTCGGGCTCTTGAAATGACCAGGTCCCGAATTGATGACCGCGCGGTATAAATTCTCGCTCCATTGATATTCTTTGGAACTCAGTTCATAAAAATGAAGGTTGTATTTGCCCTTAACCGAACTTCCCAGATTGACGGTAGTCTTGAATGCGTTCTTTGAGTTTTTGTTGATAAACAACAAGTATTTTTTTCCGCGTCCCGTGCTGGCGTAAGCGGAAAGTTCGTCTGAATCCGTAACGGCTTGATAAAGAGTGGTCCCGAAATAATGTTCGAGCATATAAAGCGACCAATAATGAGCCCTTGGGGCGAAAGGAAGGTCCGGATCACCCGTTGGATCCAACATCCCGTGACCTCCACCCTGCCCCGGTTTCTGGGTAAACATGTCCCAAATGTTCGTCTGGTTGACTCCCCAAACCATCATCTGCGCCAAATATTCGGCGGTGAAAATCCCATTCACTAATTTAGCGGTTGTGGAGTTTTCGTCCCCGGAATTCCATTCGCTAACCGCGATTTCTATATCCTTGTAACGGTCCGGGATATTCTTTTGAATCGCGGCCCTAATTTTCGGAATATATTCGGCCCAGAGCGTGGTTTTCGAAAGTAAATTGGAGTCGCTGTCGTTGCTCCAATAGGGATAGGTATGGACCGAGACCACATCCACATAAGCCCCGCATTTTTCCAAAAATCCCTCAACCCACCAAGGAGCGGTCTCCGGAGCGAGCCAGGGAGACCCTTCTTTTCTTTCGTGGTTCTGGAATTGAGCCGGGGTGGGCCCCATGATCTTGATGTCGGGATATTTCGCCCTGATGGCCTTGGCGAATTCGAGGTAATGCTGGCAATAGTTGTCGATCACAGTCCAATACTGGCCCTGACCGTTATATTGGAGGTCAGGTTCGTAATCGGGTTCGTTCCCCATCTCCACGTACTTGACGTTTAAACCCTGGGCCTTCGCGTCAGCGATCCAATCCATCATGTTTTGTACGTCCATGGTCATGATATTCGCGATCATGAGCGGCTCACCATTTGGCAACCGCTTGATGAAATCAACCATCTGCGGCCATCCAAAGGGCCAAGTGGTTTGGACCGTTTTGCCGTCTTTCTGAAGGGACTCGCTGGTTTTCCAGCGCCAAATATTGCCGTAGGCTCCGCCGGGCACGCGAATATAGGAACTGATATCCGACATTTCTTTCATGGCGGCGGGATCGGTGAACCATTTGGGATCATGCCAAGCCGCGATGTTATTTCCATAAATGTAATGCGGGTCGATGGTCCGTATTTTTTTGTCAAAATAAATGTCCGCCGTGGCCTTTTTCAGAACAGCGGTATCGGGTTCCAATACGGCAACCCAATTGGCTTTATTGCTAGCGGAAACTTGAACGGTTTTCTTTAAGGATTTGAAGCCAGGCGCAAACACTTCGGCAGTATATTCATCCTCAGGGATGTCGATTTTAAAGGACCCATCAGCAGCTGTTTTGACCATCTTTTTGGATATCGCGAGGGTGGCTCCCCCGATGGGTTTTCCTGCCTTGCTGGTGACCTTCCCCTTAAGCGTCGCCGGTGCGCCTTTTAAAATACCCCGGATGTTATCGACAATGACTTGTCCCGCAATGGGGCCACCAGAATTAAAGATTAAAAATAACTTTGTAACTCCACCTTTAAACTGGCTTGAATCCACATCCGCCTTAACCTGATTCCACCCTTCTTTCATTTTGACCTTCACCGCTTGGTCAAAATTATTGCTCGGGCTTGAAGTCACTAAGAAAATCTCGGCGTAATTAGCCTTGTCCAAACTACCCTTCGGAAAATAAACATCCATTGTAATTGTCTTGAAATTTTCCCATTTATCAGCCATTGGAACATTTGAGCAAGAGGCCAAATTTTGGTTCCAGCCCTGCGATCCATCCGCGTCAATCCTCAACGCACCGCTTCCTTCACTCATGGTCACTGTTTCTTGGGATACCTTCCCCTCGAATCCGCCCAAATCTCCATTAAATCCCCAAATCAAAGTGCCCAAGGTTGAGGCGTTCTTTTTTCCCGCCAGAGGATCCAATTCAACGGACTGGGCCCCTGGCATAGCCTGTTTACCGGCGGTATTCACAAAAACCGTGTCACCTTTAAATTGAAGGGTTCCCCACCCGGATGGATCCTGCCAACTCTTGTCGCTTTGGGCCCATGCGATTTGAAGAGTCCGGGTTTTGGAATTAGCTCCCACATCGTCTAAGCCGATATCAAACCCAATTGACTTGCCCGGGCCCACGTCAATTTTATAAAAATAAGTCAAAGGAATCGAAGCTTCCAGCGTATATCCCTTTGCGGTTAATTTCGTGGCAACCTTGGCGCCAGGGATATCACCCTTGTCCGTCATGCTATAAATCTCGGCATTGTCGCCATTCTTCCCGGGCGAAATGACTAATTGTACGTCAGTGGAAGAGTAGGACTTCCTTTGGGGATTCGACAAATCGGTTCCCACGTACATTTCCAATGCATCCCCGTTATAAATGTCGCTGGAGTTCATTCCGTTGTATTGGGGCGTCTTGCTGACAATATCCGCGGCGATGTAAAGGTTCGTTTTGTCATAGGTGATATAAATTTTAGCGCTGGCATAGTCCGGGCCTGTCCAATCAGTCTGGCCAACAACCACATTCTCTTTTTTATCAAGGTTAATTACGGGCGGGGCAGTCCAATCGGATAAATCACCGTCAATTCTGGGGGGCACCTGGCAATCAGGGATTTCAGCTGTTGGACCGGCATAGGCGAAAAACGGTAGGACGAAAGAAGCCGCGGCAAGTAAAAAGCCAGTTTTTATTTTTCTCATGGATGGCATTTATATCACCTTTCAAAAAAGCCTTCAATGACAAATTGGCAAAACCTAGTCAAAAAATTAGAAGTAAGGCAACTTCCAGTAAAAAATTACGATTTTGTTTTTTGATCTTGAGAATTTTTCAAATAATAGCCGCAACTTTCGCGAACAACCAACTTGGTCGGGAAAAAACGATGGGTGTAATCAAGGGGCCTCTTCTCAATTTGGCTCCATAACATTTTCGCGGCCTCATGGCCCATGTCAAACGCGGGTTGATGAACGGTGGTCAGCGTCATGTCGCTCGAGATGTCATCGAAACCACATACTGCCACGTCCTGGGGCACCCTGAGACCTTGTTTTCGGAGCTGCTTAATAGCTCCAAGTGCCATGATGTCATTTGAGGCTATGATCGCGGTTGGCGGGTGCTTGGTTTTCCAGAAAGCCTCAACCGCCTTCGTCCCGGCCTGCTCGGTCCAATTACCGAAATAAACATTGTCATCGTGGAAGGCCATTCCCCTTTTCTTGAGGATATATTTGAAGGCGTTAAAACGGTCGAGTGAATTTTTAGAGTATTGAATATCACCGGCAATGAACCCAATTCGTTTGTGGCCAAGGGACAATAGATGATCAACCACATCGATGATGCCCTGGGTATTCAAACAGTCCACGAAGCAAACGTTCGGGTCGTTCACTTGGTAATTAATGAGAACGTAGGGCAAGGATCCTTGTTTTAAATCCTGGAAAAACCTGGATTCAACCGGCGGGGCGATGGCTAATACGCCATCTACCAATCCCGAATTAACAAAATTGGCGTAAACTCCCTCATTTTGGATATTGCGGCTGAAGGTGTTCATCAGGATGTTGTATTTCTTCTCGCTGATGAAACTAATGATCCCGTCCAAAACACGGGTGAGGTAATAATCGCTTAAAGAAGGTTTTTCATACCAAAAAAAGACGACCCCAATGTTATAAGTTTTTCGGGTTTTCAGGCCCCTGGCCATCGTATTGGGATAATAGCCAAGTTCCTTTAGGATTTTTTCAATTCGTTGTTGAGTTTTAAGACCGACTTTATGAATATCCTTCTGATTGACGACCCGGGAAACGGTGGCGACGGATACGCCAGCCTTTTGCGCGACATCTTTAATGGTAATGGCCATATATTCCCCAACTCTTTTTGAATAGCAACTTATTATATAGTGAAATTAAACCTCGGGACAACTTATCGTCAATTGGCGGAAGCGCTTTTTAACACCGTAACCTTGGTCATTTTGTCTCCCTGACGCAATTCCAATACATTTTCCATACCTTCCAACACCTGGCCAAAAACAGTGTATTGCCCATCCAGATTTGGAGCATCGGCCAGGCATATATAGAATTGGCTGGTCGCTGAATTGGGGTCCATGGTTCTCGCCATTCCCAAAGCGCCTTTGAGGTGCTTATGCGCGGTGATTTCCAGGGGGATTGTTTTTCCTGAGCCGCCGCCTCCTGTCCCAGTCGGGTCGCCGCCTTGGATGACAAAATCGGCGACATAACGGTGGAATGTCAATCCGTCATAAAAACCGGATGAGACTAAATCAACGAAATTTTTCGTCGATAGGGGTACGTCCGAAAAAAGCTCGACGGTGATGGTTCCTTTGGTGGTCTCAATTTTAACTCGCGGGTTGCCCGAGTTTGATTGGGCCGCGGTACTTTTCTTTTTCTTTTTTTTCTTTGCCACCCTGTCTCCTCCCAAAAAACATTTGCGATCGATATAATAATGGCTCTTTCTCCCTCAGTCACCCATCTTTGAATTTTTTAAAATGTTTTTATAACCTTTGGTTCGCCAGAGGCGAAACTTGTTAATTCACGTGCGTTTAAGAGCCTTCCTTTCTTGACTTCCCATGGTGACTCCCCTAGAATTTGCTCTCTTTTATTGGGTTTTTTGATAACCCGATTGATCGACCCCATCGTCTAGAGGCCTAGGACGCTAGGTTTTCATCCTGGTAACACGGGTTCGAATCCCGTTGGGGTCGCCATTTTTACATGACTATTTTCCGAGGAGGGCCGACATGATCAGAGCGGGCATTTATGGCGCTACCGGTTACATGGGCGGCGAAGTCCTCCGGGTCCTCATGGACCACCCCGAGGTTGAAATCGCTTGGGCTACCAGCCGAAGGGACTCCCAAGTCGCCGATTACCATCCGAACCTGTACGGAACCGACCTGCATTTTATCCGGCCAGACCAAACAACGCCCTGTGATGTGGTTTTTATGGCTTTGCCAACTGGCGTTCCCATGGAACTCGCCCCGAAATTCCTAAAAGAGGGCGCAAAGATAATTGACTTGGGTGCCGACTTTCGTTTGTCCGACCGTACTATCTGGGAAAAGGTTTATAACAAAAAACATAAAAGTTGGAACTTGGCGAAGGAAGCGGTTTACGGAATCCCTGAATTACACCGGGATGAGATTAAAAAGGCCAGGGTCATCGCCAATCCAGGCTGTTTTTCCTCTGCCGCCATTTTAGGGCTTGCCCCCCTGATAAAAGCGGGGTTGATTGACACCTCCAAGATCGTCGTGGACGGCCTTTCGGGAACCGCCGGAGCAGGAGCTGAGTTGGCCCGCCCCGCACACCACGCGGAGATCGGCAACAATCTTATTCCTTACAACGTCGTTGGACATCGACACACCTTTGAAGCGGAACAAGAGTTAAGCGGACTCTCCAAAAAGAAAGTAAAGATCGCCTTTACCCCCGTTTATGTTCCGATCGTGAGGGGTATTTTGGACATATGCCACGCATTCCCAAATAAAAAAATAAACCGGGCTAAACTAATGGCGCTCTACAAGGAATTTTATAAAGACGAGTATTTCGTGAAAGTTTACGACCTTCCCAAAGAAGAGAAGGCTTCCTGGCAATATAGACCATACCCCTGGGTAAACAGTGTTTCGGCCACCAATTTCTGTTTTATTGGGCTGGATGTGGACGAAGCCAGAGGCCGGATCGTGGTTTTCAGCGTTTTGGACAGCATCGGCAAAGGCGGGGCCCACGTGGGTGTTCAAAACATGAACCTGATGTTTGGGTTGGATGAGACAACCGGCTTGACTAGGCGAGGATTGCATCCAATTTAATTTTTTCAGTCCCCCCAATCAATCTGGTCCAACACCGCGTAAAGGTCGCCTTCTTTTTCAAGCAAAGGCACGCGATACAGTGCCGCTCCCCCACAAGGCCCGCTCTCGCATTCACCGCTGACGGGGTTATAGATGGCCCCATGGTTTTTGCAAACCAGCCATTCCCTATCCTCCGAAAAAAAATCATTATCGTCGAAATCCAACCCTACCGTCCAATGACGGCAAAGGTTCAAGTAAGCGTAGTGCTTGCCGGATTTATGGATGAGAAATGCTTCCGTTTCACGATCAGCGCGTTTCACGAGGAATTTTTTGGATTCCCCATCCCCCAATTCATCAACCGCCGCTATTTTCAATAACCGTTTTTTTTTTCCACCCATCTTATTGAACCTCGTTGGTGTTCGTTTCCACTTTCCGAATGGCCATCCAGCCGAAAAACACAACCATTAACCAGCAAAACCACGGCAGCCAATTCCCAAACCTGGAATATAAAGTCGGGCCGGAAGACGCCGACATGACATCAGCCAAAAGAACCTTTTCATCAAACAATTGAGTCGAATTCAATATCCTTCCAAAGGGGTCGGTGGCAAGGGAAATCCCCGTGTTCGCGGCTCTCAACAAGGGTTTCCTTTCCTCCGCGGCCCGGACTACCGCCATCATCACGTGTTGGTAAGCGGATGCCGTCCGGCCATACCAGGCGTCATTGCTGATGTTAACCAGGGCATCGGCACCAGTTTTGAAAGCCTTTTGGACATCACCGGGAAAAATGACCTCGTAACAAATCATCGGGGTATAACTGAAACCCACAGTTTTAAATTTTTGGTATTCAAGACCAAAATCAAAATTTCCCAAATCACCCACGACCGGGCCGAGAAAAGTGAGATATTTCTGAAAAGGCACGAATTCCCCAAAGGGGACCAAGTGCCTTTTGTGATACACGCCTTCGGAACGTCCGGCCGAGTTAAATTGAACAGCCGCGTTATAAAACCGAATCGCCTTGTCCTTTCCCCGTTGAGTATCGAGGCAACCAACCAAGTGAGACGCTTTTGATTGACGGACAATGGAAACCACGCGACCCAAGGCGATTGGCGAGGACAAAAGATAGGCCGGCGCGCCGGTTTCCGGCCAAATATATAGGTCCGGACGGGCTCGGTTTGCCTGTTTTACCAAAGCTCCTATCTTCTGATATGTCTTTTCCTCATTGCTTTTACTCCATTTTACCGATTGGTCAATGCTGGGTTGGAGGAGGGCAACGGTTCCAACTTTTTTTATAAGGGTTGTTTTGATGATAAATGTTCCAAAAATCAAAAGCCCTAACAACACTCCTAACGGCAACAATATTTTTTTTAATTCAGGCCCTTTAGAATCCGGAAACACGGTTTCCAACGACAACGGAGTATTTCGCGCCGAATTGACAAGCCCCGCCAAATAGGCGTTAAACCAAACCATCAAAAAGGTTAAGCCGTAAACACCCGCGAAAGAAGTGAAAACAAGGATAGATGGGTAGGGGGCTTGGCAGTAGCCAATCTCTCCCCAGTTAAATCCGCCCCAAGGTCGGCTGCCTCTTATGTATTCCAGCGCGACCCAAAGAAATGGCGCGATCCAAACGCCGGATATTTTGAGTCGGCTTGTTAAATAACAATATCCCCAACCGAATAACATAAAGTATAGGCTCAAATAAAAAACCAATACAAACCAGGCGAGCCCACTCAGGTACTTAGCTTCCTCTAAAAAAGCGATCCAATAAAGTATTCCGCCCAAATGGGTGAATCCAAAAACAAAACCCAAGAGTGCCCCAGTTTTTGGCCGGGCTTGGCGAAGTGAAATAAAAAACGGGATTAAGGCGACCCAACCTAGAAAAGCGGTAAAAGGCGTTAGGGACTTGTCCAAAAAATTGGGGAAGGATAAAACGACCAACAGGGCACCGCAAACGCAAAGCACCAGGCGCCGGGACAAGGATGGGTTGTCATTCATTGGATTATTATAAGGAAATAAAAACAAAAAGGCCCGGTGAGTATTCTAGAAAATTTATTTTTTACTACGGGGTTTCCCGGTGGATTCGCGAATGATCAGCTCGGCGTCAAATCCCCTGTGAAGGTACTCAATGGGTTTTTTATTGAGGAACGCGTGGGCCAAAGTCACTGAAGCTTTTCCCATTTCCAAAAGGGGCTGGTGCAAAGTGGTCAAGGAAGGATCGGCCAATCGGGCGACATAGGTATCGTCAAAACCAACAATTGAAAGATCCTCGGGGACGGAGCGTCCCTTATGCCGGGCGGCCTTAATCACGCCAATGGCCATGGTATCCGACACGCAACATAGGGCTGTCAAATCGGGAATTTGTTCCAAAAGATCCCTTCCCAATTGGTAGCCCGCATCCATGGTGAAAGCATCCGGCTTAACATGCGAGTAGGCAACATATGATTCTTGGTAAGGGATGTTATTGTCCCGGAGTGCGTCTCGATATCCCGCCAAGCGGTCCTGACAGATTTTCAAATGTTCCGGCCCATTCACGAATCCAATCTTTTTGTGGCCCAGGGAGATAAGGTAAGTCACGGCTTTATAAATGCCCTTCCGGTCTTCCACCTGTAACGTTGGAATTTTTTCCAAAAGCCGACTGGGGCCTTCCATGGAAACGGGTTGTAAAATGATTAAGGGCAAGTCTTCTTTCTGGAATCTTTCCAGTACGGCGTCTTCCATCGGAACCGAGAGGGAAATAACCGCGTCGATGCGCCTTTCCCCGAGAATACGGTCATAAAAGTCGTTAAAATCCTCCAGACTGCCGTTAGCATTGTAGATTTTTAGGTCCACATTGGCATGGCGGCATTCCATTTCAATACCGCGAATGATCTCGTTGTAATAGGGGGAATCGAACATGGTTCCAAATATCCCGATCGTGTTGGTCCGGGACATGACCAAACTACGCGCGGCTACGTTAGGGTAGTAATTAAATTTCTTGATGGCCGCCATGACCTTCTCGCGCGTCTCGGCGGAAATTCGGGGATTTTGGTTAATCACCATGGAAACAGTCGTATGGGATACACCGCAAAATTTAGCTATTTGCTTAAGAGTTGCTCGGGACTTGCTTCCGCTTATCATATCGTTTTCATACCCCGTTCTTTAAATAAGGCTCAGATTTTATCTTACGGCTTTTTCGAGGCGCCCGGAGCGCTTTGGGGCGCCGGTTTTTCTTGTGGATTTGGAGCCGCTTGTACCGGTGCTGGTTTGGTCTGGGGATTAACCCCCGGGGCGGATGTTTGTTGTTGGGCCGCGGCCGCTTTTTGCTGTTTTTCAATCGTGTCCGCGACCGAACTTCCGGATTTGTCCACCTTGGGTAATACCACACTCATCAGTAAACAGAGGGCCATGAAAATCGCGGCCAAAATCGTGGTGAACTTTGTCCAAAAGGTTTTGCCACTTGTTCCCAGCAGGCTTTGCCCCGTTCCCGAGAACAGGCCCCCGGCGGTCTTAGGTTGTTGAACAAGGACAACCCCGATCAAAAGCAGTGCCGTGAAGACAAAAAGAATATTAATAATGACGCTCATGTTGCTCCTTTAAATGCCCGTTAAACCGAAGTTATTTTAAATGAAACCAAGCCAAATGTGCCAACAAAACTTTTAAACCAGTCTAACTTTCGATTAAAACTGCACAATTGCGCAAAAAGAATCGGTTTTTAAGCTGGCCCCACCCACCAAAGCCCCATCAATATCGGGTTGTCCCATTAATTGTTTGATGTTTTCGGGCTTAACACTGCCCCCATATTGAATCCGAATAGCTTGGGCCGCCTCAACATTGTATTTTTTTTCGATGAATTTCCGGATGAATAAATGGACCTCATTGGCCTGTTCGGGGGTGGCATTCTTACCCGTCCCGATGGCCCAAACCGGTTCATAGGCGATAACAATGGAAGTCAAATCGCCCAGGCCGATGTCGGTAAAACATCCGGTTAATTGGGTTTCGAGTACTTGTTCCATTTTCCCCGCTTCCCTTTCTTGAAGGGTTTCACCCACGCAGACAATCGCTCGAAGGCCGTTCTTTAATACATTCTTTAGTTTTCGGTTTACTCTCTCGTCCGTCTCCCCGTCATATTGGCGCCTCTCGGAGTGCCCGAGAACGATATATTTCACCCCAACTTCCTTCAACATGGATGGGCTTACATTGCCGGTAAAAGCCCCTTCATTTTCCCAATGACCGTCCTGAGCACCAACTTGGATATTAGAAAATTGGAGAGCGTCCACCACGGCGGGTATGGCAAGGGATACGGGACAAACGACGATTTCTCGGTCTTGAACATTCTTCAGTTTCTCTTGAAGTTGTTTCACGAAATCGGAAGATTCCTTGGCGGTTTTATACATCTTCCAATTGCCGGCAATAATAGGTTTTCTCAAGAAGCCCTCCAAAAAGCCTTGGTTATTTTTTATCCGTTAAAGCGACAATCCCTGGTAGTTCCTTCCCTTCCATAAACTCAAGTGACGCTCCCCCGCCGGTGGAAATGTGGGACATCTTGGAGGCCAACCCCATTTGGGTGACCGCGGCAACCGAATCGCCACCACCGACAATAGTCGTTGCCCCCCGCTCGGAAGCCTCAGCCAAAAGTTTTGCTATCGCAAAGGTACCCTTGGCGAAAGGTTCCATTTCGAAAACCCCCACAGGCCCGTTCCAAAAAATGGTTTTGGCCGTCCGAATAAAGGTCGCGTATTTCTCAATAGTTAACGGACCCGCGTCCATTCCTTCCCACCCGGCTTCGATTCCACCCCGCGGAACAATTTTGATGTTGGCTTTGGCGTCGAATTTATCGGCCACCACGTGATCAATAGGTAAAAGCAATGGGACATCAGTGTCCAAGGATTGCCGCATCAGTTCTTTCGCTAACTTCACCTTATCCAATTCGACCAGTGATTTGCCGATCTCAAGTTTCCGGGCTTTCAGAAAAGTATAGGCCATTCCCCCGCCAATAATTAATACATCCACCACTTGCATCAGTTTTTTAATAACGTCGATTTTGCTGGAAATTTTAGATCCGCCAATGATGGCCACAAAAGGCTTCTCCGGATGGGACAAGGCCCCGCCTAAGTATTTAATCTCCTTCATCATTAAAAATCCGGCAGCCGATTGGGAAATGAACTTGGTTACTCCCTCCGTGGAAGCGTGGGCACGGTGGGCGGTGCCAAAGGCGTCATTCACGTAAATGTCGGCCAAGGTCGCCAGCTTTTTGGCGAATTCCGGATTATTTTTTTCTTCCTCAGGGTGGAAACGGACGTTTTCCAGGAGGACCACATCCCCGTTCTTCATGGCCACGACTTCCTTTTCAATCTCGGGTCCCACGCAATCCTTAAGGGCCTTCACAGGCTTTTTCAGGAGTTCGGATAGGCGGTCGGCCACGGGTTTTAAGCGTAATTTCTCATCCACGCCCTTAGGACGACCCAAATGGGAACAAAGAATGACTTTAGCACCTTTATCCGAAAGGTATTGGATGGTCTTGAGCGACTCCCGGATCCGGGTGTCATCGGTAATTTTCAGGGAATCATCCAGCGGCACGTTGAAATCAACACGCACTAAGACTCTTTTTCCGGCAGGGTTCAAGTCTTCAACGGTCAGTTTGTTGTAGGTCATCGATCCCTCCAAAATTTTCATCCCCTACGGATTATTGGGCCTAAACAGATAGGGGCGGCCAATGGCCACCCCTTTTAAAAATCAACCTTTTATTACGAACTTAAAACTTTTCAGCCCTTTGAGGCCATGTACTCGATTAAGTCCACAACCCGGTTGGAATAACCCCACTCGTTGTCATACCAGGACAGGACTTTCACCATGTTGCCGCCAACAACATAGGTGGATAAAGCATCAACAATGGAGGAATGGGGATTCCCTTTGAAGTCCATTGAAACCAATGGTTCATCCGTCACCTCTAGGTATTTGTTCAACTTACCTTTCGCCGCTTCCTTAAGGGCGTTATTGACGTCGTCCTTAGTTACCGTCTTTCCTAGTTCCGCCACTAAATCCACTACCGAGACAACAGGGGTAGGAACACGGATGGACAAACCGTCCAACTTGCCTTTCAAATCTGGCAAGACCAAGCCAATGGCCTTAGCGGCCCCGGTTGACGTTGGAATCATGTTCAAACTGGCCGCCCTTGCCCGGCGAAGATCCTTATGGGGAAAATCCAAAGTTACCTGATCGTTCGTAAAGCTGTGGATGGTCGTCATAAGACCCTTAACGATCCCAAACTTGTCGTGCAAAACCTTGGCAAATGGAGCCAAACAGTTGGTTGTGCAAGAAGCATTGGAGACAACGTGGTGATTTTTCGGATCGTATTTGTCCTCATTAACCCCCAGCACGATAGTCAAATCCTCCCCGGTCGCCGGGGCCGAAATAATGACTTTCTTAACAGTTTCTTTCAGGTGCGCCACCGCTTTGGCCTTATCGGTGAAATGACCAGTGGATTCAACGACATATTCGGCCCCCACGCTTCCCCATGGAATCTGGGCGGGATCCCTCTGGGCGAACACTTTGATTTCCTTGCCGTTAACGATGATTGAGTTTTCCCCGGCTTTCACATCCGCGTGAAGGTTACCCAGGACCGAGTCGTATTTCAAAAGGTGGGCGAGGGTTTTCGCGTCAGTGAGGTCGTTTACTGCCGTGATATCAATGTTTTTATTTCCCATCGAGGCGCGGTAGACGTTGCGTCCAATACGGCCAAAACCGTTGATGCCGACCTTAATTGCCATGAAATTCCTCCGAAAATTGGGTGAAATGAGCGGTTAAACTAACACAGGGGTTTTCACGGGTCAAGTGCAAGAATCAAGATGGCAAGCAAAGGAAATGTGGATTCTTTTAATACCGGGCGGTTCGGCCCAAGACAAGAGCTCCCACCCAACCCACCCCTGATTTTTTTAAAACCTTCGCGCATTCCTCAAGGGTGGAACCGGTAGTAAAAACATCATCCACTAAAATAATTTTGGTAAGCGGGGTTGAATCTTCCGATAGTTTGTAAGCGCCTCTCGGATTTTTCAGCCTTTCTTCCCGGGTGAGTGACATTTGTGGCTTTGTGGAGTGAATTTTTTTCAACGGAAATTTAACGGGAATACCGGTCTTAGTCGAAAGTTCGCCAGCTAAAAGAACCGCCGGATTGTAACCCCTTTCCCTTTCGCGTTCAGGACTCATGGGAACCGGAGCTAACGCTTCCACTCCCTGCCAAAACGCTGGGATGGTGGTTGCCAATATCTTTTCGGCGAGATCGGCCCCCAGACTTTCCATTCCCTCAAATTTGAACGCATGGTGGGCTATCCGCAAAGGGCCCTCATAGGCCCCATAAGCCCTTACCCTATCCAAGTAGTAGGTTTCTTCCCCGCAATCCCTGCATCTTGTTTCGATTGCGTCCTCGAAAGATCGAGCGGGCAATGAAACACCGCAGTGATCACAAACCGGGTCCTCGTAGGGAGTTACGGAATTAAAACAGGCCCGGCAAAGAACGTTTGAGAGCCCCTCCTGAAAGGAATCGCCACAATGTTCACAATATTTAGGGAAAAGAAAATTAAGAGATTTGGTTAAGTACCCCAATGACCTAACGCCTCGCAATTTATTTGATTACGGCGACTTTTTGGAATTCCTGGTGGCCGCCTGGGGATTCGGTGGAAATAAGGTAAACCCCTGTAGCAACCAGGTTGCCGTTCATGTTTTTGGCGTCCCAGGAAGTCCAATGGATACCGGGGGGATAAGAGGTGTTCACCAGTTCCCTTACGAAAGTGCCGTTTAAGGAGTAAACCTTGATATTAACGTTGCCCTGGCTAGTAACCACAAAACGGATATTGACTACCTTCTCATTGGGCAAGGCACTAAAGGGCCGGATGGCGTTTCGGTCCAGGGCGGTGTTGCTGCTCACGGGATAGGCTGTGACTATGTTATAGGGGGTCGTGTGAACAAGCCCTTGGGTAACGGCTTGCGAAAGCGGCACCGGTAAATCGGGGGGGGAATCAAACGCTTGTACCAAATAGGTATAGGTTGGCCCGTTAACCAATTGTGTCTGGTCAAAATAGACTACTGGGCTTGACGGCATTCCATTTACTAAGGTCACAGGAATAATGGCCGGCGGAAAGTCCGAAGTATCATAAATTCCGCCCCCATCTTTTGATCGGTAAATAACATATCCGCCCAGAGGGTACATCGTCGTTGGATCTATCCCGCCCTGATCCGCACCCACCCATGACAAGGTGTTCCCAATCAAGGTTTGTGCCGAGTCGCTATTTTGGGCCAAGTTGACAGTCGCATTTAAAACCACCGGTGGTTTTGCCGGCAAAGCAATGGCTGGGGCGCTTGGAGCGGAGATGTAGGTCACGCCCCCAAACGGGATATCAACAGTGATGATGCGGTAAGAATAAAAAGTCTTGTCTTGAAGCCCTGTGTCCAAATAATTCACGCCCTGAACTCCCGTTTTGATGGTTTGATAGGAACTGTCGGGCGCAGTCCCTAGTTTTCGTTGAATAGTATATGTAATGGTGGTAACCCCCTGGTTGTTCCACCGCAATTGGGCTACTTGATCACCCGAAACCGCAATCAGCATCGATACGGGTTGGGCTTGTACGGTTTGAGTAACCGTATTGGAATAAACGCTTCGGAGTGATGGATTGGAAAGATTCACCGCCGCGACTTGATAAAGGTAAGATCCAGTTTCTGTAACACCCGAATCCACGAAGGTCGTGGTCGATAACCCTTGCAAAACCGAACCATCTTGGAAAAAAGAAGGCGTCATTCCGGGAGTCGGCGGGAAGGCACGATTTACAACATAACCTGTCGCAAAGGTTGGAGTAGAAACCGTCACCGGGGACCAGGAAAGAACGTTCCGACCAGATAAAGGGGTAATGGCCAGAGTCGGGGGTTGCATAGCAATAATCGTCTGGGACGGCGGTAAAACGCTGTTTCCCCCGGGCCCCTGAGCATCCACCCAATAATAATAACCCTGTCCTGTAGTTACTCCGGAATCACTGTAACCAGGATTGGGATAAGTAACCGTTGTAATAATCGTTGGGGTAACACTTGGGTAGATGCTTCGATAGACCGTGAAACTGGTAATGGATGTGTTGTCCCCCACTGGAGTGGCCCACGACAGTGTTACAGCCGTATTACTTGAGGTTAAGGTCAATTGGGGAGGATCAGGCCAAAGCCCGATTCCCGTAAACCCGGACAAACTTATACTCGTGGACACCCCTGCCCCATTATTGGCTACCACCGAGTAATAGTTGGTGACTCCAGCAGTGGGGTTGGGGTCCGAAACAATTGTCGTCGGAGAGGTAACTGTCGTTATTGGGATAAAGGTCGGGGTCCCCAAAACCGCCGATCGATAGATCGTGAACCCACTCACCGAGCCTGAAGGCGGATAGACCATCCCCGATATCGAAACTAATGGGGTATAACTTGGAATCGCATTGGGGGTCTGAATGTAAGCCGGTTGAGGCGTCACTAGGATGGTAGGGGTCATGGAAGGCGGAACTAGGATCGTAATGGCCTGGGAAGCGTCACTAGGCCCTTGAGCGTTTTCGGCAACTATTTGATAAGAATAAACATTTCCTGGAATCTCCGGTAAATTAGCGACACAAGTGGGGGTACCACCTACGGTAACCGGAATATTAATCGTAGGCACTGGAATCCCATTTTGGTTTGATTGAATCGAATAATTTGTAACGCTTTCCTGGGGCACGTTGGCCGCCCAACTAAAGGTAATTGCCGAAGCCCCAGCTGCGGGTGTTAACAGAACGGGAACACTTGGCCAAGTGTTCACACTGGCCTCAGGAATAGGCATCATTGAGGGATAAAGCGGACTTTCCGGCAACAGGTTGGTGGCGGCCATATCAGCCCTTACCGTTGTTCGATAATAATACATTGTCCCGGGGCTCAAGGCCTTGTCAACGTAACTTGACGTGCCAATTCCAACAGTCGCGATCGGAGTAAAATTGGCACCCGGCGTCAATGACCGGTAAACCCCATAGTTGCCAATAAAAGGCGTTGGAGTTGTAGTAGGTACCATATTCCACGAAACAAAAATCTGCCGGGTTGATGAGGGGGTCATGACTGCCGTCACTTGATAAGTCTCCACCGGAATACCGGAAAGAGTTGCCGGTGCGCTACTACCTGAATTTTGTGCCTCTAAATAATAAAAAGAAGCGGTCCAAGGGGTGGCTGTTGCCAAAATGGAGTAAACGGTCGCTGTAGGAATCGCCGTAACGTAGGCAATCGGTGTCGGCGTCAAAGTCGTGGTCGCAGTCAAGGTTAGAAAATCAGAACCAAAAACGTTGTAATTAGTCACCCCATCCGATGCGGGATTCGCTTTCCAGGAAAACTGAAGGGCTGCCGCGTTACTCGACACCGGCAATACTTGTGGCGGGCCGGGAGTCACCTGGCCTGATAAAACCACCGGAGTAGAACTAGAAAAGTCGGATTTGTTCCCCTTCGAATCAACCGCCGCGATCTGATAAAGTACTGTCGTCCCCGAAGTCCCCACCACAAAATCGTTGTAATTGTTCTGGGCCGCTGAAACAGTGGCGATAGGCGTGAGGGTTGGATTAGCCGAAAGTTCGCGATAAATGACATCATTCTGAACCGGGCCATAAAATCCCGGTCCACCCGCCGTCCAGGAAACGGTAAATTCATTATTCGCTCCTGTTACAGAAACGGCTGAAACACTTGCGACCGGGGTTGGAGCCAAATTCAAGGAAGGCGTGGGTGGAACACCAATAGTTCCCCCTAACCCCAAGGCGTCATAAGGCTCCACCCAATAGCTCAATCCTTGGGCGTTAGGTGCTCCAGTATCCACGACGACCAAGGTTGGGGTACTTGAAGGGGCAATTACAACATTGGTAACTAACGCTGGAGTTATGCTTGGTGTCATTGGCGGCAACCCATATTGGCTCTTATAAACCCTGTATCCATTCAATCCATAAGTCCCACCTATTCCTTGGCTCCAACCGATTGTTACACCTTGAGTAGCGTCCGCCGTGGGGTTGGGCTGAACCGAAACCGGGCCCAATAATTGGGACTTATAAATATTACCTACAAACGTGTTGGACGTAGCCGGTCCATTTGCGCTTATCGCCACCACTTGGTAATTGGTAGTGACTCCTGTTGAAGTTGAAAATGGTATCGTCTGGTCGTCATAGCTATAGGTCGGTAGGGGTGTCGGCACCACCACAATGGTTGTCACGGGAATTGAGTTAACGAGCACCTGGTAACCGGTTACACCCTCTGAACTTACCGCTCCATTCCATAAAAGCCTGTACCCGTAACTACCATAGGCAGGGATGGGCGTCACCGTAGCCAACAAAAAAACCGAAAGATTCGGTGCCACAGGGGCCAAGTTTTGGGGCAAAGCCGCATTGGTGGAAACCGTGGGTGCCAAGCCAATCGCGGGGGTTGGCTGGCTGTCTACCGCCAGAACAACGTAATAAAAACCGTCCGTTAGCAACGATACCGCCGATGTATCAGTAAAGGTCGTTCCCACGGCCGTTCCAATCGGTGTAGTCGCGGTTAAAACGATGGACACTGGAACAGATCCAACGGGAAGTGTGGGGCTTGGGGTGAAAGTGAAAGTGGGGGTAAAGGTTAAGGTGGGTACAGGCGTATAGGTATTTATACCGGCTGGAATTGTGTCGGTTGGGGTAAAAGTGATCGTAAAGGTAAAGGTGGAAGAAGGAGCTGGAGTTGGAATCAGTATGCCGTACCGATATATTTGATAAAAAGAAATCGGAAAAGAGGAATAGGGGACTCCCCAAGAAAGGTCCAACGCGTTGGAATGAAGGTTTTGCAACGTTACAGGCTGGACGGCGGCCGGATAAGCGAAGGGACTGGCCATTATTGACGTGGGAAGGCCCAAACCATTGTTATCGAACCCTGCAACTTGGTAGAGATAGTTTTCCCCATTGATTACTTGAAAATCTTGATAAATCAGTGTTGTTCCTTGCGCTACAGTGGCGATGGGGCTTGGCGGCGGGCTTAAAGTTCCCGTTGGAGTTGCCGTCGGCGTATCGGTAGGGGTCAATGTGCCTGTTGGCGTGTCCAGGATCAGTGTCCGGTAAACAAAATAATCTATCGCCCCAGGCAGGGGTGCCCATTGAAGACTAACAGCCCCATTCAAGGCCGAAGCCGTCACGGTGGGGGCGGGCAATTGGGCAAAACAGACCCGAGTTGACCACAAGGCCACAAAGGCGAAAAAAAAGGAATATAAGAAAATAAGTTTTGGTTTATTAAAGCTTCTCAAAGGCATTCCTCAAAACAACCCAAAATTGATAAATACTAATCGGTAAAATCCCCTCACTCTACCCTCTCTCGCAAGGGGCGAGGGGAAAACAAAATCCAAAAGTTACTACCTGCATCTAGAAACGAGCTTCCGCCGAAATAGTACCTTGCCACAAAACGTAATCCAACTGGGGATTCAGGTCATTCGTGAAATATTCATTATCCAACTCGATACCCACCCTTAAATTCTTCAAGGCATTGTAATTGAGGGCGATTGTACCACGGTACCTTTCGGACTGAGCCACGTTGTAAATGTAGTCCGACTTGTTGTTGACAAACTCCATCAGGAACGTCGCCCGTAGTTCGATGGCGTCCTGAAGCTTGAGCTTCCAACGGGTGAACGGAATATGGATCTCCAAATTGGGAGCAAATTTTTGGGTGTATTCAATAGTTCCCTGGTCGTCATAAGGATAGGTGAAAACACCACGGGTATTTTGGACACCCACCGTTCGTTGCAGCCTTATATTCCCCTGTGCTTTTTGATTAATATCATAGGGAAAGGTCATCGAAAAAGTTTGGCTTTGGGTTTGGGTGTCAATGTTTTGCTGAGCCGAACTGTCAAATTGAGTGTTATCAGTTTGGGCATACTGGAATTGAGCCGAGTTCAGGTTGAATAAAATCAGAGGAATCGTAAAAATCTTCCGGTTATAAACGGTCGTCAACCCTAGGGTATCCCCTACCTGCCGCACCGGATTTGACCCCTGGGACAACAAGCTTAATTGGTCCGTCCAAGAGCCCGTGGGTCGGAAATCCCAAATATCGAATATTTTGAAGCTGGCATTGAGTTGGTGGGATATCGACTTGGTCCCATTAATAGCGTAGGAGGTCTTCGGATCGAAATCAGGGTTGGTTAACCATTGCTGATCAAACTTCAGGGGTGGAACCTTTCCAAAATCAGGAATCGTCATTGTCGCGGTTTCCGTTCGCCCTCCAAACACCGTCAAATTAATCCTTTGAAACAGGGGTATCCAGCTCCCAGGGGATAAATTAAGAGAATAATTAATGGTATTGGCGCTATTGAACCTGGTCCCATCCAGGAATGAGACAAAATCATATTGGTTGCTTCCCGTGTAATCCACGCCGGGGGTAATTCCTGATATTCCCTTAAAAGTCGTTCCTATTTTCGGCTGATAGCGCTGTTGAAAGGGGGTAAAGGTCACCGAACCTCCGGGTACTCCAGGTGAATTGGTGTTCCCGATCGCGTCGGTCAGGGAAAGGTTGAATCCCGGGGTGAAAACCAGGTTCTTGAACAATTCTGTCGTATTGTTCCAGCCGTAGGTTTGGATTCGTGTGGTCCGGTCATAATTGGAGTAGTTGTTGTTGGACATAAACTGTTGGATGTCGTGGGTCAAGGTAAAAGACTGGTTAAACTGGTTGGTCCCTATGGGAATGAAAAATATCTTGGGAGGGGCGTCGTATGTGGAAGTATCGGAAATGTTTTCCTGGCCCTTACGGATATTCCCTTGGACGCCCGGTTGGGTAAGGTAATCGGATTGGAAAATATCCGTCTCATAATTGGTACTCCCTGAAACTTTAACGTTCGTCAACCGGCCCGCGCCAGGCCCTAAGTCTTTGGTGTACCCAATGCTTCCCGTCGTGTTATCGATGTTGGAGTTGGGCAGGGGCAGGTAATAGGGGTTTTGAGCCAAAGCGTCCTCGGTAAAGAGGTCTTGGTGGGTGATCGAAAATTGGGTTACCAGGGGTTGGTCGAACAATTTAATTGAGTTGGAGGTGTAATCGGCCCCCGTTTGACGGGAATGCTGGAAATGGGTGGAAGTCTGGTCCATCTGGGTGAAACCCGAATCCACCTCCCTGTACCTCGCGTTAACCGTTGCGAAATTATCCCCCAGCAGGAAGGCGGCGTTCACCCGACGTGCCAAACCCGATCTTCCGGCAGGGTTCACCGTCCGAAGATTGGCGATCCATAATTCTCCTGGGAGGCGGGCAGAAGAAGCGTTGGGGGACAATACGCCGAAACTGACCTGGGTGGAGCGGTTGATGTAGGGAGTCCCGACCTTTTCCTTGTTCCCGGTCGAACCGTCTAAGTCAATGATCACGTTGTTCCAATTGTTTTGGTAAGAACCGTTCAATTGGACGTTGTACTGGTAATAGTCCAATTGGTCGTTACCAATTCGAATGAATAACACATCTCCAGGCAGGAACGACTTCACTTGAAGGTCAAACCGAAGTTCCTGGTAATCCGTAAAATCCAAACCCTGCCCGAAATCCCTGGTAGCGTAATAAATAGGTTTGCCGTTGATGTTTCCCGAGGGTTCGAAATCCGCCGAGGAAAGGTTGTAGGTTATCTTGAGCGCCTTCTCCTTGGCCAAAATCGTGGCCTCGTTCTGGCCGGATTGCACCGTGATAAACCGCAAGGTCGGGTTAAACCGGGAGTCCAAGTCTTGGCTGATGGAATTCACGTCGAATTTCGAGACATTGGTGGTAACCCCCTGGTTGACATTGGCTTGGGGATCGACTTCTAATTGCCATTGATTGTGATTAAAACTCAAGTTTTCCATCAAAAAATAGCCATGTTGTTCCGTCGTCGCGGATGCCGTTGTCCAAACCCGGACAGCCTTGACGGCTTGGGCAACCAGACCATTGTTAGTATTTAAGGAATGAAAAAAATAATTGACTCCTTCCGTAGTGGTACCCGGACTATCACCCGCTGTAAAATTAACAGGGATATTCACCTCTCGCCAACCGACCCATGTGGAATCAGCGTGGATTCCATATTCAAAATAGGAATCTGTATTGTCAATGATTCCATTACCGTTCATGTCCTCGGTGACATAGCTCGTTCCCAATCCAATGTTTTGTCCTTCTTGGGTGGGCTCGTTATTAACAAGAGTTACACCGATGTAACCCGGATTGCCTAAGGCATCATTTATAAAAAAAGATGCGCCCGCAGAATATGCCCAGGGGGTTCCGGGAGCGTAAAAGGTGGGAATTCCATAACCGGGGTTGGCTTGCTGGTTCAGGGCTCGATTCGGATCCGCGTCGAGTCCCTGAGCCCCATTCCAATTACCGTTGGAATCCTCATTGATAACCCCAAAATCAAACATAATCCATTTGTCCACCCCATCGTTGTAAATCCAACTTTGGAAAAACTGGGTATTTGATAAATCAATCCCAGTGGGAGAAATGACCTGTCTTAACCCGGCCCATCTTTGGTTCGTCAGGTGTGAATAGGGAAATTCTAAAACCGAAATCTTGTCAGTAGCTTGTCCCGTTTGGGCATAAATATGTCCTCCCCCGCCTTGTATTCCACCATTTTGATCCTGGGGCGTTGTCGTGTTGACTTGAAAATCAACTTGGCTGCTATCGTCAAAAAAACGGACCCGGTTGTTATTGGCGGGAAGAGGGGCCGCAACCGGAATCAGGCTTCCCAAAGAACCTGGAATGCCAGGACCGGCTGGAACGGGTTGGGGCGCCGATGAAACCAACCAAGAGGAGGAGCTCATCGAGGCTCCCGTCCCGCTGTCAATACCTTGCATATTGTCCACCATGGCGACCCCATTCTCGCCCTCGGAATTAAAAGTGTTTGGATTGAAATAACTTTGGGCGACTTCACCCGACAGTTTGATGCTCAGGGGCGGTTTCCAATTTTCCAATCCCGGAATAATTCCAGTGATGGATTGGATTTCATCCGAACCGATGTCGTATTTGGAGTCCGCGTCAAAAACAGTCAGGGAATTGGGGGTCGATCCGATTTGGGGAACATCCACTGGCTGTTGGGTCGTCGTGGAAAGGAACGTGGACCCAATGAAAAAATGGTCGGTGAGGTCATACTCCGCCCGGGCGCCGAGGATGTTGCTTTGCCCAAAGGTTCCAAAGGGGGCGTATTCATAGGTCACCACGACCTGGCTTTGGGGGGTCAAAATGCTTTTATCCAGAAAGTCCAGGAACCCGGAAGTGTAGTCAAAAGAATAGTCCACGTCACGCCTCAAACGCCGCCCGTCAAGATAAACCGTTTCTGAGCTTCGAATAATATTGAATCTATCCAACCGAAAAAAATTCAATTGGGTTTTATATTCTAAATGAATTCTTTTCGTGCTAAAGGGAGTGGATGTTTGGCTATAAACCCCGTCGTTTCCGGTTCCCCCAGGGTCAGAGGGGTCAGTGTTGGCGAAAGGCCTTTCCGGAAAATAAGTGACCGGCGCCGCGAAGGCCGCGCTGTTGTTCGTCACAGTCAAAAAGTTCAAGTCCAAGTTGACGTTGAATGCCCACGAGCCGTTAGCGCCGGTTTGGAGCACACTGCCGCTTCCCTGGTCGATGACCTGAAAAAGAAAACCCGGATCTTGTTGGGGGGGAACAATCTTGTCGCGACCTAAATCAAAATAATTCAAGAGGTAGTTGGGAGGCACCGCCGCGGTGTTTACGTTATCCTTGATTAAATGAGCCCCATTGGAAACTACCCCAAAGGAGTCCACTTGGAGGTTATTCGAAGACAAATCGATGGTGTTGGTCGACGGAGAAAACCCGATGGTAACCCCTGTTCCAGGGCTGTGATCAACGAAAGCCACTGCAATCCTTGAGGACGCAGTCAAACCCCGGATAAAAGTAATGATGCCCGTTGAATAATCCATGGTGTAATCCCGCCCGGGAAGCCAGTGCTCCATAACACCTTGAGGATATTGCTTGAAATTCGGGTCGTTCTGGGGGAGCGTCTGTCCGTTTGCCGAATCCACCCATATTTGCTCGCTGTTGTTTTGGGGAAGTGCCTGGGGATAAACCACAGTCGCTGA
This sequence comes from candidate division FCPU426 bacterium, assembly GCA_003152075.1. GTDB lineage: Bacteria > Oederibacteriota > Muellerivitia > Muellerivitales > Muellerivitaceae > PALSA-1180. The sequence continues at coordinate 29,978 of PLZG01000048.1, forward strand.
AAGCTGGTTCGTTGTGACACCTTGCGAGTAATAGGGCAAGCGGGTTATTAGAAAATATTTGTATCGTAAGTAGTCAATGTCCTGGATGTCCTTTTTAATCTGGACCGAATTGCCGGTAAAAACCTTGGTTTCCGATATGCCCTTCGTCTGGGCGAAAAAGGAGGTGAGGTGTAAATTATCGAATTTAAATTTTCCCTGGAGTCCGAACAATTGCTTGTTAAAACCGGCGAACTCGGTGTTGGGAAGGTAAAGTTGCAAATCCCCGAATGCCACTTCCTGGATGGGACTATCCGAGTTCCCGTGATAGACGATGGAAATGTTTTGCTTGCTTTGGTCCACACCCGGGTCCACGCCGTTATTCCGGTTCACATCGCTGTAATCCACGTTCACGTCCACGTTCTTCCCAACCTTGCCTTGAAGGTTCACGACCAACTCTTGATTAACGTTGGTGTTGTTGGACTGTTGTTGCAGGCCGGTCCCTTGTGTCGGGCGATTGTAATAATTTTGAAAAGTAAAAACCGCCGAGATTTTCTTATATCCCTGTATGGACAGTTGGGTGTCGGCCGGCAATTGAAGGTTGATGATCTTCTGTGCCGGAACATCCAGAACCTTTTCTTCCTCAGGTTTTGTCGCGGTCACGGCCTGGGACTCTTTTTTTTCTTCCTCCGTTTGGGGCATTTCCATTCCAACGGGGGTAATGGTAGCCTCATCCGAGTAGGGACTGACATTTCCCTGAGGATCTACCGCGGCCACGACGTAAAAATAATCCTCCTTATTCCTAGGGGGCGACAGGCTGTTTTGGGCACCATCCAGGAAATAAGGCGACAATATGGGTTTTAAATTAACCAAACGATATCCTCCTCCCGGGGTTGTGGACCGATAGACGTTGTAAGCACCCAACTGGGAAGTCCCAGGGGCGGCGTCCCAGGAAAGGTAAACCCCCTCTTTTAGATTCATCACTTTCACCCCGGTTGGCGCCGGCGGTGGACCGGCGGGAATGGGGGCCACCGTGGGCTGAGGAGTGCCTGTCGAGGGAGTCGGGCCCTTCGAAGCCGCCGTAGCCGTGTTGGAACCATCGTCAATGGCGTCCAAAACCTGAATTTCCTCCTGGGGACTCATGCTCAAATCCCCCGAAGCACTTGGCGCGCCTTTAGCTTTAACGGGAACAGGAGATGGAGTTGGGGATCCAATATCGCTCCATCCAATTGTTGGGGTAATGAGGGTTAATAGTCCCCATGCCCCCACGAGAAGGAACGATTTGCGTCCAATTAAATTTGAGATCAATCGACTCAACATTTAATCCGCCTCATAACAGTTCTAAGTCTTTTGCACTCACTCAACGGCCACAAATAACGACTAAAATTACACATGAAATCAAATTAACCCCTCGAGAGAGTTAGTGTTAACTCCCTTAAGCCAACCCAAGCCTTTTCTTTAAATCCTCAAGCCTTTCCCGGCTTACCGGAAGCCTGGTTTTCGCTTGATCGGATAATACCGCCAGGTATTTCCGGTCCCCCTCATGTTCCAATTCTTTCAAAAAATCCAAATTAATAATCGCGCTTCGATGTATTCTGAGGAACTTCTCAGGGTCAAGGCGCTGGGCCAATATCTCAAGGCGGTCATCCGCCAACAGCTCCTGTCCCTCCACCAGAAGGAGAGCATAATGGTCCTTCGCGACTATGGCCGATACTTGGGCCGGATCGAAAACTTTATACTTTGCGCCGCACTTTATGGCCATTCGGCGCTTGGCCCTGCCCTCTTCCATCTTCTCCAACAATTGATGGATTTTAGACGAAGCCATTGGGCCTTTCCGCTTGCGAACCCTTTCCACCGCCTCCGCCAACCGCTCCGGGGTAACTGGTTTCACCAGGTAATCCACCGCCGATAACTCGAAAGCTTTCAACGCGTGTTCGCTGTAGGCCGTTACGAAAACCACCGCGGGCCCTTCCCCTCCCCAAGCCTCGGCCACNNAAGCTTTGCGAAATCTGAAGGGCTTCCAACCCATTCGAGGCTTCTCCCACGACTTTAACGTCCTTTATGTCCGAAAGAAGGCGCGCAAGCCTTGACCGCGCCGGGGATTCATCGTCCACCAGTAAGACCTTAATCATGGTTCCTCCCATGGGCCGATCCGACTTTCGCCAGGGGCAATGTCAGGAGTACCCGGGTTCCCCCACCCTCCCTAGGCGTTATCTCCATTTGTCCCTCATTGTCAAAACCAAGTTCCAGTCTTTTACGGCAGTTTTCCAGGGCCGTTCCCGAACCTGCGTAAGGGGATTTGCCAAACCCTACCCCGTCGTCTTCCACCCAAAGTTCCAAATGGCCGTTTCTCTTTTTTGCGCCAATCCAAAGGTTTCCCCCTGAGGCGCGGGAAGACAAGCCATGCTTGATGGCGTTTTCCACCAGGGGCTGAAGGAGCAATACGGGAACCAATATCTTATCCGGATCCATCCCATTGACTTTCTCGAAGCGGACGGACAACCTCTTTCCAAACCGGGCCTGCTCAATTTCAAGGTAATCCCGGCAAAACTCAAGCTCCTTTTCCAGAGAGTGGGTCCCCTTCCGGCTCGCTTCCAAAAGCCCCTGAAACAGGTTGGAAAGTTTCAACACAATCTTTTCAGCCTTGACGGGGTCGTCATGAATGAGGGACGCGACCGTGTTCAAGGTATTAAAGAGAAAGTGGGGATTCATTTGATCCTTCAACTTGGTCAATAGGGCTTGTAGCCTTTCCTTTTCAAGTTCCTCCGCCCTCAATTGGCTGAGCCTTACCGCGTCACGCAATTCCAGCCAAGACACCATGAGGAAGCAAACCAATAAAAGGGCCCAAACCCAAAAAATCTCCGTGCCGTAATATTGCCACTGGAACTCGAAGGGGATCGGATCACCCCCGTAATAAAAATTAATGAGGGCGACCATTAAATGCAGTGCAACGAAAAGGCCCGGGGGTGCCGCGAAAAACCCCACGAATAACAAGTACCAGCCCGTGCCATGTCGGGCCAGGGCCTTACCCGATCTGCGCGTCCAGAGGCTCTCAAGAAACAGGTAAGCCTTGACCAAAATGATCCCGAAAAGAACAACCCACGTGGCCTCGAAAAGGCTCCACTCCCATCGAAAAAGGATGGAAGACGCGGTTCGATTGCCCAACATTACGCTGACAAGGAGGGTCCAGAGCGGGTTCCAGAGAACAAGAAGTTTCAGAAAGGAGGATAGGAACCCCTTCTCAAAATCCAGGGAAAATAATTTTTTCCATAAATATCCCATTAAAGTTTTCCTCGGAACAGGTAAAACCATGGGCAAGGACGAAATCAATCGACCGCCAATTTGCCTTCGGGTTAGGACTGGGTGGCTTTTCCAAAAAAACCTTCCCTCCCAAATCATAGCAATTGCGCCGAAATTCCATCGGCTAATTTTTTCGTTTTCCATGCCTGGTCGTTTTTCCTTGGGTCGGTTGTTCCCGCGCCCGAATACCCGCTTAAACCTAAAATACCCCTACCGGGAAAGGGGATGCGACCCGATTTGCCGAATGGTCGTTAAAACCAACCCGGCGGACGAGGGGAGACTTAGCACCCTCTCCTTGGAAGGGTAAAACCCTATGTTATACTGCCCAACGAAATCCACCCCAGCCGAGGTACTTTTCATTGAAAACCGTTTCCCGATACGTCTTGATGGAAATGCTTCCGGCTTTCCTATTGGGCGTGACCATGTTGACACTCTTGTTTCTCATGAACCGGGCATCCTTCCTCTTGGACCTGATCCTGAACAAAAACGTACCCCTTTGGGACACTTTTTTGCTTTTTACCACCATGATGCCCTTTATCCTTTCCGTGACCATTCCCATGACCATGATGGTGGCCACCCTGCTTGCCTTTGGCAGATTGAGCTCGGACATGGAGGTAACTGCCTTTAAAAGTGGCGGAGTCCACATGTTCCGTCTGATCGCCCCCGTCCTAGTTCTTGGTCTTTCCATGACCACCGTCATGCTTTTATTCAACGACAGGATTCTACCCATGGCTAATTTCACTTTTAAAAAGATCCACTTCAAGATGCTCAAGGACCAGGCCTCGATTGCCATTAAGGAAAAGGTCTTTATCAACACTTTCGAAGGGCAGCAGTTTTATATCGATCGAAAGGACAGCGACGGACAATTCGCGGGCGTGAAGGTGTTCGACCGTTGGTCCCCCCAAACCTCCATTCAAACCACCCTGGCCAAAACCGGAAACCTTGAGACAAACCAGGATTCTTTCCAGGTTTTTTTCCATTTGCGGGATGGTGTCATGACATGGGATAACAAAAACTACAATACTTACAACCGACTTTATTTCAGCCATTACGCCATCCGCCTAAAATTAGAAAACCAGCTGGCCCAGATGACCGATATCAAAAAGGGGTTCGAAGAAATGAACCTCTCCGAGCTTTCGCAAGAAATGGCGGCAACCTCCGATCCCATTCGTAAAAATTCACTGAGTAACGAGTTTCAAAAACGCCTTTCCTTGCCCTTTGCCTGTCTGGTCTTGACCTGGTTTTCCGCCCCACTGGGTCTCTGGATCAGGTCTAAGGGTTTCATCAGCTTCGTACTGGGCCTGGCGATGATTTTTATCTATTACTTGCTTTTCAACTTGGGGCAGGTTTTAAGCGAGCGGGGTTCGGTGAGCCCCATTCTGGGCCTCTGGTGGGCCAACGGGCTTTTAGCCTTGGCCGGCGGCTTGATTTATTATCTCGTCATCTCGGAAAATTCATCCTTTCGCCGTTTCGCGCCTCCGGTCTTGACAAAACTATCCTCGAAAGGAAAGGGCTAATCCATGAAGATATTGACCCGCTATATCCTTCTGGAGTTCTTGAAACCTTTCATCCTCTCGCTTCTGGCTTTCTGCATCTTGATTCTCGTGATTCAGGTTTTTAACGATATCCGGATTATCCTAGAGAACAAACCGGGCTTATTATTGGCCCTTAAATATTTTTTACTTCAAATTCCAGAACTCCTTATCAAGATAATCCCCATCGCGATTTTGATGGCGGTCCTTTTTTCCTTGAGCCACCTTTCCAAAAACAGCGAGCTAATCGCCATGCGAGCAGGGGGCGTCAGCGTTTTCCTGGTGGCCGTTCCCCTGTTTATCTGGGGTGTTATCATTTTCGCTCTCAGTGTCTTTTTGAATGAGGCGGTGGTCCCCAAGACGGCGAAAATGGTCCGGCATACCAAGGTGGTGGAAATTCAGAAACAAACTGAAGAAACCGAGAGAAAATTTCGGCAAAACATTTCGATGATCGGGGCGGAAAACCAGCTTTATCACGTCGGGACTTTTGATGGTTCGACCAACTCCATGACCGACATCCTGATTTTAGTATTCATGCCCGGGAACCAAATGAAAACGCGTTTAGACGCGAGGAGCGCGAAATACGAGGATGGCCGGTGGATTTTTTACAACGGGTATTTGCGCGCTTTTGGTGACAACGACACCGAAATCTCCGCCCAGCAATTCGAGCGGATGCCCTATGACCTTCCCGAAAAACCTTCTGACTTTCTCAAGGAGCAAAAGGAACCCAAGGAATTGAATTTTTTAGAGTTAACAGCCTACATTCGCCAATTGAGGTTGAATGGGTCCGACTACCACAAAGAAATGGTGGCGCTTCAAACGAAAATCGCCATACCCTTTGGCTGCGTCATTTTGGCCATCCTGGGTATTCCCTGGGGCTGGAACATGCGAAAATACAGCGGGGTGGTGTTTAGTTTCGGAATTTGCCTTTTAGTGGCTTTTTTTTACATCGGCGGAATGGAAGTGGGCCATCAACTGGGCGATTCGGGAGTTCTCTCGCCCTTTTGGTCTATGTGGCTAATGAACATCCTTTTTGGAATTGGCGGGCCATTGCTTTTGATTCGTGCCAACCGGTGACCCCAACCGTTAAACTGCCAGGATAAAAATACCGCTTTTTTCGGCGGCCCTGACCGTTTTATCCCTTTCCAAAATGAAAACTTTCCTGGCTTCCAGAACCAATCCCTTCGCTTTTACCCGGGCTAACCCTTGTATAGTCCTTAACCCAACCGTGGGCACGTCGAAACGCCAATCCTGGCGAGGACTCGACACTTTGAACAGGATGGTTCCCGGCCCGGCCTTTTTACCAGCCCGTTGAATAACCTCATCTGTCCCTTCCATGGCTTCCACGGCAACCACGGCATTTTTTTTAACGATCAATGATTGTCCAACGCCATGGCCGGCTAAAGCCCTGGCCCGGACCAGGCCATATTTGAGGCTGGAGACATCTTTTAAATCGAATTTCGACTTGGTAACCCATCCTTTCCTGGCAAGAAGGCCCTCCATTAAAAAACGACAGTCCATGATTCGAGTTCCATTCTTGGACAAATCCGTCGCCAACCCCTTCAAAAGCGATTCGCCCGAACGGTCTTTTAACCTGGCCCAAAGGGCTAGAGCTTTCCAATCCAGTCTTACGTTTTTGAAGTAATGCGCGTGCTGGATTTTGCCATGCATCACCGCGCGATGAACACCGTTTTTTTTGAAAAAAGCCATCAGCGAGCCCACCTGGCCTATCGAAATCCAAGTGATGGCATCGCTTAATAAATTAAGCCGGGGAGACGCCTCCCCTCGAATAGCCACGGTTTTAATTTTTATATTTTTATTTTTAGCTTGTTGGACGAAATAGAGGGGCAAAGCTCCTGAGCCGGCGATCAAACCAATGGAGGGAGTAGTGGACATGGGTTCAGCGTACAATTCCGCGGGAGGAGGTACTCAAAAACTCGATCAATCGTTTTATTTCTTCCAAAGGCGGGAAATCATTATTGAGGGCTTGTATGGCCTCCTTGACCGTTAAGTTCTTTCGAAAAATGACTTTGTGGGCCTTTTTAAGGTTCTCAATAACCTCTTTGGGAAATTGGCTTCTTTCCAACCCCACTTGATTTACCCCGTATATACGCAAGGGTTCATCCCCGGCCATCATGTAGGGAACGACATCCTGAACAACACGGACCCCCCCTCCCACCATGGCGTGTTGGCCGATGCGGACAAATTGGTGAACAGGAGTGCCGCCACCAACGGTGGCGTTATCCTCGATCACTGCGTGGCCTCCCAGCATGACCCCATTGGCCAGTTTCACGTGGTTATGAATAACGCAGTTATGCCCCACATGGGCTTGTATCATGATCCAATTATGATTCCCAATAACGGTTTTGCCCCCTTCACCCGTGCCTGGATTGATAGTGACATATTCACGGAAAATGTTCTCATCCCCAATTTCCAGATAAGTTTCCTCCCCATTGTATTTCACGTCTTGGGGCTCGCTTCCCAACACCGCCCCGGTAAAAACTCGATTTTTTCTGCCCAAGACCGTATGACCGGTAATAACGCAATGAGCTCCAATGACAGTACCGTCCCCAATGACCACGTTTGAATCGAGGATGGAATAGGGCCCCACAGTGATCCCCTCCCCCAACCGGGCTTTGGGGTCCACGAGGGCGGTAGGATGAATTTTAACGGAGGATACGGGCATTTTTACTTTTCCCCTTGGACCATGTCCCTGTCCACGATGGCGCAGGTAATTTCCGCCTCAACCGCAACTTGCCCGTCCACGATCGCCTTGCCGGCGATTTTTCCAATTTTTGCCCGGACAAAGACAACGTCTATTTCGAATCTAATTTGATCTCCTGGAATTATCGGTTTCCGAAAACGGGCGTTATCAACCCCGGCGAGATAAAGAATTTTACCCTTATTGGTGGGGTCGCATAAAAAGGCGATGCCGCCAACTTGGGCCATGGCTTCAATGACCAAAACGCCTGGCATAATGGGATGGCCGGGAAAATGCCCTTGGAAAAAAGGCTCGTTGATCGTCACGTTCTTGATTCCCACGACCCGCTTGTTGGGCTCGAGTTCCAAAATCCGATCCACCAATAAAAAGGGGTATCGATGGGGCAAAATTTTCTGAATTTCCAAAATATCACGCATAGAACCCTCGCTTAAAACTGTTTTTGATTTACCGGAGCCATTGCCGAATTTTTCCAAAAGAGCCTTGGCCAATTCCACATGGTAACGGTGGCCGGCTTTCCTCACCGTGATTTTGGCCCAAAGGGGCCGGTTTAAAAGCGTTAAATCCCCCAACAGGTCCAGCGTTTTATGCCGGACAATTTCATCCTCGTGCCGTAAAGGACCGTTCAAAATTCCCTTTTTGCCTATCACCAAGGCGCAGTTCAAGTCACCGCCTTTGATCAGACCTTGTTTCCGGAGCTGTTCGACTTCTTCCTCGAAACAAAAGGTCCTTGCGGGAGCCAATTCTTTCTCAAAACTTCCTTCAACCAATTGGAACGATCGCCTCTGGTTTTCCAAGCCCGGATAAGGAAAGGACGTCGTTACATCCAAAAAGAGTCCTTCAGCAGGCTCCACCTTCAAAAAGACATCCCCAAACCTTAATTCAAAGGCCTCCGTGACCTTCAAGGGCTTGGTGGGTGTCTTTTGATCTTCCACTCCCGCCTTCCTAAATAGATCACAAAAGGGAATTGCGCTCCCGTCAAGGATGGGCATTTCCTCCGAGTCCATCTCGACTTTTAAATTATCAATCCCAAGCCCATGAACCGTCGCCAAGAAATGCTCCACCGTGTGGATGCTGGCCTTTTTCTCCCCCGTTAAGGTGGTTCCCCGGGCCGTGCTGGTGACCGAGAAAGGGGATATGGGGATTTCGGCCTTCAAATCACTCCTGAAAAAATGGATCCCCGACCCCACCGGCAAGGGGGAAACTTGGACGTGGCATTTTTTACCCGTGTGTAAACCCACTCCCTCAAAGGTAAATGGTTTCTCGATTGTTTTTTGGGATCGGGCTCCCGGCTTATTATTCATCGCGAGTCACGCTTTTCAGTTCTTTCAAAGCCTTTTCAAGCGCCCGGACCCGTTTGATCAATTCGGGCAATTGCTTGCTCGCCGCGATTCTTTTCATCTCGGTCGAAATTTCAGTGGAGGGGGATCCAAAATAGACTCCCTTTTCCAATATATCTTCCATCACTCCCGTACGAGTTGCCAGTGTGACATGATCCCCAATCTTGAGGTGTCCGGCAATACCGACTTGCCCCCCCATCACCACTTGGTTACCAATCTGGGTGGATCCGGAAATCCCAGTGAGGGCGGCCATGACCGTGTTTTCCCCTATTACTACGTTATGCCCCACTTGGATAAGATTGTCGAGTTTGGTTCCTCTCCCAATTCGGGTCGTTCCTAACACCGCCCGGTCGACGCACACATTGGCGCCCAATTCCACGTCATCCTCGATTACCACGTTACCCACCTGGGGTATTTTGAGATATTTTTCTCCGTCTCGGGCGAACCCAAATCCATCGGAGCCGATAACCGCACCTGGCTGGAGAATCACCCGATTGCCCACCACGCAGTTCTCACGGACTGTCACATTGGGATAAAAGAGGCAATCCTCCCCGACAACGGAATTTTCCCCCAAGTAAACTCCGGGAAAAAGAATCGTCCGGGAGCCAACTTTAGCCCCTGCCGCTACGGTTACTCCTGAGGCAACCGAAGCCCGGGGATGAACTGAGGCCAGTGCAGAAATCCAAGACCCGGGCTGTATTCCCTCCACCGGGACCGGCTTGGGGTAAAAGAGGCCGATAATTCGAGCAAGAGCCGCGTAGGGGTTTGGAGTCACCAAAAAAGATTTGGAAACTCCCGGAATCTCCCTTTCACACAAAATGGCCGAAGCCTTAGTGGCAGCGGCCATTTTTGAGTACCGGGGGTTGGTGACAAAAGTAATGTCACCGCTTTTGGCGGAATCCAAAGGGGAGACGCCTTTGATTTTAAGCGTTCCATCGCCCTTGACGGTTGCGCCAATTTCCTTCGCCAAATGTTCCAATGAATAGGAAATTTCCATACCAACCGCTTTTCAGAACAGGGACTAATCTTTCTTCTTTTTAGACCCGGTATCGTCTTGGGAATCGGAATCGGAGACTTTGAAATCCTTGTCTTTTAATACATCAGGCGTTAAATCAACACCACCATTCACATAGACCGTCTTTTCAGAGTCCAAGACCAGGTCTACTCCCTTGTCCTTGGCAACACTCGCCACTATCCCTTTGATTTCATCGAGGATCGATTGGGTCATTTCGGCTTCCTTGGTCGCCAAATCAGACCGAATTTGCGCGTCTTGCATTCTCAAAGCCTTTTCTTTTGTCTCGTATTCAGTTTGTTTTTGCCTTTTCTGTTTAGTTGACAAAACTGACTTCGAGCTCTCCATGTCACCCGCCAGGTCTTTCAGCTCATCCGCGGCGTCCTGCAGGTCCTTTTGCTTACGTTGAGCCATCGCCGAGAATTTCTTTTGGGCGACTTTAGTGCCTGAGTACTCCTTGAAAAGTTTTTGAAGGTCTACGGTTCCAACCTTCATGTCCTTGGCCGACAGGACAGAGGCGACTAAAAAGCAACACAACACTGTAATGAAGCGCATGATTTCTCCTTGTTGTTTTCCGGTACAAAATCTACTTCTCGGCTAAAACAAAACGGGCCAGAGATAAAACCGGATGAAAAATGAAATGGGATTTTACACGAATAAGGCGGTTAGAACAACGGAAGCTTTATGCGAAATGCGAAAATAAGGGATTCCTGGCTTTATCCGCCCGACACTTTAAGAAATTTTTCCAAAACCTCCCGAAAATGGGGGTGCATTCCCACGAATCGAAGGCCGTATTCATACCGGCCTTGATTTGGAAAATTCTGGTGGTTGGCCCTAACCACTTCGGCCTCGGCCCGCAACATTTCCTCGAACTCCTCCAAGAGGAACTCGATTTCTATTAAGGATCCGATCTCGAAATAATTCTTGGTCGAGAGGAAAAATCCGGTTCGACTGACGTTCGACATTGTGTTATTCCCGTTGTGAAGTTCCGTCTCAGGTTTTTCACCCACGGGAGATTTCATCAAACGAAGCCGAATCTGGATTCTAACCGGGAACCGTTTCGCGATCCTGTGGTCCGAAGGCGAGGTCCCTGACATCTAAGCTCTCCCTTTTAAATATTGGTTAAGTTTTATCAGGTCTTCCTCATACATGGGAATAAATTGAATGCCCGAGTTAAATTCGGCGCCATTGGATCGGGAATCGGGCCTGCACCAAACCACTTTCGCCACCGTCCGAACAAGCTTTTCCCCCGGAATGGGAATTTCCAATTCTAAAACCTCTCCGGGCTGAAAAGCTTGGGTCGAGACTACCTGAATTCCCCCCATGCTCAAGTCCTGCAGTACCGCCTTAAAATTCAAGGTCGGATCCTGGATGTCTTTTTCAAGGTTATCAAGATTGAAAACCTTATAGTGGACGGGGAGCGAGAAAACTAGCCGACTATTTTTTCGTTGTTCAAGTTTCATGGCAAAACATCCAAGCAACCTCAAAATTATCTAACGATATTATGACACGGGGCATGCCTGGCATTGAATAAAAAGCAGGTAGAGGTTTTAAGGATTCCGGAAAGAGGTTATAGGAAAAGCAAAACCACCGTCACGACCGCAGTGGCCCCAACGGCTAAAATCTTTATGGCGCTTGAGGGCTGTTTCTTTTGCTGGTCCACATTGGTGATTTTCATGGCGTCAAAGGGGCGTCCATAGCTCCAAAAATCTTCCTCTTGGATTGCTGGCTTCTCCTGGGAACCAACCTTAGGTTGAGCACTGGCAACCGCTTGTCCGGCTTGGCCAGCCGGCATCCCCGCAAAGGGCATGAAGTTAATCCGACCTAAGCTCGCGCTATAGGCCCCGTCATAAATCGTCCTCATGATCTGCTGTGCGTCCAGCGTCTTGAAATCGTTATTGGGGGCGGACAATGGTTTCGCTGAATAATTAACCATATTATATTTCAAGTTATTGTAAATTCGATTTCCTGTAATGGAAGGGGTTCCAAAATCCTTCAAATAAAAGCCAAAATTATTATTGTATATTTCGTTGTTAGAGATGACTGGACTCGCCGAATCTGACAACAAAACAATTCCAACTCCATTTGCCGTTATTTTGTTTCCGGTAATTTGGGGTTGAGAATTCTGGGCGACTTCCACCCCGGTTTTTGCCCCATAAAGAGCGCACTGAGTAATGGTGGGTGAAGATGTATTACAAATAATCCTCCCACCTTTCACCAAGCATCCTTGCAAAATGGAGTTCATTGGATCGCTACCGTAAAAATAAATAGCGCCCCAAAGCGAACCAGCCACTGCGGGCATAAATGAAATAGGAGTAGTGCTATTTCCCACGGCTTTCAATCCACCTTGGATGACTAGGTTCGGGCCCGCGCCCACCTTTCCAGTGGTCGGAACCAAAAAATGCACCTCCACACCTGGGTCAATAGTGAGAATAGCCCCCTTCGCAACGGTAATATCATTTTGAACCACATAAGGGCTGTTATCTTTGGTCCAATTGGTCGAAACTGCAATGGCGTCCTTGACATAGGTAGGACCAACCGCATAAGCAACGGGGACATTCAATATAAGGAGCAGGCCAGTAACGAAGGGCAGAATATATTTCATTGAGGAAGCCTCTTTTTACTCAGGGTGGGAAAACGGGATTTAGTCTAACAAAAGCCCAAACCTTTGCAAAGTTTAAATTTCCAATTCACTTTGATACTAGAGCAAGCCGATGAAAGCAATGCAAACCGGTTTCATTAAGTGATCTAACGACAAAAGGTTACATTTCTTTAACTAAAACAAGTCGACTTAAAACGTTAAATCCCCATAAACCTCGTGCGCAACCTATACCAATTTCACTGACAACTAAAACTCACCATTTCTTAAACACAAAAAAAACAGCACCAACCATGAAACCAAACCCAACTAAATAATTCCATTTCAAGTCTTCTTTTAAAAACAGCAAGGTAAAACCGCAGAACACCAACAACGTAATGACTTCTTGAATAGTTTTGAGCTGGGCGGTGGAAAATTGATAACTGCCGATGCGATTGGCTGGAACCTGAAAGCAGTATTCGAAAAAAGCGATAGACCAACTCGCCAGAATGGCAATCCATAAAGGTGATGTGCGGTACTTCAAATGCCCATACCAGGCGAAAGTCATGAAGATGTTGGAAATCAATAATAGTCCGATAGTTTTCATAAAAAATGGTGGAGGTGGTGGGAATCGAACCCACGTCCTGAAAAACATCCGTAATGGGCCCTACGTGCGTAGCTCAAGAAAGAGTCTCGCCCCCCGCTCGCTCCCGAGCAGCCGGCGGAGAGCCAGTCCCATTGTTTCTCGTCTGGCCATCGGTGGAACAACCCTGATCCAGACCAGCCTACTGCTTACGTCCTGTTCCCTTAATAGGCATCAAGGACAAGACGCTAACCGCTTTAAGCGGCCAGAGCTAACTGATTGTCGGCAGTTAAACCGTTGCCATGTTTGACGAGCGATGGCGCCTCGACACGCTCCCAAAAGTTCAGCTTCCCAGTCGAAACCGGTCACCCCCACTTTCATTTAATAAGTACAAAATTCGAACCAACCTCTACACTTTAAGGTTGGATTCCCAATTTGGCAAGAATAGCCGGGATATCAGCCAATTCGGCGTGGCTCAGCCAAAGGTTATCAGGGTAAATCAGCACATTGGCTCCCTCCTCGCAGACGTCCAGGCATTTGCTTTTGGACACACGGATACTTCCCGCCTTACCAGCTGTTTTCACGGCTTCCTTAAGTTTTTCCGAAAGCTCCTTGCCGCAAAAGGTGCCACCACAGGAAACCCTCTCCCCCCCGGCTCGTTCATTCACGCAAACAAACACGTATTTTTCAAATTTAGGTTCGGATTGTTCCATCATTCCCCCATCACCTTAACAATCACGCGTTTTTTTCTTTGGCCATCAAATTCAGCGTAATAAATCTGTTGCCAGGTTCCAAAGTCCAGCTTACCAGCCGTCAACGGCACCACTACCTCATGATGAACCAAAATGCTTTTCAAATGTGAATCGCCATTGTCCTCGCCGGTTTGATGGTGGCGGTAATCCGCCTTAAAGGGAGCGAGTTTTTCTAACCATTCGTCAATATCCGCTATCAAACCATTCTCGGCATCGTTCACATATACGCCAGCCGTGATATGCATAGCCGAAACCAGAACCATTCCTTCTTTGATTCCACTTTTTGTGACGGCCTTCTCCACTTCGGAAGTAATGTTGATATATTCCCTATGCTTCTTGGTATTAAACCAAAGGTATTCGGTCAAGAATTTCACTTATTCCTCCTTAAGCGGTTAAGGCCTCCATAATACCAACACTAGGCCGCACAGAAGCAAGGCGGCCCCAAATCCCCTAGCTTTCCAGCCCTGGGTTTCCTTTAGATGGAAGTAGCTCAAGAGAAACCCAACCACCAAATTAATGCGCACCAGGGGGCTAACGCGACTCAAGGGCGCTAACAGAAGCGCGTCATAAAAAACCACGGTGGAGACGGCTGAAAACAAAACCAGGAACCGGTTTCTCCAAATATTCCCGCCAATCGACTTGACCGATGTTGTCTTGCCTCTTAAGCCGACAAGCGTTAACAGGATCGCCCCGATGAGAAAGGCAAAACAAGAGTGAAGAAGATATCCGCTCTCCGGCAAAGCCAATTTGCTAAAGAGTCCGCTTAAGGACCCAATGGCGGCCGACAATAGACCCCACCAGGACCAGTGCCCGCGGTAGTAAAGCCAAAGGGCTCCTACTACCACCAAACACACTCCAAGGCCAAGGGTTGGACTGATGTTTTCTTTTAGAAAAAAGTACGCCCAAAAAGCGCTGAATAGGGGTGTGACATTGCTCAACGCGTATGTGGAGTAAAAATCCTTTCGGGCCCCGCGGGTGACAGCCCAAAGGCTCGCGCATTCCAATGTGCCGCTTAGGGTTGAGTAGGTCCACCACCTCAATGAAAGTGGTTTGAAGACATAAAGAGCGAAAGGCAAAAGCGCAAGCGCCACTCCCCATCGCATGCTAACAGTAAATGTTAAAGCTCCTTCTTTCTGGACCCGCGACTTGATTTGGGAACTCCAGAGGGCGTTCAAAACCCCCGAAGTTAAGGTTAGCCAAGCCCATGTCATGCGAATGCCACCAAAACGAGTCCCGCCATAATCAGACCTCCTCCCAAGGCTTTAGATTTCCAGCCCTGTCTTTCCTTTAACAGGTAATAACTAAAAATAAATCCGAATAAAAGATTGGCCCTGACCAAGGGATTGATTTTAGAAGCGGGTGCGTGCGCTAGGGCTATATAGAAGAGTACCGAGGCAACAAAAGACAAGAAGGCCACTGGAAGCATCTTTTTCCACTCCTTCTTCATCACCTTAACCCGTAACTTGGCCCCACCCATAGCTTCCAAGGGGATTAATACGAGGGCTCCGATTCCAAAGGACCAGAAGGCAAAATATAGCGGAGGCGCGTCGGCTAAGGCCAATTTGTTGAATATAACACCCGCTGTCGAGAAGACGGCTCCCCACAAACCCGTCCAAGACCATTTCCCTAAACGATGAAAAACAAAGGCTCCCAAAGCAATCAAACACCCCCCAAAAACCAAAGACCCGGTTTGGGCTTCGCCCAAAACAAGAGGTGCGGCGAGAACAGTAAAGAAAGGTGTCAGATTATAAAAAGCGTAAGTCGTGTAATAATCCTTTTGAACACCGCGCGCCAGCATCCAAATACGTAAACCCTCGAATAATCCCGCCGCAAAAGTTAAACTCCACCATTTCAAAGAGTTCGGCCAAGTCCATTGGAAGAAAGCGGGCAGTAATAGGAATAGTGCGGTCAGAGCCCGGAAAACGAGGGTAAATTCACGGGGCGATTGATGTTGGAGTAATTTTTTAGAAAGAGCGGTCCAAAAAGCGTTAAAAAATCCCGCTACCACCGCCATGCCGAGCCAAATCATGGCCCTTTAACAGATCGGTTCTTCGTCGAATTGGGTCTGGTCGTTTAATACCCAGGACTTCATGGAAGCGAACTTACCTTTTTGGATGGACATAATGACGTAGGAAAAACCCGGCCAAGCAGCTTGTCTGTCCGTTTCGGAGGCCTTATCCGGATGATCGGGGTGGGAATGGAAGATACCTAGAACGTCCAGCCCCTTTTGACGGGCCAGAGCTTCACCCCTCATATAGTCTTTGGGGTCCATGTCATAGCGAGTCTCAGGCTTCAGCTTATTTAGATTCCCGCATTCAAAGACTTCCGTCACGGTCCTTTCCCCGCCTCCTTTGCCAAACATCAAACCACATATCTCGTGAGGATAACCTTTCTCTCCAATAACGATCATTTGTTGTTTTGCCGGGGCATCAAACTTGATCATTATTCCCAAACCCGCGTGGAGAGGTATTTATCCCCCGAGTCGGGGAAAATAGTCACGATACAACCCTTCTTGATCTCCTTGGCCAATTGGACGCAACCCGCCATGGCACCGCCGCTGGAAAGTCCGGCTAAAATCCCCTCTTTGCGGGCTAGGGTCTTAACCCATTCATAGCTCTCATCCGTATCGATATCGATGTGTTGGTCGTAGGCCTTGGTGTCATAAATACCAGGCACAATGGAGGAAGCCATATGCTTCAACCCTTCGAGACCGTGAAAAGGCTGGGAGGGTTCCAAGGCAACGATTTTTACCGAAGGTTTTATTTCCCTTATCCGCTTCCCTGTTCCAATCAAAGTCCCACTGGTGCCAATTCCAGCGGCGAAATGGGTGATATTATCCTTCAACTGTTCCATGATTTCCTCGGCCGTTGAGAGCATATGGGCCTTGGGATTTTCGGGGTTGTTGTACTGATCAGGAATGAAATACTTCTCGGGATTCTGTTTATAAATCTCGCGGGCCAGAATAATGGCCCCGTCCGAGCCGTCCATCTCGCTGGAATAATGAACTTCAGCGTTAAAGGATTTGAGGATTCGTTTGCGCTCTTCGCTGACATTAGCCGGGACCGCCAAAACCACTTTATATCCCATCGCCGCGCCGATCATGGCATAGGCGATGCCGGTATTGCCTGAGGTGGCATCCAAGATGGATTTATTTTTAGTAAGCTTCCCTGATTTGAGGCCTTCTTGAATCATGCGAAGAGCCGGACGGTCCTTGACCGAACCGCCAGGATTGAAGGATTCCAGCTTAGCGTAAACCTCCACCCCCAAAACGCCATGGGAGTGAATCTGAACCATGGGAGTGCGGCCGACCAAGTCGGTGACGCTTTCGTAAACCCGGGGTGGATTTGAAATGGTGGCGGCCACGAAAGTTTCCCCTCTTAAAACGGGGACAAACCCCCGCGTGATATTAAAGGTTGTAAAAAACAGCCCGGCCCAGGTATTGGGCGGCGTCACCCAGCTCTTCCTCAATGCGCAGGAGCTGGTTGTACTTGGCGATACGGTCCGTGCGGGAAGCCGAACCGGTCTTGATCTGCCCGGCGTTGGTGGCCACCGCGATATCGGCGATAGTCGTGTCCTCAGTCTCGCCCGAACGATGGGAAACGATGGCGGTGTAACCGGCCTTCTTAGCCATCTCGATGGCTTCCAGGGTCTCGGTCAAGGTGCCGATTTGGTTGACCTTGATGAGGATGGAATTAGCGATTCCCTTCTCGATACCAGCTTTCAACTTTTGAGTGTTGGTGACAAACAAGTCGTCGCCCACGATTTGGATCTTATTACCGAGTTTCTCAGTCATCAACTTGAACCCATCCCAATCGTTCTCGTCCAAACCGTCTTCGATTGAGATAATCGGGTACTTGGCCACCAGGGAGGAATAGAACTCGACCATTTGCTGACTATTTTTATCCTTCTGAGCTTCCGCCTCGAGAACATACTTTTTCCCAGCCTTGTCGTAAAAGCTAGAAGAAGCGGCGTCCAGGGCGATTAACACATCCTTGCCCGGCGTGTAACCGGCCTTCTGGATAGCTTCCATGATGACCTGCAATGCTTCTTCGTTGGACTTCAAGTTGGGCGCGAACCCGCCTTCGTCTCCCACCGCCGTATTGAGCTTTTTGTCGTGCAAAACCTTCTTCAGGTTATGGAATACTTCCGCGCCCATCTGAAGGGCCAAGCGGAAAGTCTTTCCCCCGACGGGCATGATCATGAATTCCTGAAGGTCCACGTTGTTATCCGCGTGCATACCGCCATTGATGATGTTCATCATGGGAACGGGCAAGAGGTTGGCATTGGCCCCCCCGATGTACTTATAGAGCGGCATTTTGGCGGACAGGGCCGCCGCCTTGGCATTGGCCAGCGAAACACCCAAAATGGCGTTGGCACCAAGCTTTGCCTTGTTCGGGGTTCCATCCAATTCGCAAAGGAAGCTATCTAGCGCCCTCTGGTCCGTGGCGTCCATGCCCTTCACTTTGGGCGCGATTTTGCTGTTTACGTTGCCCACGGCCTTCAATACACCCTTCCCGCCATAGCGCTTTTTGTCGCCATCCCGCAGTTCAACCGCCTCATATTCGCCAGTCGAAGCACCCGAGGGGACTGCAGCTCGGCCCAAAGTCCCGTCTTCCAGGATTACATCGACCTCGACGGTCGGAAACCCACGGGAATCCAGAATTTCTCGGCTTTTCACTTCGGCAATTCGACGGCTCATGTTTCTTCCTCCGGTTAATAATAAAGGGCCTGAATGAAGCGACGATTCTACCTTTGGCCAGAGCCAGGTGGCAAGCTTTTCCAGGAAAAACAAGGTCTTTCGCGGCCCCGAATAGCTAGAACGAATCCAAGGAATTAAAAACCAAACCCGTGACAAGCTTGGGATAAAAGTAAGTGGACTTTTGCGGCATGCGTTCCTGTTTCAACGCGATTTCTTCAAGCTGTTCAATGCGGGTTGGGTTCAGGAAGAAGGTTGCCGCAAATTCTTTTTTGCGCAATCTAGTCACCGCCTCTTCCGCCCGGCTCGTGAAGGAAATTTCATGCTCCACCTTTTCCTTTGTAATTCCAAAAAACGGCTCAAGGATTAATCGGTGCAACAAAGTCACGTCCAATTTCTTCTGGGCGTCCGAAACATCGCTTAAAAGAGGTGACCGTACCACCGATTTGGAGAACTGCAGGGCGTAAAGTTTCTTCCCGTCAAAGGATAGGCCAATCGTGGGCTGTTTTTTGCCTAACTTTTCCATCCACTTCCAAGGGGCAAGCCTATTTAGGGAACCCTTAAATTCGTGGACTTCTCCCAGGGAGGACAAGCGGCTCAATAAAAGTGCGGGCGACGAAATCAACCGTTTTGGTAGCATTCGGTGGGTTGGCAAAATCACTAACCCTGGGTCTTCCATGGCCACGAACATCATCATCACGTAATCAAATGACCGACTCCCAACCTTTCCCTTCGACTCCTTGGACCTAAAAGCCTGGTAGGCCAGGGCCGTCTCATACCGGTGGTGGCCATCGGCGATAAAGAGTGTCGCGTTTTTTATCCGACGCTGGATATCTTTAATGAACTTGGGATCCGAGACTTTCCAAACATGGTTTTGGATGTCTTTGGGATAATCCACGCTAATGTCAGCTTTTTTCGCCGTGATCTTCTTGAGGATTGTCCCAACCCCACCCTTGTCCGGGTAAAGCGAGAAGATAGAACTGAAGTTGGCGTGACAAGCCTTCATCAATTTCAACCGGTCCGCTTTGGGGCCGCTCAGGGTGTGCTCGTGGGCCAGGATCCCGCCTTTTTTTTTGCCGAAAGGCGTCAACTGGGACAAGCCAATAAACCCGGTACGGCGGTAGGTTTTGCCATGGATTCTGAAAACTTGCTGATAGAGATAAAGGGACGGGCTCGATTCCCGTTTCAAAACACTGGTTTTACGCCACTCGCCAAAGAATTTTTGGGCGTTTTTATAATCCGAAGGCCCATGGGTTTCATGGCTGGGGTTCCCAATAATCAATCGGATAACATTCCAAGGGTCAGCGGCTTTTAATTCTTTTTTTTGCTGGGTTGAGATGACGTCATAAGGAGGCCCGACTATCTTCCCGAGTTTGGAAGAATTGTTAACGGAATATCTTAAACCGCGAAAAGGGATAATATTAGCCATGTTGAACCTTCCTGTTGTGCTTGGAGAGTTGTTTCAGGCAACTGCGGGCTGCCATCTGCTGTGAGGCCACCAGCCGAACAGCTAGCTTTGATAGTGCCAACTGTTAAATAACAGCTGGCGTCGGCTGTCGACAGGTGTTAGCTCTTGTGGCTCAACATTTTCTTAACTTCATCCATGAAGGCGTTGATGTCCTTGAATTGACGGTAAACGCTGGCGAACCGCACATAGGCCACGTCATCCATCTCCTTGAGGCGGTTCATGACCATCTCCCCAATTTCGGTTGAGTTAATTTCCTTTGCCGCCCGTTCCATCAGCGCGTTCTCAATGTCATCTACCAGGGCCTCGATCTTCTCGGAGGAAACGGGGCGCTTCTCAACCGCTTTGCGGACACCGGACACGATCTTCAACCGGTCGAAGGGTTCCCGACGGCCGTCTCGTTTGACCACCATCGGAAGTATTTCCTCAATCTGCTCATAAGTCGTGAAGCGTTTTTCACATTTCAGGCACTCACGGCGGCGGCGGATAGCCGAACCACCCTTACTAGGTCTTGAGTCCATGACCTTGTCTTCCTGATGTCCACAAAAGGGGCACTTCATCAATGACTCCTCAACCGGTAGTGTCGATCAACAATGGGCGGAATTATACCATAGGTAGACGGCTTTAAAAAAAGGAACATCAAGAGGTTGATGGAAAGCTTGTCATAAAGCGGTTAAATGGGTTTTGGTGGAAAATAAAGGAAAACTAAGGAATGATTTCGGTTCCAACGCCTTGGGGAGTGAATATTTCCAATAAAAGGGCGTGAGGCAGGGTGCCATCAATAATGTGGGTTTTATGAACGCCGGATTTCAAAGCATGAAGGCATGCCTGAATCTTCGGGATCATTCCGCCGGATATAACTCCGGTTTTGAGTAGCTTTGGAACCTGATTCGCCTTGATGGTCGAAAGCAGGCTTTTGGGATCTTCCTTCCTTTTACAAATGCCAGGCACATCGGTAAGGAAGACCAATTTCTCCGCTTTCAGCGCGCCCGCAATAGCCCCAGCGGCTTCGTCCGCGTTTACGTTGTAGGTACGGCCATCTTTTCCAATTCCCAAAGGCGCAATGACAGGAATAAATTGCTCGCGGTTTAAACTATTCAGCACAGCCGCATTGACCTTGGACACCCTGCCTACAAAGCCGATATCTTTTCCCGACTTGGATTTTATCCGGTCAGCCTGAAGCATGGCGCCATCCTTGCCTGAAAGGCCGACCGCCCGTCCGCCCAGGCTATGGATCAACGCCACCAATTGCTTGTTAATTTTCCCGCCCAATATTTTTTCCACGATTTTCATTGTGGGTAGGTCAGTAACCCGAAGTCCGTCCACGAATTGAGACCGGATTCCCAGCTTTTCGGTCGCCCGGGTAATGTCCTTGCCGCCGCCATGAACCACCACGGGTCTCATGCCGACAAACTTCATCAATACAATGTCTTGAAGAGTATTACGCAATTCATCAATGCCGGATCGGGTGCTCCCGCCATACTTGACGACTACCGTGCGACCCGACCATTGTTTGATGAAAGGAAAGGCTTCGACGAGAACCTTGGCTTTTTGGATAGATTCCCTCAAAAAATCTCCTAGGGCGCTGGCGCGACTGGCGCCGCGGGAGAAGCCGCGACCACAGCCGGGGCCTCGTCTGATTTCGGGAATTCCTTGTAGTCGCATTCCTTATTGGGACAGGAAATATGAGGTCCCAGGGTTTTGGTGTACTTATCCACCAAGTAAGGATTGGCGCATTGAGGACAAGCCCTAGCCACCGGTTTATTCCAGGAAACAAACTTGCACTCAGGGTATTTGTTGCAACCATAAAATATTCCGCGCCGGGAACCCCTGGAAACCACTTCCCCGCCGCAACCCAAAGGACATTTGATTCCCAGGGAAATCGGCATGGCGGTTTTGCATTCCGGGTATTTGGAGCAGGCCAGGAATTTCCCGAAGCGTCCCATCTTAACCACCATGTCGGCTCCGCATTTGGGGCATTTTTCGTCCGTCTTGGTATCCGTATCAACCTGAATGGAACCATCCGAGGTTTCCTTAAGGCTTTTGGTGCTTTGGCATTCCGGATACTTGGAGCAAGCCAAAAACTTTCCATGCCTTCCCCACTTCACGATCATCATTTGCCCGCATTTCTCGCAAGGGATATCGCTTATTTGTTCAATTTTGGCTTTTTCTTCGCCGATTAACTTCTCGGCCTCAGCTAAGGAAATCTTGAAGGGCGCGTAAAATTCAGCGATAACCGTCCGCCATTCCCTCTCGCCTGATTCCACCTGGTCTAATTCGCCTTCCATTTTCGCCGTAAAGGCATAATCCAGGATAACAGGGAAATTTTTCATGAGAATTTCCAAAACCAGGTTTCCCAACTCAATGAGGAAAAATCGGCCGGTTTCCTTTTTAACATAATGCCGAGTTTGGATTGTCTCCAGGGTCGGCGCGTAAGTCGAAGGCCTTCCAATACCCATCTCTTCCAAGGTCTTAATCATGGAAGCGTCCGTGAAGCGGGGTGGGGGCTGGGTAAAATGCTGTTCGGGAACGGGTTCCTTCCAAATCATTTTCTGGTTTTCCTCGATGCCGGAAAGTTTATTCGGATTGACCTCTTCCGTCGCCTCGGTACCCGCGTCTCCTTCTTTTTTATCCTCGTCCGCCGCTTCCTCATAAACCTTGGTATATCCATCAAAAAGGGTCTCGGTGCCGGTAGCCCTGAAAACCGCCTCCCCACCGCTGACTTCCACGCTGGTTTCACGGTAGAGAGCGTTACTCATTTGGCTGGCCAGGAAGTCTTCCCAGATCAGCTGATAAAGCTTGAATTGCTCAGGCGTCAGGAAAGTTTTCAATTGGTCGGGAGTGCGAAAGGCCGAAGTTGGCCGGATCGCCTCGTGAGCGTCCTGGATTTTTCCCTTGGCTGATGTGTCCCTGTTTCCCGGTCCCAGGTACTTTTCGCCGTAGGCCTGGCCGATGAATTTTGAGGCCTCGGCTATCGCGTCCGGGGATATACGCTTGGAATCCGTGCGCATATAAGTAATCAATCCCACCGGGGCCGATTCCCCGATCTCAATACCTTCATATAAACCTTGCGCGATCGACATGGTTTTCCGGGCGCCAAACCTCAGCTGTTTGTAAGCCTCTTGTTGGAGTTTGGAAGTGGTAAAGGGCATGGGGGGCTTTTTGGACTTCTCCCGGTGCAGGACAGCCGAAACCTTGAAATCCGCGCCTTTCAAACTCTCAATTAAAGCCTGTGTCTCCGCCTGAGTTTTCAAATCGGGCTTTTCGCCCTTTAATTTGGCTAATTTGGTCCGAACGATTCTATTGTCTTCGGTTAGAAAATCCGCTTCCAGGGACCAATATTCCACCGGCTTGAAAGCTTCAATTTCTTTTTCTCGTTCGTAGATGATGCGGAGGGCGACCGATTGAACACGGCCCGCCGACAAACCCCTACGGATGTTTTTCCAAAGAAGAGGGCTTATTCCATAACCTACCAAGCGGTCCAGGACCCTGCGGGCTTGCTGGGCGTTCACCATATTCAAGTCGACTTCGCTGGGTGACTGGATGGCTTCCTCAATGGCGGTTTTGGTGATCTCATTCAACCGAAGACGATAAATGGTCGGCATATTTTCCATGGCGCTCAGGAAATTCTTAATATGCCAGCCGATAGCCTCTCCCTCCCGGTCCGGGTCGGCGGCAAGGTATATAGAGGAAGCTTTCTTGGCCGCTTTTTTAAGTTCATTGATAATCGGGGCTTTTCCACGGATAGGCCGGTAGGTGGGCTCAAAATTGTTTTCAACATCAATACTTAACTTACTTTTAGGAAGGTCGATCAAGTGGCCTTTGGAAGCCAAAACAATGTAATCCGATCCGAGATACTTATTGATGGTTTTCGCTTTGGAAGGGGACTCAACGATGACGAGCTTCTTGGCGGGCTCCGTTTTTTTCCCTTTGGGCTTCTTTGCCACGGCTTTCACATGGGGCTTTTCAGTTCCATCTACAGAGGGCGTTCCAGCCTTGGTTGATTCTTCGCCTTCCGCCTCATTTGTCTTGGCTTTCTTTGCCACAATAACTCCATGGGTCCAAAATTAAGTCCATGCCGTTGCCGATCAACCGACCCGACACAGGCGCAAGAATAGGCACGACTCCAAAAATTGTCAAGTTTTCCCAATTTTGGGTCTATCAAAACAAAAATGGAAAAATTCGTCAAATCCTTTTAAATGCTTTGATTCCGTAAACGAAAGGAGGGGGAAAATAAATCTTTAGCGGCGGCGATTTTAGTTGGAGAAAGGTGGAAAAGATCGGAGGAAATTAAATCTTGAAGTAGCTATGTCCGGGTGCTTGTTGGATGAGTCCTTTCATCTCCAGCGTCAACAAAAGCTCATTCAAGCGCCTCAATACCATTTGGGTTTCCCTGGTTAAAATGTCGACATGAACGGGCGAATAGGTGAGTTTTTCTAAAATTTTATTCTCTTCCTCGGTCAGACTTTCCCTCGAAACGGGGTTCCCTGTCCCGGTTTTTCGGGCCTTAAAAACCGTCTCGGCCCGCCTGTCCTGAAGTTCATGAAATATATCCTCCACCCCCATGACAAGCTTGGCCCCCTGTTGAATTAAGGCGTGAGCCCCCTCGGATTCGGTGTGGGTAATGGGGCCCGGCACCGCGAAAACGGGCTTTCCCTGGTCAATCGCGTGATCCACGGTGATAAAGGATCCGCTGTCTTTTTTAGCTTCCACCACCAAGACGCCCTTGGAAGCCCCGCTGATAAGCCGGTTTCTTTGGGGAAAATGGAGGGCCAAGGGTTTCGACATGAGCGGATATTCGCTGAAAATCGCTCCCCGTTCGATGATTTCGCGCGCAAGCTTTTTATTTTCGGGCGGGTAAAGATTCAAGAGCCCACTGCCTAAAAAAGCGATGGTCCGCCCCTTGGGATAGTTGAGCGCCCCCTGGTGCGCCAGGGAATCGATACCGCGAGCCAACCCCGAAACCACGGTGTAACCCGCCTTTACGATATCTTCCGAGAGCCGAAGCGCCGCCTGCTTCCCATAAGCGCTGGGTTTGCGACAACCAATTACAGCGATCGCGTTCTCATCTTCCGGAAGGTAATTGCCAATACGCCATAAAACAAAGGGCGGATCATAAAGATGCTCAAAAGCCTTTGGGAATTCTGGATTTCCTTCAACAAGGGCGGTAATGCCCTGGGCCTCGGCCTTTTCAAGCTCCTGTTCCACCCGGCGAAACGGGTCTTTCAGGGATTGGACTTTTTGGGCGCAGGGGGCGGTCCAATCGGGCAACCGACTTAATTGTTCTTCGGTGGCCCCAAAAATATCGGAAATATCCGGAAAGGCATCCCGGGCGGATTTTAACCTGCGGGGGCCGATAACTCCCGTCAAATGAAGGGCAAGAAGGGCGTAAGTAGTATTCATTCCAGGGTTTCCATGAATTTAGTAACGGAGGTTGGACGAATGGGTGGGTCCGAAAGTTCTCAATTTTCAGTTTTTAGTTAAGACTTCCCCGCAAGTGGGAATTTTAGCGTTTACAATTTAGAACCTGTATCAAAACCACTAATCTCTCACCACAAAGGTCACAAAGGACACAAAGTAAGGCAAAAGCCCTGATAAAGACAAAAGATTTAACTTCGTGGTCTTCGTGTACTTCGTGGTGAGAAAGGTTTTGTGACAGCCCTTTAATTTTGAATTCTTTATTCGGGTAGTACGGCCTTGTTGGGCCCGACTTCTTGGGCTTGGAGAAGAAGCTTTTCAGCGTTTTCAAAAAGCAAAAGGTGGTTCCCCGCGTGCTTAGGATAGGTGGAAGCGCTTATGTTCAAAAAAACGGGTGGGTTTTCACCCATAATTTGCTTATAAAACCTAAAAACCCTCTTGGCGATGATTCCGTAAGTATTATTCGCCGTGTCAGGCAGGATGATGCCGTATTTGTTCTTGTCCAACCGGCAAATGATATCCACCCGCCTCAAGCTCTTGGAGAGGATTTCGGCCACTTGAGTGGCGATGAAATTCTCATTTTGGGGAGTCGAACCCTGGTTAAGGAAAGTCACGCTTAAAAAAAGCAGGCTGACGTTGCGGGAATATCGTTTCGCCCTTTCAACCTCAATGGCGATGCACTCCTCAAAGTAATCCCGGTTAAAAAGCCGGGTGACCTCATCCACCAAAAGAACGGGCCTCTTTGGTTCCACGGTTTTTTCAATCGCTTTCGGGATTATCGCCGGGGCAGGCCCCTTGGCCACTGGCCGGGTAAAAGCCTCGTCCGAAAATAACAATTCGGTCTTCTCGTGAATCTTTGTTTCCGGCTCGGGGGATTCAACCGCCATCGTGGTGGTTTGGGGGGCTTCTATCTTCCCGGTCTTTAGGATTTTATGGACGGTCTCACGCAAAGTTTCCTGCCAGGATTTCCAAATATTGGTGAGATCTGTTAAAAGTTCTTGCTCGTAAGCCCTTGAATCCTGGTGAGCGCAACCTAAAAGGATAAAATCATGTTTCGCGCGGAAATAAGCTAAAAAAATTCCGCTATTGGGCTTTTGGATTCGGAGGGAACCGGATTTGTTAAAAACAGGTTTTCCCGTCATGTCAGAGAAAAACTTGATAGGCACGTGAGAAAGGGCCACCCTTTCCTCCGCCCCCAAGCGGTAGAGGCAGGTATCCATAATCTCTTCCTTGCCTTCATATCCTAGGGCCGTTGGCGGGACTTCGGGGCTCGTGGAGTAGGCCACAAAAACGCAATCGAACTTAAAACGCTGGAGGATTTCCTTGCAGCAGGCCGCGAGGGAAGCCTGGGTCGGGTGGTCCACCTCGCAATGTTGGACGAGTTTTTCGACAAAAATAGAATCGCCGAGCACGAAAATACCTTTCAGGAAAGGGACAGACTGATTTTATTCACTTGAACGGCCATATCTTAACATGGTCCGCCAAAAAACAGTCCCTTGAAAATAAAGTGTTTTCAGTCAATCTTAATACCAAAAAATTAAAATAATTTTTCCAGATCGTTCGGATTAAGGGTTTGAATCGTTATTTTACTTTTATCGCCTGAAAAATCGCCCTCAACGACACCGCGTCCGGAACCAAAATAAAATAGCCTCCGATCACCTCGTTGGCGTCAATGAATTTCGTCTCAATACAAATAACTTTGGTGGAATCTTCCATGCCTTGAGTCATGGAGGCGAGAAGCGCCCCGGCCATGTCAAAAGCCAAGGTAGGAACTGAAATTAAGAGCAACATTCCCAAAAACTCGTTAAGCGCGCTCAAATAGGCGCCCGTCAAGATATTTCCCGCTTCCTTAATGGCCGAATGTCCCATCTCGGTGAGTATCTTGCTGGTGCCAACCGGTTGTTTTAAAAGCAGGTCCGCCAGGTGGAGGGCCGAATCCCTTGGAAACAGGAGAACAATCTTACCAGTGGCGTCCCCCAAAATAGAAAGTGTCAAACCGGCTACAAGGGTGTTGGGATCCCCCACCAGCTTGGGAATTTCCGAAAGGGGTAGCACATTGGCTTTGGGAACCGTGATATGGATTTTTTTTCCCAATAGTTGGGAAAGTGCGGTAGCTCCATGCCCGGCTCCAATATTTCCGACTTCCTTCAGTGCGTCCAATTGGGAATCGGTAAGTTCGTCTAAGTTAAGCAACATTCAAATTGTCCTTGTCTCTTAAAGTCTCTAACATAAATCATTGGAACAATGACGTGCTTCGCACGCGCTGATGAACGCTGGTACAAAAAAATTTAAATCATTGGTTTTCTTCAAATCTGCGTTTATCGGCTTTCATCCCTGTTTCAATGCCTTTAATTTTGTTAGGAGTTCTTAGTATCAAAATTATCCTCAATCCTCGGCCACGCCCGAGGAAACAACCGAGGGATGCTCGATTTGGAAGCGTCTTTCCTTTAAATCCTCGATCAAGCTGTTGATATCAAGGATAAGCGCTATCTTACCATCACCAAGGATGGTGGCACCGGCAAATCCACGGACACCCTTCAAAAGCTTATCCAAAGACTTTATGGCGGTTTCCTGCTGGCCCAAAACCTCATCCACCAGCAGGCCTACCCGGGACTCACCCACTTCCACGATGAGTACCGACTCAATGTCACCCTCCAAGGGTTGGGTTGGATTTGATTCCATTTCGAGTAATTCCTGGAGATGGTAAAGGGGAATGACCTCATCCCGCAAAAGAAATGTTTCCTGTTGCTGGATTTGCTTCTTTTCGGACGGGAGAATATCGACAATTTCGATGATATTAACTACCGGGATGGCGAAGGTTTCGCCGCTGCATTTGACCAAGAGCGCCTTGATGATGGCCAGGGTCAGGGGGAATTTAAGGATAAAAGTCGTTCCCTGGCCCTTGCGGCTTTGAATCCGGAAGGTCCCGCCCAGGCTTTCCACTTTGGTTTTTGCCACATCCACGCCCACTCCCCGGCCCGAAACCTCGTTGGCCTTTTCCACGGTTGAAAAGCCCGGCAACGCGATGAGCCGAACCACTTCATCGTCAGAAAGTTTCATGACTTCATCGGTCGAAACAAGCCCCTTTTCCACCGCCCTTTTGCGGACCAGGTCCGGATCCACACCCTTCCCATTGTCGGACACCGATATGACCACGTAAGACCTCTCCCGCTTGGCCTGGAGGCGGATAGTCCCGAAAGCGTCCTTCCCATCCCGGATCCGTTCGTCGGGCAGTTCAATCCCATGGTCCACGGCGTTGCGGAGCAGGTGGACGATGGGCTCGCTCATCTCCTCAATAACAGTCCGGTCTAATTCCACCTCGGCTCCATCCATCTCCAGGTCAACTTGTTTTGCCAAGGACTTGGCCAAATCCCTTACCATTCGGGGAAACCGGTCGAAGATTTGTTTCACCGGCATGAGCCTCACCTTCATGATTTCGTCCTGCAACTCATCGGTGATGTGATGAAGCTGGAACAGGGGGTCGAGCAGTTCCTTAAGTTCCTTGGAGTGAACCACCTGCTCGAAGCGAATCTTGGAGATGACCAACTCTTGAACCAGGGCCATCAACTTATCAAGCTTGGAGGTATGGACCCGGATAGTGGGAAGCATGAATGATTTTTCATCCGGAGTTACAGCCGAACCTTCAGGACTTTGCTGGAGTGGGGCCTGCCCCTCGAAGCCTTGGCGTAGTGGGGTCGGGGGATCGGTCGCCCGGCGGCCCGCTTCCCTTCTTTCTTCCTCCTCGGGGCGGTAGGAATCAATCCGGACCTCTTTCACCTCGGTGACGCTCATCAAGGCTTGCCGGAGTTTTTCCTCCGTGCTGTCCGTCACCACCACCAGGACAAAGCCCCTCCCGAAAAGGCCCTTCTCCACTTCCTCCGGCGAGGGAAGGCTCTTCACGATTTCCCCCAAACCGTTTACGTTTCGAAGAATCATGAAAGCCCGGACTTCCTTGAAGGCGCATTCCTCTACCAGCTCCACCATGACCTTGAAAACGGAAAACCCGTTCATTCGTGCCTGCGAAAGGATATCCTTTTCTTCCTGGGTGAATGACAAACGGCCGCTTTCCGCGGGTTCAGGGGAAGGTGGGGGCTCCGAGGAAGCCTGCCGAAGCGTTTCCGCCGCTTGTTGCAAGGTCTGAAGGGTGGCGGTCAAATCCTTCTCCTCAAGGGTATCTTGGGAGGATAAAATTCCCACCCATTTTTCCAGTTGATCCAGGCAAACGAAAAGCGCGTCCATCAATTGGGGGGTGAGGGGCTTGGTGCCGGACCGGATTGGTTCCAACACGGTTTCCATTTGATGGGTCAAATGGGCCATGGGCTCGTAACCCATCGTGGCCGACATTCCTTTTAAGGTATGGGCGGCCCGGAAAATCTCGTTGATGGATTCAGCCTGGGAGGGGTCTTTTTCCAGGGTGACCAGGGCGTTATTCAGCGTGGAAAGATACTCCCTCGACTCGGTCAAGAACACTTCTTTATAGTCGCTCGTTTCCACAGGCTCTCCCGTCAGTTACTGGCTTTAGGCATTTTAGGTTAAAAGAGGGCGAGGGGATATCCCTTGTTTTCACAAGGATTTTGGTAGTGGGTCAATTTGAATGATTTTTATTTCCCCCTCACCCTAACCCTCTCCCTCGCAGGGGAGAGGGGAATCTAGAAAAGGCCTTTTCTAACCACCCTCGCCCCTTGCGGGAGAGGGTAGGGTGAGGGGTGATTTAAGGGCTCAATCAATTATTGACTAGATTGACCCACTACCAGGATTTTGGCGGGAATCATTCTAACCAAGGGGTTTTTAAGATGTCTTTATCACAAGGATAAACGCTGTCATAAAAATTTTTAACCAGCCGCGCGCTGGTTTCCTAACGCATCACGATCACCTTCAGGATGAGCTGTTTGTGTTGGGGTCCTCCCACATTCACCCTTAGGTAATACAACCCGTTGGCGACCATCCCTCCCCACCCGTCGCGTAGGTTCCAGGAAAGCGTCGCTTTTCCGGACAAGGCTTGGGCCCCACCGGTCACCTTGCGGTAAGCCGTAGTGAAAACATCCCAAGTAAGGTTGGAACCCGCGGGGGCCTGTGCGTCAAAGTAAACTGGCCCCTGGTTAAAAACAGGATTGGGGTAAGGCGGGCCGATGACGATAGTGGTAACGGGCGGAGTGGCGGTAATCGTGGGCGAAAAGGTGATCGTCGGGCTATTGCTGAGGGTGGAAGTGGGGGTCAGGGTTGGGCTGGAAGTGGGGGTCAGGGTCGGACTGGAGGTGGGCGTCTGGGACGCCGTCCAAGTGGCCGTAATGGTCGGGCTATCGGTGGGAGTAGAGGCAGGGCTTGGAGTGGGGCTGGGGGTGGGGGTAAAGCTGGGCGTGGAGGTTGGGGTGACAGTGGGAGAAGAGGTGGGGGAATTCGTCGGAGAGTTGGTAGCCGTGGGAGTGAGGGTAGGAAGGTCACAGCAATTGGAAGTATAGAGGCCCGAGAGACCGGTTGACCAAACCTGCCCCTGGAAGGATAGGCTGACTTGGGAATAACGGTTGACGGTCCCGAAGGGCAGCGTCGTGAGGGATTGGGCCCAATTGATCCCATCCGTGGTTACCCAAAGATCCGTGTCCTGCCCGGCGGCCCCGCTCCCGCCCATGACCCAAAGGGTGTTTCCGCAGGCCACGGCCAAATGATTCCACCGTGGGGAAAAAAAAGAACCCGTGGGTACGGAGGGGACCCATGTTGTTCCGTCCCCCGTGGACCATATCTCATTGCTGAACCCCGCGGCCGTCTGGCCCCCGATCACCCATAGGCGGCCATTGAACACCGTCGCCGTCTGTCCCATGCGGGCCGAAAAAGGCGGTGTAGCGGCCAGGGTCCAGGTTGAGCCGTCGGGGGAAGTCCAGGCGTCGTTGGTGGAACCCAGGGAAGTCAGGCCGGCCAGGACCCAAAGGTTGTTCTGGAAAACCACGGAGCTGAATTCGGAACGTCCGGCGAAGCCCGCGTTGGAGGTGCCCAGCAAATAGTGGAGACCGTCGAGGGAATACCAGGTGTCGTTTTTGTAGGTCGTGCCGCTGATAAGGCCCCCCAAAACCCAAAGCTTTCCGTTGAAAGCCACCACGTTGAACTTGCTCCGGTTGAGGAGGGGAGCCTGGGAAGAACCAAAAGCTTTCCAAATCCCGGCCTGGTAGTAATAAACCGTCACCGGATTGGTGGGCGCGGCTCCCCCTAAAAGAAAGGGCCCGGGGCCGTTTCCGTTTCCCTGGTCGAAAACCGCCCCGTCATCGGAACGGAAATCGAAAGACGTATTCAAAGCCCAGGTAGAACCGGGAACTGTCCCTCCGCAGGCGGCTGGCGTAGCCGTAGCGGTGGGTGGAACGGGGGTAGGCGTCGCGGTATAGGGTGTTTGCGCGCCCATTCCCACGGCGGAAAGGACAGCCGCGTTTAAATCCAGGCGGCCCCAGCCGGTGGTCGTGTTGTAGGTACCGGGGGAACCTAAAATCTGGTGGGCCGTGCTTTCCAGGATCTGGACCACCTGGGGCGCTTGCAGGGTGGGGTTCATCGCGAGCAGGAACGCCGCCGCCCCCGCCACCACGGGCGAAGCCGCCGAGGTCCCTGAGGCCTCACCATAGTTGTTGTCACAGGGGTCGATAATAAAAGCTGGATCGACGGTGGGTGAGGGGCAGTTCAGCATGCAGCCGAAAAAATTGTCGGCGGTGTCCAAGGTATTCGGCAAAGCCACATTCGCGCCTCCGGGCGCCATCATCCCCATTCCGGGTCCCGTTTGGGTGTAACCGGGGATGGAATCGGCCGGGCCTACCGCCCCCACGGCCAGCACCCCTGGGAAGCCGGCCGGATAACTCACGGGCACTCCGTTTCCGCTGTTCCCCACCGCCGCCACTAAAACGCAGCCATGGTTGAGCGCGAAGGTTACCGCCTGTCCCTCCAGGGGGTCCGGCACAGCCGTACCCAGGGACATGTTGAGTACCTGCGCGCCGTTGAGGGCGGCGAAATAGATTCCCTCCATCAGGGTACCGGTCGTGTTGGCCCCCGTCGAGTTCGCCACCTTCACGGGCATGATCTTAACCATACCCGGGTAGCCCGCCACCCCCACCGCGCCCCCGTTAAAATTGCCCGGGGGAACCGTACCCGTTAAACAAGCGTTGGCCACCCCTCCGTTGTTCCATTGGGCCGCGAGTATCCCGGTAACGTAGGTCCCATGCCCGTGGTTGTCGATGGTGTTGGTCGTATCCCCGCCCCAGTCCCCCGAGGAGTTGTACCCGGGAATAAAAAGCGAGGAAGGCAAATCAGGATGGTTGGTTTGAAGGTAACTGGAGGCCACTCCCGTGTCCAATACCGCCACCGTGACAGGATTGGCCGCGGGGCAAGAAAGGCTGGAACCCGCCAGCGCCCAGGCCGCGGGGGCGTTGATCAACAGGTACGGCCAATTGACGTTACCGTTTCCCGTAATGACATTGCAGGGAACCGCCGGCACGACCCCCGAGGTGTAATAAGCGTCCGAGGCCGCCGTGGGGACGGTACAGGCCTGGAAGAGGTGGTAAAGATAATTGGGCTGGGCCAGTAATACCGCCGGATCGTTTTTTATCCGGGCAAGGGCCTCTTCCACCGAAAGGCCGCTGGGAATTTTGATCCGAAGCAAGTCAGCCCTAAAATGAAAGGGGTGGGCTTTGCCATTGGCACTTGATACCCTTTCCCTTTCCCCCGCCGAAAGGCCTGGTTTGAGTTCCACCAGGATTTCCCCCGCCACATATTGGCTGTTAGTGGTAGCGGCCAAGCCGGGGGCGGTAAGGAACAGGGCTTGCGTTAGGAAAAACAAAAGGAAGGGTAACCTTGGGAAACTTTGAAAACCGGCCTTGGTCGCCTTCATATAAGAAGCCCCTTTAACCAAATAAACCGGTTCAAAATAAATGAAATAAGAATGATCATCATTTTATCACCCTTTTTCAGGCGGGCGTGAAAGGGGGTGAAAATGGGTTTTTAATCTTCGTCCGGTATAGGTCACAAAATATAGTGTTTCCGCAACATTCTTTATTCCACCCATTCGGTGGAAACCCTTAAACCGTAGGAGGGGAAAGCGCGGAAGGAGTTCGGGTGTTATTACCCCCACGCGGTTGAAACCCAGGTCCAAGACCCCTCGGGCAGCGTTTTCTTGGACCTCATCGGCATCCCCAGGGCGGATATCGAAGCCGCCCAAAAGGGCAAACCCCAGGGCGAGCCCCTCCCCTTTCAAATCCTCAAACTATTTGTCCTCCAAATAGGCCTAAGCATTGGGTTTCTAAGGTCTGGCTACGCTGACCCTTCCGCTACTGCTCCAGCTACGCCAGACAGGCAGGCCTCCCTACTCTCTAATAGCTTCTCCCGGCGCTCCCTGAGCTCTGGGAGACAGGTCGGGAGGCAGGTCAAAATAAGTGCGGTTCTTAGTCTTAAAAAGGCTTGTGCTTGTTGGATTTTCCAAAAAGCGGACAAATCTTTGGGACTAGCCTAAAAATGCTTTAAGGATATATCTTTGCGCCGTAACTCAATTCACGGCAAAAGGAGAATTCCATGTCCACTCTATTGGTAATCCACACCAGCAAAATCATGCCCAATCCGGATAACCCCCGGGGTCCCGTAAACCCCACCGAAGCCCAAACCATGGCGGATTCCATGAAGGAAGTAGGCCAAAAGACCGAGGTTCGGGTAAGGCCCCTGACGGAAGAGGAGAGGACCAAGTTCCCCACTTACGAGTACCTGCTGATCGGGGGACATGTGCGCCTGGCCGGAGCCAAGCTTCCGGGTTGGAGACCCTGCAGGCCATAGTGGTGGAGGGGGGTACCCCCGACCAAGAGTTTAAGGACGCCGCGTTGGACAACCGGTCCAACGATATGGGCTGGTGGAAGTGGGACCTCATCATTGAGAGACTCCTGAAGCCTACCAATGGGGAGGGTCAAAGGAAGCTGGCGGCTGAACTGGGTTACGCCCCACCCAAAGTAAACCGGGCCTGGAAGATTACCCAGGCTTTAACCCCGGCCGCCAGGGATTTGGTGACCCAAAGTGTTACGCCGCGTAACACCCAAAGTAAGGGTTTTTTGATCACCGAGTCCATCCTGCTGGCCCTTGCCGACCTTGGGGACCCTGCCCAGGTCGAAAAGGCCCTACGGGAAGTCTTGGACAAGGAGATGACCGAGGCCCAGGTCCGGGAGTTGGTAAAGGGCCTCAAGCCAGCTGGGGATCCCGTGGCTTCGAGGGCAGATGGGCCGGGGGTACCGCCCAGCGGGGCGGTTCAGGCTACCTCGAAAGCAAAGAAAACCATAAAACCTGAACCAAAGGGTACACAGGGTGCCTCTGCCCTGAGGTCACAAGCCGACCTGTCCCCCGGAGTTTTAACGCAGGGGGAAAGCCTCCTTTGGGATGGGCTGGCGGGGGTTTCGGTGGTTGGCCGGATCAAATCCAAGATCAAAAAGGGGGAAAGGCCTACCTGGTGGGAATTCTTGATCCTTGCCGGGGCCACCCTACTTGTACCGGTTAAGTGGATCGGGCACCTGGCCTGGAAGGCTTTGAAATGGGTGGCTAGGGAGCTTTTTCACGGCACCCGCCAGGCGGCCCGGGGGCTGGCCAAGCTGGTTGGCGGGGTGGTGGGAGGGGTTTTGAAAATGGTCCTCATGGTCGCCCTGGTCTTGTTGCTGGTCTGGGGGGCCTATGAGGTTTTGTTCCAACACCGGTCGGTGGGTAGCCTGGTTAAGCAGGTGGTGATGTGGCCGGTTGAAACCATTAAAACTGCATTTAACCAACATCCTCTTACGAGGATGACCGCCACAAAGGGCACCAAGAAAGACAAAACCGATAGTGGGGACGGAAAAGAAATTGAGAACCCACAAACTATTTCGATTGAACCGCCAAGTTCGCCACGGGCGCCAAGAGAGGCGAAAAGAAAAGAAAATCCGGTTGTTCAAAACGTGGCAAAACCAACCGTTCAAGCTTGGAACGCGGAGATCGAGGACCGGAGTTATCTCGAAGCCGAAATCGCCGCGGTGCCCGGACCCGGCTGGATCATATCCTTCCCCTTTGAGCCCATTCCTATGAGCGGGGACATGTCCATCCGCCGGTTGGGGGACCTGCAGGACCAGGAAAAATATTCCTTGATCGTGGGGCACGACAAGAGGAAGGTCCTGTCGGTCTCCCCCGCCATGACCGGCTTCACCCTGACTTATGAGGACGGGCTCCCCATCGGGGGCATCCTGGGCGGCCCCGCCAAGATTGATTTTTATTGGGAGGACGTGAAGGCCATTCACAGCGACGAGATCGATTCGGGCGGCCGGAAAATTTACCAATTCAGTTTGGTGGTGAACG
>PLZG01000014.1 GCA_003152075.1 candidate division FCPU426 bacterium
AACACATTCCCGTCCTCATTCTCACAAGTTCCACCAATCCGCAAGACTTTGAATTAGCCAAGAAAAACCACTCGGATGACTTCATTGCCAAGCCCACGGAAGTTAATGATTATTCTGCCATGGTAAAACGCATCGAGGATTTCTGGCTTAACTTTAAAGGGAAGATGGCCTAACGGGTTTGACGTTTTATGAATTGTCGTGAAGTCCACCAAAGTTACGGTTTTTACCTTCAAGGAAAACTCCCCGCACCTCTAACGGAGTTTATTGATCAGCATGTTAAAGATTGCCCTGATTGTTTTTTGTTTTGCCGTGAGTATCGGGAATCTTTTTTGAAAAATATGACCGGACCCGATGATCACCCGAATTCAACTGACTAAAAGATTTGCCCGCTATGGGGACCCATCGTGGGACAAAACTCTTATCCTTCTTAAAGCCCCCCTTAATAAATTATTTCATATCCCATTGCAAAGTAAACAAATTGACAATTAAGGCCTCAAGAAGTACCGTTTACCTACTGAGGTAAATATGCCGAAAGCAAAAATGACCATGGAGAGGCGTGGAACCCCCCGCTTCACCATAAAAATTCCCATCAAATTTCGTTTGGAACAAAACAAAAAAGTCCTTAAAAAGATCGAGGATTGGCGACAAACAGAAAAAAACGCCTACACACTGGATATGAGTATGGGGGGAATGCGAATCGCGGTGGACCAACCTTTAACGCTGGGGGACGTTCTTCAATTTGATATTTATCTGCTTGATAAGTCCAACGTTGTGAGCGTTTACGCAAATGTGGTCCGGGCGGACAAGACAAGCGCCGGCCTTAAATTTCTGATGATGAAAGACGATGAAAGGGAAGCCTTAAGAGAGTTTTTGGGAAAAATATCTTAGGTTTAACACCTTTATCCAATAACAAGTTCTCATAAATCGTTGGTGAAAGCCGTCCACGACGGGGCCTCATTAGAAGGGGACGAAATTGCAGGACGCCAATTTATTCATGGAAAAACGCGTTGACCCTCCTATCAAAGTCAATATTCCCGTCAAATACCGCTTGGTCGAGGACAAAAAGGAAATAGAGATAGTCCGCAAACAAAGAAAAAAAGAAGGAAACGCCCATGCCATGGATCGTATTTTGGGGGGAATGCAAATTTTCGCGAAAAAGGTTTTGAAAGAAGGGGATATTCTAAGCTTAGTAATCACACTTCCCGGCCTCTCCGAAACTTTATCGGCCTTTGCCGAAGTGGTTTGGGCCAACAAGACCGACGGCGGCCTACATTTTTTGGTAGTGAAAGATGAGGACTTGAGAGTCTTAAAGGCTTATTTAAAGAGAGCCTCTTCGACTCGGTAATGCCTTCCCAAAAAAGTGAAGTTTCCGGTTGTCCGCAACGGGGACCCTTCGGAAAAGCCTGTTCTTTGGATAAATGCCCTTTTTACACCGATTTTCTTAATACGTTAAACACCTTTAATAAAGCATTTTTGTGGGTATAATTCTTAGTCCAATCAAAATTTAGCCCTAAAACTGGCCATCCACTTCTTTTAAACGCTTTTTTGCCCCTTTTGTGGCTTGAAGTTTGGACTCGATATGAATCGTTTTAAGAATCGGCTGAAACCGATTTTGATCATCCTATCTTTTCTGTTAGTTCCGGTTTCCGCTTGGGCGGGGGTAACCGGTGTATCATTTTTTAACCAAACAAACCGCAATATCGCCGCAGGCTCTATCGAAAATCCTGTCATTAGCTTGGCCCTCACCCTCTCCGGTTCGGATACATTCAACCAACTTACCGTCACTAATTTGGGAAACGCGGTCACCAACACCGATATCACCAACGTCCAGGTTTGGTACCAGACTGCCTTTGGACAGTTTTCACCCGCAAAGGCCACCTTGATCGGTGTCCTGCCAGCCACTTCTCCCAACACCTGGCAAAACTCCACTGCATTCGGCTTTACTGTGACCACGAACGGCAGATTGTTCGTGACCATGGATGTGTTGGCGGGAGCAGTTAATGGAGACACTATTCAGTGCCAAACCCCGGCGAACGGCTGTGTGTTCGCTTCCGGCAGTTTTGCCGCTTCCTCGATTGCTAATACGGGCATCCAGACCATCCAAACGGGTGGGGCCACCAACCTGACTATAAGTCATATCAATACCGCCACCATCGCGCCGGGGGCAATCAATTATCCTATTTTCCACGTAAAAGTCCTGGCCTCGGGCCCCGATCCTCTTCTTTACGCGTTGGTCAACAACCTTGGAACGGCCATTGATGGCACGGATATCTCCAAGGTGAAATTTTGGGACCAGCCAGCCAACTCCGGTGGCGGGTTCAATATTTCCCTGGCCACTTACGTGGGTGATTTGAACATGGTCACCAGCACCCAATGGAAAAACACAACCCAATTCCAATGGAGCATCGACAATAACAACGGTTTGTGGGTGACGGTAGACATCAAACCTACGGCTATAGGGGGGCACACCTTAAAGTTCCAAGCGCCCGCCAACTCCTACCAATTTGGTTCAACGACCCTTCCCGCCGGTGCCCTGACCAACAATAAAATTCAAACGATCCAAGCCGGGTCGGTCATCGGCGTGAACATGGTGCTGGAACCGGCGGACGTGTTTCTGCCAGGAACCTCGAACAACCTGGTGTATCAGGTCTCGGTGACCGCCAGCGGTGGAGACCTGCTCAACACGATCCAAATGAACAACACCGGCACGGCCTTGGCCGGAAGCGATATCACGGCGGTAAATGTGTGGTACCAGCAGGGCGGCGGGGCTTTCTCCGTCGTCAATTCCGTGCTTATCGGAACCTTAAATCAAGCGGGCCCCAGCAGCTGGCAAAATCCTGCGTCTTTTACCTGGAGCGTGGGAAACGGAGACGGCCTCTATGTGACGGTGGATTTGGCCCCAGGAGCGACGGTGGGGAACACCTGTGTTTTCCAAATGCCCGTCAATAGCTTCAATTTCAATTCCGGCAGTTTCCCAGCTTCCGCCCAAACGAACCCCAATAGCCAAGTCATAACAGCGCCGGGAATGGTGACAGGTATTTCCATGGTGAACGTTCCTGCCGCCAGCTATTGGCAAAACAGTATCACCAACTTGGTTTTCCAATTAAGTGTGGCCGCCACCAACGCCGACATCCTGCAGACCCTGAACCTAAACAACACAGCTGGTAGCGCGGACGAGGCCACGGATGTTCAAAACCTGACCCTTTGGTACCAGAAGGGCGGGGGGGCTTTCGTCGAATCCAACGCCATTAATATAGGCAATCTCACCCATACCAGCGCCAAACAATGGCAATTCACGGGAATCAACAAGGTTTTGTCTGGTGACGGCTTGTACGTGACCGCTGATGTTCCCCTGGCCGCCACCGTGGGGAACCTATGCGAATTCGGGGTTACCGCCTCGGCCGTGAGCTTCCAATATGGCGGCAATTTCCCCCCGGCCGCCCTGACCAACACCAGCGCCCAGACCATTACCACGCCGCCTACCACCAGCCTTAATCTCGTCAATGTTCCAAGCGCACTTTATTACGTCAATACGGTGAACAACCCCATCCTGGATTTGGTGGTGAGCGGAAGCTCGGACACCATCAACGCTTATTCCATCACCAACCTGGGAAATGCCACCTCACCCACGGACATTGCGGCCATGAAATTGTGGATTCAAAGGGGAGGAGGTTCATTTAATTCTGGAACGGCTATCTTGGCCGATACCTCTAAGAAACAGGGGGGCA
The DNA here is from genome assembly GCA_003152075.1 of candidate division FCPU426 bacterium. Lineage (GTDB taxonomy): Bacteria > Oederibacteriota > Muellerivitia > Muellerivitales > Muellerivitaceae > PALSA-1180. The sequence goes on from PLZG01000014.1 coordinate 3,729, forward strand.
ATTGGATTCAGTCCACGACTTACGTTCCCCAGATGGTCTTTAATGGCGATGTCTTATATGTGACGACGGACATCACGGCGGGCGGCACCAATGGTCGTACCTTCCAAATGAGCGTCCCGGCGGCGGGATTCACCTTTCAGGTTTCGGGAGGGGTTCCAGCTGCGGCGGTGAACAACACGGGCGTCCAGACCATTTCCACGGCTTTATCGCCGACGCCGACATTTACCTTTACTCTCACAATCACCAATACGCCAACCAATTCCCCCACCATTACCCCTACCAACACCCCTGCTAATTCGTCAACGAATACCCCGACGAGCACTCCAACTCAGACACCCACCAACTCCCCGTCCAATACTCCAACCTTAACACCCACAAATACGGCCACGAATAGTTCGACAAATTCAGCCACACTTACTCCAACTAATTCAGCTACGAACACACCCACCAACACCACAACTCAAACACCAACCAATTCACCTACGTATACTCCCACCAACACGGCTTCACCCACTTCGACCAACTCATACACCCCAACACCCACCAATAGCCCTACTTTAACACCCACTAATTCGCCAACACCCAAGCCTACTAACAGCCCGACTCCCACGGCAACGAACTCGCCTACACCCACGGCCACCAACAGCCCGACGAGCACTCCGACCAACACACCTACGAATACTTCCACGAACACCGCCACCAATAGTCCAACGAACACCGCAACTTCAACCCCGACCAATACGCTAACGAATACCCCAAGCAATACGCTGACCAATACATCAACGCCTACGGCGTCGAGTACTCCAACGGGCACACCGACATTAACGCCAACTAAAACCCCAACGAATACACCATCGAATACTCCTACTAATACTCCCACGAATACCTCGTCCCCTACGGGAACGAGTACTCCTAGCGCGACTTCGTCGTCCACACCGACCAATTCATCCACGAATACCGCAACCAAAACGCCTACCAACACGGCTACCGTAACTCCGACGAATACACTCACCAACTCTCCGACGAATAGCCCTACTCCAACGCCTCCGAATACAGCCACCAGCTCGACCACTCCTACACCGACGAATAGTTCCACTAACACGGCCACGGTCACGCCCAGCAGCACCCCGACGAATACCGCTACGGCTTCGGCTACGCCGTCTCCCACGTCGACAGTTACGTTCACCGCTACGCCGACGGCTTCATCAACTCCAACCAACTCCTCGACTACCACGCCCACCCCAACGGCTTCCTCGACGCCCAGCAACACCGTCACCAACACCGCTTCATCCACGCCTACCAACTCACCAACCTTAACCGTTACTCAAACAGTGACCAGTACCTCCACCAATTCTCCCACCGTGACATCCACCAACACACCAACCACAACGTTTACGTTAACCATTACATTCACACCTTCTTTCACCTTCACACCTTCATACACGCCTTCCCTCACTTTCACTCCTACGATTACATGGACTCCTACCATTACCTATACGCCGACCATCACCTTTACTCCAACGCCAACGGGGTCAGTGACTTCAACCCCTACGCCGAACTTAGCCCTTTATTTAGACAAAAACTTCTTTAACCCCCTCCAACAGCCCTTAGGGATGGATGTACGGGTGGATGTGGCCGGGGAAGTGAAAGTGATGGTCTTCAACCTCGCTGGGGAAGAAGTTGTGAAGATTCTTGATCTGTACGAGAACCCGGGGAACTATCGGGTTTTTTGGGATGGGAAGAATCGCTTTGGTGAAATGGCGGGAAATGCCGTTTACTTTGTCGTAATTTTCCAACCTTCTGGCCATATGGTCCGGCAGGTTATTGTTCTCAAATAATCGCAACTTTTAAGGGGGAATAAATGGCCCAATCAAACATGTTCGTGGAAAAACGCGCTTATCCAAGGGTTGCCCTTGAAATTCCCCTCAAATGCCGTTTGATGGAGGGCGCCATCAATGCTGAAAGTATTTCCGATATGCGGAAAAAGACAATAAGTTCCAAGAGTATAGACGTAAGCCTGGGGGGAATGTACATCCTTGCGGAAAAACCTTTGGACGTGGGAACCGTCATGGCCCTCGATTTTTCACTTCCGGAAAATCCGGCCCGCTTGTCCGCTTTCGCTGAGGTAGTCAGGGCAAAGGAGGAGGGTGCCGGCATCCAGTTCCTGGCTTTGAAGGAGGCGGACATGAAATCCTTGAAAGCCACTTTGGCCAAGGCAGCTTCCGGGCGCTAGCTATCCTTTCAGATGAATGCCGTTTAGTCTTTTATGATTGTTTAACCTTTCGGCATATGACCCGACAGATCATTGTTTTGAAAGTGGGGAAAAGGGCCTGACCATCCTTAAACATTTAGAAATAAATAAGGTTGTCCACGATGGTGCGTCCAGAAAAGGCAGGTATGTTCAGCAAGAGATAGTCTTGCATGGGTAAAAGCCAAAGCCCATTAGCTAGGATGGCAGGCAAGCGGGAAACTAAATGCCTGAAGCCCATCAACAAAGCCATCGAAAGGATGGTGAGCGAGTCGTCGGGCCGTAACGAAAGTAAATGCACAGGTGGCCCCGAAAACAATTGCCTCGAAGGCCGAGTCCTCCGTCGTGGGATGAAGGCAACATGGGCCAGCGCAGAAAGTGGCTGAAGCGCTGGAACACTTCGACGGGGTGATAGCAACGGCACGATGACAAGGACACACCTAGCAACTGGAGAAACCCTCCTTGCCCCAGGTAGAAATACCTGGAGAAAGGTAGGCCGTATAACCGTGACGCGGGAAAACGGTCGAAGGCGAGAGGGTTTAGGACGGGTTCATGGTAGCGATGAAGCGGGGTAATGCCCGTGGAGCGAAGGAACCCTGCTGTTGTTAAGTCTCTCGACAAAACGGAAGGCAGTGACGGTATGAAAAAGACGTCTATCAACCTGCAAGACCTGAGACGAGAGATATACGTCAAAGCGAAGGCTGAAAAGAACTGGAGTTTCTGGGGACTTTACACCCATGTTTGCAAGATGGAAACGCTTCAAAAGGCTTACCGGATGGCTAAGGTAAATAACGGAGCCCCTGGAATAGATGGGGTGACGTTTGATGCCATTGAGGAAGCCGGAGTGGAGCCATTTCTGGAAAGCATCCGGGGTGAATTAGTTCAAGGCACGTATAAGCCCGCTCGAAACCGGAAGAAGGAAATACCCAAGGGAAATGGGAAGGTAAGAGTCCTTGGGATACCCAACATCCGGGACAGGGTTGTCCAGGGAGCGATGAAGCTCATTCTGGAACCAATTTTTGAGGCCGATTTTCAAGAAGGGTCCTATGGGTATCGACCCAGGCGGACCGCTCATGCGGCTGTGAACAGGGTGGCATCGGCAATCGTTTGTAGGAAAACCCGAGTCATCGACGTAGACCTCAAGGCTTACTTCGACACAGTAAGGCACGACCTGCTGATGAAGAAAGTGGCCCAAAGGGTCGAGGATGAAACGGTGTTGGGATTGTTGAAGCTGATCCTGAAAGCCAGCGGCAAAAGAGGAGTCCCACAGGGTGGGGTTATTTCCCCTCTTCTGGCCAATCTCTATCTCAACGAGGTGGATAAGATGCTGGAAAAGGCAAAAGAAGTAACTCGGCAAGGGAAGAACAACTATGTCGAATACGCGAGGTTTGCTGACGACATGGTGATCCTTGTTAATGGATATCCGCAATGGGAATGGTTGGCAAAGGCTGCCTACCGAAGGTTACTTGAAGAATTGACCAAGCTCGACTTGCAAATCAACACGGACAAAACGCGGATAGCAGACCTAACGAAAGGTGAAAGTTTCGGGTTTCTGGGGTTTGACTTTCGACAGGTGAAAACCCGTCGAGGGAAATGGGGGGTGAAGTTCACGCCGAAAATGAAGGCGCGGACAACACTTCTAGGCAAGCTCAAGGAAGCATTCCGAAATTTTCAATCCCAGCCGGTGCAGAGGGTGATTGAGATTATCAATCCCAAACTGAGTGGATGGGTCAATTACTTTCGGATAGGACACTCTAGTCGGTGTTTTAGGTACGTGGAAAGATGGGTCGAGAATAAAATTCGGCGGCATATGATGCGTGCAAAGAAGCTCGATGGCTTTGGGCGGGATAGGTGGAGTAGGGAATGGTTATATAGGTATCTGGGGCTGTACAGCAGTTACCAAATACGTTATTACCAAGAACCGAAAGCACTACCAGCCTGATAGGTCACATAAACTTTGACATGAAAGCAACAGGTGAGCGTAGTGCGGGAAATCCGCACGCTACGTTCGAGGAGGCGGGGACTGGAAACGGAGCCAATGGGCAACCGCACCAGCCCTCGACCCTACGGGACCCATCGTGGACAACCCTGTTGGCGTTAAAGAGCTAAAATAAAGGCAAGATAAGTTGTCCAGAATAGGGGAGGCATGATGAAACCAAGCTTATTTATTACTAGTTGTTTTCTTTTCCTCCAATTTTTTTCATCCATGTATTCCTGGGCCGATCCAGTCACCTTGGGGGTTAAGGCAGGTGTTACTAATTGCCAAATTTATCCAGCTGTAGGAGGAACAGGAACTTTCTACTTTGGGGGTGCGGGTTATTATGGGTTCAATGTGGGGTTGTTTTCCGACATTAAAATTTATGACTTCCTATCATTCCAACCTGAACTTTTATATGTCTTAAAAGGGGATGAAGATGTCTACAGTAATCCTAACTATCAAAGTTATCGTTACCCTTTCCCCTATTTGGAAATGCCGCTCCTGCTGAAAGGAAAGGTTCTGACCATCCAGGATTTTAAAGCAAACCTTTTGTTTGGACCCTATACCGGTTTGCTTTTGCGGGGGCTCTATAGCCCTTCGGTCCCCGTCGGTTTTCCAGCGTCAACCACCCCTTCCTACAACCCATTGGATTGGGGATTCGACTTTGGCGCTTCTTTTGAACTCGGTAATTTTGTTTTGGACGCAAGACTCGAACTAGGGGAGGGTTATATTTATAACAATACCCTTAAAAGTAATGATGGGAGATCCATCAATGGTTTTGGCCAACATCTAGATGGGTTATTTTCTCTTGGTTACGAATTTTGGAGCTTATGACACCAAGGTTGTCCACGAGGGGGACCCTCAGTGGACAAAGTAAATAACTAATGGCGTTATCGAAATAAGGGGTTGTTTTGAATAATTGGATAATATTCATTCGGGTTTTGAGTCTATTCCTCGCGGCGACTGCTGTTTCTTTTTCCGCTTTTGCTTGGGCTGACACGACAATTGAAGGGCAGAAGATATCCCGCCCCGATTCACACGAATTAGTCGTTACCTACCATAAAATCGCAACCCGCATTGGTTATGAGATTCTCAATTCCGGCGGGAATGCTTTTGATGCGTTCGTTGCCGCAACCTTCGCCCAATATGTTTTGAGCCCCGGGGTGACAAGCCCGGCGGGCCCTTTGGGCGTCCTCATTTATGACGCTAAAACGAAACAGTGTCATTACCTTGATGCAGACATGAATGAAGTACTTGATCCGAATGGTAAATGGAATCCCTACGATTCCAAAGGGGGATCTAGTTTCCTGGCTCCCGGCGCAATTTTGGGCCTTGAGGCAATTTCCAAGCGTTACGGGCGCCTACCCTTTAAGAAAGTTCTTGAACCGGCTATCAATCTGGCCAGGAACGGTTTTCCGATCGACTTGGAATACGAGTGGCTCGTCTCGACGAATAAAGAAATATTGCAAAGAAGTGAATATGGGAAAAGGACTTATTTCTCCAATGAAATAGGACCTCTTTGGGGTGATGTCATCCGGCTTCCGGAAATGGGTGATTTTCTTTCACGGCTTTCCGAAGAAGGGTCACCTTATTTTTACCGTGGGGAATGGGCGGAAAAATGTGTCCAAACTGTTCAAGGCCTTGGAGCGAAGTTAAGTTTGGGCGACCTTTCTTCCTATCGGATTCAATGGTTTGAGCCGCGGAAAATTTCTTACAGGGGTTATGACCTGTACTCCACCGCGGGCAGGGTTTTCGGGGGATTGATAACCCTTGAGACCCTTAAGGTCTTGGAAAAAGCTGATCCCAAGGTTTTTGAAAAACATTACTCCCAATCAGCGGACGGGTTGGAATTGATGGTTCGGGCCTTTCAAGCATCCAACAGTGAAATAACCTCGGAAATTTATAACGGAGGATTTAAAAAAATGGACGACCCTCAGTTCATTTCCTCTGTTTTGGGCAAGGACAATGTCGATAAATTATGGAAGGGTGTAATTCAAAACGGCCATTTTTCCTTCGGGAAAGACAACGGAACCCATAGCTTCCATATTGTGGTCATTGACAAGGAGGGCAATGTCGTTTCGGGAACAAATACAAGCGAATCATCCCCATGGGGCGAGGGAATTTTCGTTAATGGTGTTCTTTTGAACGCGGGGGGAAAACTAAGTTATTTCATCACTAAACCAGGAGAGAGAATATTGAGCCCCCTCTCAATGCAGATTGGCACCAAAGAAGGAAAAGTACGGTTTGCCCTTGGTTCTTTTTCAACATCCTTGTTACAGGCTTCGTTTCAATTTATCTCCAACCTGGTTGATTATCATTTTTCGGCCCAGGACGCGGTTTCGATGCCTCGATTTGGCGGGGAAGGAAGGTTAGATAAAAGGGTCAATCAGGAAATGGTTGAAGCCTTAAGCAAACGTGGGATTACTTTCACCCAGGATGGAGATGGAGACTATGTTGAAACCGGGCTGGGCTCTGTTGCCGTGGTTCGTGATGATGGAACTCTCGAAGGTGCCGTGGCCCCGCTTACGGGAATGGCCGACCAAGCGGAAGTTGATTACCGGAAAACCGAACCTGGCGCGGCAATTCCGCCAATCCGGTCCTACCTTAAAATTGACAAATCAGCCCAGGGTAAAACCTGGGGCGATAAGGCTAATGGTGGAAAAATTATTGCGAAAATCAAACACAGGGCCATCGAATTCCAAATAGAAACCGGCACAGGCTGGGGTTGCATGGCTTCATACCCTTGCAACATTGAACCCTTTGTGGCGCCTGGGATGGTGAATTTAAGGGGATATCATTTTTTTCAATTTAAGGCTTTTGCGCCAAAAAAACTTTTCTTCAGAAATTTTCTTATTGAATCGGGGGCGGGCCCGCCTCCTCAAGACACTTACAAAGGCGTTAACGGCGCGGATGGAGAAATTTATATCTTTCCATCCTTCCAAGGCACGGGCAAGTGGGAGACTTATCGGTTGGACATTTCAAAACTTGGACTTTGCGGTGGCTGGGGCAATCAACGAGGGAATAAAATTCTTGACCTTCAAGCCCTTTCGAAGGTTGTTTTTCATTTCATGGGCAATCAAGGAAAAGGCAACGTACAGATAAAGGATATTAAATTTTTGGTCAAGTGACCCTGTCCACGATGGGGACCCGTCGTGGACACTAATTTGGGCAAGGGTATGGGATGGCAAAAAAGATGGCCTTAACCACTGAAGTACGTTCCGGGGTTCTCGAGCTTCTTTTTCGTTTCATGCGGACATTTGACGAAAAAGATTGGGCCGGGATGAAGGCTTGCCTGACCAAGATGGTTTATTGTAACTACTCCAGTTTTCGAGGCGAACCACCGGCAATGATTGCCAGAGAAAAGTATTCTGCTAAACGGCAGGCCTCACTCTCAGCTCTAATTACCCAGCATAACTTGTCGAATATCACCATGGCCCCTAAAGGAGAATCAATCGAGGTTAAGTGCAATTACGCAATCCTTCGGTTTGGTCCTGATTCCAAAAGTGCGAAGGAAGATCATTTCCATTCCTATGGCCGCTATCAATTTCTCCTCGTTCGAAAAGGTTCGATTTGGCACATTTCCTCAATCACCCAACATTTATTGAGGAATGACGGTAACCCTAAGCTTCATATCGGCGTTGGAAAATAGCTGTCCACGACGAGGAGCCAGAGTGGACAAGGAAAAAGTCAGAAGATCTAATAAATGGGGACTAAATCAGATGCCTACAAAGAAAAGTATTCTTCTTAAATCTCCGGTTTTGAACAAGTCTCTTCCCTTGCTACTTTTAGGTTTAAGCCTGATGTCCCTGTACGAAGGGGCTTGGGGGGGCGATGAAACCCCACCGCCGCCAGCCGTGGCCCCGACCACCGAGCCCCAACCCTCTTCGACTCCGTCTTTTCCAGGCGTTGAAAAACAAGTCAGATTCGTGAATCGGGAGGCCGGTGTGACCTTGGCGGGAATGATGGTTTTGCCACCGGGGAAGGGGCCTTTCCCCGCGGCCCTTTACTTGGGCGGTGCTGGCCCGGGTGGCGTGAATCCCTATATTGTTTCATTCGCAGAAGACCTGGCCCGGAAGGGAATCGCGGTCCTGGTTTATGACAAAAGGGGAATCGGCCAATCCACCGGGGACTTCAAAACTTCCCATTATCCGGAATTCCAACAAGACGCTGTGTGCGGTTTTGAATTCCTTAAAAGACAACCCCAGATCAAGCCCAACAAGGTGGGCCTGATCGGGCACAGCGAAGGGGGGATGATCACCGAGGAGACGGCCGCCGGGCACCCCGACGTATCCTTCATCGTTCTCATGGCCGCACCTGGCATGAGGGGCGACCGCCTGCGGGCGCTCCAAGGGGTGCAGGAAAGTAAAGCTTACGGTGTGGATGGGAAGGTGCTCGAGAAAGTTCAGGAGATCATGGCCGATGCCCTGCCCCTGTTGGAAACAGAGAAGGACCCCCAGGCTGCACGCCAAAAACTTCATGAAATCCTGATGAAGGGCTACGCGGACCTTAACGAAAAGGAAAAGACACAATTAAGGGAAGTTTTGGAAGCGGACAACCCAACCCTCGAGGAAAAGGCCACGACCCCTTGGTACCGGCGGTTCCTGCTTTGGGACCCCATCCCCTACCTGAAAAAGATCCAATGCCCGGTTTTGGCCTTGAATGGGGACAAGGACATAGCCGTGGTTTACCCCCAAAACCTGGCCGCCATTGGGGAGGCCCTGAAAGAGGGCGGCAACAGGGATTATACTTTAAAAATGTTTCCCAACATCAACCACCTTTTTCAACATTGCGTCACGGGCGCGCCAACGGAAAATCTACCTTATCAGCCGACCTTCGCCCAGGACGTCCTTCCTTTTATGGGGGAATGGCTGGTGATTCACACAAAATGACAGGAGTTGTCCACGACGGGGACCCGTCGTGGACAAGTAAATCAATTTTTGGTGACCTATTGAGAGGTGAATATGCTTAAAGCAAAAGTGACAATAATGACCATTACCCTTTCCCTTGTTTTGTTTTCCGCGACACTATTTGCAAAAGGAAACTCGGAAACGGGAATCACGGGTATGTACAGTGACATGTGTTACAACGATGAGGGCGATGATTTGTTAGGAATGGAAGTTTTTTTAGTTTATGCCGATTCCATGGATGCGGATAGTTATTATGTTTGTTTTCAAAACAGTGAAGGCGCGGCAGAAGCTCCTACCGTGATCAAAGCAACTGTAAACGAAAAGAAGATGACGGTCGATTTTGTGTTTCCGAAAGATTCTTCTCTTGCCGGGATGAAGTTTCATGGTGTTATTAAAAAGGATGGAATGAGAGTAAATATTAAAGGGGCTGGGGGCGCTGGAGTTGAAAACGAATGGCTGAAAAAGCAACCCAGTTACTGGGAGCACCGTGACAGGGATTGTAAAAAGAATTGAATTCTTTTAAGCAATGCTGTCCACGACGGGGACCAGCCGTGGACAACCTCGTCCAGGCTTTTTGAACCTCACAGTGGTATGAGTCAGTTTTTGAAAATGCTCCAAATGTGATTAAGGAATTTTTTTGGTTTTGGCCCTGTTTCATTTTTTTGAACATCCGGCTTGGCAAGATCAAAGAGAAGAATTTCG
>PLZG01000083.1 GCA_003152075.1 candidate division FCPU426 bacterium
AATTTAGGAAGTATTGCGAAGAGAAAGTGGCTGAGGAGGCCAACGAGATTATCAAAAAGGAAGATATCAAGCACTTTACGGATGGGTTGGATCACAAGAAGGATGACCTTTTCACTATCCATTACCCAGTGACTATCAGCCAATCACTTGTGGAGTGGGGAGAGGACGGAACTAATCTCAAATCCATCCTAACGGTGGCGGACAAGGGTCTTTACGACGCTAAAGACAATGGAAGGAACTCGGTTTTCTATAAAGGAACACCTCGGAGTGTTGGAGTAAAGCCCATCAAGTACACCCCTGAAATGCTCGAAATTCTCCACAACCATTCCCTCAAGAAAGGTTCCACTGATTGGTGGGCCTACAAGAAGGCAGTTGGGGAAAAGGGAAGTGCGGAAGCTTTGGAGTTCGCGAGGAACACCCTGAGCGAAAAGGAGGTTCCCAAGAAAAAGTAGTGTTTTGGGTAGTTAAATCATTTAAGGAGGAAGCAAATGGCTTTAAAGATCAATGTTACGAGGATGTACCCCTACGAAGGGGAAAACACAAAGGCATTTTTCGACGTGAAGGTAGCTCTGTCTGGTTATGAGTTTTACTTCAATGACCTGACTTTAGTGAAGAAGAAGGAGGGGGATGGGCTATTTATCGGTTTCCCTTCCCGTCCTGGCAAAAAGGAAGGGGATTACTTCCACTTCTGTAATGCCAACAAGAAAGCCAAGGAAGAGATCGAGAAGGCGGCGGTTGCCGAATTCAAGAAGAAGTCAAAAGGTAAAGAAGCCCCTGCTGAAAATTGACGCAAACCGTTTTTTGGGAGAAGCCGATGGATAGAAGAAAACCAGACCGCAGAAACCGAAATCAGGATCATCTCTTGACCGACCATCAAGTGGCTGAAATGGCGAGTGTCCCGGTGAGGACGGTTCGCTATTGGCGTTTGGTTGGGATTCTTCCATCGGTAAAGGTTGGGCGTCATCCGAGGGTTTGGATGTCGGCTTTCCAAAAAGTTTTTCATAAACCCGATACAAATGGCCCTTGGGAATTAACCGCCCGTTCTGATAAAATAAAAACCGCAAGGGACATTAGGAGGCAACATGAGTAAGCCTAATGTTTACGGTTTGCCCCAACATCTTAGAAAAGATAAAGGGGGATATTTTCTGGATTACATAATCCAGGAGGAAGGATTAGCAAAAAGAATTAGGGTTCGGTTAGGACTGATCCCCTTGGATAAAGCCAAGAGGGTATTGGCCCAACACATGCAGGCAATAGTTGAAAATAGGTATTTGGCGACTGAGAAGCCAAAAATGATTTTCAGCGAAGCCGCAGAAGCTTTTCTGGCATTTTCTCGGTCTAGGAAAAGAAGCTTTCATCGGGATGAGCAATTGGTGGGTCATCTCATGGAATTTTTCGGGGACCGGTTCTTGGAAAGCATGACGCCGGACCAAATCGAGAAGTACGTGGTTTCCCGCCGGAGTCAAAGGAAGGAAGTCGGAAGGGAATTGAAGGGCGCGACCCTTAACCGGGAAATAGCTTGTTTGAAAACCATTATTCGTCGAGCGGTTTTAAACAGGCAACTGGACCGGAATCCTTTGGAGGGGCTAAAGCCTTTCAAGGAAATTCCCCGAACGAGAACCTTGACGCCGGATGAATACAATAACCTTCTCTCTCAATGCTCGGGCCATTTGAAGCCAATAGTCCAATTGGCCTATGTAACGGCAATGAGGAGGGGTGAAATTTTGGGGCTTAGGTTGGAACAGGTAGACTTTAAGAACAGGGTAATTGTTCTTGAAGCTGAAGCCACGAAGACCCAAGAAAAGCGGGAAATTCCCCTAGATGAAGGGCTTTTGGGTATACTCCAACGGGTTCCGCGAACCTTAGGGAGCAAATTTGTATTCACCTATAAGGGTAAACCAATAGGTGACATCAAAAAAGCTTTCAACAGGGCTTGCGCAAGGGCCGGGATCAAGGACTTTCGTTTTCACGATCTTAGGCATTGCGGGGTAACGAACTTGCGGAAAGCGGGTGTCCCAGATAACGTCATCATGAGCATCAGTGGTCATAAGACGACCGCGATGTTTAAGCGTTATGACTCCGTGGATAGGACCGACCGGCATTTGGCTTTGGAACGGTTAAGGTCCCAAGAAACGGATAAGACACTCAAGGTCGGGGTCGAAAGACACGTATAAGACATTTAGAGTTTTTTTCAAAAATTTCATTTTGACGATGTGATGTGAAAGCCTTATAGCTAAACGGTTCTAGATGAATTTGCCGAGGTAGCTCAGTTGGTAGAGCAGCGGACTGAAAATCCGCGTGTCGGCAGTTCAATTCTGCCCCTCGGCACCACTTTTTATCATCTCTCACTCCAACGGGAACCATTGGGTTCCCATTTTTGTTTTGGGTAGTCGCGAAATTCCTTTAAAGGCAAACTGCCAGTAACGGAAGGACCAGAAATGCCGACGTCTATTTCCTCCGAAATCCTAAAAGCTTGTGACATTAGAGGTGTTTACCCTAAACCCCTTGGAAAAACCGAAGCGGAACAAATCGGCCTCGGAGTTGGAACCTTTTTAAAGGAACAGCTTAACCGAAACATTAAGGTGGTCGTGGGACATGATATCAGGGAATCCAGTGAAAGCTTAAATAAGTCACTCGTCGAGGGATTGCGTAATACGGGTTTAAAAATCGTGGACGCTGGGCTGGTCTCCACCCCCCTCTTGGCCTTTGCTACCCGTTTCGCCGGAGCTTCTATCGGAGTCATGATCACCGCCTCACATAATCCACCTGAATACAATGGTTTTAAATTTTTTACCGGAGGTGATCCGGCCTCCACGTTTTGGATCGAAGGGCTTTACCGGGTTTTGCGAAACCAATCTTTTCGAAAGGGAGCGGGAGTGGTCGAAAAGAAAAATTTTTATGCGGATTACCGAAACTCCCTGGTCAACGTTGTGGCCCAGAATTTTCAGGGATTCAAAATGGTCGTGGACACGGGAAACGGATGCGCCGCTTTGACGGCACCAATGGTATTGGGGGCCCTAAATTGCGATTTGGATATTTTAAACCCCGAACCGGACGGACGTTATCCCGGGAGGGGCGCGGATAGTTCCGATCCGGAGGTGTTGACGGTCCTGGGGGAGAGGGTGAGAAAAACTAAGGCCCAACTGGGAGTGGCTTTTGACGGCGACGGAGACCGGGTGAGTTTTGTCGATGAGAAAGGGCGTGAAGTGCCAAACGATATCATGCTTTGCTTTTTCGCTTCTGATTTGTTGAAGCGACAGAGAAGTCAAAAAGTGGTGTTTGACGGGAAATGCTCCGATTTGGTCGAGAAATCGGTTCAATCAGAAGGGGGAATACCACTTTTGGAAAAGTCGGGCCATTCTTTCATATTCGCCCGGATGAAGGCTGAAAAAGCCCTTTTGGGCGGGGAATCTAGCGGGCACTTTTTCCTGCCTGGAGCCTTTCCGGGCGACGCGCTCTTTGCCTGCCTAAGGGTACTTGAAGTATTAAAAGAAAGCAGGAAAACCCTTGGTCAGTATTTCGACCAATTTCCCAGCCGCGTTTCGACACATGACATCAAGCTGGAATTGTCCCCCGATGTTGTCGCTAAACTTTATGAGGGCCTTAAAAAACGCGCCGATTCCATGGGCGGAAAGGTTTCCGTGTTGGATGGAGTCCGGGCTGTTTTTGAGGAAGGTTGGGGTATTGTCCGAATGTCCGTTACCCAACCCTATCTTTCGTGCCGTTTTGAGGCTGAAAATCCCAAAAAGATAAAAGTAATGGTGGAAGAGTGGCTCCAAGATTTTCCGGAAATACAACAAGCGGTCCTGAAAAAATTAAAGTAAGTAGTCTTGAAATGTTCGCGGGGGCCAAATGGTTTATTGCTATTTTGTGGGGACTTTTAAGGAAAAACGACTCGAGCAATTGACCCTTGAGTTCCACAAAAGGCTACAAGCACTATGGCCAGTGACCATCGTCCAAGTTCCGGAAAATGATAAAGCAATATTGAAGCTCTTGGACGCGAAGGCCGATAAAGGTCTGTTGGTTTCTTTGGACGCCCATGGCGAAACGAAGGATTCGACGGATTTTACCAAATGGGTAACTCAATCCTCCCAAGACCTTCGTTTTTTCGCTTGGGGGGCGGATGGCCCTCCCCCAATTACCGCAAAAATTAAAATGAAAAGCCTAAGCCTTTCTCCCATGACTTTCTCTCATGAAATGGCCAGGTTCCTCCTAATGGAGCAGCTTTACCGTGCTGGAGCCACCCTCAAGGGACATCCCTATCCCCGTTGAGTTTTCCGCCAAACAAAATCAGGCTAAATTACTCTTTAAAATGAAACCCCGAGACGGGATCAATCGTCCTAAAATAGGGAACAAAGTTAGGGTCTTACGCTCTTTTTAAAACAATCTTTTTAATTGTCGTGGGAGGAAACGTGAAAAAAATCATTTTGAATAAATTTTTGCCAGCCATTGCTTTCGGAATAGTTATTCTTTTTTTAATGCCACTGATAGGAGCTTCGCAAACCCCCAATACCACCGCTAAAACGGATCCGGTGGAGTATGTCATTGAGGATGTCCATGGCACGAATATCCAAGTGCTTGAAGAGGGGGAAACCCAATGGGAAACGGCCGTGGAGGGCCAGGTGGTGGATTCGGGGGATGAAATCAAGGTAGGCGAAGGCAGTGAAGCCACATTGGTATTGGAAAACGAAACGTCAGTTCACTTGTCCGAAAAAAGCGACATGAAAGTTGAGAATATCGCGCCGAACGAGACAGGCGGTTTTTTAAGCCGCTTGAAGGTTTTGGCCGGGCTTTTGTTGGCAGATGTGAAGAAAAATCTTCAGGACAGTCATTCCACTTTCGAGGTTGAATCCAACGGGGTTGTTTGTGGGGTTCGGGGAACGGCCTTTGAGGTTAACGCGCAAGGCGATAGCTCCCAGGTTTCCACCCACGAAGGAAAGGTCGAAGTTTCTAGCGGTAACGAGTCTCACATGGTCACAGCTGGAAACCTATCCGCGTTTAAAAACGGAAAATTTCAGATTCAAAGGCGGTTGGAGCGTTTCGAAGTCCAGCGGTTCCAGAAGTGGCGGGCTTTCCGCCAGGTTGTCAGGCAAAAACGCCTGCAACGTATCCTGGCCATTAAGAACCACTTGCGTCTTCCTTGGCAGCGTAAACATCCCTTGATTCAACGAAAAATAGAACGTGATTTAGACAATAAAAAAGTGGAAAGAATTTTGGAAAAGAAAAAAATAAGGAAGAAGATCCGGCGGGAAGCGCGTTAAGTTTCTGGCGCAAGGCCAGAAGATCAATTAGAATAAGACTGTCCTAAAAGAGAGAAGAGAAAAAACCTCTTCTCTCTTTTATTTTTAGTTTTGGAGTTGTCATGAATATCGCCGAGCGTCTTTCCCCCGTTGTCCATGAAACCCGCCTCGAAAACCGGCCCCAACAAAATGAAATGGCGGGAGCCGTGAAAGAAACCCTTGAAAAAGGGGGGGTTCTGATGGTTGAAGCCGGTACGGGAGTCGGGAAAAGCTTTGCTTATTTGATTCCTGCCCTGGAATATGCCATCAAAAATGGCGGCCCTGTCATTGTGTCCACCCATACTTTGACCCTCCAAGAACAGCTATTCCAAAAGGACTTGCCACTTGTTTTGAAAGCACTGGAAAAGGAAGGATTGGGTTCTCCGACCGCCGTGTTGATGAAGGGCCGAGGCAATTACCTCTCGAAACGGCGCCTTAAAATGGCCGTGGACAACAACCAACAAATGGATTTTGGTGGCCAGGCGGTTGATCTTCTCAAAATCCAAGAGTGGGCCTCGACTTCCTCCGAGGGAACTCTTTCCACGGCGACCTTTCCCATAAGGTCCGAAACCTGGAATGAAATTAAAAGCGATCCCTTTCATTGCTTGGGACCGAAATGCCAAACCTTTGAGACTTGTTTTTACCACTCGGTCCGCCGTAGGGGTTATGGCGCCCATTTAATTCTGGTTAACCACGCCCTTCTCTTGGCCGACTTGGCCCTTAAGATGAACGAAGAACAGGGAGTTTTGCCTCCCTATGGAGTTCTTATTGTGGATGAGGCCCACCATTTTCCCGCTTTGGCTGCGGAACATTTGGCGACTTCTGTTTCTTTTTCCGAGTGTTTAGGGTTAGTGAAGCGTCTTCTGTATGCCGACGATAAGTCCTCGGAACGGCACAAGGGATTATTCGCCTTGATGCCAACTCCGGGCGCGGGCGAGGCGGTTATGGATTTCAAGTCCGCCGCCGAGGGATTTTTCAATGAAATAGGGATCGCCGCTATTCCCGTCAATGGCCTCAACCGGGCTTATCCGCTTCCGGAAGAAGTGCCTTCGGTTGAGCGGCTCGCCACGCCGCTTCAAAAAATTGAGTCCCTTCTTGAACTGGCCCAAGGTTCCGCCCCCTCTGAAGAGCTTGAATTGGAAGCGAAAGGCACCAGGGAAGAATGCCGTGCATTGGTGAAAAGACTCTCTTTTATTCTTGAGCGTGGTTGGGGGGATGAAGCCTGTTACGTGGTGGAACCGGATGGCGCGGCGCTTAAAAGAGGGGTTATCACGGCTGGGGCCGTCAAAGCCATTCCACTTGATTCTTCCACGCTGATTCGGGAGTACCTTTTATCAAGCGCTAAGTCGGTTGTTTTTACCAGCGCCACTTTATCGGTAGGGAATGATTTTGGATATTTCAAGCATGCCCTGGGCCTGGATGATCCCGACGAAGCCAGCCGGGTTCGAACCCTCCTCGTGGGGTCCCCGTTTAATTTCAAGAAACAAGTCACGTTATTCTTGCCCCGTACTATGCCCCACCCCCGGCGGGAAGAGGAACGCTATGTTAAGGAAGTTATTGAGTATGTCCGGGCTTCTTTGAAACATTCTCACGGGAAGGCATTCGTTTTATTCACCAGCTTTAAGATGCTCCGTCAAGTTTCGGAAGCCGTCAGGAAGGATCTGGACGATATGGGAATCACCCAGTTGGTTCAAGGGGAGGAGGGCTGGGACCGGACAAGGCTTTTAAAGGTTTTTCGTGATGACATCAATTCTGTTTTGTTTGGCGTGAACAGCTTTTGGGAAGGAGTGGACGTTCCCGGAGAAGCCCTGTCGAACTTGATCATCACCAAACTGCCCTTTCAAGTACCGGAAGGCCCTTTGGTAGAAGCCCGTCACGCGCGGCTTAAAGAACAGGGATTGGAACCTTTTCAAGTGGAAAGCCTTCCGGAGGCTGTTTTGCGCCTAAAGCAGGGTTTCGGCCGGCTGATTCGCACCGCCACCGATGTGGGTACGGTCACCCTTTTGGATCCCCGGGTTACCACCGAGAGATGGGGCAAGGTTTTTCTCAATGCCTTGCCGGAATGTGAAGTAGTTTATTTGTCGAAACCCGGATTGCCTGAAAAGGCGACAGTAGGGAAGAAGGCCCAAGGTCGTTCCTAGCCGGTTAAATTGGAAGTTGAACCCCTTTGCTTTGCCTGTAAAATAAGTTCATGCCTCGTCCTAAAACCTCCGTGTCCAAACCATCCGCCCCCGACGCCGAGGATGAGATCCGCATGATGAATCCTCAAAACAAAGAAGAAGATTTAGAACCCACCCTCCGGCCTCAGCATTTATCCGAATATGTGGGACAATCCGCCTTGAAAGAATCCCTCAATATCACCCTGGCCGCCGCTCAAAAACGCAAAGAGGCTTTGGAACACTTTTTGCTTTCCGGTCCACCGGGGTTGGGAAAAACCACATTGGCGTCAATTATCGCCAAGGAAATGGGCGTAAATTTAAAGGCCACATCGGGACCGGTCATTGAGAGGGCGGGTGATCTGGCCGCCCTATTGACCAATCTCCAGCCGTACGACCTTCTATTCATTGATGAAATTCACCGCTTGCCTCGGGTGGTTGAGGAAGTTCTATATCCGGCTATGGAAGATTTTCAATTGGACATCATGATAGGAAAGGGCCCGACGGCCAGGGCTATCCGGCTTCAATTGCCCCCCTTTACCCTAGTGGGAGCGACCACGCGTGCCGGCAAGGTTAGCGCGCCCTTGCGGGACCGTTTCGGCCTGTCTTTCCGCTTGGAATTTTATACACCTGAAGAACTTACTGATATCTTGAAACGTTCCGCCCAGGTTTTAAAAATTAAAATTTCCGAGGACGGAGCTGTTGAGATAGCCCGGCGGTCGCGGGGGACTCCCCGACTTGCTAACCGCCTTTTAAAACGGGTTCGTGACTTCGCCGAAGTGAAACGAAAAGGTGCCATTGACCGGGAAGTTGCGGATTCTGCCTTGAAACTGCTAGAGGTGGATGAGCTGGGATTAGACCGCATGGATAGGCGGATTCTTTCTTATATCGTTGAGAAGTTCTCGGGTGGGCCAGTCGGTATCGAAACCTTAGCTATGGCCGTGGGGGAGGAAGCTGACACGGTGGAGGATGTTTATGAACCCTTTTTAGTCCAAATCGGGTTCCTGCAAAGAACTTCCAGCGGAAGGAAAGCCACGACCTTGGCTTACCGACATTTGGGAATCACGCCTCCGGCAGGGGCCCAAGGGAGTCTCTTGTGACTACTGGAAAACACAATCTCAAGAGTTCGGAGTTGGCGATTTATACCGTGGTCGTTCTGATCGGGTCGGGCGTCAGTTTGATTTTCCCCTTGATCACGCCTCTCCAGGCAAAAAGCAACTTTTGGTTTTATATCATCTGCCTCTCATCGGGGATCATGGTCTCATCCTTGATTCTGCTCGTGGTCCAGAAAATGGTCCTGAGCCCATTGGACGAATTTTTGGACGCGATGGAAAAGGCGTCCCAAGGGGATCTGAATGTTTCCATCCAGGGCAAATATATCGGTGACTTCCAGAAGCTGGCGCAACATTTCAACCTGATGCTGGAGTCCCTAAGAGCCTCCGTCGCTCAATTAAAAACCAGTTCGGATGAAACCCTCCACTTGGCCGAGCAGTTGACCCAAACTATCCAACAAATGCATGGCGCCACGGAGGAAGTTTCCTCAACCATTCAAAATATTTCCAAAGGGGCGGAAGAGCAGGCTATTAAGGTCCAGGAGGCCTTTAATATCATCGACAAAATGGCGGGGAACATCCAGGTTTCGGCCGAGTTGCTGAGCAATTCGGAAAAAGTGGTTTCGCGCTCGAAAAACGCCTCGGCGGCGGGAAGCCACGCGGTCCAAAAAACGATTATCCAGATGAACGCCATCCATGAAGTTGTCAATAATTCGGCGAGGGAAGTTACTGAGCTTGGGACCAGGTCAAAGGCTATTGGGAAGGTTGTCGAGGTTATCACCCATATCGCCGACCAGACAAATCTCCTGGCCTTGAACGCCGCAATCGAGGCCGCCAGGGCCGGGGAATATGGCCGGGGTTTCGCGGTTGTCGCCGAGGAAGTGAAAAAGCTAGCCGATGGCTCAGCGGAGGCCGCCAATCAAATTGGGGTCATGATAAGGGAGATCCAAAAAGAAATATCAACGGTAGTTACCACGATGGGGGCTGGAGCGGAAAAAGTAACCGAGGGGTTGGCGGTGGTGGCTGAGGGCGGGGGAGCCTTGAAGGAAATCCAATCCGCTTCCGATGAGGTTGCCGATCAAGTCCAGGAAATTTCAAAGTCGTTTGAAAGCCAAGCTGACCAAGCGGGCAAGGTAGTTGAGGCCATTACGAATATTGTGGCCGTTTCCGAGGAAAACGCGTCCGCTACCCAGGAAATATCGGCTTCCACCCAGGAATTAACCGCTTCCATGGAATCTATGGTGGCCGCCGCACGCCAACTGGAAGGTGTGGCCCAACGTTTAAAGGAAGCTTCGTCTAATTTCAAGGATTGATCCCCCCTAAAAGAAGGCCCTTTTTTCATTCTTTGTGATATATTTTCACCCTGTTTGGGATGGCCTTGTTTCTTGGGAAATTATATATTGCCTAATTTTTCCACTTGAAATTTTTTAAAGAATAAATATATTTTTTTCGTTCCGGAATTGTTTGTTGGGCGTCAAAACTCAATCTCTATCCAAGGGTGTTTGAAATGATCGAGGTCAAGGATCTCGTTAAAAATTACGGAAACTTCGCGGCTGTGGATCACGTCACCTTTTCCGTTCCCGAGGGAACCATCCTCGGCTTATTGGGCCCTAATGGCGCCGGTAAAACCACCACTATGCGGGTTCTAACTACTTCTTTGGCAATGACCAGCGGTAAAGTGACGGTTGGCGGTTACGATGTGGTTGACCAACCCCATGATGTTCGCAAGCGGATCGGCTATCTTCCCGAAGTCCCCCCCATTTATGGCGACATGGACGTTATTTCCTACCTCAAATTCGTGGCGGATATAAAGGACATTGCCCCCGACAAAAAAACAAACCGAATCGGCGAAGTGCTTGAAATGCTTGATTTAGAAAACATGAGCCGCAGGCTGATTGGCCATTTATCCTTGGGTTACCGGCAAAGAGTGGGTTTGGCCCAAGCTCTCCTTCATGACCCGGATGTGCTTATTTTGGACGAACCTACCCGTGGGTTGGATCCCAAGCAAATTCTCGAAATCCGCAAATTGATCAAGTCCCTGAAAGGGAAGAAGACCATTATTCTTTCAACCCATATTCTGCCTGAGGTTTCTTCCACCTGCGACGATGTTGTCATCATCGATCAGGGCAAAGTGGTTGCGGCCGATTCGGTCGAAAATCTTTCCCAGAGACTAGCAGGGGGAAAAACCCTTGAAATGGAAGTTAAAGGTCCGTCAGCAGATATAGAAAAAGCCCTTGGTAAAGTGGAGGGAGTGGTGACAATTAAATTAGCGGGAAAAGAATTGAGGGGAGTCAGCCGGTTCGAGTTGACGACCGACGGTTCAACCGAAACCAGGGAAGCGATTTTCCAATGTGTCGTTAAAAATAAATGGGTTCTTTACCAGATAAACCCCCTCGGGATGAGCTTGGAAGATGTCTTTTTGAAACTTACCACAAAGGAAACAACCGGATGAACGCCAATAAAGTTTGGGCCATCGCCCGTAAGGACATTGGTCATTATTTCGCCTCGCCTCTTGGCTATGTGGTCCTGGCGGTTTTTTTTCTCGTAACTGGTTTCTTTTTTGCCTTGATCGTTGAGCAAACCCGGCAAGCTAGCATGGTTCCGGTTTTCCAAAATACCGTCATCATTTTTTTATTCATTACTCCCATGATCACCATGAGGCTCTGGTCGGAAGAGGAAAAAAGCGGTACCGCAGAACTTTTAATAACTTCTCCCCTTACCCTGTGGGAAATCGTGTTAGGAAAATACCTCGCGGTTTGCGCCTTTTTTGGGGTGATGCTGAGTTCCACTGTGGTTTATTTGGTCATCATGATGCTCGCGGGAAACCCCGATATGGGTCCTGTGATAGGGAATTACGTGGGTTATGGCTTGGCCGCGATGTCTTTTTTTGCCATTGGCCTTTTTGCTTCCACCTTGAGCGAGAACCAAATCGTCTCAGCGGTCATTACTTTTGGAATTCTTCTCATGCTTTGGGTAATTGGGGCCGCGGGTGGCAGCGCGCAAGGTGTGTTCGGGGAACTAATGAAATACGTTTCCATTTTCCAGCATTTAGAGGATTTCTTTAAAGGCGTGATTGATCTCAGTCACGTGTTTTATTTTGTGAGCATTATTTTCATCAGCCTTTTCTTTTCCGTCAAAGTTTTGGAAAGCAAGAGGAATTAAAATTGAAAATCCAACCATTTTTCCTGCGAGTGCGCGCTTATAACGAGGCTGTTTTAAGCTTCGGTTTATTGCTGATTGTGGGCGGGGTGTTCGCTGTCTTGATCGTCGACACGACCAATTGGTGGAACCTAACCTTGGTAGTGTTGGGTACCTTGGTTTTGGGTTTGTTCCTTGCCGCCAATTTGGCGGAGGTGAAAGCCGTTGGAAAGAAAAAATCTACTTTGGCTCAAGCCAATCTGGCCCTTGTCGCGGTTGCAATGTTGGGGATTGTGGGTGGGCTCAACTGGGTTATTAACCGCCACCCTATCCGCTTTGACCTGACCGCCAACAAAATGTATACCCTTTCGGACCAGACCACCGATATCCTCAAAAAACTCCCCCAGGACGTGAATGTTACCCTTTTCACTTCGGCAAAGCGTTCCTCGGCGGAAATCATGAGAGCCCAACAATTATTGGAAGAATATGAAAAGGTATCGACTAAGTTCCATTTCAAGGTCATCGACGGCGATAAAAACCCCAGTGAGGCCAAACGCCTGGGTTTGCATGAATACAACACGGTAGTTTTTGAAAGCGGAGAAAATCGCAAAGACGTTCTTCAAAGGGATTACGTGACCTACGCCATGGGCCAGGGACGCCAACCGACCCCGAAATTCCAAGGGGAGGGAGCCTTCACATCGGCCTTGGTGAAAATGGCTGACAGTACCCACCTGACTTTTTATTTAACCCAGGGTCACGGGGAGAAAGATTTCAACAATCCTCAGGCGGATGGATTCAACACGTTTAAGGACATGTTGGAAAAAGAAAATTACACCATTAAGACCCTGAATTTGCTCACCGCTGGAAAGATTCCAGATGACGCGGCGGTTATCGCAAGTATGGGGCCCGCTAAGTCTTTTCAACTCACGGAGGAGGCCCTTTTAAAAGATTATCTTCAAAAGGGTGGGAAGTTGATTCTTTGTATCGATCCCGTGGTCAAGACAGGGCTTGATTCACTGTTAAAAGATTACGGGGTCAAACTGGGAAACGATTTTGTTGTGGATGAAACCAGCTATGCCTATCCCGATGTCAGGGTGGTCATACCCCAATACGGCTCCAGCCCTATTGTTGAAAAATTATCGAGCGATCATATCGCTACCTTCATGGCCTTTGGCCGAAGCGTCCAGAAGATCGATCCGGCTATAAAAAATGTTACCCAATCCATATTTATGCAATCGACCGATAAGGGTTGGGGTGAGACCAATTTGAAGGAAAAGAACTTGAAGTATGACGCGGGCATCGACACCAAGGGGCCGGTCCCCATGGCCATAGCCTGCGAATTGGCCTCCCCAGGCAACCCCGCCAAGAATACAAGGTTGGTGGTGTATGGAAATTCTAATTTTTTCACGAACCAATTTTTACAGGGTCCAGGCAATCTGGACGTAGGTTTAAACACCTTCAGTTGGGCGGCGGTTGAAGAAAATAAAATCGCAATCCATCCGAAGGAAGATGACGTGCGCGTCTTGAGCCTTTCCAATGTCACCGCTAACCTGATTTATTACCTCTCAGTTTGGATCATGCCGATGGCCATCCTGGCGATGGGCGGCCTCATTTGGTATCGCCGCCGCTCCCTATGAACCGATTCTCCTCTTTCCATAATATTTTTGAAATGAAATCGGCTCAATACCAACCTCTTTATAAGTTTAATAGAGGGTTGGCATGAAGAATTCCCGGACTACCCTGATTTACTTGGCCTTGGCCGCCCTCCTCGGCGGTTATATTTATTTTTTTGAGCGCGGTCCGGTAAAGAAAAAAGAAGAGGAAAAAAAAGTAAAGGTTTTCGAAAATTTCATCGCGGACGATATTACCGAAATCCACCTTGAAAGCCCGGAAACAACCCAAACGGCGCTGAAAACGCCTATTGATCTCAAGAAGGATGAAAAAGGCGTTTGGCAAATTATTGCCCCAAAACAATTCAAAGCGGATGAAACCACTCTCCGCTCGCTCCTTTCAGGAGTAGGCGATTTCACCCCTGACGCCACAATCGAGAATCCGGCGAACCTTGCCGATTTTGGCCTCAATAGCCCAACGGCCCGTTCCACCTTTAAAACTAAGGCAGGTGTTTCTTTTACGTTGCTGGTAGGTAACAGTGGAATGGCAAGTTCTTCAACCTATGTTAAGACCAGTAATAAAAACACTGTTTATTTATTGCCGAATTATGGGGTCGATAACCTGAAAAAGCCTCTGAACAACTACCGGGACCACACTTTTATCAAGACGGATTCAGTTTTGGCTAAGAAAATCCAGGTAACCCGAGACGGGAAAGAGTTTGTGTTTGAAAAAAATAAGGACAATGTATGGACTGTGACCATTCCTGTCCAAGATAAAGCTGACGAAAGCAAAATCCGGGATCTTCTCAACAACGTGAGCGGATTGCGTGCCGAGGATTTTGTCGTTGATGATCCTTCCGGTTTATCCTCCTATGGACTTTCCAAGCCCCTGACAAAAGTGGAAGTTTGGCCCAATGATGGCGGGGAGCCTAAATCGATTTTGATCGGCCACAAAAAAGAAAAAACGACTAATTATTTCGCGAAGGCAGGAAACTTGCCAGCGGTTTCCCTGGTGGGGGAATATTTTGTAAAACAAACCGAAATTAAAATTTCGGATTACCGGGACAAGGGCGCCATGAAATTTGACGCCGGGGCGATTAAAAGCCTTTCCGTTGAACGGAATGGTAAAACCGTGACTTACCAAAAAGACGATAAAGGTCAATGGGCAGCCACCGGAAGAGATAAAGCGCAGGACGAAGCCACGAATCTGATTAATCTTTTTTCACAGACAACGGTCGCCGATTTCGCCCCTAAAAACGCCATTACGGGCTTAACCACGCCTTCATTCATTGCCACCGCTACCCTCTCTGATGGGACCGCTCGGAAATACCGTTTTGGTAAGCGGGAAAAGGAACAGGTTTATTTGGCCTCGGACAAGTCCAAGGATGTTTATTTGGTCTCGGCGGGCGTTGTTTCTCAAATGGAAACTTACTTCAGCACGATTCTTACTCCCGTTCCAGCCACCTCCCCTTCTTCGGCCTCTAAGAAGTAAGACCCTCCAGTCTGGCTGACAGCTTATTCCGGTAATGTTATAGTGTCCGCCATGTCTTCCGACCGGCCCCGATATATCACCGAACATTTGGTTGAACTACGTAAAGGATTGATTCATTCCCTTGTGATTGCGGCTGTAGGCGTGGGGCTCGCTTTTTGGCGATCAGACTGGCTTTTTGCCGCCCTCCTCAAGCCCTTCAAGGATGTGTTGGCTAAGTTCCCTGACGTCAGTCATCATGTTCAAACCCTCCAAACCCTGGCTCCCATCGAGGCTTTCATGATCAACATGAAACTGGCCACAATGGGCGGATTGGCCCTGGCTTCTCCATTTATTCTCCGGGAAATTTGGGTTTTCGCCGCGCCAGCTTTGAAGCCGAACGAGCGGTTTGGAATCTTCATGGTCTTTTGCCTAGGTTTGTTTTTCTTTTCCGGAGGGCTGGCCTTCGGATATTACCTGGTGGTCCCGCTGGCTCTTCAATTTTTAATTCATTACAACCTGGATTACAATTTTCTTCCGCAGTGGACCCTTCAGGGTTATTTCAGTTTTGTGGTTAATTTTCTGCTGATTTTCGGGCTGGTTTTTGAGTTGCCGTTAGTGCTCGCTGGATTAGTCAGTATCGGCGTGGCTACCCCGGCCTATTTGTCCCATATGCGCAAGCACGCCATCATCGCCATATTCATCCTCTCCGCTTTTATCGCTCCCAGTGCGGACCCCATTACCCAGACTATTGTGGCCGTGCCATTGATAGTTCTTTATGAAGTGGGAATATGGCTTTCTTACTTAGCTGTCCACAAAAGCAGCTAACAGTCGAGAGTCAACGGTAGCCAGCTTTAAATTCTTTTAAAGCTGGCTGTGAACCGTGGACTGTTATCTGCCGACCGGTGTATGCGTTGACATTTAAAAGATGAAGATTGATAATTTCAAACACTAATCGATGCGAAGCGGAGGCTTTGAATGAAATTTTTTCTGGACACGGCCAATATTGACGAAATCAAGCAGGGGGTAGGTTGGGGTTTAGTTGATGGTGTTACCACCAATCCTTCGCTTGTTGCCAAGGAAGGGGTTGATTTCCACGCTCGAATTAAAGAAATTTGCGTCCTGGTGAACGGTTCGGTTTCGGCGGAAGTGACCGCCACGGATTACGATGGCATGATCAAGGAAGGCCATGTGCTGGCGAAACTTCACCCTAATGTCACAGTCAAGGTTCCCTTGATTCCCGATGGAATCCGTGCATGCCGTACCTTTAGCCAAGAAGGCATCAAGGTCAATGTGACCCTTTGTTTCTCCTCTTCCCAAGCCCTTTTGGCCGCCAAGGCTGGGGCTACCTATATCAGTCCTTTTGTCGGCCGTTTGGATGATGTTTCCCAAGATGGTATTCAATTGGTTAAAGAAATCGTTCAAATTTACAAGAATTATAATTTCACTACTCAGGTCTTGGCGGCGTCGCTACGGCATCCCATGCACGTGGTTCAATCGGCCTTGGCAGGAGCTCATGTGGGTACCATGCCCATTGGCGTCCTCAAAATGCTTTTCAACCATCCTTTAACGGATATTGGGTTGAAAAAGTTCCTCGCCGATTGGGAAAAAACCAAGGAACAAATCCAAAAGAAGTAAGTAGAAAAAATTTATTGTGCTATCGAAAGGGTGGTCATTGACCACCCTTTTTTATTCCAATTCGGAAAAGAGTGTGAAGGATGTCCGATTTTTCATCGATAGGGAAGGGCTTGATGGTCCTGGGAGTGGTATTGGTGGTTATTGGTGCCCTGGTTCTTTCGACGGGTAAGATTCCATTTTTGGGCCGTCTTCCCGGCGACATCAAGATCGAAAAAGAAAACTTTTCCTTTTATTTTTCTCTGGCCACCTGCCTGTTGTTGTCCATGCTCGTTTCCTTTTTGTTTTGGCTGTTCTCGAAATTCAAATGAAAAAAATCCTTTTGCTCGCAGGGGTCTGGGCCTTTCTGGGTGGGTGCGTGAGAATGACGGCTTATTCCCCCACGCTCTCCGAAAGCGCGATGCCAAACGAAAAACCCGCGATTGCCCAACCGGGACCTCAAACCCATCGGATTAGGGTGGCTATTGTGGTCCGGCAAGCCTCAGTGCATTTAATGGCGCCGGAAACCTTTGTTTTTTCGGGCTTTCCCATTGAAGGCACGCCTATCATCGCGAAGGGCCAAGAACGTTACCACGAGGCCACTTTAACCTCCGATAAACTCTATGCCCACAAAGCCTATATCGAACCCTTGGGTGAGGGAGATATCCAAGTCGATGGTCGAAGTTACAAGGGTTCCATTGAAATCTTGGAAGACCAAAAGGGGACATTAACGGTTATTAATGAGCTGTCCCTGGAGAATTATGTCATGGGGGTTTTGGCTGGGGAAATTCCACGGAACTGGCCTTTGGAGGCCCTCAAGGCTCAGGCCATTGCCGCGCGAACCTTCGCGGTTTTAACTCAAACCCAGGCCCGCCAAAAAGGCGGAGCCTACGACATCGAGAACACGGCCTTGTTTCAAATGTATCGGGGATCCGAATTGGTAAATGAAAACATCCAAAAAGCCGTGGGACAGACCCAGGACGATATATTGACTTATCGTTCAGCTCCCATCCTGGCTTTTTATCACTCGAATTGCGGCGGTAAAACCTCGAGGGCCTTGGGGGTTTGGAGCAAGGATCAGCCCTATTTGAAATCCACCGATTGCCCTTTCGGCAACAATGGTGCGCACTTTCGCTGGAGAACCGAGATGCCGTTGGCTGACTTGATCCGCAAGCTTAGGAAGGCCGGTTTCAAAGCCGCCGATGTCGTGCGCTTAGAGCCCCTCGGGCGGGATGAAAGCGGCCGCATCACCGAACTGGCCGTCATGGACGAGAACGGCCATAGGACCAAAATGAAAGCCTCGGCTTTCCGTATGGCGGTGGGGCCCGACCTTATCCGAAGTACTCGGTTTGACGCCCTGGTTCAAAGTAATAAGGTTGTCTTTAGTGGCAAGGGCTGGGGGCATGGTGTGGGCCTCTGCCAGGAAGGGGCCTATGGCATGGCCATGAAGGGGTACAATGCCTTCGACATCCTGCGCCATTATTACCGCGGCATCATGATTGAAAAGTTGGGGAATAATGAAAACAAGTTATTTTGATTATCATCTTCCACAGGAGCGGATTGCCCAGAGGCCCTTGGAAAAGAGGGACGCTTCCCGAATGCTGGTTCTCGACCGGAAAACAGGGCGTGTAGAGCATAGTTGGGTCAGGGACCTTCCCAAGTGGTTGTTACCCAATGACTTGATGGTGGTCAACCAAACCAAAGTTTTTCCCGCGCGTTTATTCGCCACAAAGCCCGAAACGGGCGCGAAGATTGAAGTTTTCCTTTTGAGGCCCGCCCTGAGTAAGTCAAATGGCCCCGCTTTTGAAAATGCCGATGAGGAGTGGGAGGCCTTGATCAGCCCGGCTAAGCGCATCAAAGGATCGGGCGTCTTGAAGATGGAACCTAAGGGAGAAGTGGCTGTTTTGGAATCGCTGGGTGAGGGGCACTTTCTCGTTAGGATAAACCGGGTTGGCAAGGTCAGGAAATTTCTTGAACAATATGGCCATATGCCTTTGCCGCCCTATATTAAACGCAAAGACGATTCAAAAGACCGCACCCGTTACCAGACGCTATTCGCCAAAAAAGAAGGGTCGGTGGCGGCTCCTACGGCTGGTTTGCACTTCACAAAGGCTTTGTTGGCGGAATTGAAGAAAAAAGGAATTAAACAATCGGCCGTCACGCTTCATGTCGGCCTGGGCACTTTCCTGCCTGTTTCTTCCGATGATATTGAGGATCATGTAATGCATCCGGAAAGGCTGGAAGTATCACCTGCGGTGGTTTCGGCAATATCAAGCACCCAAAAGAAAAATGGGCGCGTTGTAGCCATAGGAACAACCGTTGTCCGCGCTTTGGAATCGGCGGCCCAAGCAGATGGGATGTTAAAAGCAGGAACGGACGAAACCCGGATTTTTATTTATCCAGGTTATACCTTTAAAATGGTGGATGTGCTGTTCACGAATTTTCATCAGCCCCGGTCAACCCTTCTGATGCTGGTAAGCGCTTTCGCCGGGCGTGAAAGGGTTCTCGCGGCTTACGAGGAAGCCCTCCGGGAAGGGTATCGGTTCTTGTCCTATGGAGACGCGATGCTGATTCTCTAAAAGGTGGGGTTGGCCCAAATCCCTTGTTTTGACCGTCTAAATCAGGCTGGAAAAAGAACCCTTTCTCGGATAATTTGACTGAGGCAAAGGCCGACCTATTTAGCTCGCGGAGAAACAACACCAACATGGGCATGATTGAAAACGAACTCAAACTCCACATCGAAATGGCTCGGGCCAAATATTTAAAGGCCATGATCGAAATCAACAAGGCGGCGGCCCCTAAGTGGCATAAGCTCCGGCATTTGAATTCCGCTGTCCGGGAAAAACGTGTTTTTATCGCTTTTGTTGGCCGCATTCCCGCCGGCTTTTTAGTTTGGACCAAGGATTTCTACAGCCATTATTTCATCGATCTGGTGGTGGTTCACCCCAAGATGCGTCGGCATGGCGTCGCCGTGGGCATGATTCGGGCCATGGAAAATTTTTGCTCAGGGAACAAACTCTTTTCTTCAACTAACCGTTCCAATAAAGCGATGCAGAAAGTGTTTGTGCGAACAGGGTTTTCCAAATCCGGATTTATTTCCAACTTGGATAAGGGCAATCCGGAATGGATTTATTATAAGAAGGTCGCCGATCGGCCAACCGCTCCCAAAAAGCATTCGAGGCCAGCTCGTAAACGTAAAAAATCCAAAAAAAGATAGCCTGGTAGTTTAAAGGTTTTCAGAATAAATCACCCTCATCCCAGCCTTCTCCCCTCAAGGGAGAAGGAGAAGCTAGAAACGTGGCTTTTCTTGTGACCCTCGCCCCTTGGCTTTGGTTTTGAGGGTACATAGGGGCTCTTCCCTATCAGAGCCTTTAGGGAGATGGGTAGGGTGAGGGATGACTTAAGTTTTGTTCACCATCCAGGCGGAAAATTCATTCAGGAATTTTATAAATCCATCGCGATGTTCGGTTGGGAAATTGTATTTCTCCTTGGCGTTTTCCAGCGTTTTTTCAAAACAACCAAGCCAAACCTGGCGCGCGGCTTCGTCGATCTCAAAAGGCAGATGACGCGCCCGCATGCGGGGTGGACCGTGATCAATCACGTAAAGGGGCGGTCCGCCTAGGACTTGCACGAAGAACTTGGCCGACTTTTGGGAAGCTTCCTGCATATCCTGCGGGAAGAGGCCTCGTAGAGATGATTTCTCCAGTTCCTTGTAGAAATCCGACATCATTTTGAAGATGTTCTCCTCACCCATCAGGGCATAGATTTCACGGCTGGGTCCTGGGCCTTGGGGTGGACCGCCGGACGGTGTGTAAATCACTCGGTTCATGGCGGTTATTTTACAGGATTCAATATTGAATTATCTGTAAGATGTTTCGATTTCTAAAATTTCAATGGATTCTGAATGACCAGACAAAAAAGATGGATCGAAATAGTTCCCATCGTCCTCCTTGTGGCTTTGTGGACGTTTTTTTATTACCGAGTTTTGTTCGGCGGCCATACCTTTATCCTAGGGGACTCGTCCCGTTTTTTCTATCCCCTGTGGAAATGGGGCGGGGACATTTGGAACCGGGGGCTTATCCCTCTTTGGAACCCGGACGCGGGGTTTGGCACCCCCTATCTGGCGGATCCCCAGATGGCCGTCTGGTGCCCGCCTCTTCACTTGGCTTACTTTTTTCTGGGGCCCGTTGCAGCTTTTAACGCCTGTATCCTTTTCCATCACCTCTTTGCTCTGCTAGGTTTTTATTTTTTTGCAAAGGGGCGGAGTTTTTCCAACCCTACGGCTCTTCTTGGAGCGTTTTTTTTCGGGTTTTCTATTCACGCCGTTTCTCTTTCGTCTGATCCCTCCATTCTTTTTTCTTTTTCCTGGATACCCTGGGTATTTCTATCGGCGGATCTGCTCTTCGGAGGTAGTAGGTGGGGGATAGCCGTTTTATCTGTTTCGCTAGCAATGCAGATGGCTTCGGGTTATCCGCTCCTCACCTATTTGACCCTCATGGTTCTTGGGGTGGAAAGAGTTTTGGAGTGGTTCTCGCGCAAGAAAGCCGAGGCGAGGAAGAATGGCGGGGAAAAGCCAGTTCAACTATTGGCGGTGTTAGGTTTGGCCATAGCTTTTAATTTAGTTTGGATACTTCCCTTTTCCGAATTTAAAGACCTTAGCAATTTCTCGCAAAGATTGGATTTGCGGCAGGGCATGCCCCCGGAAACCCTCTTGACCTGGTTTAATCCCTTCCGCTTAGGCCATCCATTGCATTCTTCCGGTGACTTGCTGTTTGAACTCAGTTCGTTTTTTATGGGTCTTCCGGCCCTCTGTCTTGTTCTTTGGAGCGTGCTCACCCGTAAAATCGGACTCGTCCCAATTCTGTTAACTGGAATGTGGATTTTGCTAAGCCTGGGGGAAACCGCCAAGTTGGGGGATTGGGCCCAGCATTTTATTCCCTTTTACTCCTGGGTTACCCGATCGGGTTACTGGATGCCGCTGGTTGTCTTTGCCATGGCCCGTTTGGCGATGGCGGCCATGGAAGAAAAAATGAAAAGGGATGAAAGCGAAAGGGGTCCGGACACCGTTTGGCAAGTGGTTGTTGTATTCGTTTTTGGTTTGGCCCTAATTTGGGGAGTTCCGATAGACCTTTGGACATTTTGGGTTTCTTTTCTATTATCGCTTGCCTTTGGTCTAAAGGTGGAAACCCCACTTATCCGGTGGACATTCCTTGCGGGGGCGACTCTTTTTTCTGTTTTTCCGGTAATCCAAAGCGTCAATTTCACCATGGACCGGTCTTACTACGAGACCCCGCCGGACTTCTTGGCCAAGATGAACCAGAATGGCCGTATTTACGAGTCCTATCCGATGGTAGAAAGGTCAAAGGTGCTTTCCGGGAAAGGCGTTCAGGACACTTATGAAAAATTCAAAGGCCAATTTGTCTCAAACCTGCCGCTTGCCTTTGGAAAGGAAGAGTGTTTCTTTTATAGCTCCCTTTTCCTTTCGGATTATTTCCGGTGGTGTTTTTCTTCCATGTGTTTTTCCGAGAAGATTTCCCGAAATGTTTTGGATTATCTGGCTGTCCAGTATGTTTTAGGACCCCATCATTTCAAGGATTTTCGTTGGATTTTGAAAGAAGACCAGCCATTGTCTGTGTCCCAAAACCTTACACCCTTACCCAAGTGGTTTTCGGTGGAAGCGGCCCTCCTGGAGACGGATTGGGTGGGGGATTTGAGAAAAATGGAAGGCCCGAATTTTGATTTCTCAAAGATTTGCTTTGAGGAAGACGCGGCCAAGGCGGGCCGGTTCTCACTCAGGCGGGTTCAAGAATTGGAAAGAACCCCGAATTCAGTTACACTCCAGGCCCTTGGTCATGGGGAGGCCCTGTTGGTTTCCAGTGAAACGGCATATCCCGGTTGGAAGGCGGAAGTTAACGGGTCCCTAAGGAATTTGGAAAGAATCAACCATGGCTTTCGGGGGGTTCGATTGGGTGACAAGGAAGAACAGGCGAAACTCTTCTATCGGCCTACTTCGTTCCGATTTGGTCTATTCTCGTCCCTTCTTGTTTGCGGTTTATGGGTGGGTATGATCTTGAGGGTGAGGTTGAAACCGAAATATGCATGATTTCCAAGTAACGGCTAAAGACTCCAAAACATCCGCGCGGACTGGGGTTTTGAAACTGTCCCATGGGGAAGTTCAGACGCCCTGCTTTATGCCAGTGGGAACCCAGGCCTCTGTGAAGGCCCTGTCTGCTGAGGACGTCTTGGCCTGCGGCTCTGAAATACTCTTGGCCAATACCTATCACCTGATGCTACGTCCGGGAGCCGACCTTATCGAAAAGGCCGGAGGGCTCCACGCTTTCATGCATTGGGACCAACCCATCTTGACCGATAGCGGGGGATTCCAGGTTTTCAGCCTGGCGGACCTACGGAAAATCACTGAGGAAGGGGTAAGGTTCCAGTCGCACCTGGATGGTAGCGCTTGGGAAATGTCGCCGGAATCAGCCACGGCTCTCCAGCACAAGATCGGGGGGGATATCATCATGGCCTTCGATGAATGCATTCCTTACCCCTCGCCAGAAGAATACGTTGACCAATCGGTGGAACGCACCACTCGCTGGGCGGAACGTTGTCTGGCTACCCACCGGAAAAGCGGTAAAGAAAAGACCCAAGCCCTCTATGGTATTGTGCAAGGCTCGAATTTTCCCCAATTGAGGGAGAAAAGCGCCAAACAGCTCTTGGCTTTTGATTTTCCTGGTTACGCCATTGGTGGGGTTTCGGTTGGCGAACCCAAGGAAGTGATTTACGGTGTGGTGGAAAAGACGGCGCCTTACCTTCCGGAAAACAAACCCCGTTATTTAATGGGGGTTGGAACGCCCGAGGACCTTTGGGAATGCGTGGAGCGGGGAATGGACATGTTCGATTGCGTCATGCCAACCCGAATCGCCCGAAACGGCACGGCGCTTACCCGGAAGGGACGGCTCATATTAAAAAACGCCCAGTACGCCGGGGACTTCACGTCACTGGACCCCAAATGCTCCTGCGAGTGTTGCCGCAACTACACCCGGGCTTACTTGCGCCATCTTTTCCAAGCCGAGGAATTATTGGTGTTGCGCTTGTTGAGTTTGCACAACCTCCATTTCATGAGCGAGATTACGGTCATGATGCGCGAAGCCATTAAAGAAAACCGATTTTCCGAAGCCAAACTAGAGTTTTGGGCCGATTATTTTCCCGCTACGCCCTGACCCTTTTGTAGGGGTTTGCACGGTTTTGACGAACTATCTTACAAAAGAGAAGAGAGCAAAAGGGTTTGGAACGGCGTTTCCCGAAACTACAGCCCCTTGAAGTTTGCTTGAAAAAGCCATCTATCTATTGTAATTTAGCTGACCAATCAACGCTTCACGACGCAAGCGGCCCACTAAAAGGCCGCTTTTTTTAACTCAAAACCAAATTGGAATGATTCTGGCTATAGCTAAACCTAATAACAGGTGAAAAGATGAATCAAACACCCAACCTACCTTACCCAGATGAAAACCTTTTAGTCGCTTTTGACGCGGGAAAAGACTCTTGCGGCGTGGGGTTCGTGGCCAATATCAAAAGCAAGAAATCTCACGAAATCGTCCAGCAGGGCGTTGAAATACTCCTGAACCTTTCCCACCGGGGAGCCTGCGGCTGCGAGACGAATACGGGTGATGGCGCTGGCATCCTAATCCAGATTCCGGACAAATTTTTTCGGAAGGTCGCCACCAAGTGGAGCATCAAACTTCCCGAGGAAGGGAATTATGGGGTGGGAGCCGTTTTCCTGCCCAAGGATCCCCACCAAGCTAAAGCCTGTGAGGATATCTTCGCTAAGGTCATCAAGGAAGAAGGCCAGGACCTATTAGGTTGGCGCTTGGTCCCCACCGAAAACACCGAAGTGGGCCCGACCGCCAGGGCTTCCGAACCAATCATGAAGCAAGTTTTTGTCCAAAAGTCTGCCTCTATCAAGGATCAGGACGCGTTTGAGCGAAAGCTATTTTTGATCCGCAAGAGAATCGAAAATACCGTTGCCGCCACTGATAGCGTTACAGAAAAGAACCTGTTTTATGTTTCCAGCTTTTCCTGCAGGACCCTCATTTATAAGGGCATGCTCACCCCCGGGCAAGTGGCTCCCTATTTCCCGGATTTACGGGATAAGGATATGGAGTCGGCCCTAGCTTTGGTCCATTCCCGTTTTTCCACCAACACATTCCCCTCGTGGGATTTGGCCCATCCCTTCCGCTATATCGCCCACAACGGCGAAATCAACACCCTGCGTGGCAACATCAATTGGATGCACGCGCGGGAAGCCCTATTTGAGAGCGACCATTACACCCAGGAGGAAATGAAACGTCTCCTTCCTATCGTGCGCGAGGGCCAATCGGATTCGGCTACTTTCGACAATGCCCTGGAAATATTGGTCATGGCGGGGCGCAGCCTTCCCCATGCCATGATGATGATGATTCCCGAGGCTTGGACAGGCCACGCTACCATGCCGCAGTATAAGAAGGATTTTTACCATTACCATTCATGCCTCATGGAACCCTGGGATGGTCCCGCCTCCATCGCTTTTACCGATGGCAAAGTGATTGGCGCTGTATTGGATAGAAATGGCCTGAGGCCTTCCCGCTATTACGTAACCAAAGACGATTTGGTGGTTATGGCTTCCGAAGTGGGGGTTCTGGATATTGATCCCAAAAGAGTTCTCAAGAAGGGCCGTTTGGAACCCGGCAAGATGTTCCTGATTGACCTGACAGAGGGCCGGATTATTGACGATACCGAACTAAAGGAAAAGATCGCCAAGGCCCAGCCCTATGGTGAATGGCTCAAGGAAAACCTGACCAGCCTGGAGAAATTGCCCGAAGCCCCCCATGTTCCCGAACCCGACCACGATACAGTCTTGAAGCGCCAAAAGGCCTTCGGATATACCCATGAGGATACCCGCATCCTGATGGCCCCCATGGCCACGAATGGAGAGGAAGCTATTGGTTCCATGGGCGATGACTCGCCATTGGCGGTCCTTTCCAACCAGTCCCAACCTCTATTCAACTATTTCCGTCAATTGTTCGCCCAGGTCACGAACCCACCCCTGGATGCCATCCGTGAGGAATTGGTGACCTCGGTCAATACCACCTTGGGCCCGGAGGGCAATTTATTAAAGCCCAAGCCTGAGAGCTGCCGCCAAATCGAAATGAAAAGTCCGGTTCTGGACAATGACGAACTGGCTAAGTTCACGCACCTTTCCTATAAAAATTACAAAGCTATTGTTTTGCCCATTCTTTATAAAGTTTCCGAAGGGGGCGCGGGGCTGGCCAAAGCCATGGAAGCTGTCTGCCAAAAGGCCAGTCAGGCCGTTAAGGACGGCAATCAAATCATCATCCTCTCCGACCGTGGCTTGGACCACGACATGGCCCCCATCCCCAGCCTATTGGCCATTTCCGGTGTGCATCACCACTTGGTCAAGAAGGGGGAGCGAACGAGGGTGGGGCTCATCGTTGAGTCGGGCGAGCCAAGGGAAGTACATCATTTCGCTATGCTCTTGGGTTATGGCGCTAACGCCATCAATCCATATCTTGCTTTCGAAACACTAGACGACATGATTCGCCGCGGGATATTACCTGCTGAGATTGATCACAAGACAGCCGTGAAGAAATACATCAAGGCCGCCAACAAAGGGATTGTAAAGGTTTGTTCCAAGATGGGTATTTCCACCATCCAAAGTTATCGCGGTGCCCAGATTTTCGAGGCTGTAGGATTGAATCGGGAATTCGTCGACAAGTATTTCACCTGGACCCCGACTCGCATCCAGGGTATCGGGATCAACGAAGTGGCTTCCGAAAATGAAAAACGTCACCGGGGTGCTTTCCCGGAGAGACCCTTCCGTGAGTTGGATCTAGATTGGGGAGGCCGTTACCAATGGCGACGGGATGGTGAGAAACACCTTTTCAACCCCGACACCGTTCATAAGCTCCAAAACGCTGTTCGCACCGGCAACTATAAAAATTTCAAGGCCTATTCAACAGACGTGAATGAGCAGTCCCGTGCTTTGGCTACCTTGCGCGGGTTGTTCAAATTTAAAAAGGGCAATCCCATTCCCATTGAGCAGGTGGAATCGGTCGACGAAATCGTGAAACGATTTGTGACCGGAGCCATGTCTTATGGGTCCATTAGCAAAGAAGCCCACCAGACACTCGCCATCGCCATGAACCGCATTGGCGGCAAGTCGAACACCGGTGAGGGCGGGGAAGACGAAGATCGTTATGTTCCCGAGCCCAATGGTGATTCCCGTAATTCCGCCATCAAGCAGGTGGCTTCCGGCCGTTTCGGCGTGACGAGCCATTACCTGGTGAACGCGAAGGAACTCCAGATCAAGATGGCCCAAGGCGCCAAGCCAGGTGAGGGTGGCCAGCTGCCGGGGAAGAAGGTCTATCCTTGGATTGCCAAGACGCGTCATGCCACGGCCTTCGTAGGGCTCATTTCGCCCCCTCCTCACCATGACATCTATTCCATTGAGGACCTGGCTCAGTTGATCCATGACTTGAAGAACGCCAATAAGTACGCCCGCATCTCGGTGAAGTTGGTGTCCGAAGTTGGTGTTGGGACGGTGGCGGCCGGGGTTTGCAAGGCCCATGCCGATCACGTGCTGATCAGCGGTCATGATGGTGGCACGGGCGCTTCTCCCTTGACCTCCATTAAATACGCCGGGGCACCTTGGGAATTAGGGTTGGCCGAGACCCACCAGACCCTCGTGAAGAACAAACTCCGCGACCGCATCGTGGTCCAGACCGACGGCCAGTTGAAGACTGGCCGGGATGTTGCCATGGCCTGCCTTTTGGGCGCTGAGGAATTTGGGTTCGCTACCGCCGCCCTGGTGGCGGAAGGCTGCATCATGATGAGGGTTTGCCACCTGGATACCTGCCCCGTGGGAATCGCGACCCAAAATCCCGAGCTTCGCAAGAAGTTCACGGGAAAGCCCGAGTACGTCGTGAATTTCATGAAGTTTATCGCCGAGGAAGTCCGCGAAATCATGGCCGAACTGGGATTCAAGACAATCAATGAGATGGTAGGTCATTCGGAACTTTTGGAAATGAACGAGGCCATTGCCCATTGGAAAACCAAGGGTCTGGATTTCTCGGCCGTCTTTTACAGGCCGCAAGAATCCAACGCCGGGCCCGTTTACTGCGTCCAAGCGCAGGATCATGGGCTTGATAAGGCCCTGGATAACGAAGTGCTGATCGAGAAATGCAAACCCGCCTTGGAGAGCAAAAAGCCCGTCAAATTCGAGACTCCTATCCGCAATATCAACCGCACGGTAGGCACCATGGTTGGCGCCGAGATTTCCCGCAAGTACGGGGCCAAGGGCCTTCCGGATGACACGATCCAAATCACCTTCAAGGGCTCGGCGGGCAACAGCTTCGCGGCCTTCGTTCCGAAGGGAATGACCCTTCGCCTGGAAGGAGACGCCAATGATTATTTGGGCAAGGGCCTGTGCGGGGGAAAAATTATGGTTTACCCACCCAAGGAGGCTACTTTCGTGCCTGAGGAAAATACCATAGTCGGGAACGTTTTGCTTTACGGCGCCACCGCCGGGGATGTTTTTATCCGCGGGAAAGCCGGGGAGCGTTTTGGCGTGCGCAATAGCGGTGTCAACGCGGTGGTCGAGGGCGTGGGGGATCATGGTTGTGAGTACATGACCGGTGGAAACGTAGTTGTCATTGGGGAGACCGGCAGGAATTTCGCGGCAGGCATGAGCGGCGGGGTCGCTTATGTCTGGAACAAGTCCGGTGATTTCGCTATTCGTTGCAACAAGGAAATGGTGGAACTGGAAGACCTGGACGGGGAGGACCTTAAACTGGTCCAAGAGATGCTTCGCAAACACCAGGACTTCACGGGAAGCACGGTGGCCGAAAACATCCTGAAGAACTGGGAAAAAATATCCAAGCAATTTGTGAAGGTTATGCCCGTGGATTACAAGAAAGCCCTGCAGGCGCAAAAAGAAGGCAAGACGCCCGCAGCGGTGGCGTAAAAGCGCATTTAAACCAACGGCTGACACGAAGCCACAAAGGCACGAAGTTTTTAAAATGATGGGAAAGTATTTTTTGGTGTCTTAGAGTCTTCGTGTCAGATGTTGGTGTTGCTTTTGAATTATTTTTTGAGGGAAAAATGGGAAAACCAACTGGATTCATGGAAGCGGACCGCGAGAAACTCCACAAGCGGCCTGTTGAAGAGCGGTTAAAGGATTGGAAAGAGTACGTCCTGCCGGAAGATCCGGCTCAACTCAAAGTTCAGGCCGCCCGATGCATGGATTGCGGCGTCCCCTTCTGTCATCAGGGCTGCCCCCTGGGCAACATTATCCCCGACTGGAACGACCTGGTTTACCGCGACCGGTGGCAGGAAGCCATCGAGCGCCTCCACGCCACCAATAACTTCCCCGAGTTTACCGGGCGCCTTTGCCCGGCGCCTTGCGAGAATTCCTGCGTGCTGGGGTTGGATGTCCATAAACAACCCGTTACCATCAAGCAAATCGAAGTCTCCATTATTGACCAGGCTTGGGCCAAGGGCTGGGTGAAAGCCATGCCGCCCAAGGCCTTGACGGGTAAGAAAGTAGCCGTTGTTGGTTCGGGCCCGGCGGGGCTTGCCTGCGCACAGCAATTGGCCCGGGTAGGACATAAGGTGACTGTGTTTGAGAGGGCTGACCGGATCGGTGGCCTCTTACGGTACGGCATTCCTGAATTCAAGATGGAAAAACGCCACATTGATCGCCGCATGAAACAGATGGAGGCGGAGGGAGTGGAGTTCAAAGTAAGCGCCAACATCGGTCATAATGTTCCTATCGAGGACCTTCGCAAGAACTTCGACGCTATCGTGCTGTCCGGCGGGGCCACCCAAGCCCGCAATCTCCCAGTGCCGGGCCGGGAACTGAAGGGCGTTCATTTTGCCATGGAATATCTCCCCCAGTCGAACAAAGTCCAAGAAGGCGACAAGGTCGAAAACCAGATTCACGCTAAGGGGAAGCATGTCATCGTCATTGGTGGTGGTGACACGGGCGCGGACTGCATCGGTACGGCTAACCGGCAGGGCGCGAAAAGCGTAACCTCTCTTGAAGTATTACCCAAACCTCCTGATGACCGGGCGTCCGACAACCCTTGGCCTCAATGGGCACGCATCTACCGAAAGGCGGGAGCTCACGAAGAGGGTGGCGAGATCATCTATGGCGTATCCACCAAACAATTCCTGGGTGAAAACGGCGTTGTGAAAAAACTCCAGGGCGTCAAAGTGGAATGGGCGCCCCAATCCGCCGGACCACCAAAGATGCAGGAGGTTTCCGGGAGTGAGTTTGAGATTCCGGCAGACTTGGTCCTCTTGGCCATGGGTTTCCTGGGTCCGGAGAAAAATCCCTTATTCGAGAAGTTGGGTATCGAGTTGGACCAACGCAGCAACGTGAAGGCTGACGTCAACAAGATGACTAACGTGCCAGGGGTGTTTGTGGCCGGGGACATGACCCGGGGCCAATCCTTGATTGTCTGGGCCATCGCCGAAGGGCGCCAGGCCGCAAAGGGTGTGGATCAATGGTTGATGGGCGAAACAACGCTGGTCGCGCCATAAAATCTAAATCTGACACGAAGTCACGATGGCATAAAGAAAAGCTTAAATTTTACAAAGGCGAACTTTCGGTTCGCCTTTTTGTTTTAACAGAATGTGTAAAATGACAGGAAATCGCACTTCTTTCTGGGATTGAAAAATCATGAATTTTAAAACTTTGTGTCTTTGTGGCTTTGTGTCGGCTTTGGTGTTTCCGTGTTCTGTTTGGGCGGAAGTCCTCACCGTTGATGAAACCACTGTTCCTATCCGCGTGGATGGACATTTAAGTAAGTGGCCTGCCGCCCGGATGATTTTACTGGGTCAGCCTTCCCAGGTCGTTTCTGGAAAATCATTTTGGAAAAGCGCCGAGGATTTCAATGGACGGGTCTTTATTACCTACGATTCACAATTCCTATATATCTCCGCGATAGTCCAAAAGAAAGGCGCAGTGGTCAATTCCAATGAAAAGCTGTCCCTCTGGAACGGCGATTGCCTGGAAATCTACTTATCCACCCATTTTCGCGCGCAAGATTTAAAAAGGGTGTCCGGCAGTGAGTACCGAATTGGGTTTTCGCCTGGAACGGGGTGTGGAAATCCACGGATTTTCTGCTTCAATAAAAACAAGGAGATAACCGGCGCGCGCGTGATTTCTCGCGCCACCAAAACAGGTTATATCCTGGAAGCTTGTGTTCCTTTTTCCTTTTTCGGAGGCCTTGACATAGGGCCTGGAAAAAACTCAGCGTTTAATGTGGTGTTGAATGAAGGCGGTCCGGTTAGCGGGAACCGAATTCTTCAATTGGACTATTTGGGGATTCCCATGAGCTGGAACAAGCCGGTTTCTTGGGCAACTCTTCAATGGGTTGGAAAAGACGAGATTTCGATTCCGGATGTCAAAACGGAAGACCTTTACGCCTACCTGGTTCAGGACGGAACAAAAGGATCAACCTTTCTGGGCTTGAAAAGTTTTCAAGGGAATGTCATAGATCCAAAAGGTAAGCCACTGTCGGGCGTAAAGATTAGTACTTGGCCTAAAACTAAAGAAGTTGTGACCGATTCCAAAGGCCAATTTAAAATTGAAAAAATTAAACTATATGACAAGTCGGTTTTATACGGACGATTGGACGGCTATATGAGCTCCCTTTTCCCGCGTCCTTCCAAGGTTGGTCCGGTTACCCTAACATTGAATCCTATTCCCAAGGGTATCGACGTGACGGGAACTGATCCTAGCCCCTATTTTTACGGCAAGTCCCTAAGGCTCTCGCCCCAAGGTACTTTTGAACCGGTCACTCTTACGCAGAATGGAAATGACAAAGGGATTCGTTTGAATGTGTTACGGCTTTGCGGGATGGAAAACGCCCAAGGGCCTCTGGAGAATGAGCTGCAAGTGTTGGATAAATTTCTGGCTAATGCGAGGGGAATTGGGGCGGAGCCGATCATCGAACTTCCAATTCGTCGGCAGGATCCAGGTTCGGTCTCCGATTGGGTGCGTTATTGCAATGTCACGAAAAAATATGGGGTCCGTTTTTGGACGGTAGGTGATGAACCCGACATAAGGGAACCAAAAGGCGAGGAGGCCACTTATTCCGCCTATGACTATATCAATGACTTCCGGGTTATTTATAACGCTATTAAAACCACGGACCCTTCCGTTGTCGTTCTTGGGCCGGAACTGGCTTGGAAATACGAGGAAGGTGAGAATGACTGGCTGACACCTTTTCTTCAATACAACGGTGACATCGTAAACGTGGTTTCGATTCATCGTTACGCTGCCGTGACCCCTGATCAAAACACTTCCAAAGTTTTGTTGGCCAGCCTTCGGTCCGAATCCGCTTTGTTTAGTAATCTCCGGGATGAAATCTCAAGCCTAATGGATGTTTTTATCCCTTTGCTGGTAACAGGGGCGAACGGGAATCTTAAGGCATCGATTTCCCCGACCGGCAAGGTCGTTGATGAGGCGGGTCCTAAGAGTTTTTGGTCCGCCCTTTGGACGGTGGATCAATTGGGGATCGCCCTTAATGAGAAGCTGGGAATGGATATGTACTCACCGTATAAAACCGGCAGCCCCTTGGCTTCCGCGGCGGATGCCGGCCCGACACCCTCAGATTGGGCGTTCAAACTATTTGGATTAATTTTAAAGGGAAGCGTTGTTCCAGCCCAGATCCAACAGCCGGGAATTTCGGTTTACGCCAGTCAGGAATCCAAAACAAAGAACGTCTCCCTTCTTATCGTGAACAAGGGAGACCGGTATAGTCATCCGAAAACCATGCTCAATGGAAAAGACTGCGATTTGACGGTGGAAGCCGGCCTGGATATGAGGGTGGATTACGAAATACCCTCCTTTTCCATCTCGGTGTTAAAGATCAATGCTGACAATTCCCCTGGTGAGGTGGTACGTTACAGTTCCAAGTTAGCGGAATCGGGGCAAGCGCCCGAGACGCTGGTTTTAAAACCCTGGTAGGCGATATGCGAAACAATTATTCAACGGCGAAGGTGGAAAAACTGAAGGAGCCCTGGCTCAAACCGGTGGATTCACTTGTGCTGCTGTACCAATTCATCATTTCCGTGGTCGTGATGACTGTGGATATTCCTTCCGAGGAAAAGACAAACCTTTTAGGCTTTCACGGGCTCTTCGCGCTTGGCCTCTTGGTGATACTTTGGAACTTTCGAAATTTTTCCAACCCCGTTATCCAATTTGTCCGCGAGTTTTACCCACTCGTGGCGATGTTGTTTTTTTACAGGGAAATAGGATTTTTGATCCATGGTTATTTTGACTGGACTCTGGACGAGTGGCTTTTGGGCGTGGACGGAAAAATAGGCCGCATCGGGACGCGGATTTGGAACTTCCAGCAGTTTTACCCCCCCGCCCGGCTTTTAAATGAGTTTTTCAGTATCGGGTATAGCTTTTATTTCTTCCTCATGCCCCTGTCGGCCCTTGTGTTGTACTTCAGGGCGCCCCTTTCCCGCTTCCGGACTTTCATGTTTTCCCTCAGCTTCACCTATTACCTGCATTACCTCATTTTTATATTCCTTCCGGCCGAAAGTCCCCGGTTCTATATGCCGGGCCTTCGGGAATCCCTCAAGGGTTATTGGGTTTCGGATTGGCTCCAATCGGTTGTTGAGGCGAACGCTTTTCCGGGCGGGTCCTTTCCCAGCTCCCACATCGCCGCGGCGGTTATCTGCTTTATGGCCTATTCCTATTTCGGGAAAATGAGGTTTCCAGTGTTATTTTTGACCATGGCCATGTTCCTGGGGACCATTTATGGGCGGTACCATTATTTCATTGATGTGGCAGCGGGTTTGGGGGTAGGTTTGATCTGTTATTTCCTGGGGCCATGGCTGGAAAGAAAATGGCCCTTGGTTTTCGATGAAGAGGGGATCGCCCGTGGACGAGCAAGGGAAGCACTTAACCGAGGCTGAGAAGCAAATCCGCAGGCTTGAAGCCCTCCGCCAACAACGGGAGCAGACTTCCAAGTCCGCGGCTGAAAAAGCTTATTTTCCCCCCAAGACCCAGGCCGCCCGGATTGAGGAAAGACTGAAGTCCATGCGGAGCGATGCTCAATTGCCGGCAGGCACTAAACGCCGTGCCAAGATTGAGGGGAAGCAAAAAAGTTCCAAGCTTACCTTCACCCA
This sequence comes from candidate division FCPU426 bacterium, assembly GCA_003152075.1. GTDB lineage: Bacteria > Oederibacteriota > Muellerivitia > Muellerivitales > Muellerivitaceae > PALSA-1180. The sequence goes on from PLZG01000083.1 coordinate 33,526, forward strand.
AATCCGCATTTTGGAACAGCTCAAATCCGAAGACAAACACCTGCGGGGAAGTGTCATCACCCGAATCGCCTTGAACCGGTTTTTGAACCTGGAAAATACCTCCGAAGAAAATGAGATGGAAGCGCGGATCAATGAGATATTAAGGCGAATCAAGAACCGGTCTTGAAAACCTCCCGAAGATAAATCAAGATAGTTTCCCTGTGCTATTCCGTTTTTCGAGGATCTCTTGAAGTTACTTATTAACGGCGAGAACAAAGACTTTACCGATGGTATTTCACTCGAAGAACTTATTCGCCAATTGGGCGTGCGCAAGGAAACGGTTGTGGCGGAAGTAAATCGCCGGATCATTCAGAATGAACAACGGGCCGAGTGCAAGCTTGCCGATGGCGACCAAATAGAGCTAATTCAGTTTGTGGGTGGTGGATAAGGGTGGGTTCGTAGGGGCGACATTTATGGCGCCCGTCTTTGGGCGTGATAAATCACGCCCCTACATCAGCGTGAGGTGAAAACATGACAGCGACCATTGAAAAAATAAAATCCGAGGATACTTACCAGATTAACGGTAAGACTTTTACCTCCCGGCTTTTAGTGGGTACTGGTAAATATGCCACCAACGAGCTGATGGGCCAGTGTTTAGAAGCTTCCGGCACTCAAATCGTGACCGTAGCCTTGCGCCGGGTGAACCTGGACAACAAGGGCGAAAAGACACTGCTGGATTTTATTGATCCCAAGAAGTTCACCCTCTTGCCCAACACGGCTGGCTGTTACAGCGCCGAGGAAGCCATTCGGGTGGCCCACCTGGCCCGGGCTACGGGCATTTCCGACTTCGTGAAGTTGGAAGTCCTGTATGACGAGAAGACCCTTCTTCCGGACCCCATTGCAACTTTAGAAGCTACCAAGACCCTGGTGAAGGAAGGGTTTACGGTGATGACCTATACTTCCGATGACCCGGTGATGGCGCAAAAGCTGGAACAGGTAGGGGCCCACGCCGTCATGCCCGCCGGATCGCCCATTGGATCGGGGCAGGGAGTACTTAATCCCAATAACATCCGCATCATCCTAGAGAAGCTCAAATGCCCGGTGTTGATCGACGCCGGGGTTGGCTCCGCTTCCGACGTGGCGGTGGCCATGGAATTGGGAGTGGTAGCGGTGCTCCTGAACACCGCCATCGCACACGCAAAGGACCCCCTCAAGATGGCCCACGCCATGCGCCACGCTACCGAGGCGGGACGTTTGTCCTATCTGGCGGGCCGCATTCCTAAAAAACTTTATGCACAGGCATCAACTCCAATCAAAGATTTCTAATAGCTGTCATTGCGAGGAATGCTGCCGAATAGGCGGCGACTATGACGAAGCAACCCCAGTCTAAAATAAAAATACAATTAGCAAATGCCCGCCTTTATCTTGTCACTTGCCAGGAACTTTCCGAGAACCGTGACACCCTCAAAACGGTCGAACAGGCATTGAAGGGTGGGGTGGATATCGTTCAGCTCCGCGAATATTCACTGAACGATTCGGAACTCTTGGCTATGTCTAAGGAAGTCCGCAGGCTGACGGCGAAACATAATGCCCTTTTCATTGTCAACAACCGGCCTGATATCGCCATGATTTCTGGAGCGGATGGGGTTCACTTGGGGCAAGATGACCTACCTCTTTTTGAAGCCCGGAAAATCCTGGGCAAAGACAAGATCATCGGGGTTTCCACCCATGGAATGGATCAGGCTCGGAAGGCCATTAAAGAAAGGGCGGATTACATAGGGGTGGGGCCGGTTTATCCCACCCAGACCAAAAAAAACGTGGTGCCTCCCGTCACACTGGATTACGTCCGCAAGGTGGCCGCCGCTGGGTTTAAAATCCCTTTTTTCGCCATAGGCGGCATCAAACTCCACAACGTCGGGGAAGTTTTGAGGGCTGGGGCCAGCCGGGTGGCGGTGGTCACCGGGATCGTGGGGGCCTTAAAGGTGAAGAAAGTCACCGGGGAGTTTAAAGAAATAATCCTGAAGTACCCGTTGGAAAAGGCCTGAAATCCTGGGTGCCCTTGAGTCCCTTTGCTTTTGATCTTATAATTTGCGTGAAATTAACAGAAAGAGGCTTTTGAGATGCTTCGCCCCATAGTCCTTTATCCCGACCCTCGGCTCAAAATGAAGAGCAAGACCGTTACCCAATTCGGCACCGAATTGAAGGCGCTTGCCGTTGAAATGACCGAAACCATGCGTGAAGCCAACGGCGTGGGGTTGGCCGCCGTCCAAATCGGGGAACTCATCCGGATGATGGTCATGGACGTGAACTACGACAAGGAAGACCGGGGAGAGGCCCTTGCCATGTGCAACCCCGAGATAGTCAACGAAGAGGGCACAGAAACCATCGAGGAAGGTTGTCTTTCCATTCCCGATGTGCGTGAGGATGTGGAGCGCTCCTTTAAGGTCAAGGTGAAATACCAGGACCTGGATGGCAAGTCACAGGTTTCCGAATATGAAGGCCTCTTGGCCCGCTGTGTTCTCCACGAGATCGACCATATGGAAGGGCGGCTTTTCATCCAAAAGGTTCCCGCCGTGAAGCGCCTATTCCTCAAAAAACAATTGGATGAGCTCAAAAAGAGCTACCAAGAAACAGTGCGATTGTAAGGCAATTGTGAATTTTGAATTCTTAATTTTGAATTAAGGAAATTTCCGCTTCGCAGAAATGACGGCAATTTTTTTGGTTTCGACAAAGGAAGTTTTCGCGAAGTGGAAACCACAGTAATTAAAAATTTAAAATTCATAATTCAAAATTTCGAAAGGATTATCCATGGATAAGCCCTTTCGGGTTTTATTTATGGGTACGTCGGATTTTGCCGTGCCCGCCTTGGAAGCTCTCCATTCCGCGGGTTATATGATCCCTTTAGTGGTTACCCAGCCGGACCGGCCTGCGGGGCGCGGTCTTGAGTTAAAAGAATCACCTATCAAGAAAAAAGCCTTGCAGCTCCAATTGCCAGTATTCCAGCCCGAGAAAATCAAATCTCCGGATGCCGGTGAAATCCTTCAAACCGCCGCTCCCGATGTTGCGGTCGTGACAGCCTACGGGCAAATACTTCCCGCTTCCGTCCTACAACTCCCTAAACTGGCCTGCCTCAACATTCATGGCTCCATTCTCCCCAAGTACCGGGGGGCGGCGCCCATCCATTACGCGGTGATGAATGGCGAAAAGGAAACGGGCGTGACGATCATGTACATGAACGAGAAGATGGACGAGGGGGATGCACTCCTGGTTAAAAAGACGCCTATTGGTGCCCAGGAAAACACTGGGGAAGTTCATGATCGCTTAGCGAAATTGGGGGCGGAAGGATTGATGGAAGCTTTGGAACTTCTAAAGCAGGGCAAGGCACCCCGACAACCACAGGATTCTTCACAAGCTTCTTACGCACCCAGCTTGAAAAGGGAACAAGGCTTTATCCATTGGGATAAACCTGCCCGGGAAATTGCCAATCAGGTGAGGGGGCTTTCCCCCTGGCCGGTGGCGGAAACGAAGTGGAAGGAAATGGAATTGAAAGTTCATGTAGCCAGCGCGGAACCCTCTTTCGCTCCCGGGAAGGCGCCTGGACAGGTTCTTTATGTTGGAAAAGAGGGGTTAAAAATAGTAGCGGGAGATCATGGCATCGTCCTGTTGAAGGAAATCCAACCTCCGGGGAAACGCCGGATGAGCGCCTATGAATTCAGCATCGGCCACCCGCAGTTTGGGCCTGGTGAAATGCTCTCGTGAGCCCTACCCCTAAAAAACCAAAAGTTACCAAAACTCCTAGCTCCGCCAAGGCTATTCCGGGAAAGAAGCCAACCAAGAAACCCGGTCGTCCAAAAGTTAAGTCTAGTTCGGCCAAAAGTCGTCCTGTGTCTGATAAGCCCGTTCGACGATCTCCAGGCAGGCCGCGTAAGACGGCATCTTTGGAGCAAGCTCCAATCGCAAGAAATGTAGAACAACCACAGGCGGAATCTAAATCTCCCCCTCCCCCCTTTGCCAAAGTGGGGGAGAGTGAACAGCCCGAGAGCCAAAAAGTTCAACCGCCGAGTCCGCCCGCCGCACCGCAACCAGACAAACCTGTTCAATCAGTATCTCCGACTGTGGTTAGTGGACCTCCTCGGCAATTTACTCCTGCAAACAACCGTCCTTCTTCGGGACGGCCTCCCTATCGCCCGGGTGGGCGTCACTCTTCAGGTCGGCCTCCTCATCGTTCTAGCAGACCTTTTCCACGTCCAGGTTCTCCGGGCCGTCCCGGTGACAGGCCTTCGCGTCCTTCAGGACCGGGGGATCGTCCCAGGTTCAGCCCAAGGCCGGGCTCTCACCCGACCGGCTCCGGTCCTCCTCGTCCTTCCGGATCAGGAGATCGTCCCAGGTTTAGCCCAAGGCCGGGCTCTCACCCGACCGGCTCCGGTCCTCCTCGTCCTTCCGGATCAGGAGATCGTCCCAGGTTTAGCCCGAAGCCGGGGTCGCGACCAGGTGGCCCCATGCCTTTCCGTCCGGAAGGTCCCCGTCGTGATCCGAATGAAATATCCCCCGCCAGGTTAGGGGCGGCCAAGGCTCTTTACAGCATGGAGAAGGGCTCCAAGGTTTCTGATGTGTTGGTTTCCAACCGCAACCTTATACCGGAAGACGAATCTCTTTTGAGGGAATTGGTCTATGGCTGTACCCGGCAGAAGCGTCTTTTGGATTACTACCTGAACAGCCTTTGCCAAAGCCCTTTCGAGAAGCTTCCGGTTGAAATTAAAATTTCAATGCGACTGGGCCTTTACCAGCTCTTGTTCCTCGACCGAGTTCCCGCCCATGCGGCTGTCCATGAATCCGTCAATCTTGCCAAAAGCGGCGGGCAGGAAAAACTAAGCGGTTTTGTGAATGCCGTCTTGAGGACCGCCGAAACCAAGAAGGCTGGTCTTGAGATAAAAGGGGAAAGCGATGTGGATACCCTTTCCCTCCGTTACTCCCACCCCACCTGGATGACCAAAAAATGGGTTAAGGAATATGGCGAAGGCCCGGCGGAAGCAATATTGAAAGCCAATAACCGCCCCCACCCGGTCTATCTTCATGTGAAGCCCGGGTTAGGGGAGAAGGTCACCGAAGACTTGGGCAAACAAAACGTCCGAGTTTCGGCGGAACCTTGGCCGCCCAATACCATGAGACTTCGTAGCCATGAAGGCGGGCTGTTCAGCGGGGATAGTTTCCAGCAAGGGGATTGGATTGTGCAGGACTGGGTGCCCCAAGCCATGCTCGAGATTCTGCCCCTTTCCGAGGGCCAAAGGGCCTGGGATGTCTGTGCCGCGCCGGGGGGAAAAACCGTCGCCATGGCTTGGAAGTTGGGCGAAAAGGGCCAGGTGCTGGCCAGTGACGCCTCGGCTGATAGGCGCGAAAAACTAACTGAAAACATTAAGCGCACTGGCTTGAAGCAGGTTATGGTTTATGACGGTTCGGTGGCTCAATTGCCTTCGTCCCAGCGATTCGAATTGGTTTGGATTGACGCCCCTTGTAGCGGAACGGGAGTCCTGTCACGCCGGGCGGACTTGCGCTGGAGGCTTATACCCAAGGACATTTCGTCAAATGTTGCGACCCAAAGGGGACTGTTGGAAGAAACTTACGAACATCTCTACCCAAAGGGTTGCCTGGTCTATAGCACTTGCTCGCTCGAAAAAGAGGAGAACCAGGAAGTGGTGGCCAGCTTTTTGAAGGACCATCCCGAGTGGGGAGTGATGTTCCCAACTGTTCCAGAAGGTCATCCGGAGATCTTGAAGGGTGAGCTGGGCCTGACATTCTTACCCACTGACGAACATGACGGCGGGTTCCTCGTTATGCTTCAAAGAAAAGATTAAAAATATTTTTGCCACGGATGAATGGGATAAATGGGATGAAAAAGCGTCGTAAGTCTAAAAAACGGTTTTGATATTAGTTTAAAGTTTTATCCCCTGAATCCTTTTGCATCCGTGGCTAAACAATTCCGTTCTCGGTTTTATCTGTGTTAATCTGTTCATCTGTGGCTAAATTTCCGTTTTTTGTACGGAGTCTTTTCTTGAAAATTTTTTATTTGTTTATTTTTCTTTTCATTGCGGGTTGGGCTCCGGTTGGGGCCCAGGAACCGGTCCGCTTTGACGTTCTCCTGAAAAACGGCCTTATTGTCGATGGAACGGGCCTACCCCCATATCGGGCAGACATAGCCCTCCTAGGCGGAAGAATCGCTAAAATCGGCGATTTGGGGGCTTATAAGGCCAATAAGACGGTGGATGCCACAGGCTTGGTGGTGGCCCCCGGCTTTATCGACCTCCTCTGCCATAACGACCTTTTGTGGACATTAGAGGCCCAGGAGCGCGCCGTTCACAGCGGGGTAACCTCTGGCTTAACGGGTAACTGCGGCTTTTCCGTCCTCGACGTGGACAAGAACCTCATCAAAGTCCAAAAGCACCACACCATGGTCAACGTGGGAACCCTCATCGGTCAGGGGAGCCTTCGGGACTGGTTTGTAAAGACCAATCGGGAAAAACCAGCCACGCCCCAGGAAATGGCCGCCATGAAACTTTTCGCGGAAGGGGCCCTTGCGGCGGGTGCCTTTGGCTTGTCCAGCGGCTTGGGTTACGAACCGGGTGAATGGTGCGAACCCGCCGAATTGGAAAACCTAGCCTCCGTGCTTACTAAATTTCCCCATGCGGCTTATTACAGCCATATCCGAAATTACCGTTCAAATGTTTTGGAAGCTATCAAGGAAGCTCTTCACCTGGGCGAAACGGCTCAGGTGCCCGTGGTGATCCAGCATCTTCTTTTCAAGCTCCCCAGTAATTGGGATCAAACCGAAAGCGGCCTGAAGCTCCTGGAGGATGCCCGGGGGCGGGGAGAGAAAGTCTTCGCCACCATCTACCCCTACGATTTTTGGGGAAACGAAGTTCAAATCCCCCTGGCCCAATTCCTTTATCTCCCCAAGGACGCTGACCGCTGGGCCTATTACCATGACGATGATAAATCCGGACAGGTGTTGGCAACCATTCGGCGACGACTTCAGGAATATGGAGGAGGGGACAAGATCGAAATTACCCATGTTCACGCCAAGGCCTTCAAAAGTTTCCTGGGGTTCACCGTCAAGGACATGGCCCAAAAGCGAAAGATTTCAGAAGAGGACGCGGTGCTAGGTCTTTTGTTGGAAAACGCTGGGGACGTGAAGATTTGTTATCACGGACTTTCCGAAGAAGGGCTTATCAAGAAGATCCAAGCGCCCTATGTGTTGTTCGGTTCGGATTCAAGTGGGTCCATCCCGCACCCCAGGGATGTGGGGGCTTTTTCACGTTTGCTGGGCACTTACGTGAGGGATAAAAGGGTGATCCGTCTTTCGGAAGCCATTCACCGCTTGACCCAGGAACCTGCCGATCTTTTAGGCCTCAAGGACAGGGGACTACTCAAAGAAGGCTATTGGGGCGATGTGGTGGTCTTTGACCCAGCCACGATCAAGGATAACGCCACGGCTGTTTCTCCCTACCTGGAGCCGACCGGCATGAAGATGGTGCTCATCAATGGGCAACAGGTCTACGCTGCCAAGGAAGGTTTTTCGGGAAGGTATCCGGGGCAGGTATTAAGGCGGAGTAATGACTGAAGGATTTAGGCTTGTGAACCTGTCCACGACGGGGACCCCTAGTAGACAAAACTTTTTCACCTTCTTGACCACTTTCGCATGACTTCTTGAACCTTTTTCCATAGTTTCCCCGAGATCAAAGGGGTGTATTTCCCACGTTAAAGTTTCCCCTTCCAATTGAAATACTCGATTTAACCTAGGAATCACCCCCCTTTTCTTGAATTCCCTTAAAAACTCTTATTTTCCCCGGATTTGGGTGTGAAATCCTTTTAAGGTTTCTTATATTTTTTTGGAATACTTTCCTCTCCTCACGGCACTCTTAAGTGAGGGGGTAAATAGGACGGAAGGAATAGAAATTGGATGACCGGATTTTAGTGGAACGCCTCCTGAAGAGGGAGCCGGAAGCCCAGCAATTCTTCGACCAGGCCTATCGCCTGAAAATCTATCGCGCCTGTTGCCACCTTTTGGGGTATAGGGATTCGGATGCCGAGGACGTGGTCCAGGAAACATTTCTGGCCGCTCTCCAACAACTATCCAATTTCCAGTTCAAATCCTCCCTTTACCGCTGGCTTTACCAGATCGCAATCTACAAATGCTTCCGGGTCATCCGGAAACGCCGCCGGCAGGTAGCAGTCCTCGAGGCGGAAATGGAGACACTTTCCGCCGGGAAGGCCTTGGAAAAAGACCAAAAGGAAGAGATGGAACGCAGGAATCGTGAATTGGCGGGTGTCATTAGGCTGGAACGGGATGCCATGGGCGATCCCTGCAAGACCCTGCTTCAAAAAAGGGATGAGGAGGGGCAAACCTACGGACAATTGGCAGAGACCCTGAAGATACCGGTTGGAACGGTCATGTCGCGACTGGCCCGGTGCATGGAAACTCTCCGGATGCGGCTCGAAAAGCGGCGGAAGGGGGAGGTGCAATGAACCCCTTGTATGAGAAATATTTCTTCGGCGAACTGACCGACACCGAGGAGCAAACCTTAGAACAAATGCTGACCCAATCGGAATCCGAAGCCTGGGATTTCGGACAAACGGCGGAGGAGGTTTATCACCGTTATGGCCTGCCAGAACCCGAACTGCCGGGTGGGAGCGGGGAAGGGATTCCCCCCGGCGCGATAAAGCCCTGGAAGTGGTTGATCCCCTTATCGGGGCTACTGTTTCTAGGAGCTTATTGGTTGTGGAAACAACCCTTAAGCCAGCTTCCATTGAAACAAAGGGAACCGGCGGTCCCATCGCTTCCGGCCCCGGTGATGAAAGTCATCAAGCGGGCTGTTCCGTCGCCCAAAGCCGGGGAGCCAGCAGTTAAAGTGCCTGAAGCACACAAAGAAACCCCGCCCGAGGAAGCGGGGATAAAGGAATCCGGGAATAACCTGAAAGTGGTCGTAAGGCGGGAAACGGCCGGGCCAGTCACCGTGAAAGTGAGTAATTCCTTGGGACTGGAAATACGCCGGTTATACGGTGGAATGTTGCAAACAGGCCGCTGGTCCTTCGAGTGGGACGGCCGTTTCGGGGACGGGCGACTGGTTGAGCCTGGGAAATACCGTATCGAGGTTCAGACTGAGGGTACGACGCAAAGCAGAGAAATCGTGATCCGATAAGAAGGGGGGCATTATGAAATCAAAAGAAAAAGGTCAAATGTGCGGGAACCTTATTCGTTTATTGTTCATAACATTCTTTTTCACGGCTGTTCATGTTGGAGCCCAAACGGACACGTTTACCCCCACTCCCACCGATACTCCCACCGCAACCTTTACCGGCACTCAATCAGCTACTTCGACCTCCACTGATACGCCGACGTCCAGCAATACCCGGACGAGCACCTTTACGCCGACCTCCACTAACACACCTACTTCCACCAATACCAGGACGAGCACCTTCACGCCGACGAACACCAACACTCCAACGAACACCAACACCCCAATTAAGACCTTCACCGGTACTCAATCGGCGACCTCTACCTCCACAAATACGCCGACCTCCACTAACACGCCGACATCCACCAATACCCGGACGAGCACCTTCATGCCGACGAACACCAACACACCGACTAAGACCTTCACCGGCACTCAATCGGCGACGTCAACATCCACTCACACATCAACATCCACCAATACCCGGACGAGTACCTTTACGCCGACGAACAGCAACACCCCAACTATGACCTTCACTGGCACTCAATCACCAACTTCCACATCCACTAATACACCTACGTCCACCAATACCCGGACGAGCACCTTTACGCCGACGAACACCAACACTCCAACTACGACTTTCACCGGCACTCAATCGGCGACGTCAACATTCACTAACACGCGAACCTCCACAAACACACCTACTTCCACCAATACCAGGACGAGCACCTTCACGCCGACGAACAGCAACACCCCAACTATGACCTTCACTGGCACTCAATCACCAACTTCCACATCCACTAATACACCGACCTCCACTAACACACCTACGTCCACCAATACTCGGACAAGTACCTTTACGTCGACGAACACCAAAACTCCAACTATGACCTTCACTGGCACTCAATCACCAACTTCCACATCCACTAATACGCCAACCGCCACTAACACGCCGACGTCCACCAATACCCGGACGAGCACTTTTACGCCGACGAACAGCAACACCCCAACTATGACCTTCACTGGCACTCAATCACCAACTTCCACATCCACTAATACACCTACGTCCACCAATACCCGGACGAGCACCTTCACGCCGACGAACACCAACACTCCAACTACGACTTTCACCGGCACTCAATCGGCGACGTCAACATTCACTAACACGCGAACCCCCACAAACACGCCGACGTCTACCAATACAAGGACGAGTACATTTACGCCGACGAACACCAACACCCCAACTACGACCTTTACCGGTACTCAATCGGCGACGGCAACATCCACTAACACGCGAACCCCCACAAACACGCCGACGTTTACCAATACAAGGACGAGTACATTTACGCCGACGAACACCAACACCCCAACTATGACCTTCACTGGCACTCAATCGGCGACGTCAACATCCACAAACACGCCAACCTCCACTAACACACCTACATCCACTAACACACCTACATCCACCAACACCCGGACGAGCACCTTTACGCCGACGAACACTAACACGCCCACTTTCAGCAATACCCCGACCAACACAAACACCCCGACGACAACCTTTACCGGCACTCAATCGGCGACGTCAACATCCACAAACACTCCTACTTTCGCTTCAGCACCCAGTAGCAAACCGGCACCCATCGCATACCCCAATCCCGCAACAGGGTCCCAGGTAAGTATCTCTGTGCCCTCTTCTCTGTTGGTTTCAAATACAGTTAAGGCAATGACTTTCGGGGCGCAAAGCGAGGCCGCCAACGTCAAGGTCCAGGTTTACACGCCGACTTATCGCAAGGTGCAAGATATTGTGTTTCCCCAAGTCCAACCGGGAACTCCGATCACCCTGGATTTATTGGACAAATGGGGAGCTCGGCTTTCAAACGGTATTTACTACCTCGTCGTGACTACCTCCCAAGGTAAATACACCTTGAAACTTCTCGTCCTCCGTTAATGCCTTGACCCGGATTTCCTGGATGAAATTTCCTTTGTAACTTGATTGGAATTTTCAATGCCGACTCAAAAAACCTTATTTTTTTTATTTTCAACTTTGGTCTTGAGCCTGTGGGGCGCCCAAGAGGGATGGGCGGTTCGTCCCCTCTCCGCCAATATTGCCCTGGTCGCCGGGGGGGAAGGCCGTCCTGGTTTCAAAGATGGAAGTTTTACTTCGGCCCTTTTCAATAGGCCCCTCGGCTTAGCGGTCAGTGAGGATGGCACCCGCCTCTATGTCGCCGATTCCGGCAACAACCGCATCCGCGTCATCCATCTGGACCAGAACAATGAGGTCACCACCCTTGCCGGGCAGGATGGGGCGGGAAAATTGGACGGCCCTTTAACCCTGGCGCAATTCAACCATCCCCGCGGGGTACTTTGTCTGCCGGGTAACCGCCTGGTGGTAAACGATTTTGGAAACCAGCTCCTTCGCCTCGTGGACCTGAAAGCCGGAACCGTCACAATCCTCACGGGTACCCCGTCCGGGACCGCTACGCCCTCGATTGTCCCCGCGGCGCAAGTTTCGATGAAAGGCGTCAGGGAGTTGGCCTACATGCCCATGGCCCATTCGATCTTCTTTACCCAACCCGAATTGGGTGCCTTAAATAGGCTGGATTTGAAGACCGGTCTGGTTTCAACGGTGCTCGAAAAGAATACCCAGATTCCCAATCCGGCCGCTCTCTGGTGCCAGGGGAACAAGCTTTACGTGGCGGACAAGGAACTGCCCCAGATATGGGAGATGGATTGGAAGGATAACGCCGCCGCAAACCCTTTGGCGATACCGACCCCCCTCGGTAAAGTGCTTTCCTTGTCCCTGAACGGCGGCATCCTTTATACCCTCTTGGCAATCCCCGGCGTTCCAGCCCAGCGATTCTTCCTCGATAAGCAGTATTGGGA
>PLZG01000053.1 GCA_003152075.1 candidate division FCPU426 bacterium
GGTGCACTTCACTATTGAACTCGGGGGTTTTATTTTTCGCCCTTATTTAATATTAACCTGGGACATCCTGTTAAAATCGATCTTTCCCTCTTTAGCCTTGTAGGAGAGCATGTTTATGAAACTTCATTTGAAGGAAACACCGGACCAAACATTATTAACTGGCCGCTTCAAAACCAAACTGGATCGTTGGTGGCAAGTGGTCTTTATGTTTATGTCCTAAGGGTTAATGACGGCACAACCTCTAGAACCCAATCTGGTAAGGTTGTTGTTTTCCACTGACGGTGGTTAATCTGTAACGCTTCGTCCGAAGTGTAATGGCTTGTCCACGGCGGGGACCCGTCGTGGACATCGTGCCAGGATCAAGGATGTAGAAGCCAGCAGGTGAGGCTTGATATAAGCCGAGTCCTGACGGGGTAACCGCCTGAGGGCCCCGAAGTCAGCCTCCGTGGCAAGGTCGAGAGGCCTTGCCCGAAACGAGGTCATAAACCTTCGATTAGGAAGGGAACGATCTTACAGTCCGCAACATAAAGTGAATCCTGCCGCGTCGTGAAGAGTCCGCCGAAAGGCGTAAGAGGAGGCCGAGCCGCGTGTCCATCGGCGAAGGCAACAATCTCACCCTCAATACAGGATGGGGTGGGGCAAATCCTCCGGCGTATGGGGAACGGAATGTAGGAAAGGCTGCTACATCAACCTGGGAGATCCTACCCGTCAAAGAGCGGCTCCTATAAGGGCGACCGAAAGGGAGACGTAACGGGAGGAAGTCGGAGGGGGAAATAGTGTGTGCTGGGCAGCGCGTGAATCAGGAAGGTTGAAGTCCTTCTGGCGCTCGGACGAGGGGCGTCATATCCAAAAGTGGGGGTAATTCCTCGCTGGCCGGGNNGAAGTTCCGGGCCGTAATCAATGGGAGCCATTCCAATGATGAACCGGTCGGCCAAAGAGGAGACAAGGTCGAGCCCGCACTATGAGGGCGAAGGCGTTCTCGTTCACTCCTCGTACCAAGGTGTTTGCGGACGGCACGGAACGGAAGATTTGGGCGTGACCCCAGGAGAACTGGCGGAGTCCCGCGAGGGAAAGTGATCCTATAAGCGCAAGCGAAATGGAAAACGATGCTTCGCCAGTAGTCGGACAGCCGAATAGTACCTGAAGCGTGACGAAAGTGGCGCGACCGAGAGATCGGCGGCAAAAGAGTGCCGGGGAAGGCGGCTGACAGAAACGGTTGGGAAAAGCACGGAAGCGGGAAGAGGAAGGATGACAACGCGGAAAAGTTCCTTTAGTGAAAAACCCATAAGTGGTCATCCGAGGAGACTCGCGGACTGGCTGAACCCGACAGGAGCAAGGAAGTTTCACTCTTTAGTGGACAAGATTTACAAGCTGGAGAACTTGGCTTTGGCATGGGAGAAGGTGAAGGAAAACCAGGGGGCAGGCGGCATCGATGGGCAAAGCGTGAAGGAGTTTGGGGAGAATGCGGCAGAAAACCTCAGGCGACTCCACGAAGAACTTAAACGAGACACCTACTGTCCCAAACCCGTGAGGAGGCTAATGATCCCCAAGGCCGGACAACCAGGGAAATATCGACCGCTGGGCATCCCGACGATTTATGACCGGGTGTGCCAGCAGGCGATCCTGAACCGGATAGAACCGATCTTTGAACCGGTGTTCGATGAAGCGAATTTCGGGTATCGGAAAGGAAGATCGGGAAAGGGTGCGCTGAGCAAGATTTGGAAGGAAATAAAGGCTGGACATGAATGGATTGTGGACGCAGACCTGAAGGACTTCTTTGGGTCAGTGGATCACAAGAAATTGATGGTTCTGGTGAACCAACGAATAGCGGACGGACGGGTGCTGAAGCTGATCGAAAGCATCCTAAAAGCCGGTTGCTATGAGTAGGGGAAAAGACTTCCAACGGAGCAAGGCACGCCCCAAGGCGGGGTGATTTCGCCTTTGCTGAGCAATGTTCTTTTGACTCCGTTTGATTGGGAAATGCGGCGGAAGGGCTATCAATTAGTCCGCTACGCCGATGATTGGGCGGTCACCTGCCGAACCTGGGAAGAGGCGAAAGCGGCCTTGGAAGAGGCAGGAAGGATTCTTGAAAAGTTGGGTGTCACTCTTCATGCGGAGAAAACCCGGATTGTGCATGTGTCACAGGGGTTTGAATTTCTGGGATACAAGATCAAGAAGGGGGCTCAACGGATGAAGTTGGCACCTAAAGTAATCCGAAGCGGGGCAAAGCCTGGAGGGCTTTTCGCCTATCCTCGGCAGAAATCCATTTTGCATTTTAAGGATCAAATCCGAGGAAGGACGAGCCGGAAGGCTCCCGTCGACACCCAAACATTGATCGAAGAGATCAACCCTGTTATCCGGGGATGGGGGAACTACTATTGCAAAGCTCATGTTCGAAAGCTGTTCAATCGGCTGAATCGCTGGATTGTTCGGCGAATTTGGTCACACCGACATAAGAGATGGCGCTGTTGCGGCTGGAAAACGCTGCCGGAAACCAAACTCTATGGCGAGATGAAATTGGTAAATCTGATTTCACTGATACCTTCTTTGGCACCTTCTCGTTGAGACGGTTCTGTGAAAGCCGGATGCGGGAAATCTGCATGTCCGGTTTGAGCGGCGGACGGAGGCAAGCCCTTCACTGGGCGCCTCCTCCGACCCGACACCGCTTAGAAGGGGAGGACAACAAAACCTCTCCCGAGGGAAGGTCCCCTGCTTCAACCATGTGTCTTAAAATAGGTTGGCGCTGGAGATTGCCGGAAACGGCTATTAACTCTGAAGGACCAAAGCGCGAAACCTTTGACAACAGGCACTATGCCGAGTGGCCAAGGGGGAAGTCGAACCTGTAAAGCCGCCGGAGGAGAGGTTGTCGGAAAGCCGTATGATCGAAAAGGTCACGTACGGTTTGATGAGGGGGCGCTGGAAACGAAGTGATGGGGGAACCTAGTTGGGGCACGGAACCGGAAACGGGGAAACAGATCAAGGAACCCTCTGCACACCATCGCGCCAGTGCTCTACTCTGCACTAAAAACCCTATGAGGGACAGTCTGATCATGAGAAACCCAACCTTGACGACCTTTATTTACTGTATATACTATTAATATGAGATTTGATTGGAACTCCGCCAAAGACGAAGCTAACTTTAAGAAACACGGTGTTTCATTCAAAACAGCTATCACGGCCTTTGATGATCCTTGGGCCTTGGTGGCCGCTGACCCTAAGCATTCCACCACGGAGCCCAGGGAATGGTTGATTGGAGAAGCTGACGGTGGAAAGGTTCTGGTGGTAGTTTTCACCAAGCGCTTACAAGGCCAGGTTTGTCGCATCATCAGCGCAAGGCCGGCAAGCCGTCGGGAAAGGAACCGTTATGAAGAACTCAAATGAATTTCCGTTTCACAAAGCAAGAAGGTTGACTCCTGGAGAGTTGGAGAAGAACCGTCGGGCGATCGAACATAGCACTGGCAAACCGCGTCGTCCACGTGGCCGACCGGCTAAAGAGCCTCATGAGCTTTATTTCCCGGTCTCCATCCGCCTCAATCCAAAAGCTTTGGAATGGGCCAAGAGAATTGGCCGACAAAGGGGTATTGGATACCAAACCGTCATCAACGAAGCCTTATTGAGTGTTGCCGGAAAAAAGAAACTTTCTCACGCGCATTAAGGCGGTTCGGAGCTGTCCACGACGGGGACCCTTCGTGGACAGGTGAATTAGTATTTAAGGGAGGGGTTATGTCGGAAAGTTTTTGGTATTGCCAAAAGTGTGGAAATAAAAACGACGGACTCGCTTGTGGAAGTTGCGGTGGACAAAAACTAACAGGAACAACTGCTTACGGAGTTAAGTTTCACATTTATGCTTTGCTTGATTTCGGTCTAGTGTTTGCGATCCTATTGGCTTTGGTGGATATTGTTCCGACGTTCGGGGATGTTTTAAAAAGTTCCGGTTCTGGTCTGCCTTGGTTGACCGGGGTGATATGCAGTTTTGGGAATTTCTTACAACCTTACGGACGAGCCCTAATCATTGCGATTGGCTGCTTGGCAGGTTTGTTTTTCTTTACTCCTAAGATCAAGAAACATGTTGAGCTAAAGTATTTAATTATTCTTTTTTTGTTGCTGGTGGTGATTTTACTTGTTTTTGTGATTGCTATGTTCAGCCCGATGTTTTATTTAGGTGAACCAGCAAAATAGTCACGAACTGATATTGTGGTTGTCCACGACGGGGACCCATCGTGGACAAATGAATTCGAAAGGGAATCATGAAGCGTTTGAGTTTTCTTGGAATTCTTCTATTTTCGATGGGTCTGACAGGACCTTGTTTGGCCCAAACAACTGGG
Organism: candidate division FCPU426 bacterium; assembly: GCA_003152075.1. GTDB lineage: Bacteria > Oederibacteriota > Muellerivitia > Muellerivitales > Muellerivitaceae > PALSA-1180. Next base: position 4,326 of record PLZG01000053.1, read on the forward strand.
GATGAACAGGCAATCGATAATTGGCAAACCAGACATGAAAAAGCGGTTGGGGATAAAAAAACGATAGTTGTAGATAAAGAGAAATCAGTGAAAGAAGTTAAATCCCCTGTTCGTTCATTTCTTTTGTCCGCGATTCTCCCGGGCCTTGGGCAGTATTACAATGGGACGACACCTGAAATAATCAAGGGTGGTATTCAAACCGTAGGTTTTTTTACTGGCCTTATTTTGTATGTGCAGGCAAAAGACGCTCAAAACACCCTGGGACATGGAGATTATTACTACTTCGGACAGGCTCTCGGTGGACTTTCTCTGTTTGTGTCTGCTTATGTCTGGTCTGTTTTCGACGCTAGAATTTCAGCGGATGACATTAACAGAGAAGCCTCCAAGGGAAATGCGGCCACTGATTTAAAAATGCATATTGCACTATTAAATGATTCGGCTTTCCAAATGGTTCCTGTAGCCGATATTTCCTTGAGGTTTTAGGACAGTCTTTGTCCACGACGGGGATCTGTAATGGACGATGTTTTTTAAATAAGACGAGGTTTTAAACCACCTATGAACCTGATAACCCGGTTTACAAGAAGATATATCTTTTTGCACCTTTTTTTCATTGGTCTCATTTTTTCTTTCTTGAAAACTGGATCAGCCCAAGCCGCATTGCCGAATACTGATAATCCCAAACCTGGCCAAGAAAGTTCAATATTGAATCCCAATGGAGATGATTCTGCGGAAGTCCCCACGCTGGAGAGTTTTGGCTCCCCTTTTAAAAACGGTCAGGAATCCGAAAAAGACCGGTATAAAAACATTCAACAGATTCAGAAGGTCGCAGATCAAGGGGATGCCAAAGCCCAGAGGGTAATGGGGTTTTATAAACTGATGGGCTTGGGGGTTCCTAAGAACATTTCCGATGCTGTCCATTGGTTTCGAAAAAGCGCTGACCAAGGGGATGCTGTCTCCGAGAGTTTAATGGGAACGATTTGCCTTCAGGGTATAGGTGTAGCCAAAAATATAACCGAGGCGCTGAAATGGTTTAAAAAAGCCGCCGATCAGGGGGATGCCAGGGCCGAATATTTTCTTGGTTTTTTTTATGAAAGCGGTCAGGGTGTGACGCAGGATTTCCAAAAATCCGTCCAATGGTATGAAAAATCGGTGGACCAAGGCGAAAGCCAAGCGGAATTGAGCCTGGGTTACGACTACATCCATGGCCGGGGTGTTTCATTGGATTACGCAGAAGGCATAAAATGTTATCAAAATGCGGCGAACCAGGAAAACTTTCAGGCTGAGAATAATATCGGATATCTTTATGAAAAAGGTTGGGGAATGCCGCAGGATTATTCGGAAGCCATGAAATGGTTTCGTAAAGCTGCTAATGGTGGAAATAGTTTTGGCCTCAAAAACATAGGAATTCTTTATGAGATGGGGTGGGGTGTTCCCGAAGATTATTTTGAAGCGAGAAAATGGTTCCTGGCGGGCGCCCGGAGGGGAAACTGGGGTGCAATGGTGGATGTGGGCGCTCTTTACCAGGAAGGCAAAGGGGTCCCGCAGGATTACACAGAGGCCATGAAGTGGTACCGAAAAGCTGCCGATCAAGGTTATGGATTCGCTTGCAAGAACATTGGTTTTCTTTATGAAAAAGGATGGGGCGTTCCTCAGGATAATGTCGAGGCAATGAAGTGGTTCCGGAAAGCCGCCGAAGAAGGGGATATGGAGGGAGAACGCAGTGTCGGTGTTTTGTATATGCTCAGCGAAGGAATCCCCCAGGACTATGGGGAGGCGATGAAATGGTTCCTAAAAGCCGCCCAGCAAGGAGACGCCCAATCCGAATCCAATATCGGTCTTTTGCATGAGAAGGGGTGGGGCGTGCCCTGTGATTACATTGAAGCTATGAAGTGGTATCAAAAAGCCGCAGCGCAGGATAATGTCATTGCCGAGTGCGCCATTGCGCGCCTTTACGCCCGTGGACAGGGAGTCCCACGGAATTATACTGAAGCCATCAAGTGGTTTCAAAAAGCTGCTGACCAGGGAAATAAAAAAGCACTAAACGACATCGACAAAGTAAAAAAACTTATGGCCAAGGATCCGCATTAACTTTAGTTTATGAAAAATTTTGAATGAAGGATTGTCCACGAAGGGGACCCGTCGTGGACAGGTAAAAAAATAGGGTCTTGTGCAAAAGTTGTGGGT
>PLZG01000113.1 GCA_003152075.1 candidate division FCPU426 bacterium
GAGGTGGCTGGGCTGGATTCCCTCAAGGAGAAATTCCTTTCCTTCGGAATGCCGGTCGAGGAAATCGACGGCCATGACTCTAAGGCCTTGTTAGCGGCTTGGGAAAGCAAGGCCAAGGGCCCCCGAGCCGTGATCGCGCACACCGAAAAAGGCCGGGGTGTTTCCTTTATGAAAAACAAAATGGAATGGCATTATCTTCCCATGAATGAGGCCCAATACCGGCAAGCCTTGGCGGAAATGGACAAGACAACTTGAACCACCTAGACACCAAGGGCACCAAGAACAACGAAAGACCAAAAATGTTTAAAAATAATGAAAAAACAAATCTTAACTTTTGCCTTTCTTGGTGCCCTTGGTGCCTTGGTGGTGAAATAGGTTTTGTTGGAAACCTAAAAAGATGAGAAACGCCTTCTGCGATACCTTAATCAAGTACGCGTCCGATCCCGATTTCGTCTTTCTTACCGGCGATCTCGGCTACAACGCCTTGGAACCCCTGCAAAAAGCCGCGGGTGAGCGCTTCATCAACGCCGGGATCGCCGAACAAAACATGGTTTCGGTAGCCGCCGGATTGGCCAGTCGGGGTTTGAAACCCTGGGCCTACAGCATCGCCCCCTTTATTTACGCACGCCCCTTGGAACAGGTCCGCAACGACGTCTGCCTCCACGACTTACCCGTCAAGTTGGTGGGCAACGGTGGGGGTTACGCTTACGGTGTCATGGGGGGAAGCCATCACGCCATTGAGGACTACGGTATCCTGCTTTCCCTGCTCAATATGAGGGTCTTCGTGCCCGCATTTAAGGCGGATATTCCTCCCATGGTCGAGAAAATGCTTCAATTGAACCATCCCGCCTATTTCCGTCTGGGCCGAGACGAGAAACCCAAGGATTTGGACATACCCTCCTACGCGCCATGGCGTAAAATCTTAACGGGTCAGGGACCGACGGTCTTAATCACGGGTCCCCTGGCGGGGGGACTTTTAGGAGCTTTCAAGAATTTACCAGACGCCAAAAGACCTAACACCTGGGTCTTGACCGAATTGCCCTTTGACGCGGCGACAATTCCCGAGGATTTTTTAAAAGATGTCAAAAAAACCGGTCATTTGGTCGTGGTGGAAGAACATGTGGCCCATGGTGGGGTGGGCGAGATGATGAGCCGCTGCCTTTTACTAAGGGGGGAAAGCCCTAAACGTTTTTCCCACTTTTGCGCCCAAGGTTACCTGACGGGTTATTACGGTTCCCAGGACTTTCACCGCAAGGAATGTGGTTTGTCCGCCGAGAACATTATGAAAGAAATAGGCTAATGGCGACCATGGAGGAAAAGATAAAAAAACTACAGGGGCCAATCCTGGTGTTGGGCGCCAGCGGATTTATTGGGGCCAATTTATTAAGGACAATCCTGAAGGTTCGTTCGGATTGTTTTGGAACCTATTTCCATTCACCCGCCTGGCGGTTGGAAGGCCTGCCTTCCCCCAGCCTGATCCAAACGGACTTGTTGGTGGACGCGAATTTGGATTACCTTCTAGAAACCGTTCAGCCCAAGACCGTCTTTAATTGCGTCGCCTTCGGCGCCTATTCTTTTGAGACCGAGAGCGCCCTTATTTACCGGACCAATTTCAACCTGACCGAGAAACTGTTGAGCAGGCTGGAGCCCAAGGGCATTTCTTCTTATGTCCACGCTGGCAGTTCCTCCGAGTACGGGGACAATGCTTCCGGCCCCCACGAGTCCGACTTACCCTCTCCCAACAGCGACTACGCCGTTTCCAAGGTGGCCGTGGCCAATCTTATTTCTTTCTATGGTAAAAAAAAGCAGTTTCCCGGTGCGAACCTGCGGCTTTATTCGGTATACGGCCCCCTCGAGGATTCGTCCCGCCTGATTCCCAAGGTTGTCAGCCATGGTGTTGAGGGCAAATATCCCGAGTTCGTGAATCCCGACATCTCCAGGGATTTCGTTTATATCGATGATGTCAACGAGGCTTTTTTTGACACTTCCCTCAACCTGAAACCCGGCCAATATGGTGATTCCTTCAATATCGGGAGCGGCAAGAAAACGACTATTAAGGAAATCGCCCAAACCGCCGGGAAGGTTTTCGGAATCAAGGAGTCCCCCGCTTTCAACACCATGCCAAACCGCAAATGGGACGTGAGTGACTGGTTCGCCAACACGAAGAAATCTAGGGACGCCTTGGGCTGGGAAGCTCATACTTCCTTCCTGAATGGGCTCTCTGCCACCATGGAATGGTACAAAGCCCTGGAGGACCGGGAAAAATACCGGAAATCCTCCAAGCAGTTTGAGTTGGACACCAAGCACAGCGTCTCCGCCGTCATCGCCTGCTACAAGGACAACCAGGCTATCCCGATCATGTACGAACGCCTGAAAAAAACCTTCGACAAGATGAAAATCGACTATGAGATCATATTCGTCAACGACAACAGCCCGGACGACAGCGAAGCCCTCATCGCCGACCTTTCCCGTAAGGATCGCCGGGTGGTGGGCATCTCCCACTCGAGGAACTTCGGCTCCCAGGCCGCCTTTCGAAGCGGTCTCGAGATTTCCACAAAAAATTCCTGCGTCCTCTTGGACGGGGACCTGCAGGACCCGCCCGAGCTCATTGAGCAATTCCTGGAAAAGTGGCGGGAAGGCTACGACGTGGTTTACGGGCGGAGGGTCAAGCGGGAGGCGCCCTTTTACATGCAAATGGCTTACAAGCTTTTTTATAGGGTCTTCCAATACTTCTCTTACATGCCCATCCCACGGGACGCGGGGGATTTTTCCCTGATTGACCGGCGGGTCGTGCGGGCCATCCTGCAGTTCCCCGAGCGGGACTTCTTCTTGAGGGGCGTGAGGGCTTATGTCGGTTTCAAGCAAACCGGCGTGGATTACACCCGGGCCGAGCGGGCCTTCGGGCGTTCTACCAACAACTTTTTCAAGAACCTGGACTGGGCCAAAAAGGGAATTTTGTCTTACAGTTATACTCCTCTGACCATTTTAAGTTTCGCCGGTTCCCTTTTGTTCCTATTCGGCTTTGCCATCGCGGCTTTACAGGTGACCTTGCGTTTGCTCCTGCCCGACCTTGCCCCTAAAGGTGCCACCACGGTTTTGATCGCCATCATTCTATTCGGTTCCATCAATTTGTTCGCCCTCGCTATTTTGGGTGAGTACATTGCTAAGATCTTCGAGGAAGTGAAACAACGGCCCCACTTCGTCAGACGAAGCATCGTTAAGAACGGAGAAATCCGGTCGGTCACCGATTCGAAGAATGGATAACGGAACAAACGAACCAAAGGGGTCAAGGGTGGACTCAAATTCCAGCTCAAGCCAACGACAGAATCTTTTATCCATTAAGACGGAACACTGGAAGCCCCCCGTTTATTCCCGCGATTCCAATATTTTTCAAAAAATAAGACTCATGCTTTTCCGGTTTCTGGACTTACAGGCCAGGACCATTTGGAGAGACCTTTCGGGGGAACTGCCCAAGGTTAAAGGAACCGCTTTGGATATGGGGTGCGGCATGCAACCTTTCCGGCACATGTTTTCCCCGGAAGTTCGGTATATCGGAGTTGATACGGTCGATTCCAAGGCTCATTTTGGTTACGAGGCCCCCGATACCCTTTATTATTCGGGAAAAATTTGGCCCCTGTCGGACAAAAAGGCGGATTTTATCCTTTGTACGGAAACCCTTGAGCACATCCTTGATCCCCTGTTCTTCCTGAAGGAAGCCTTTCGCTGCCTGAAACCGGGCGGACGCCTTTTATTGACCGTTCCCTTCGCGGCCCGGTGGCATTTCATCGCCCACGATTATTGGCGCTATACGCCCGCTGGCCTTTATAGTTTATTGAAAAAAGCTGGCTTTTCCTCTATTCGAATTTTCGCCCGCGGAAACCAATTCACCGTTGTTTGTTATAAAATAATGGGATTTATCTTTTCCCTTATTTTCCCCAAAAGTTCTAACTATTTTTTCGAGTGCTTATGCCGCCTCATCGGCTTGTTGGCGTTACCCACACTGGTAATCTCGGCCATCCTTGCCAACCTCACCCTGGGAAAAACCGGCTCGGTTGACTGTTTGGGGTTTACTGTTTTCGCCGAACGGCCTCAAAAAAGTAAAAAGAGAGGCGGCCGTGCAAAAGAAAATTAAAATGCTTGGACGCGCCTGTCCTGTTTGCTCCTCAAGGAAAGATTCGGATGTCTTCGCGGAAGAAAACTTCGATCCGGGCCAGTTGGATGATTATTCCTTTGCCTCCAGAAAATTCCCAGAGCTCATGCATTACCGGCTAATTATCTGCCCCCAATGCGAGCTTCTCTACGCCAATCCCATCCCAACGCTCAAATCCCTTTCCACCGCATATCACGAAGCGGCTTTTGACAGTTCGGAGGAAGCCCGTTACGCCGCCCGCACCTATGGGCTTTTTTTACCTTCCCTCAAACAAAAGATCTGCGATACGGTTGGAGCACTGGACATCGGCACGGGCGACGGAGCTTTCCTGGGGGAATTACTGGGAATGGGTTTTACCGGAGTCAAGGGAGTGGAGCCTTCCTTAGCCCCGATAAAAGCCGCCAAGCCGGACATAAGGCCCTTGATTCGACACGGTTTTTTTAAGCCAAAGTACTATCAGAGAAATAGTTTGAGCTTGGTAACTTGCTTCCAAACTTTCGAGCATCTGTATGAACCGTTGGAAATGTGCCGGGGGGCGTACCAAATCTTGAAAAAAGAGGGGGCTTTTTTCGCTGTTTGCCATAACCGGCTTTCCCTCTCGGCTAGGTTGCTGGGAATGAAATCACCCATTTTCGACATTGAGCATTTACAGCTCTTTTCGCCCAAAAGCGCGAGAGCCATGATGGAAAAAGCCGGTTTTACCCAAGTGGAAGTTAGAAAAATTCTTAACACTTATCCGTTGCATTATTGGTTAAAATTACTTCCCTTGCCTCGAAAATTTAAATCAAGCCTAATGAAACTGCTTAAAATAATTGGAATCGGTTATCTTCCCATTCCACTCCCAGCGGGAAACATGGCCGTGATCGGCTTTAAAAAATAGCCCTTTACTTGACTGACACCTTGAAAACATAAACCGCGCAAGTCAACTCCCGTAAAAGAGGAAGTCTCTCCACGAGAGGTTCAATGGTTTTCAATAAAATAGCCATCCAGTCCGGACAAAAAAACGGGACCAAACCGCGATAGCCGGACTTCTCAACCTTCCCCCCATGCTTCTCGAACCACTGGTCCAAAACGGGTGGAAAGAACGACTTTTCCTCGTGCTCAATATGATATTTGGAAAACTTTTCCAAGATTTTTAAGACTGGATTGTATCCATTGGGTTCCACCACAATGATAGTCTGGGCAATTTTAGTCATTGCCGAGATGGCTCTTTCGGGGTCATAAAGATGGTGCAAGACTCCCCGCAGTATAGCCACGTCGAATTTTTTGCGGAGAGAACCCACTTTATAAATATCAAGCACTTTGAACCGGACTTTTTTATTCCGGCCGGCTTTTTGGTTGGCAAGGTGAACAGCTGCCCGGGAGGCATCCAAGCCTAATAAATAGGCCGGCTCGTCTTGAAGAAATTCCAGTGTAAAGGTCCCATCCCCCGACCCCAAGTCCACTACCCTTTTTCCCTTTAAATCAATTAATTCCCTAATTGAATTCTGCAAACATTGATTAGCATAGCGGTTTGATAATTTTTCAGTGTTGGCGTAAACATACCCTTTGTTATCGCGAACATCCTGGTCGAATTGACGGACGCTTTTCTCCTTAACCATACTTTTGATTTTTTTCACGGGGGACCACGCCATTCCTCAAAAAAATTTTAAACTTTTTACTCAATGAACGGCGGATATGGCCGGGTTTTGTCCCAAGAAACTCAACGGAACATCAAGGGCTCCGCCAATGGACACCATGACTGGGGGAATGAACTGGTCATGCTGGAGCCAAATATCATATTCAACCCGATGAACCCCCGCGGTCAGGTTCATTTTTCCGGAGGCCGCCACCGGGGGCCAAAAGGGATTCAAATAAATGATTTGCCGGCCATCCACCCGTAATTTAACGAAATCGTTGGTCTTCACCTTGAAAACCACTTGGTCGGTTGTTGGAATGTATATGTTTCCCTTGAGGTTTACCAAGCGGCCACCCATTCCAAAGGCGATAGGGTCAAAGGGATTGGATAGTCTTTCTTCCATCTCGATCACACCGTAACCCAAGATATAACGGCCGACCAAATAATCCCTGGTCCAATAATCGGCGGGAACCCTCTGAAAATAAAACATTTGGTCAGCCTTATCCGTGATCTCCGAAGCCGGAATGATGGCTCTGCGGAAAGTCGGCCGGATGTCTTTCCAACCATCCAGGTTAATGACATCCCATTGGACATTTTTGTATTGCTTTTCGATCTTGGTTCTATTCAAGTCATCGCCAATATACATGAGAACCACTGCGTCCTTGGGGTTCTCCCCGGGATTCAAGTAAATAGGATTCTTGTCTTTCTGAAGATAAACGTCATAGCCCTGATCCAACACGGCTTGGACAACGGAAGAAACGAAAAGGGGGTAGGGGGCGATGAACACCTTGGCCCTTGGGGAAAACTTCTTGATCTGAAGGGAAACCGTCTTTTCAACCCTGCACCCCACGAAAAAAGTATCAATAGTTTTGCCGGAAGTTCCCCAAATCGCCCAGGCGAAATAAGCGGCCAGGACCGGCACCGCCAAAAACCTGGTTAGGCTTCCGGATGTGGCTGTTTTGAACGCCGAATAAACCTGCTGGACCCCCATGCCCCCCAAAACAGCCAGCGGGGCGACACAGCAAATCAATTTTCCGCTGTGCGGGTCAATTGAAAGGACGTGGGGGGAAATTCCCACGAGCCCGGCGATGAGAAAGAACCCCGTCATCCAGTTTGGCCGAACCAAAAACGACACCAACCCAAGGACAAGTATGGGGATCATGTGGTAATCAAAAAAGGCGTCGCCGGCCAGGTTCATGTCCCCGCGATCCTCTCCACCGATAAAGACCGTGCGAAGGGTGTCGGCCAGTTTTTCCACCAAAAGCTTGAAGGAGTCGAGGCCAAAGTGGACAGCCAGGCTGCTGTCGTGGCTGTGAAAGATGGAGAGTCCGGAGGCATGAACCGCGATCAACGGCTGAATGGCAATGGGATAAACCGCCAAAGCCGCTAAAGATACGCCGGCGAAAAACCGGGGAACCAGGGAGGAGCGGGGTTCGGAAAGCGACTTGAAAAAGAAAAACAAGAGGACTGCGATGACAGCGATACCCACCCAGCCGCGGCTTAAAAAGGACACCCAGAAGCTTTGCTTAGGGAGGAAATTATTTACCAGCAAAAAGCAGAAGGCCCAGGCCAGGAGAGTTCCCCAGCCCAACAAAATATCCCATTTCCCCCTTCCCTCTTTTCGTTGGCCAAACCAAATCCAAAGAAAAACCGCTGTCACGATGAAAAGAAGCCAGGGGCGAACGGAGGTGTAATTGTAGGGCGCGAAACCTAGGGCGAGTCCCCAAAAAACAAATTGCTTCCAATCGGGATTCTTGAATAACCTAACGGTGGTGAACAAAACCAACGCCACGGCCATGGGACCCGTGACATGGGCATTTCCGGTAACACTGGCGATGATCATGGGCTTACTGACCGCCCCAAGGGCCGCCGCCACCAGGCCGACCCGTCGCCCACCCACTTCCTTTCCTACCAGGTAAAAGAACCATACCGCCGCGAGGTCAATGATCGCGCCTCCCAACCTGTGGACAAAAACCGCGTAGGCGTTCGGCATGAACGACCATAATGCGGCGAGGAAATAACAATAAAAAGGCTCCCGGTTCGCGATCGGCATGAGAAAAGGCCGCTCATGAAATTCGAGAATACTCCTCGCGTCAATGGCGCTTACAACACAATCGTCCCAATAAATTCCAGCCGCCTCATGGGCCTTATACATCCGAAAATAAAACGCCACCGCCATAATGATCCAAAACCAGACCCGCGCCCAACCTTTCGAAATGTCCTGGGAGGGATCCACGGGTGGGAAAAATCTCCAAAAGGCGATGAGTAAACCCGACCCCAACGCGAAAGTCATCAAAGGATTGGGGATTTGGTGGCCGGGCCAAAACGAGAAAAACTGGCTAAAGTTAGGATTGGTTCCTAAGGCAAAAACCACCAACACCCATCCCAATCCAACCAAAAATAATGTGTATCTTAAGTTGCTCAAATTTAGAAAATAAGACGCGCCGATGAGGATAGCGATCGCCAAGAAAACCTTTTCGGCTTGGGGATAATGACTCGCCGAGCAATAGAACCACAAAAGCACGGCAATGGTCAACAAAACCAAGGTCCAGCCCGAGGGAGAAATAGCCAGCCCGGGTTTTGGGGGATTGGCAGGGGACTCGGAAAAAGGTTGGGCACTTTCAGCGGATCGAGCAACAACCTTTTTTTTACCGCGCGAAGGCTTGTTTTTTCTTTTCGAAGGCATTATGGAAGCCATCCAGTCGATTAAATAGACAGAACGTTAACATTAATTAAAAAATACTCTTGTGGCGTTTTTATTTTTGTCCCGGAATTTTGTAAATCGTCACGTTATCGCCCCCGCAAGTTAGGATCATATCGTCCGAGGTGATGTCGATTCCGCTGAAATTGACAAGTTTTCCGGGCTCGGCTTCGTCGGTTAAGACCCCCAATAAATTCCCGGCAGAGTCAAAAACCCTCACATCATTGCCGCATCCAACGTAAAGCCTTTCTTTCGAATCCAAAGCCAGGAAAGAGGGAGATCCTTCTGTTTTGGTGGATCGGAGAACCTGTCCCAATTGATCAAAAACTTGAATCCGGCCTTTTTCGTTGATCAGGCCGCAAGCGTAATAATGACCCTTTCCGTCGCCAATGGCCCCACCCACGTTTCCAATTTCATCCTTACCCGCCCACGTGCTTAAAAGATCCCCCGCGAAAGATAAGCGAACCAGGTGAAAGTTCCCCCCGTTAGGAATCATGAGGCAGTCCCCACCCCATCCAACGTATCGGGGCCCGTAAAAAAAACCGAAATGGGCCAGGTCCAGGACTTTCTTGAGTTTCCCGTTTACGTCAAAAACTTTAATCGCGCCATTCCAAGTGTCCAAGACATAAAGGTTTCCCTTGCGATCGCTGGTAATTCCGGAGGGTTCATTAAACTCATTGGGGGCCTTGCCAGACTTTCCCCCCCATTTCCGGATGAGCTTGCCTTTAAAATCGTACTCTAGGACCTGGCAACCCGGAGAATCGGTGACGGCAAGCAGGTTGGGGCCGATTGCGGCGACAGCTGTTACAAAAAAAGTTTTACCCGGGGAAGGATTAAGGCTGAATTGGGCAACTTTTTCCAGCGGAAAATCCTTTGGCTTTGAGTGCACGCCGGTTTTAAATAGACTGGGGCCGTACAAAACCCCGAGAATAATAAGAACTAGGATGAAAAATTTCTTAAAAGAGCCGCTTCCAGAACCGTTAACGGAAGAACTTGCGGGAGGCGGGGCAATGACAGCCTTCGGGGCAGCACTTCGTTGCTTCGAAGATACTTTTTTTGATGAACGACGAGCCATAAAGCCTCCATTTTTGGTATTAAACCAGGAAAAACCAGACTAAATAAAACCATAAAGTTAATAAGTTTCCTCGCCGCCCGCATTATGCCATTACTGGTGCTTACTTTCCACGGGAGGTTGGCCCAAAACCCATTGTCCCCCGCTTCCCGCGGGGGGCGTCACCAAAACATCCGTAAATGTAAAGGTGTGCCGAAAAGCCGTCTTTAAGGTCACCTGATGGACCCCTGCTTTAAGATAAATATTTTCCTTGGCTGACAAACCAGACCACAAGTGCATCCTTTGCTTCCCATCAATCAAAAGGATGATAACATCCTTGGCTTGACTGATTAAAAAATTATATTCCCCATCGGTGGGAACGGTTAATTGGCCATCCACTTGGGCGGTAACACTCTCATTCACAAAGGAAGGTATATGATCTTGAACCGTTGGAACCCGGTCATCCCACCAAATCATTCCCCTTGCGATACCATAGGACCCATACGCCATATAAAAGCGCCTCCGCCAATATTCATGGGGAACCCGTTGTACATAAAGAATCTTTCCCGGAACTTCATCCAGACTTGCAAAAGGAATTAAAACCCTCTCCATAAAATTGGGGCCATTGAGGCTGGGTACCCCTGTCCACTCGGCCTGAGGAAATTCTTTTCGAACCCTTTCCTGCGTGGCTTTGTCCCCACCATAAACCAACAAAATGATGTCCTTTTCCTTCTGACCCGGCTCCAGGTAAATAGGGTTAGGATCGTTCAAACGCCATGCGTCTTTTTGGTCACAAAGCATAGGAAAAGCCGGTCCGACGAAATCAGGAAGTTGTTGGGCAAGGATCACCTTATATTGCTTCCAATCCTTGTTTACTTGTGAGCCAATAATGGGGTCATTCTTGGTTTGAGTTGTCATCCATTTCTGACAAAGGTCAAAACTCCATTTTGCGTCCCAAGCCCAAAGGCTTAACAGCAACAAGAAAGCTACCTTTCGAAGGATGTCGCTTTTCGCCTTCAAGGAAAAAAGTTCCCAAAAAGCGTCCAAACCCCATCCTCCCAACAGGTACAAGGGCGCAACCGCCCCCAGCAACCGTCCGGTGTGATCTTGGTTAGAAAGAATGAAAGGAACCATTCCAACAAGCGCTATCAGAAGAACAAAGCTTTTTCGACCGGAGGGCCGAGAGAGGAAGTAAGCCAGGCCAACCACCATGGCAAGTTCTGAAAAACTTTCAAAGAAGGAGTGCCCAAGACAATGGGTCGTTTCGGTCAAATCGGTGGCGGTAAAAACCGCCCCCAGGGTAAAAACAATCTTGAACCAAAGTAATTTAAGGGTGGCCAAACCCAATATAAGCTTTCCGTTTTCGTGGAAAATTGAGATGGTGGTTGAGTAAGAAGAATAAAGGGGATGCAACAACAAGGGCGACATCAAAAGGGCGGTCAAACCGGCGCCCGTTGCCCACCCAAAAACCTTTCGATTGGCCTCACTTTCTTTGGCTCCAATCCATGTCTTGATATAGACGGCCACTAGGATCACGGCTACCGCTCCCAGGAACCAAGGGCTGACGATAAAAGCTGCCCCTGAGCTCAAGGGCAAAAAATTATTCTTGTAAAAAAATAGAATGGCCCAGGACAACCAGAGTCCCGCCGCTAAAACCCAAGGCCATACCCCCTTGACCTTCTCTTTAGAACCGAAAAGAACCCAAATCAGGACGATTGAGATCATCGTCGGGGTCCAAGGGCGGGACATGGGATAACAATAGTCCCCGAAAGCAAGCGCAATCCCCCAAAAAGCAAAATGCTTCAAGGTCGGTTTTTGGATTACCCGGTAAAAGAAAAATAACGCCCAGACACAAGCTAATACGGTCGAGTTGATTCCGCAGCCATAATAAGGCCAGATCATACCGGCCCTAGAAAGGGCCTCGAATGCCATCATGATCAGCCCCATCCTTCGCCCGCGAATAGCACTTCCCAAACGGTAAAGTCCCCAAATAACCCCCAAATCCATGAGTGTGCAGCTCAATCGGGTAATCCAGACACCTGAAGCCTTCGGAAATATTTCCCAGAGGGCCGCGGTAAAGTAGGAAAAAAAAGGAGGCCGGGAGGAAATAGGGAATAACAAGGGACGCTGTTTAAAATCAATGATATTTCGAATATCACCGGTGGTGATAAGATTGTCCGCCCAAAAAAAGGGCGAGGATTCTTCCGGCCGGTAAAAGCGGCTGAAAAAGCAAAGGCCAAAAAAGAAAGCGAACCAAAGGTAGGCCAACCACCGAGGCATCTCAGAACGGTCCGTTTCCTTAGGTAAATAGTGGAAAGCGGCGACTAATCCAGCAAAACCCAAAAACAAGAGTGATGGATGCGTCAATAGACGGGCTAAGAAACTATCCGGCGGCAAAAGAAGATGGTAATTCGGGAGTGAATAAAACCCTACTACCGTTAAAGCCAAAGCTCCCAAGAGAAGATAGGCTCCTCTGGAAGACTTTTCTAATAATAACGGAACCGCCACATTTGGCACCCCAATTTCGGGTCTTTTATTCCCTTTTTCCTTTGGTCTTATGCCCCGCATAACCTTCTTCGCGGAGGATGCTCTCTTTTTTTTGGCGGGACCCATTATTACCTCAATGAAATCATTACTAGATCGAACGGCCTAAAGAAAAGATAAAAAACTGACGGGCGTGATTGACTTTACCATCCTTTTAGATGGGAAACAAAGACTTTAATCCAAAGCCGAAAAGACAGGGGATAAAAGATTATAAAGTGAAAGAATCTTAAGCGGATGAGAGCCGGCAGCGTTTTACGAAAAACTTTTCGAGAGCGATCAACGGCTTAACGGGCGGTGCCCAAATTCCACTCTTTGTCGCCGTTGGGGGGTGTCACAAGAATATCCGTGAAATTATACCTGGATCGGAAGGCAGTCTTGTAAACCACTGGGTGGTCCCCGGCTTTCAGAAATACTTTTGCCTTGGCTGGAAGGCCGCCCCTTTGGTTTAAAATATTCTTGCCGTCAATGGATAAAAAAATGACATCCAAAGTCTGGCTGGCCGAAAAACAATATTCTCCATCAACTCGAACCATCAATTCCCCGTCTGCTTCGGCGCTAACATGGGCGTCGATCCCCGGCGGAAAAGCCGCGTTGAACGCGGGCACCGAGTCCTCCCACCACACCATTCCCCTCGCAATACCATAGGGATAATCGGCCCAATAAAATCTCCTCCGCCAATATTCACGCGGTATCCTTTGAACATAAAGTAACTTACCTGGAACTTCTCCCAAACTGTCAAAAGGAATGAATATCCTATGCAAAAAATTGGGGCCGTTGAGGCTGGGAACATCCGTCCATTGAGCCATGGGGAATTCCTCCCGGACCCTTTTGGCTGTGGGTTCATCCCCGCCGTACACGTACAAAACAATGTCCTTGCTCTTTTCCCCCGGTCCCAAATAAATTGGGTTGGGATCGTTTAAAAGCCAGGCGTCCCTTTGGTCGCATAGCATAGTAAATTGGGGTTGGAAAAAATTTGAATCGTGACGGGCGAGGATCACCCGGTATTGCTTCCAATCCTTTTCCAATTGCGCCCCAATAACGGCGTCATTGGTGGTCCGGTAGGTCATCCATCCCCGGCCCAGGACGATACCGGTTTTCGCGTCCCAAGCCCAAAAACCAAAAAGCAACAGGAGCGCCGCTGTCCGCCAAACTCCATTTTTCATTTCACGGGTGAAAATTCCCCAAAAAGCATCCAGTCCCCAGGCGCCCATCAGGAAAAGGGGGGCGACCGCACCAAATAACCTTCCGGTGTGCGGCCTCTGGCTTAAAATAAAAGGGAGTGTTCCAACCAGAATCATGAGAATGAGAAAGTTCTTGCGCCAAGAAGGTATTGCGAGGAAATAAGCCAGTCCCACCACCATGGCCATTTGCGGAAAAACCTCAAAAAAGGAATGACCGGGGATCGGATAGCGGGAAAAATCCGGCTCAGAGGTGGAGAAAATCACGTGAAAGGCGTAAGTGACATTTGGCCAAATTTCCTTAAATACGGACAACAGTTTCGAGGAATTGTCGCCCAGCAGGAATACCGAACGGTTGGCCATGTAGTCGGAATAGAGGGGATGGAACATCAAAGGCCACATCAAAATCCCCGTCACCAATACGCCCGTGGCCCAGCCAAAAATTTTCCGGTTCCCTTCACTTTCACCTATTTTAGACATGCTCTTAAGATAAGCGGCCAGCAAGACGATGAGCGCCGCTCCTAGAAACCAGGGTTTTACCAATAGGCTGGTCCAAGGACCCGGGGGAAGAAATTTATTTGTATAGACAAACAGATAAAGCCAGAAAATCCAAATTCCGACTGATAGAAGCAAAGGCGCGCCTCCCTTAGGTCTTTCCTTGGGGTTGGAATAAATCCAAAGCAGGATGAGAGTAATCAGGGTCGGGGTCCAAAGACGGAAGGGAGCATAGGTATAATCCCCGAAGGCCAAGAGGATTCCCCAAATAATAAAATTTGCCATGGATGGTTTTTGGACCAATTGGCAAAAAACCAGCAAGGTAAGGGCGCAAGCTAAAATAACCGAACTCGCCCCATATCCGGAGTAGGCCCAGATGGTCCCAGGCATCGAAAGGGCCCAAAAGGACATCATGATAAGCCCTGTTCGCCGACCGTTAATGCCGCGCCCCAGGACATAAAGGGACCAAAGGACCCCGATGTCGATAAAAGTTGAGCTTAACCTGGTGATCCAAAGGCCCGAGGCCTTCGGGAAAATATCCCAAAGGACCACAGTGAGGTAACGGGCGAAAGGCTGGGGTGAGCCATAGGGAAAGATCAGGGAATATTGGTGAAAATCCATTGCGCTTCGGATGTCGCCCGTCACCATGAGTTGGTCGACGAAAAAATAAGGCGGGGCTTCTTCCGGGTGATAGAAGCGGCTGAAAAAACAAAGGCCGGAAAAAAGGGAAAACCAAATATAAACCCATCCCAGGGGAATATCCTCCGGCTGGTCCGAAAAATCGGGAAAAGTCCGAAAGAGCAGGAACAACCCTATGAAGCCAACCAATAATAGGGATGGATGGACCAGCCAATGGTCTAGGATGCCGCCCGGCGTCAAAAGAATATGGTAGTTGGGCAAGGAAAAAAGACCCGCCACGGCTAGGGCCAGAGATCCCAGAAGGCTATAGACGGCCCAAAGGCTTTTACGCTCCGGCGCGGGAGCCGGGGTTTCGATCTTTAAATCCGGGCCCTTTCCCCCTTTCCGGCGGGGAGCCGAAGCGGTTTTCTTGGGGGACAATTTCCTCTTTTTTTTGGCGGGACTCATATTTACCTCAAATATAAATCGGATTTCAACTTGGCCCATCGCTTCAAAAAAACCACGGTCCAAACTCAACTTCACTAGAAGTCATTTCATAAATCCCATGACCCTCGCCCCCTGGCTTTGGTTTTGAGGGTACATAGGGGTTCTTCCCTATGAGAGCTTTTCGGGAGATGGGTAGGATGAGGGGTGTGAAAAACACGGCATATCCCCCACCCTCACACCGGCCCTCTCCCCTCGACGGAGAGGGGAAAAAGCGGAAAAACCAATTTATTAAATGACTTCTAACCTATCAAACTGTCAGATAAGTAAACCTTCCATAAAAAATTTTTAAAAATTATGCCTCAGCGCGGAGCCGTGCGGGAGACCAAGTCATCCAAAGGTTCTTTGGAAGCTTGACCAGGTCGGCTAATGTAAACGGTAGTAAAACGGAGTTCACTGCTGAAACAGTTCAACATTTTCACTTGGTGGGGACCCGCTTTTAGGAAGACCTTCCGGGTTTTATCGTTGAAATTGTCCCCCGGGAAAAGGTTGATGACTTTTTTCCCGTCAATGAAAAGCCACAAGGCGTTGCCGGAAGAAAGGGATAAAACATACTCCCCCTCGCTAGCGACATTCCATACTCCCTCCACACTGGCCGTAGCATGGTCCCATTCGTAAGGCTCGGGCTTGGTCACCGGTAGCGAATCATTCCAATGGTTCGCCAAGTCGTTATGTAGGATGAGTCCGCGACCCATTCCGTAACGGCCATAAAAACAACGGTGCCATAAAGTCGGCGAGGCGAATTGAAGCGTAAATAAGCCGTTGTCATTTTTTTCCAGCCGGTCAAAGGGAACGATCATCCCTTTGAGAAAAGGTACGCCTATTTGATCCTCCCAATAAATATAGCGTTTGAACCAGGGAAGACCGGGAAAGGCTGTTTCCATTTTTTTCTGGATGTCTAAATCCTTTCCGGACACCATCACCACCAAGTCCTTTCCTTTTTCCCCAGGGGCTATTTCAATGATATTTGAGTCGTTCATCCGGTAGATATCCTTGTTATCACAGAGAATATCCTGGGAAGCGGTGTAAAAAACAGGGCGGAAAGGCCGCAAATAAACCCGATGGGCAGGCCATTGTTCCTCCACAGCTGCGGCCGCCACCGAATCGGGCCCCTTCTGGGCCATCCACTCGGCTAGAAGTTTGGAATTCCGGTCCACTTCCCAGCCGCAAAAGAAAAGAAGGAAGGCGGCGCAGGCCATGTTCCCACCTTTAGTCGGGCCCGTTTGGAGATAAGCCAGCCACAGCCGGTTTAGTCCCCAGGCTCCGGTCAACAGGACCGGCAAGACAATGGCTTCCAACCGGAACGGGTGGGGGTTAAAGGTAAAAATATAGGGCACCATTCCCACGAGATATAGGAGCAGGACAAAGGCCTTGAGCCAGGTGGGACGGGCGGCGAAATAAGCCAAGCCCAGGAGCCCGCAAACAGCCGCGTAATAATCAAACCATGAGTCACCGGCGGCGGGTAACCGGCCCACATCGTCGAATTTGCCGAACATGAAATAATGCCCCATGATGAAATGACCCCATAAATAACCCAGGGGCCCTCCGCCCGCGCCAGGATTTTTGGCGCTGCCGGCGAAGGCCGTGAAAATATCCGCGACGTGTTCCGAATAATGGGGATGGAGATATAAGGGCGTCATGACAAGGGCTGTGGCTAGGGCCCCGGTGGCCCACCCCAAAAGTTTAGTTGGCCCCTTTTCTCGGTTTTCCAGAAAAACCCTTCCATAACTGACGGCTAAAAGCGCGGCCACCAATGTCAAGGCCAGGGGGCTGGTTAGGAAAATCACCGTTCCATTTTTTTCAGGGAGGAACATATTCTTGTAAAAGAAAAGAAAGGCCCAAGCCGCCATGAGACCCGGACCCAAGATGACCCGGAAAAAGTTCCAGACTCTCTCCCGAGAATCGCTGAAAACCCATAACCACATGCATCCCAGGATGACCGGCGTCCAAACCCGGAAGGGTACGTAAGAATAAGCTCCAAAACCTAAGGCGGTTCCCCACTCCAGGAAATGGATCCAATCCGGCTTCTTGAGGACTCGGAGGAAAAAAAGAAAGGTGAGGGCGCAACCCAGTACGGTCGTGCCTGAACCATATCCGAACTTGCAAATCATGATCATTTCCTTGCTGATGGCTCCCATGGCCATCAGCAGGATTCCCATCCGGCGTCCTCCGATTTCCTTGCCGATGAGGTAAAAAATCCAAAGCGTGGTCAGGTCAATAAGTGTGGAGCTGAGCCGAATGACGAAAACTCCCGTCGAGTGAGGCAGAAACTCCCATAACAAAGCGGAAAAATAAGGATAAAGGGGTTCGCGCCAGCCGAATGGAAATAAAAGGGGATGGTTGTGAAAATCCACGATGCTGCGAATGTCCGAAACCACGACATAATGGTCGTCCCAAAAAAAGTTGGCGGGTTCTTCTGGCCGGTACAACCTCATCGCCGCACCCAGGCCTAATAAAACCCAGAACCAAACTCGGGCTGTTAGCGGGGAAAAATCCAACGAGTCTTCCCGGGTAACCGGAACCATGCGCCAAAGAACAGCCATGGCGCCCAATCCCGCCAATAAAAACCACCGGGTGGGAACGTTGCCAAAGGGGTATCCTTCAGGAAGCAATTGGCGGTAGTTGGGCAAGGAAAAAAAACCAATCATTACGATTGCCCAAGCCGTTAACAAATAATAAAACTTATCCCGGTTAAGATGCGCGGGAACGGAAATTTCCGGAACCGCCATGAAACCAGGAGGCTTAGGGCGGGGGGCCCGGACCTTCTTATTGGTTTTACTGGGCTTGAGGGTCTTCCGTTTTGCCGGCATTTCTATCCGCTCCTGAAAATATCCTGATCTTTTCGAAAATTAATGCCGAATTATAAACCGTTGCGCCAAGAACTTTAAGAATTTTCCTTAAAAATCTCCAACAAAAATCTCCAACACCGCGAAGTGCCGAATCCTGCCGGACCCTGGATCATAAAAAACCGTATTCCTTCCAATCCAGTTCCACTGGGTGCCTCTTTTGGGCAAGGGATTAGGTCGCCGTTTCGAGAATATGAACAATCCTTAACCCCGCCTTCCCGTCAGAGGGGGATTTCCCACCTTTTTGAGCGCAATTGGCGAAAAGGCAGCCTCCCGTTGCGGGACTTCGGTCTTGTTTAATTTGGTTTGCCCGCCTCGGCTGGCGGATCCCCCCTCAGCGCGAAGACATCAAAAATAATAAAGATTGAACCGGATCACGGTATCAATGGGAGCAGTACCATGCCCTTTTGGGCTTTAACCACTTCAGCCTTGGGGACTTCAACCACGTCGAAAAATTCCTGGCCCCAGGGGTTCCGCAAAGCGACCCATTTGGCTCCAGGATAAAGCTTGTTCAGTTTTTCGCGCTGGTTATCCAAAATGGAGGGTGGGAAAAATATGGCAACATCCTTGTCAACCTGGAACTTCAAGGGAATATCCAGCGTCGCCAGGGAAGTATATTTTAGCTTTTCAAAGTAAAGGAATCGAATCGGGTTACTGTCATAAGCGCAAAACAATAAAATGTGGTCTTTTGGATAATATTTCGACAACTCTTCACCGATCTCCAGGTGGTCGAATCCCAAGTCGCCCCAATTAAATTGATTGTTCCCGAACCTGTAAAAATAAATCCCAAGATTTTCATAAACAGCGAAAAAAAGACCGGCGGACAGCAGGAAGACCCCAACCGAACGGTACAAGACCGCTTTGAATCGGAGGGCTTGAGCGAGGAACCAATCCAGGCCCCTGGCAATGAAGAAGAAAAGGTAAGGCAAAATAACAAAGGAACGGCAGGGGTTAATGTAATTTTGGCAGGCCGGGAGGTTTTGGGCGGCCAAGGCGTTGGCGGCTATCCCCAAGGCGTAACCCCCAACCACCAGGAACACGACCCTTCTTTTCCAATTGACAGTGCAAAGCAAGAGGCCGAACAGGAAGAAAATGGCCGAAAAACCGTCGAGCAGGCCTTTGCCAGGACTGCAAAACCGCTCGTCGATCACGTCAGCCCCCGGGCAAAAATACCCAACCACCGTCCAAAAAGTCGTCCTGACGGGCAGAAAAACGTCATGGGTCTTACGGATGACGTTCATGATGCTCAATTCCTTGTAACGGCTCCAAATGACGTCCGAGGGAGAAATGTACCAAAAGACCAGGAAGGCTCCCACGACGGTTAGGAACAGAAAAAGCGTTATTAACAGGGCCCGGCCGTAAGCCTGAATGAACTTTCGGCCTTCCAAAACCATCATTCCAATGACAGCCACGGCCGATATGACGGGGAAGAGCCGTCCTCCCCAATAGGTAAGGGCAGACAGGCCGAAGAAAAAGCCCGAAAGGGCAAAATCCTTCTTGGCCCCGCCTTGGAAACCCTTGTCCAAAAAATAGATCGCGCCCGTCTCGAAGGTTAATAGAAAGATATTGGGTATTCCCGAAAAACTGAAAAAAAGATTCCACCAGGAAACGGTGAACAGAAGGGAGGCCATCAGCGAGCTGTAAAAACCGAAATGTAGCCGGCACCAACGAAAAAAGAAATAGGCCGCCACAACCGCCATCAGGCAGGTCGAGGCATGCGCTGAAATGATGTTGATCCCGAAAAGTTTGAAGAAAACCGCCGTGATAAAAGGCGCGGTTCCGTAGCCCACCAAGGTAAAGGGCGAACCGGGATGAAGCGAAGCCACCAAGGCGTTCCACCAGGCCATGGCCTCGTCAATCTGGAGGCCAAAGTAATTTTTATCCAGGAACGGGAAGCGCAAAAGCGCGGCAACACCCACCACCAGGCAAACCCCGATCCATTCTTGGGAGGACGACGGTTTTTGTTCTATCCAGGTGACATCCTTTCGTCGCCAAATGAGCAGGCCCCATAGGAACAGCATCGGCAAAGCTCCCAGGTAAAGATGGTTGGAATAAAAGAGAAAACCACCCAGGGCTAGGCACAAGACGACGAGGAGGGTCAAAGGGAGGGGCAAAGGGGGCTGGGATTTTTCGGGGGACTTTTGGGGTCCGGTTTCCCCTTGTTCCAGTACCGGATGAATATCGGGACAGGCCTTGACCCAGAACCCCAGGGCGACAACGGTGAAGAACAAACCCGGGACCCAATTTGGCGAGGCTAGGTTATGGTTGAACAGGAACCATACCGCAGCCATTCCGGTCAAACCACCCAGAAACCAAAATAATAATTGCCTCAGTCCATCCCTTCCCTGGCTGGCCCCTTGGGGCGCGAGGGTGGAAATATTTTTAATCCCTTTTCCCCGCCCGCCTGATTTGACGGTTTTTTTGATAGTTCGCGCCAAGATATGGATTCCAGGTTGATTTTGTCAGTCCGTCATCGGAGGCTATTATAAGTCCTTTTTCAGCATTGCAACTTAATACTTGAATTTTGCGCTGAATTACCGAGCACAACTAAGATGGATTGAAACAATCCCGAAAACCTTATGCGGTTTATCAGGAAATTCGGAAAGGAATTGTCCGGAATTTAGGCGGCTTGTTGACGGGGGTAGATATTAACGAGTCATTTGTTCGGAAATACACCGGCGGGTTCCTGGACCAGGACCCAAAATTGGTTTTCCGCCCTCCCGCCTCAATGAACCGCCTGGGCTTCTTGGCTTCGGTAGATCATCTTCCCTTCGAGAACGGCTCCTATGACGAGGTTCCCGCCGTTGGCTTTCTTCACAACCTGCCCGACGAGGCTTTGAGAAAGGCCATTGGTGAGATGTTTCGGTGCATCCGAGAAGGGGGAAAAAATATTGTCCTCGAGGATGTTTGGCCGGTTCGGGGTTGGAGCCGTCTCACAGCTCGGATTATCCGTCGGTTGGATCGGGGGGACTATATGCGCTCCCAAAAAGAACTGCTGGCTCTTTTTCAGGAAGCCTATCCGGGCCCTTGGGAATGGAAGCGGTATACCTACACCCTCACAGGCTCTGAGCTTTTGTACTTGGCCCGTTCGAAATAATAATAGCGCCCCATCATTGAATGTCAGACACCGTACTTTTTCCAATCGAGTTCGATGGGTTTACCCTTTTGGGCCAGGGATTGGGTGGCCGCTTCGAGGATATGGACGATTCTCAACCCCGCCTTACCGTCAGAGGGTGCCTTCTCCCCCTTTTGGACGCAATTGATAAAAAGGTTGGCTTCCCGCTGAAGGGCCTCGGTCATGTCCAGATGGGGGGCCCAAATATCGCCAGTCCGGTAATCCACCATGAGGCGGTAAATTCCCTCGGGCTTGTCGTTGAAAACCACGCCCTTATCGTAAACCTTCACCTTCTCGGTAACCTCCACGTCGTCGTAAACAATCATTTGCTTGTCGCCGCCAATTAATGTTTTGCGCATCTTGACCGGGGCCAGCCAGTTGGCGTGAATATGGGCGATCAGGCTGTCCTCGAAAAAACAAGTGAGATAGGCGATATTTTCAGGCTCTCCCGCAATATTGGAGATTCCCGTGGCCGCGACCATGGTGGGCCTCTTGTCCAAAACGAAATCCATGATGGAAAGGTCGTGCACGGCCAGGTCCCACATCACGTTCACGTCGTGCTGGAAGAGGCCCAGGTTAATTCGAACCGAATCGTAATAATAAATTTTCCCAAGCCGTCCGGTTTCGATTAATTCCTTTATCTTCAGAACCGCGCCGGTATAGATGAAAGTGTGATCCACAAAAAGAACCCGCTTGCGCTTTTCGGCCTCTTCAATAAGTTCCATGGCCTGCGCCGTGCTGGAGGCCAAGGGTTTTTCCATGAAAACATGCTTACCCGCCCGTAAGGCCCTCAAGCCAAGGTCATAGTGGGTGAGAACGGGCGTGGCGATGGCGACGGCTTCAATGGCCGGGTTGTTAAAGACATCCTCAACCCGGGAAGTGGTTTGAATGGCGGGATAACGTTTCTGGACTTTAGCCAAATTCTCGGCCTTCAAATCGGCCACCATCAAGACCAGAGCGTCGGACGTTTCCTGGAAATTACGGACAAGATTGGGACCCCAGTATCCGTAACCAATGATGCCCATTTTTAACATGATGGAGTTTTTGCCTTTTGAATCGATTGAAGAACCCAAAAATTCCGCTTTTGGAATCATTTCTTAATTCGAGGAATTTTAACATAAAGAATAACATCTACCCA
Organism: candidate division FCPU426 bacterium; assembly: GCA_003152075.1. Classification (GTDB taxonomy): domain Bacteria; phylum Oederibacteriota; class Muellerivitia; order Muellerivitales; family Muellerivitaceae; genus PALSA-1180. Next base: position 21,959 of record PLZG01000113.1, read on the forward strand.
TGCCCTCTTTATTCGAAACCCAGGCCAAGCCTTAATAAAAGCGCCTTGCCCAGGTACTTTAAAAGGGTCGGCAGGGCTAATTTCGAGGTTCCTTGGGTTCGGTCCACAAACTCAATGGGTACTTCTTTCACCCTTAGGCCCAAGCGATAACAGCGGAATAAAATTTCGGAAACCGTGAAAGGGTCCCGGGCTTTCAAGGTTTCAACTCGGATGGTTTGGAGGGTGGTTTTTGTAAAGGCCCTGAAACCCGAAGTGGGGTCGGCTGCCCTTAAACTCAAAACCAGCTTTAAATAAAGTTTAGCCAAATTGCTAGTAAGTTGCCTATGAAAAGGCCGGTCCATGTCCTTTCCGCCCGGGACATAGCGACTCCCAATGACCACGTCAGCCTCACCCTTCAGGAGGGGAGCAACCAACGCAGGAATAAATTTGGGTTGATGTGACAAGTCCCCGTCCATTTCAACGACCAAGTTAGCTCCCATAGCCAGGGCCTTCACAAAACCATCCCGGCCAGCCCAACCCCTGCCTTTAATGGAACGGTCCCTTAGCAGGAGGTGAAGCCGCTTGTCCTTTTTCATTAACTCTTGGACTTCCTTAAAAGTCCCGTCAGGGGAGGAATCGTCCACGATTAAAACCTGCGCGCTCGGCGCGCTCTTGTGGATGGATTTGATGAGGTTAGTGATGTTGGCCCGTTCGTTGTAAGTGGGCACCATGATGAAGGTTTTCAACTTAGTTTCAATTGTCTTTCAACCGCCGCCATCATGTCCATTTCCTTGAGGTTGTCCATACAGGAAACTTTCTGGGTGCATTGGTTTTGGTAATAACAATGGCAGGGCGACGTTGGCAGAACCTTCTCGCCTCTGCCGTAGATGTCGATTTCCGTATCCGAGGTCGGACCAAAATAAGCTACCAACCTTTTATTGAGGGCCACCCCCACGTGCAAGGCCAGGGTGTCCCCCGTCACCAGCACGTCGGTCAAACCCACCAAGGACGCGAATTGGCGCAGGGTGTTTTCTGTGCCCGTGGCCAGGCAAGCTCCCTTGAGCTTTCTTGTTAGGGCCGGCATCAATTCCCTTTCCTCCGGACCGCCGTAAAGTAGGACACCCACCTTGGGATATTTTTTTTTCAGCTGCTTGGCCAGCCAGGTAAACCCGTCCAGGCGCCAGCGCTTCATGGGCCATCGGCCGCCCGAACCGATATTGAGGCCGACGATTTTGTTGAACTTGGAGAGCTTATTTTTTTTCGCGAACTGGTCCGCCCAGGCGGTTTCCTTAGGCGTGAGAATCAATTGGGGCTTTTCACCCGCGTAACTCAGGCCGCCCAATTGGAAAAGGTGATCCTGGTAAGTCCTTTGGTTGGCCCGCTTGACTGTGTCGAAAATTCCCATCTCGAACCATTGTTCGGAGGAGGTTTCCAGGGGTATCACCACGCCTTCCTTCGAGAGGCCAAACCCTTTTTTGACGGGCGAGTTGGCTTCCTGAAGGATAGCGGCAGCCTTGCGGCTCATATCAAAGTTGAAAGCCCGGCCAAAGGAGGTCCCGCCGAGAAGTCCCGGCAGGGAAGGATCGATGCCTAAAAGAACGTCGACGTAAGGATTCTTTTCCAAAAGAGGCTTGGAGGAATTTTCCGTGACCCACCAGATGGAAAGACCTGGATTATTTTTCTTGAAAGCCGGAAGAATGGAAGTGGACCGGAGGACGTCACCCGCCGCGTCCAGTTTGATGATGAGGATACGTTCGCTTACCGGATCGTACCGGGAGCAATTCTTGCAAACGACTCCCTCAGCCTTGTGGGGAGCGCAGGGTTTTTCCCCGGTGAAGTGGCGGCAATCCGCCTTGTAATAAAGCCCGCTCAAGACTTGCTCCCCGAGGTTTTAATTAAGTTTTAAGGAACCCGGACCATGGTCACTTGGTCATTGGCCGTCAAAAGAAGGATTCCATCCGGGGTCATTCCCATTCCACTGACGCTTCTGAAGACGTCCGAACCTTGGGTCTTTAATTGGCCTTGGTATTTTCCGTCCGTATTAAAGACCTTCACGAAATTGCCATCCATCGAGGAAACAAATAGGCGGCCCGAGTTATCCACCACCATATCGGTGACTTTGTTCCCCGCCTTGATCTCACGGACGAATTTCCCGGTGGGGTCCAATACGACAACCCGGCTGTTCTCAAAATCTGCCACGTAGATGTTTCCCTTGGCGTCCAACGCCAACGAGCGGGGATTGTTAAATTCGTTTTTTCCGCTGCCTTGTTTGCTGGTGCCCCAAGCCGCGACCACCTCGCCTTGAGGGGAGACCTTCACGACCCGGTGGGTGCCTGTGTCGGCCACGTAAAAGGAACTGCCATCATAAGCCACGCCGCGTGGGCCGTAAAAACCATGGGTGAGAGGCACGGTCAGACTCTGCTTGTATTTAGCGTTGATACCCACGATGGCCGATTTCCAGGCGTCGATGAAATAAACGTCCCCGTTGGTTCCGGTCGTGATGGCCGAAGGCTCCTTCAAGTCCTCGGGACCCTCGCCCTTCTTGCCGAAAGCCTTCTCGAATTTACCCGCCCGGTCGAAGAAAAGGATGCGCCCGTTTTGCTGATCGGTGATAGCGATCCGGTCGCTTCCAACCGCCGCCACGTCCCAAGCCCCAAATTTTCCGCAGGGTTGATCCGTGCCCGAAAACTGTCCCACGATTTGGGCGTTCAGGTTGACTTCAACCTCAGGCGTTTTAAATACTGTGACTGCCTCAAACGCGAGTATTAAGCAAAAAACAGCGATGACTATCCCGATAAAAATCGATTTAGAACCTTTGGCTTTGGTCTTTTTGGCGCCCACTGATTTTTTTTTCGTGGATTTCGCTGCCATGGATTTACTCTCCTCGTTCGTTTTGATTTATGATCGGCTGGGTCTTACGCGCGCCCACGGATAACTTGTCGTCCATGAGGGGCTATGATAGTATTTCCTAATACTTATCCCCTAGGTTGCGTGGGGCATAATATTATCACAATGTAAAGTTTAACCAATAAAAATAAGCTTTTCCGGGCACCAAGTCTCAAAACCGCCTTTTAAGTCATTACCAGAATACACTTCAAGTTAAGGAGCTTTTTTTGCCGAAAAAAGCCTTCATTACCGGAATCAACGGCCAAGACGGTAGTTATCTCACCGAGCTCCTGTTGGAAAAGGGATACGAGGTTCACGGCATTTTTCGCCGCAGTTCCGTTCCCAACACCCAGCGGATTGACCACCTCCTTCCCAAACACGAGAAAAGCCTGACCCTTCATTTTGGGGACCTGTTGGACACCTCCAGCCTTCTCCAATTATTGGGTGACATCCAGCCAGACGAGGTTTACAACCTTGGCGCCCAATCCGAAGTCGGCGTATCTTTCAAAAATCCCCAATTCACCGCCGAATCCACAGCCTTGGGAACGCTGAATATTTTGGAAGCTATCCGCCAAAGCAAAATCCGCACCCGTTTCTACCAGGCCTCAAGCTCCGAGATGTTCGGCATGGCCCAGGAAGTTCCCCAGAAGGAAACCACCCCCTTCCATCCCCGCAGTCCCTACGGCGTATCCAAGGTTTTCGCCTTTTGGATGACCGTTAATTACCGTGAGGCTTACAAGCTCTTCGGGTCCAACGGAATCCTTTTTAATCATGAATCGCCCCGCCGGGGCGAGACCTTCGTGACCCGCAAGATCACCCTAGCCCTGGCCCGCATCAAGGCCGGTCTCCAGGATAAGCTCTACCTGGGAAACTTAAACTCCCGCAGGGATTGGGGCTACGCCAAAGATTATGTGGAGGCCATGTGGTTGATGCTCCAACAAGACAAGCCAGATGATTTCGTGGTCTCAACGGGGGAAACCCATTCCATCAAGGAATTCTTGGAAGAGGCCTTCGGTTATTTGGGGATGGATTATCAGAAGTACGTCGAGATCGACCCGAAGTTCATGCGCCCGGCGGAAGTGGATTTATTGTTGGGGGACTGCTCCAAAGCCAAGAAAATTCTAGGCTGGAAACACAGCGTGGATTTTAAAGGCTTGGTGCGCCTGATGGTGGATTCGGATTTGAAGCTGGTCGGATTAACCCCACCCACTAAAAAATAAAATTGCTGTCATTTCGAAGAGTGTCCCGCAAATAGGGACGTTCACGACGAAGCAACCCCAGTTTAAATAAGCTTTTTTTATTTCACTTTTTTGGCGACCAGGTAATATCCCGCGCCTTTCGAATTGTCGGACTTGGCCAGCAAATCCTTGAAAAGCCAATTGTAGTAAGCCGGGGCCCAAAACCGTGGAAGCAACGTCCAACGCTTAAAAAGCGCTTTCCAAAGCTTCGAGGGAATGGCCGGAAGGAACCAGCGCTCAAACGTATGGTAACTGCGCATGGGCACGATATATTCGGCGGTTTCCAACCTCAATCCCGCTTTTTTAAACCGCTTCTTCCAAACTTCCAGGTCGTTCACATGGTAATGTTTGGAAACCTTGTTACAGACCCGGTTGTACCATTGGGCGCCCTTGTTTAAACCCACCGCGTTGAAGATTTTCTGGTAAATCGAATCGTCGTCCCAGAGCTCGCTGGGAACGGTCGTGATCAAACGCCCGCCCGGCTTCAACACCCGCTTGACCTCGGACAAGACCTTGTCGATATCGGGGATATGTTCCATCACGCAGTTGGAAATGACAGTGTTATAGCTGTTGTTCTTGAAAGGCATGTCGGTGGCGCTCACCACCAGCGCCTGGTCGTAAGCCCCGCGCTTGACCGCCCGGCCCACTTCTCCCGGATCCAGGTCGATGCCGGTCTCCAGATGGCCAAACACGGTCTCAGCGAAAAACCCGTCCCCGCAACCCAGGTCCAGGACTGGATGCTTGACTTTCCCTTTGTCCATCTCAAATCGCTCACATTCGTAGCAGCGCCAAAGCGCGTGGGCAACCGAGGTATAGCGAAGAAAGTCTCCGAAATATTCCTGGCGTGTCCTCATTTCAAATCCTTCCGATCATGGTTAGAAACTTCAGCTTAAAAATATTCTTGGCGTAACCCACGACCTCGCCCATACCCAGCTTGCTTTTCCCCTTGCCGCGGTTGACAAAAATGATGGGGATTTCCTTCACCCTAGCCCCGGCCTTTAACGCCCGGTAGAGGATTTCAACATAGAAAACGTACCCCGGGGAGATGACACGGTCAATGCCGATTTTACGGATAAGCTCGGCCCGATAGCACTTGAACCCCCCCGAACAGTCAGCCTGGTTGATGCCCAGGATCATTTTTAACATGTAATTGGCGAATAAACTGATAAGCAGCCGTTTGATGCTCCAGTTTACCATTCCCCCGTCGTGCACATAACGGGAACCAATGACCATGTCATATTCTCCCATCAGGGAAAGCATTTGGGGAATGTAGGCGGGATCGTGGGATAGGTCGGCGTCAATGGTGGTGATCAAGGGGTAATGATGGTCGAGAGCGAAATGGAACCCGGCGATGACGGCCGTGCCCAGGCCCAATTTGCCGGCCCGGTGGATCACGTGGACCTTCTTGTCCTTTTTCGCCAGTTTATCCGCCAGTTTGCCCGTACCATCAGGAGAACCGTCGTCCACGATGAGGATATCAACGCCGCCGTGGGCCTTGACAATGCGGTCGTACATGTTCTGGAGATTTTCGATTTCGTTATAGGTCGGGACGATAACGAGGGTTTTTGGATTTTTAGAACGGCCCGTGCGGGTCGGTGACATTAAAAAAGGACTCCCGGTTTGTTAATAAAGGCAAAATGGAGAAACAGTTTATCATTGTTCATAAAATTTGGTAGGATTTATCCGCCTTAGCGGCATACCCCCTCTTTCGGGGATTATTTAAGGAAAACACCCAATGGAAATAAACACCTGCAGGATCGACGGTTCCCCGCTCATCGAGGTGATGGACTTTGGCGTCCAGTACGTCTCGGACTTCGTGGACAACCCCAAGGAAGGCGAGACTTCCTCACTAAAGGTCGGTATCGGAAAGGGATCGGGCCTGCTCCAGCTCTTCGAGCAATATCCCCCGGAGAAGATGTACCGCAAGTACTGGTACCGCTCAGGGATCAACGAATCTATGATCCGGGACCTGAAGGACATCGTGGAATCGGTGAAGAAATGGGCTCTCCTGAAACCTGGTGACACGGTGTTGGACATCGCCTGCAACGACGGCACCCTGCTTTCCCATTGGGACAAAGCCTATAACCGCTTCGGTATCGACCCGGCCAAAAACCTCAAGCAATTTTCTGAAAAGCATGCCACCGACGTTGTGGAGGACTTCTTCTCCAAGAAGAATTTCTACTCGGTGGCCAAGGACAAGGCCCGGGTCATCACTTCCATCGCCATGTTTTACGACCTACCCGACCCTAATACTTTCGTAGCCGACGCCAAGGACTGTCTGGCCGATGACGGCGTTTGGATTATCCAGATGAGCTATATGCCCCTTATGTTGGAACAGAACGCCTTCGACAATATCCTGGCCGAGCACGTGGAATATTACTCTTTCACAGTACTGAACAACCTCTTGAAAGCCCATGACTTGCGGGTTTTGGACGTGGAACTCAACGATGTGAACTCCGGCTCTTTCCGGGTCTATATCACCCATAAGAAAGCCAAAACCCTGAAAATGCCCTATCACGGTCAACAGATCGGCGAGTTCCGGGTGAAGGCCCTGCTGGAATACGAGAAAGTCTTGAACCTTTTATCCCCCGCTCCTTACCTGGAGTTCTTCGAACGTGTACAAAAAAACAAGCAGAACACACTCGATCTACTGAAGAAGATTAAGTCCGAGGGAAAAACCGTGCTAGGTTACGGTGCCAGCACCAAGGGTAATACCCTTCTACAATTCTACGGAATCACCCCTGACCTCTTGCCCGGCATTGCCGAACGCACACCGGAGAAGATTGGGAAAAAGTGCATTGGTACGGGCATCCCCGTCATTTCCGAGGAAGAATTCCGCAAGCGCAAGCCGGACTATCTCTTCGTCCTACCCTGGCATTTCGTGGAGCATTTTAGGAACCGTGAGCAGGACCTCATGAAGTCCGGCACCCAAATGATCGTTCCCCTTCCCTATTTACAGATATTTAAAGACTAAAACTAACCATTTGAACCACCAAGACACCAAGGGCACCAAGTAAGACAAAGAATCGCAAAATAAAAATTTTTATCCTTGGTTTTTCCCCTTAAGTCTTTGGTTTTCTTGGCGCCCTTGGTGTCGGTCATCTTCGAAAGAGGATGTTGGTTAACTGCCTTAGGAGTTTGATTTGAGTAAAAAAGCCTTTATTACCGGCGTTACGGGGCAGGACGGAAGCTATCTAGCGGAGTTGCTCCTGGAAAAAGGTTATGAAGTGCACGGCCTGGTACGCCGCCTTTCTTCCGGAAACATGAGGCATCTGGAACCCATCCTTCGGGACTCTTCCAAACCTTTCCGTATGCAGCTCGGCGACTTGACCGATTCGGGCCGTTTGACCAACCTTTTGCGCGGTATCGCACCCGACGAGGTTTATAACCTAGCCGCCCAATCCGACGATGTGGTTTCGGTGGGAGCTCCCGAGTACACCGCCGAGATCAATGGCATGGGCCCGGTTCGCTTGATGGAATCCATCCGCCAGGCGGGCATCAAAGCCCGCTTCTTTCAGGCATCTAGCTCGGAAATGTTTGGCTCGGCCAAGGTCAGCCCCCAGTCGGAAGAGACCCCCTTTAACCCCCGCAGTCCCTACGGCTTCGCCAAGGTGTTCGCCCACGGTATGGTCGGCTACTACCGCAACGTTCATAAGCTTTACGCCGTCAGTGGAATTCTCTTCAACCATGAGTCCCCCCGCCGCGGCGAAGCCTTCGTGACCCGCAAGATCACCAAGGGTTTGGCCAATATCTTGGCTGGCAAGCAGAAGAAAATTGTCTTTGGAAATTTAAAGTCGAAAAGGGATTGGGGCTATGCCAAGGATTACGTGCAGGCCATGTGGCTCACTCTCCAGCAGAAAACACCCCAGGACTACGTAATCGCAACCGGCGAGAACCATTCCATCCAGGAGTTCCTAAAGGAAGCCTTTTCTTACGTGAAATTGGATTATCGGAAATACGTCAAGACCGATCCAAAACTGGCCCGGAAGGTCGATATCCGTGAAATGCGGGGAAACAACTCGAAGGCGAAGAAAGTTCTGGGTTGGAAACCTTCCGTGGACTTCAAACAGCTGGTACGCCTGATGATGGATGCAGACTTGAATGTCCTTGGTCTAAAACTACCCAATTAGATTTTCTCAACATCACCAAGGATTGGGTTTATAAAAATATTTAAGAGAACCTTTTGGAATTTTGATTTCTATTTTATTCGTAACCAAATGGCCAAACCATGATCGTCCCCAAATTTTAAAATCTATATCATTCACTCGGCGTCCATTGGATTCCTCAAGATCGAAATACCCTTGCAAAATTAAAACACGATCTTTTTCAGAAGATGGTCGAGGGACGAAAGACCAAGTGCCGTCAAAAAAATCAATGTCCGTAACAAAATCTTGACCGGACTTTATTTTTACTGTTGAAGGAAAATTATGAGTCCACACATTGCAATTTCTAAATATTTCATACTTGATTTTCTGGTTGTTTTTATCCACCGCAGTAAATGTTCTTGCAAAAAACCCCCAAGAATTCCAATCTTCATAAACAATTACATCGTTTTTGTAAGCCTTCAAAACGAAATGAAGTTTATGCGGAGTATTTTTATTTAACTCAACCAACCCATAATTGTCGCCTTTAATTTGAGCGATCAACAAACCGTTAGCGAGAGTATTATCTGAACATCTTCCAACTTCAAAAAAAGCGCCACTTAAAACAAAACTCAAAAAAAAGAGTAGAAAAAAATTAATTTTAAACACTTTCATACCTTTAAAGGGTTACGTTAAATATCTCCGCTTGTTTCAATCGAACCTTCGTCATTTTCTGACTTTTGACTTCTTCCCCAGCATATACCACAACCCAAAAGCTAAAAACCCCGCACAAGTGGCAAAAGCGTCACCCGTTGCCGATTCACCCGTATTCTCATCCACTGACTCACAAGCGATGCCGTTGTCCATTTCGGCCCGTTTTAGGAATTTCAAAGCCCTATCCTTTTGGCCCGCTAGCAAGCTATTTACCGCCGCTAAAACCCAAGGATGGGCGGCATGACCGCAACCCACTTCCTCAAAAGCTTTGCCCGAGAAAGAATAGGTGTACTGGGGAGAATAAATCCAATCCCGGGTGTTCTTCCAAACCGGGTCGGTATTCTTGCAGAACCCATAATGGGGCAATAGTAAAAGACTTCCGGGTGGCTCGTCGTAAAACATCCGGCTTCCCTTCTTATCCAAGTCCACGGACCAGGCAAACTGTGAGCCGTTCGGCTCTTTCGTTATGCATTCCTTTAAAATGGCAGTCTTAATCTTGCCCGCCTGGGCCTTTAAGTGCTTCACTTTTTTAGTGTTCTTAGCCCACTTATAAATATCGGCCAAATCTAACAAGGCCCGCCAAACCAAGACATTGTCATAAGTCACGTAACGTTGGGGCCAAGAGTCGTCCGAAGGCAAAAGCCAGGTCTGATAAAGGTCCTTCTTGGGGTGCTTTTTCTCGGCCAGTCCTGTTTCGAATCTTTCCAGGCTTTCCATTACATCCCGGCGTTCCAAGAAGGAAAAATCTTTGGTGGTTTCCAAATAACTTTTCAAAGCAATGACGGGCGCGCAAAACTCATCCAACTCGAATCCCGGCTCCAGAACGGCGCCAGAAATATAACGGCTATGCACCCCAAAGTTCTTGGCCTGTCGGGTGAAGATGTAATCCAAAACCCGCTTGGCCCAATCCGGGTCCAGGGCCAGGATGGAAGGGAAAGACCAAAGCAGGGAATCCCTATCCCAATAAGCCCCGCTCACGTAATAGCGCGGGCTTCGGGAGGTCAGACAGGCAACCTCTTCGGTATCAATGGTCAATCCCGTGGCATAAAAGCGGTTGAAGAAGGCGTTGCGATTCATGAGGGAATCGAGGGCCGGTTCAGTGGTTTGGCGTTGTTTTCCCTTCAGCCATTCCAGGGTATGGGCTTTGAGGACTTTCCCTCCCATTCGCTGGAACTCCCGGGCCGTGGCGAAAGCCCCAATCTCATCCAGCCCCAAACCGAAGTAAAAGAAAGCCTCCCAAGTTTCACCCGGCCCCACCGCCTTCGTTTGGAGCCAATGTAATGTTAGGGTTTCCCCTTCGTTTATGAGGATTTCACGCACCGAGGGGTTCAGTTCCTGCGATCCCTTACGAAAGGAAAAAAGGCTGTCCTGGTCGGGCGGGTAAGGGGCAACGGAAACGAGCGGCGCTGGACAGCGAAACTCCAGGGCAGGCTTATCTTCCCAAGTCTTCGCTACCAAAAACCGTTCACCCCGCAGTGGCTTCGTCACGTTGATGCTGTGCAAAAGCTCGGTCCAGAGTAGTTCGGTGGAAAGACCGCAGTTGAAAGAAGCGGAGGAGTTATTCTTTACCTTCAATGAAAGAACGAATCCCCTTTCCCCTATGGGCGCAAAATAAAGGCCTTCCAATTCCAGGGAATCTTCCTTCATCGTAAAACGGGGCAACCAATTCGCTTCCCTTTCCCAGGTAAGGCGGCCTTCCAGAAGCAATTCCTTTCCATCCACCGTCACGCCGGGAGTTAAAAAGGGCCGAGAGCCACCGGAGAAAGCCAATAGACCATTGACGCCCATGTGTAGGACGTTGATCTGCTCCACCGCCCCATCCCTCTCCCGGATAGTCGGCAGGGCCACATATTCGTTACCGGTTGGGTAATAACTTTCTTTCATTCATTAATCCTTTTTAATTCGTCATTGCGAAGCGGTCGTTTTTCGGCCGACGAAGCAATCAAAACCAGGGCTTCCTCGCAATGACGGCTAAAACCTCAATGGAAATGGTGATAATTTTCATGTTGGATGAGGTAAAGCAACCCACTCTTGGCCTCAGGATAATCCGGTTTCAACTCCAATACTTTCTCAAAAAGCTCTCCTGCTTTTTGATATTGCTGCAACTGAAGAGCCGCCACAGCCCAGTTAAAGTAAGCGATGGTGTAATTTTCGTCTAAATTCACGGCTTTTTCGTACCAGGAAAAGGAATCCTGGACACGCCCCACATGGAACAAGGCGTTGCCGGTGTTGAAAACATACTGGGGATTGGCGGGGTCCCATTCCTGGGCCCAGTTAAATTGCTCGTAGGATTTTTGATAATCCCGATCGATTCCCAATAGTTCTTTGGCCTTCGAATGGGGACTCAGTTTGGCGTGGGCTTCATCCGCCCGATTCTCGTAAAAAATACCTAATGTGTTACGAAACACGGCGTAATCTTTGACAATAGTCTCCCGGGTCCGCGAGTCCAGGGGAAACCGAGGGTCCTTCAGGTTCCGCAACCTCATGCCATTCCAACAAAAATCGTCCAATCCCGCGTCCAACAAGTGTACCTGGTCCGGCGGGTAACCCCTCAAGTTTAAGCCATAGGGAATCGACTTAAAGCCCGACAAGTTTCCATCGTCGATCTTGTTGTAACTGAAATAAAGCTCCCGGTCTTGGTTATGGTCCACTATCCATCGGGATAAGGAGGGAATGGACTCCGTCCCCAGTGGCCTTTGCGCGAATGGAACCTTCAGGTCTTTATGAAAGAGAGCCAGGTTCCTTCGAACCCAATCCATAGGCAGTCCATCGACGCCGATCACCGCCAGGTCGGTTCTTTTGCCCTCGCCCCATTGGAAATACCAGCTGGGAAAAACAATCCCATCGCCGCGGCAGTAATAGAGCGCTTTGCGGGGCAGGTCCTTAAAGGCATTGAGAACATAATCGTAAGTGGCCGTGTAATCCGTTTGCCGTTCACGGGTGTAACGCTGGGCCCCCATCCCCACCAGGAAAAGTGCCAAGATAAGGATTGCGGCTTTTTCCCATTGGCTTCGGTTCCCACCCTCCCCGCCCGAAAGGACAGCCTCAAGCCCCCAAGCCGCGAACAATAAAATGAAAATATGGGCGGCCAAGGTGTAATCACCGATGAGATAAAACTGGTCGAGGGGAAGATTAAGGTAGAGGCCTGTCAGGCCCACCAGGCAAAACCATGTGAGGACCAATCCTATTGCCCTGCTCCTCGATCGAGAGAACATCTTGAAAACCCCGAAGAGGGCCAAAAGAAAAAGCCCCCAAAACTCCAGGAACGCCGTCTTGAGATATTCCCACCATTGGGGTAACCAAGCATCGGGCCCTCCCACTCCCTCCGGGCCGCTGTACTGTTCCCTCAAAAAATTNNAAAAACATAAACCGAAAGGCCGAGGACAAAAAAAGCCGGCAGGGTCAAAAGCCGGAACCTTTCAACCCCCTTTTCTTTCCAATGGGAGTAAACCAGGTAAGCGAACCCAGGGAAAAAGGCCACCATGCTCATCCAGTGGTTCGTAAAGGAGAGGCCGAATAAAAAGGCGGCCAAACCCAACCAGCCCTCGAGCAAAGCCCAGAGAATCACCACCAGGAAAAGGGCGGTTAAGTGGTAGATGCCGGTCTTGGCGCTCAAGGCCGCCGGATAAGCAGTGGCTCCCGTGATCCAAAGCAGGGAAAAAAGAAAGGACAAGGGGGCCGAAACACCGAGTGGCCCTTTCAGAAGGAAGAAAAGAAACACACAAACCGACGACGCCAGGACGGCTGAAAAAAGATTTATCCGGAAGGGGAAATGGGCCAGGGGTAAGGGCGAAAAGAAATGCCCCAGGAGAGTGTGAAGCGGGTAGCCGGGCGGATGGGGAATCCCCAGGGTCAGGCAGGCGGTGACCGTTTCAGGGCTGTCATTGACGTAAAAGGTGGGGTTCAGGCCGGCAAGGGCGAATCCAAAAGCCAATAGGAAAATAAAAGAAGGGGTCCATCGGTTGAGGAGGTGGTTATCCATAGGATAGGAAACATTTTAACCAGGGAAGACCATACAAACTTGAATAAATCATCCCGATTTTAGCCGTCATTGCGAGGAGGCTTTATTAAAGCCGACGCGGCAATCAATACCAATCAAAAAACTGCAGTTTATTTGAATGTTCAGATTGCTTCGTCGGCCCAACTAAGGGCCTTCTCGCAATGACGAATTACTTCTTAAAGCCCAGGATACAAATCTTTCCAAAGCTTGTTCATCTTATGGATTAACTCGGTCTTCTTCTTTCGTGACCCAGCTTTTATCTGTTTCTCCCTCGTTATATCGTTGAGGCTGTCCTCAAAAATCTCGTAGTAAATTAGCTTGTTAATGTTGTATTTTTTCGAGAAGCCATTTACCAATTTTTCCTTATGTTCAAACACTCTACGTCGCAAATCATTCGTAACACCGGTATACAATACCTTGTTGTGGTCATTGGTCATGATGTAAACAAAAAATTGTCGTGACATTGTTATTCTCTAAAGTAAATAAAATCCGTCATTGCGAGGAGGCTGAATTTAAGCCGACGCGGCAATCAGAACCCACCCAAAAACTGCATTTTCTGGAATATTTCCGATTGCTTCATCTGCCCAAATCCAGGGCCTCTTCGCAATGACGGATAAATACTAACCGCACCAGCCCGAAACTATGATAAAAATGAGGGCGCAGCCGACCGAAAGGAAAAAATGAACCCCGCCGAAATGAATCTGGTGTCCTGGATGCGTGAATACGCCCTTCCCCTTTGGGCTTCCCGGGGCGTGGACTCTAAAAACGGCGGCTTTACCGAGGAACTCAGCCCGAACGGAACCCCTTCCGACCCCGGATTCAAGCGGGTTCGGGTCCAGGGACGCCAGCTTTTTTCCTTCGCCACTGCGGCCCTTTTGAAATGGCATCCCGACGCGGCCGCCATTGCCGAGCGGGGATTTGATTTCATTCAACGCCACTGCCAAACCGGGGAGGGCCGCTGGGCCCACCGCCTCAAAACCGATGGAACCATTCTTGACGCCGAGATGGACCTCTATGACACCGCCTTCATCATGTTGGGACTTTCCACTTACTATCGATTGACCCGCGACGCCGGGGCCCTGCGCCTCGTGGAAGCGACCCTGGCCCAGGTGAAATCCACTTTATCCGTTCCCGGTGGCCGGGGCTATTACCAGTCCTTGGACGATCGGGGCGCGCTTCGTCAAAACCCCCACATGCACTGGTTCGAGTGCATGCTTTATTCTTTTGAGGCGACAAAAGACCCTCGCTACCTGGAGGAAGCGGGCCGAATTTACCACATAGCCAAGGATCATATTATCGAACCCAAGACAGGAGCCCTGCGCGAGCTGTTCGACGAGAAGTGGAAGCCCATGGCCGAGAGCGGGAAGATTCTGGTGGAGCCGGGGCATCATTACGAATGGGCCTGGCTTCTTTGGAAAGCCGGAAAGGTGATGACTGTGGACCCGGCATTGGGGCAAAGCATCCTAAAATTCGCTGACCGTTACGGCGTGAACTCCGACACCGGATTGGTTTACGACCAGGTGAGCGACCAGGGGAAATTGACCCAACCGACCCACCGGCTTTGGGTGCAAACCGAGGCCCTCAAGGCCTGGATGGCCCGTGCCGACCAGGAAAAGACCCGGCAGGCGGAGAGGATCCGGCAGATCGAAACCAATCTTTTGAGATATTACTTTGACCGTGAACCCATGGGCTCCTGGGGTGACAGGTTGGACGTGAATGGAACTTCGCAGAAGGGACCGGTTCCGGCCAGTTCGCTCTATCACATCATGGTCTGCGTCACGGAACTCGCGGCCTGGCGTTCGACGAAGAAATCATAAGAGAATCGGGTTCTGAATTTGGCGTTTTGAATCAAATTATTTGGCTAAATTGTTGTTTTCAAAACTTGCCCCGCTTTCTTTTATTCTTCATTCGGATAGATGAAAAGGCCATAATAAATGACTCTATGGGATAAATAGCCAAACTGAAAAATTCAGGTTATAACTTTTTTAAAATTGTAAGGAGCCCAATGAAAATTTTTCTATTTTTACTGTTACCCCTTTTTCTCCTCCCGGTTATAGTTTTGGCTCAAATCCCCCCCACTCCAGTCATACAAGCTCGAGACGCAACGACTATCGAAAAGGAAATCCAAGTGGCTAAATATGATGTCGCCCAATCGATCGATAAAAGAAACGATATCAACCGGGTTTTCTTTCAAGAGCTTTGGATCAATGTCAAAACAGTGATGTTGGATCAAGCGGAAATGGCCCGAAAAGCCGGTGACATGGGAAAGGTTAATGAAATCGTGAAAGCTATCGCGGATTGGAATGCAACCAGGGAGAGTGTTTGGGATCAGGATTTGGTCATTCTCCAAAAAAAGAATTTTCTGAAAAAGCTGCAGATCGAACAGTTGAAGAAGGCCAACCAAGCCTTGATCGACAAGTTGGGGGAAGATGCCAATCCAAAGAGCCGACAAACTTTAGAGGAAAGCCTGAAGGTTTTCCAACAAATTACATTCATGGAAGATCAGGACTACAATCTTCAAAAACAACTCCTATTGGCAGAACAGAATTACAATTTCAGTACCGCCAATGAACTGAGGGCCCAACTCATTGAACATCAGGGGAAATTTGAAGAGCTCATTAAAAACATAAAAGAAAAGGTTAAACAGATCGAAGATGCGGATGATCAACAGAGCTTGTAACATTGCAAAGGTGTAAGGTCATGTCTTGAATGCACAGCCAAAACTTTTCAAAAAGTCGGGACAAGTTTATATTTTACATTTTAAAAAAGAATTGCCTTTAGCTCAGACGGCACGTTGTCCCGGATGAGCTTAAGCACTTCATCGGAAGTCTTCATTTGCAGGGCGGCCTGGGCGATCTTCACTGATATGTCATAAGGCATCATGCGGATGACCTTTTTGATTTCCGGGATCACCGACACGCTCACGGACAGCTCATCCAGACCCATCCCCAAAAGCAAGGGGATGAACACCGGGTCTCCCGCCATCTCCCCGCACATTCCCACCCACTTGCCGGCCTTGTGGCAGGCGTCCACCGTCATTTTTATAAGCCTCAGGATAGCGGGGTTGGCAGGGTCGTAAAGATAGGCCACCGATTCGTTCACCCGATCCACCGCGAGGGTGTATTGGATAAGGTCGTTGGTGCCAATGGAGAGGAAATCAACTTCCTGGATCAAAAGGTCGGCGATGATGGCCGCAGAGGGTATCTCGATCATGGCCCCGATTTCGATGCCCGAACGGAAAACCAGCCCTTCCCTTTTTAAATCCTGGACGCACATATTTAGAATGATTTTGGATTCCCGTATCTCAGAAAGGGTGGAGATCATGGGGAACATGATCTTGATGGGCCCATGCGCCCCCGCCCTCAGGATAGCCCTCAATTGGGGCTTGAATATATCGGGCCTTTTCAAACATAAACGGATGGCCCTTAACCCAAGGAAGGGATTACTTTCCTGGTAGGGGTTTAAGTGGGACAAGAACTTATCCCCGCCCAGGTCCAGGGTACGAAGAATGGCGGGATTCACCCCGGTTTTGGTGGCTAGCTCCTTATAGGCTTCGTATTGTTCTTCCTCAGTGGGGATTTCCTCACGGTTCATGAATAGGAACTCGGTGCGGAACAACCCGATGCCTTCCGCCCCGTGGCGTTCCAACTCGTCCAACTCCTGGGGAATCTCGATATTGGCGGCCAGGGTTACCCGGTGCCCGTCGGGAGTTGTCGCGGGCAGGGCCTTGAGCTCTTCCAAGCTCTTTTGAAAAGCCTCGTAACTTTCCTTCAGGCGCTCATATTGCTTCAGCGTTTGGGGCAGGGGGTTGACCACCACCAGGCCCTTGTTTCCGTCCACGATGACCATGTCGCCTTCTTGAATCTCGGCGGTAATGGTTTTCATTCCTAGAACCGCCGGGAGACCCAGCGAACGGGCCACGATGGCCACGTGGGAAGTGCGGCCCCCGATATCGGTGCAAAAGCCCTTGACGGTGTCGGTCGACATGGAAACCGTGTCAGACGGGGCTAGGTCGACGGCGACCAGGACGACTTCCCGGTCCAGTTTCTTGAGGTCGTCCTTTTCCCCGCCTGCCAAATTGCGTAGGAGCCGGTTGCTAACGTCCTGGATATCCCCGCCCCTCTCCCGGAAATAGCCGTCTTCCAGGGATTCCATGACCGCCTTGAACTTATCCAGGGCTTCGACCAGGAGGAATTCGGCGTTCAGGCGACGGGTCTGGATGGAATTGGGGATTTCTTCCATGAATAGCGGGTCATCCAAAACCACCTGGTGGGCCTGGAAGATGGCGGCATGCTCTTTCCCCAGTTTTTCTTGCATCTTTTCTTCCATCTCAGCTATCTGGGCGCGAGTTTTTTTCAAGGAGGACTGGTAGCGTTCCAGTTCTCCCGACAGTTCCTCCGACCTGAGATTCCGGCGGGAAACGGAGAACCCTTGGGGGTGATAAAGATAAGCGGGTCCGATGGCGATTCCGCCCGCAGCCGCTATACCGTTGAATACTTTCTCAGTCAATGTAAACCCCTTTAAAAAACTTCCGACACAAAGCCACCAAGACACTAAGTTTCATTGATTCTTAATCTTCCATAGAGCCTTTGTGTCTTCGTGTCAGCCTTTGGTTTCCTATTCTTTTTCCCCGAACTTATTAGCCAGCAACTGCCGCAAAGCGGCGATTGCGTCTTTGGCGTCTTCCCCATCCGCCACGAACTCGATTTCAGTTCCCTTGGCGGCCGCCAGGGTCATGATTCCCATCAGGCTCTTGGCGTTGATGTTCTGGATGCCGTGGTGGATCATGATATGGCTCTTGAACTTGTTGGCGACCTTCACCAGCTCCGCCGCCGCCCTTAAATGGAGGCCCAATTTATTGATAATGGCCATTTTTTCGGTAACTTTCATAAGTAACCTCTTTTTCCAAACTGTAGGGGCAGGCTTCCGTGCCTGCCCAAAAACACTATTAGGCGGCCACGGAGGGCCGCCGCTACATTCCGTTTACCAGCCATTTGGCATTGAAAACAGCAAGTCCACGGATTCATTGTGTTCCTCCCAATTGAATAACCGGGGGAGCGCTCAAGTCCGGCCAGTAGGCCAGGACCAAGGCGAATAAAACCACCGCGTAAAACAACTGACTGGGACTGATCTTCCGGTGAAGGGCGAACGTGAAAAGCCCGACGATGGCCGTGAAGAAAATTATTTTCAAGAAAAACAATCCCGGTTCCCTTTCCAGATCCGACACATTCACGAAAACGATCAAAACCCCCAGCAATAGGATGGAAGCGAGCCGCAAGCCCCTGATGGCTTCCTGAAAACCGAATTTTCTCAAGGTCAGGACAACTTGGTCGCTATGCTGATAACCCTGCACAAACCCCATGAGCCTTAAGCCCACGTGGGCGACGTTATAAACGGCCAGGAAAAGAAGGGGGATGATCCAGTATTGACCCTTGACCTGGAAAGCGTGGGAGAGAACCAGGGTCACGGCGATGAGACCGCAATAGGGGCGGATGGTGGCCCAAAAGAGATTGTCCCCCATGGCTGCGATGGGGCCCATCATGCCCACCTTCAAGGCGCTGATTTCCTCTTCCTTTTCCTTTTGCCTGGCCTTGGGCATCTGCTGTTTTTCCTCCTCCATCCGAATCACCGCCCCCAGGACAAAGGAGGCCATGTAGGGATGGGTGTTGAAATATTCCAGGTGTCGGGACAGGGCCTGGGCCCTTTCCTCCGGAACCGGGTACATTTTTCGAAGCACCGGCAAAAGAACGAATGCCACTCCATAGCTTAGATAGCGCTCGTAGTTCCAGACTGTCTGGAGAAAAAAAGACCTCAAGAAACAATAAGACAGGTCCAAAAAATTCAGATGGGCGACCGGCTTCTCCTCGGGCGTCATGAGGCCTCCCCCTTCCCCACGTAAAGAAGGGTGAGGATAAACCCGGCGAAAAGTGCCCAGGACACTAGGTAGACCCCCTGGACTTGGAAGAAAACCGCCAGGGTCATAATGGAGGCGATGGACAAAACAAGGTAAACAGCGGTTTTCTTCTCAGCCAATAGGTCGATGACCGCCGAACAGCCCAGTGCCAGGAGAAGCCAGTGGGCGTAATACAAACCCTCAACCACCTTGACGGGAAAGAGGAAGAACAACCGAGCACTCCAATGCGCTAGGGTCAGGCTTGTGACCGCGACCAAAAAGCCCTTCAGGAAAAGCTCGGCCAGGACAATGCTGTTGATCCACTCGAAACTGTTGAAATGGCTCCCTAAGGCCATCCGCTGGGCGAAGTGCATCCAACGAACATGAAATTTCCGCAGGATTACTTCCACTTCGGTCCCTAAGGCCGCCAGGGGAATAACCACTCCCAGGGCATAGGTCATCACGGCCTCGGGAGGATATTTCCCCCCGCACAACTCGCAGGCGAAGGCCACCGAAGTTCCCGCCAGGATGGAAAGGTCCATCGGCAAGTGGGCCCCCACGGGCAAGTCCCCGATCCAGATGAGCTCGATCAAGGCTCCCATCTCCAAACCAATTTCCGGGTACCCGCAGAGCCATCCCACCAGGGAACCAATGGCAATGGGCCTGGAAAGCATAAACTGGCCGACAGCCGAGACATCCAGGCTGACTACGGCCATCAAGAGGGACACGGGAAACCAATGGGCCATCATATGGTCCGCGCTCCAATGGTTTTAAATTTTAAATTCACTTTATCTCGCAAAATCACTCAGCCTCCAAAAATTTTAAATTTTGAGTTTTGAATTAAATTCAAAACCTTCCACAATTCAAAATTGAGAATTCATAATTATCCTGGCTCTTCTGCAAAAGTTGTGGGT
>PLZG01000082.1 GCA_003152075.1 candidate division FCPU426 bacterium
AGATAGATCTGGCCGACCGACAGGTAATTGGCCGCGCGCCAATAGCGATCGATCCGGTCCAGCTGTTCGCCGGAAAGAACCGTGGTTTCATTTCCTTTTGGGGGAAAAAACCCTTCGGTTGGTTTCATCCCTCATTCCTTATTTTATGGCGCAGCAGGCGCCGGGTGTGGCGGGCGATCATCAGTTCCTCGTTGGTCCTCATCACGCGGACGGTGACCTGGCTCCCGGGTCGGGAAATAACCGCGGCGTTCCGCTCATTAAGGGCCGAATCCAGGTGAATGCCGAGAAAATCCAAGCGCTGGCAGATGCGCCGCCTTATCCATGGCATGTTTTCCCCGATGCCCGCGGTGAAGACAAGGGTGTCCAGGCCGCCCAAGGCCCCCGCGAGCGCGCCGAGGAATTTCCTCGCCTGGTAGCAAAAGAGTTCGATGGCCTCGGCGGCGCGCGGATTTTTCGCCCTCTGTGCCATCAGGTCCCGTAAATCCGGGCTGATTCCCGAAACGCCCAATAGCCCCGCGCGATGATTGACCAAGTCGCTGACGGCGGGAAGCGGCATGAATTTTTCCCGTAGGAGATAGAGGACCACGCCCGGATCCAAATCTCCCGAGCGCGTTCCCATCATGAGCCCGCCCGTGGGCGTGAACCCCATCGTCGTGTCCATGCTCTTGCCGCCGCGGATGGCCGCCACGCTCGCGCCGTTCCCCAGGTGCGCGATGATCACCCTGCCCCGGGCGGCCTGGGGGCCCGCCACGCGAGCCATTTCATGGATGAGATACTCGTAGGACAGGCCGTGGAAACCATAGCGACGCACACCCTCGCGCCACAACTCTCGTGGCAGGGGATACCACTGGGCCACGTCCGGCATGTGCCGGTGAAAGGCGGTGTCGAAGCAGGCCACCTGGGCCAGGTCCGGATAAAAACGGCGGACCGTCTTGACCGCCTTTAGTTCCTGCGGCAGGTGGTTGGGATCGAGCGGTTCGAGCCCCGACAGGGTTTTTTCCATCCGTGGCGTGACCAGCTCGGGCTGGTCATAATGCAAGCCGCCATTCACCACCCGGTGACCCACCGCGGCCAAGGGGGTTTTTCGCTTTTGCAGCCATTTCAAGAATTTATTCAGGGCCGCGTCTTGGTCCGGGAGGCGCGGATGCTCCTCGGCGAGAATCCGGCCCTTGCCGTCCTTGATCTGGAAATAGCCCCTGGAAAGCCCGATCCGCTCGATTCGCGCCGAAAGTTCCATCGTCTCTTTTTTATCCATCAGGAATAGCGCGGTTTTCAAGCTCGAAGAGCCGCTGTTGATCGTTAGGATATGTTTGCCGTGTTTGGGTTTCATTTCAGGGACCCTCCTTCCATCGCGGCATTGTATTGGCCCCGGCGTGCGGCCCGGCTGCAACTGCCCCGGTGAAACAGGGCTTTCTGTGCTGCCGAAACTTTGGCTTCCTCGCCGTGCCAAATATCTAAAGCCGGTTGTTGGATAGCACGGGCGAACGAAAAGGTTAAAGCCCAAGGCAACCGCTGCTTAAACCTGACATTCATGGCGTTTAAACGGGCCGAGGCTAGTTCGCCGGATTGACCACCCGACAAAAATGCGATACCCGGGACGGCGGCTGGAACAACCCGCAAAAGAGAATTCACCGTTGCGTCCGCTACCTCGTCTACCGTTTCTTGCTTGGGGCATGCCAATCCCGGAAGAATCATATTGGGCTTTAGAATCATTCCCTCAAACATCACCCGTTGGTTGTAAAGCTTGTTGAATACCGTTCTAAGAACTTCCTCCGTTACCTGACGGCAACGCTCCAGGGTATGCCCCCCGTCCATGAGCACTTCCGGCTCGACGATGGGAACCAGTCCGGCTTCCTGGCACAAAGCGGCATAGCGGGCCAAGCTCTCCGCGTTGGATTCGATGCATCCTCGGCTGGGCAGGCCGTCGCCAACGGCAATCACAGCCCGCCATTTGGCGAAACGCGCGCCCATTTGGAAGTATTCAGCCAGGCGGTCGCGCAATCCGTCCAGGCCCTCGGTTATTTTCTCCCCCGGATGGCCCGCCAGGTCCTTTGCCCCGCCGTCGACCTTGATGCCGGGAATGATACCCACCCCCGTGAGGGCTTTAACAAAGGGCGTGCCGTCTTTTTTCGACTGGCGGATCGTCTCGTCGCAGAGGATCGCGCCACTGACGCATTCGCCCAAGCCCGGCGTGGCCACGATCAGCTCCCGGTAGGCGCGCCGGGCCTCCTCCGTCTGGGGTATCCCCAACTTCGCGAATCGTTTGTCGCAGGTGGGATTACTTTCATCCATGGCTAGAAGGCCCTTTTCTCCGCCCACCAGCGCATTCGTGGTAACCATAAGTTCTTGCTCGTTCATTTCAGGTTGCTCCACTTCCGGTTTTGGATTTTCGCCAGGTTTCGGCCGTTCTTCACTCTGTCCCGCTTATGACGGAAGGCTTTCCGCCGGGCACTCGCTTGGACAGTCCTTGAGGTGTTCAACCGCTACGGCGATCAATTACGCTTCCCGGCGGCTGGCCCCATTTTCAGGTCGTAAAATTTTTCATTTCCAACGAAGATTTTCCGTTACGCCAGTTTAACCTTCTACACCTTTTGAAATCTTGCCCTGGAGGATTTATATTTTTAATCTTTTCGTAAATGAAATGACAACTTCTGGACAAAAACTTTCTTGGGGATGGTTCGGGAAAATCAATATGATAGCCAGAGCTATCGTTTTGATCATTGAGACGGGGGGGTTCCTGGGGTGCTCATGCCTTGCCCTTGAGTTTCCGGAGCGCCGACCCCTTGTGCATGGCCATATGATCGGTCTTGTCGCTCTTGATTAAATACTGCGGCTCCGCCTTCGAGGCCCGGACGGTGTAGGTCTTAAACTTGATGGCGGAGGTGACCTTCTTCTTGATGGTTCCCTTCACGCGCCCCGCTTCCGAGTTCCACCCCACATGATCCCCCACTTTGAATTCGTGTTTCATCGGTAGTATCTCCTAAAGGGTGCATCCCAGGCTCGAATTCTCGCGGCCGCCCCCCCTTACCCCACTCCCCATTGAATCCTGTTCCAGAGTCTTTCGTGGATGAAATAAGCGGCGGTCGTATAGATATTGCTCACGACGACGAACCCGAAGGCGATATCCATGCGCTGGGTCAAGAGGGTTAGGACGGTAAAATCAAGGGCCATGATAACTAACCGGTAGCTGACGGATCTCACCAACGATCGTTTCCATTTTTCAGATATTTTAATTTTCCCTGGTTTTTTTGGCATTCTTTTTTTCAAATCCCCGAATGGTGGCCCTCTCGGCGCTTTTTTCCGGTCAAGTTCCGTCGGTGGCCGGATGACCCTAAGAACCCGTCAGTGCGGTTCTTTCTTATGCCGGAACCGGCGCGGGAACCTTGGACGGCTGCTGGATGCGGTAAAAATGGTTGCAGGAAGGGCACCGGATGACCTTCATCTCGGAAGGGACATGCAGGCCGTAAGAGGAGGAACAGCTGGGACAAAGGGCCCTCAAACCGATGGGCCGGGCGGTCGAATCGTCGAACAAAGCCAACCCAGTGGAAGGATTGAAAAAAAAGCTTTCTTCCGCCGGGGTAAGGGGTTTCCAAAGGGACTCGGGCAAAAGGGCCGCGGCGGCCTTGGGTTTCTCGTAGGTTTCGGCGATCTTCGTGACATAGTCGGACCAGGCGTTGGTGATGTAATAGGCCACATAATGACCAAGCCGGGGGATCAGGACCGGAACCCGTTTCAAGTCCTGGCAGTGTTCGAAAATCCAAATGTCCTTATCCTGGCCCAGGTCGGTTGCCCAGGGGAACCAGGCCTTGGCTCGGGCCGCGAACTCCGAATCCGTGTTGAGGATAAAAAATAGCGCGTCTGAAGCTCTTATTTCCTCTTGGATCTTATCCTTCTCGGCGGGCCCTCCCATAAGGCTTTCATAGGTTTCCCAGACCGTTTGGACCCCAATCGTCAGGAATATCTTTGAGAAAAAGCTTTCAAAACGCTCATCCAGCGAACTGTTAACAATGAATATTTGGCGCATGGCTTTGACTTCCTTTTTACTTTTTTAAATCAAAAAAATACCTGGGAATATTTTTAAAAATTAAACGCTCAATTTCGCGTTTAGCAGCAGGTTCTTCGTTTCAAGTTCTTGGTTTCTGCTCTTGAGCTTGACGATCAGCTCTCGCATGTCTTCGGCATTACGGTAGAGGTCGATCAGAATCGACACCTTGGTCCGCAACACCGCAGGCACGAAGGGTTTCAGCAGGTAGTCGATGGCCCCCACTGCGTAGGCACGGGTTTTATCCACTTCGTTCTCATGGGCCGCCGTCAGGAAAATAATAGGTGTTTTGCGGCTGGGATCGCGCTGACTGATGGTAAGCGCCGTTTCAAAACCGTCCATCTCCGGCATCCGCACGTCCAAAAGAATGACGGCGTAATCCTCAAGCATGAACTTTTGAAGGGCCTCTTCCCCGGAATTAGCCTTTATCAGGTTAAGGTTCATGCCTTCTAACACGGCTTCAAGAGCCATGAGATTGGCGGGTTTGTCATCTACCAAAAGAATGTTAACGGGTTGTTCGTCTTTAACCATGACTGTCTCCTGTCGGTTCAACTTTGGGAAAAGGGATTCACGGAAGAGTTGAAAAAGATTACTGGTTCAATTCTTTTTTTAATATCGAGTTCTCGGTCACGAGCTCCCCGATCCGTCGATCGAGTTTATCCACAAGCTGTCTCAATCCCTCGTTCTTGCGATAAAGGTCGATCAAAACCGCCACCTTGGTCTGTAGTATCGACGGCTCGAAGGGCTTCAGCAGGTAGTCGATGGCCCCCACCGCGTAGGCCCGGGTTACATCCGCCTCGTTCTCTTGCGCCGCCGTGAGGAATATGATGGGCGTTTTTTGGCTGGGATCGCGGCGGTGGATCATGGCCGCTGTTTCAAAACCGTCCATCTCCGGCATCCGCACATCCATCAGGACGATGGCGAAATCCTCAAGCATGAGTTTTTGCAAACCTTCTTCCCCTGAATAGGCCTTCATCAGGTTCAGGTTCATGCTATCCAATACGGCTTCAAGGGCCAGCAGATTGGCGGGTTTGTCATCCACCAATAGAATGTTAACCGGTGTTTCGGTTTTAATCATGTCTGTCTCCTATTGAATTAATCGCATCTCCACTTGGGTGAGCGGCCTTTATTTATTGTCGCCTTGCGCCAGCTCTTCCCTCGCCTCACGGATAGTGGCCAACACCGGGTTCACCGCGCCCTTCAAATTGTCCCCATCCATGATGGCTTTCTGGACGGTCGGAGTAATGGCCTCAATCCCTTTGGGCGTGAGATCGGTCGAAAGATAGGTCCTTATTTGCGCGATGTCGGACATGTAGGCCTTGAACGCGCCCTTTACCCCCACGCTCGCCTCGGCAATACGGGCGAAAACCGCGCTTAAATCGGCGCGGCGTTGCTCACTGAGCGCCTGAATCTGGGGGTTGGTGTAACTGTTCCCCTGCATCCGCCACTCCTCAAAATAATTCTTTTGCTGGGCCTGCATTTTGTCCGCGTGTTCAAATAACTTTTTTTCCAGGTTTTTCATCCTATCGACGTCCCTCGAGTATTTCTCAAAAGGTTTCTTTTTATCCGGTTGGTTCGTGTTGACAAGGGCTTCCAGCGATTCCCCGGTGGCGTTCAACTGGGCCGCCGCTTGAATATAATCCTGTTCCACGGCTTTCATGGTGGTGCGGGTATTGGCGGACCTTTGATTGCCGGTCGTCGCGCAACCCGTCTGGAAAAGAACAACCCCCAGGATCAGAGTGTTGAAAATAACGGCTGAGGTGATTCCGAATTTCATAGTGTTTCTCCTTGTTTATTTATTCATCCTGCGAATTAACGGTTTCAACCAACGGTTCATCCCGCACCGTAACGGGATATTCCTTATTCTCGAAACGTTTGATGATCAGCACGTTTTCAGCCTGATGGCCGGGGGTTGCCTTGTGGGTGATTTTTAAGGCATAAGTAAAATCCCCGTCGATCACCGGGACCCTTCCGGATTCATCGCTGATTCCTTCGCCCAGTAAATCCGCGCCGTTTAAGTCGCCGTCATCGTCCTTGGACCAGTAAACATAAGATTTGACCCGGACGCCCGCCAGGGGTTTTCCCTTCCCGTCCGATACCTTCACGAACCGCTCGGCGGGCTTTCGAAAGTCCACGCGCAAGGACGCTTTCTCGCCCTTGGACACCGCCACGGTTTTGCTGCGGGGGAATGAGATCACCACGTTTTTCCCCAGCCTATCTGATTCGGTCCCCATCCAATGAATTGGACTGGAACAAATGGAAGCGTACCCCCGTGCTTTCAGGTAAAGATAAACCAAGTCCATATTCTTAATGCGGCTCTTGCCCCCGGGCCAGTGTTCGTTCAACCAGGAAGCGTCCATTGTAAGATCCAGCCCATTGGTTGTAATTTCCAAAGGCAATTTTTCCACGTAAGCTCCAGACACCAAAACCAGCGTGGCGTGGGTCACTTCAACCCTTTGGCCCTGGCCATCCTGAAAATCCAGGTGAAGCAGGGTGGGTTCGGCGGAAAAAACTTTTGTTGGGGCCAGGAAAGAAACGGCTAAAAGAAACGAACCAACTCCCATGAACTTGAGCAAACTCAAAAAAACCGATTTCATAAATATTCCTTTAGTTGACTTTTCTTCGATTCCAATCTGGCAACTGTGAACGGATTCGACTCACTTCGTTCGCTCACCGCAGTCTGACGACCAGCCTTGAGTAAGCGAAGCGCATCGAATGGGCTGGTTTTTCTACGTCTTCATGATATGTTTGCCGGCCGCCCTGTTCTTAACCTGGCCCTTGCCGCCATGATGCTTCGCGGCTCTCTTTTTAGCGGCTACCATTCTCGCGCCCCTGGTTCTTTTTGCCATTTTGGTTTTCCTTTATTGAAGTGAAAAGAATTGATTATCTTGAATAGGTTAAAGCAAGTAACGTGCCCCTAATCAGGGAGAAGCCCTCTCTGAAAGAGCGCACGGGTTTGGAAAATTTTTCGCCGGTTTTAAAAAAAAGGGGAGGAAGTTTCAAAATGATTCAAGCGGCTATCATTTTGATTGTTAGTATTTTTTTACTGCCGTCAAAACCCTTTCTTCCGTTCGCCTTGTATCTGTTTTCCCACTCTTTTCAAGTACTATAACTTTGACACAAATCGTATCAGGGGGGATTTAACCCCTCCACATCTTCCGCACGATTTCAATCCCGCAAATCTCAAGACTTGGATACTAGCTAAAATGATTCTGTCCTTTTTGAAACTCATCCGACCTTTCCATTCCCTGTTCCCTTTTTCATACCTCGTCACTCGGCCCATTGAGGATCCCATCCGTTCCGAACTTTTCAGCGTGGAACGGTTTGACCAACATGCCCGTTCGCTGGCGGCGGCCCAACCCGTTACCGATGATCCCAAATCCGGCGTCTCATTGACTCCCCGGTTGCGGGAAAACAAGAAAATCCTACAGGAATCCTTTCGGTACCTGACCGGCGTGGTCCAGAAAAACAAGCCAATTAATCCCGCCGGCGAGTGGCTGATGGATTCCTTTTACGTGGTGGAAGAACAGCTCCGGGACATCAAAAGATACCTTCCCCATGATTTTTATAACGAACTCCCGAAACTTTCCGAGGGTTTCTTAAAGGGTTATCCCCGCGTTTATGGGCTGGCCTGGGCTTACGTCGCCCACACCGACAGCCGGTTCGATCCTGATTCCCTGACCCATTTCGTCCGCTCCTACCAGCGGGTCCAGCCGCTCACCATTGGGGAACTTTGGGCCCTGGCCATCACCTTACGCGTGGTCATGGTCGAAAACCTGCGGCGGGTCGCTATTTACCTTGTCACTTCCCAGGAAGCGCGGCAGGACGCGGACGCCTTCGTGGATGAGATATTGGGATTGATCGAGGAATCCTCGGAGGCCGGACGGCCCTCGGCGGCGAAACTGAAGCGGCAATCCGCACACCCGGCCTTTTTAGTGCAGCTCATCCAGCGCCTGCGCTACCAGGACCCCAAGGGAACTCCGGCGGTCACCTGGTTGAACGAAAGATTGGCCGCGGGGAACAAGACCGCCGAGGAAATGGTGACTTCGGTCCACAGCCGGCAGTCCGCAAACAATAGTACCGTCCGGAATATCATTACCAGCTTCCGGTCCATGACTTCCTTCGATTGGCAGGAATTTTTCGAGGAGGTCAGCCTGGTCCATGAAATCCTCTCGGAACATTCGAATTTCTCGAAGATGGATTTCATGACCCGCAACAGTTACCGGTCCGCGGTGGAGGAAATCGCCAGGGGGGCTCAAAAGAGTGAATTGGAAATCGCCCGCTTGGCGGTTCAAAAAACCGAAGGAGCCTCCGAAAAAAACGTGAATTCGGAACGGCTTCGGGACCCCGGCTATTATCTTTTCGCCGAAGGCCGGAGGAAATTCGAACAGGAGGTCGGCTTCCGGGTTCCGGTAAAAGACCGGCTTCTTCGGGTTTGCACGAACCATCCGACTTTGACCTATATCGGAAACATCCTGTTCATGACGGCGGTCATCCTGGGGATCGCCCTCCTTCTCAATCCCGGCCTTTCGTGCGTTGGAGTGGTTCTCCTGGTGGTGTTCGGGTTGTCCCCCGCCGGGGACCTGGCCGTCAGTTGGGTCAATCGTTTTGTCAACCAAATGGTGCCTGCCCTACATTTATCCCGCCTGGAATTACCCGATGGCCCTTCTTCGGACTTCCGAACCTTCGTGGTCGTACCCACCCTGCTGGAAAAGGAAACCGACATCCCCGAACAGTTGGAAAAGCTGGAGGTGCATTATCTCTCAAACCCCGATGGGGATGTCCGCTTCGCCCTTCTCACCGATTGGCCGGACTCTTCCCTCGAAAGTTCCCCGGAAGACGCGAAAAAGCTGCCACTGGCTGTTCAACTAACGGAGGCTCTCAATCAAAAGCACGGACCGGCGCCCGATGGGGGACCCCGGTTTTTCTTCTTCCACCGCAAGAGGCTTTGGAACCCATTGGAAGAAAAATGGATGGGTTGGGAAAGGAAGCGGGGGAAACTCCATGAGTTCAACCGCCTCCTGCGCGGGGCAGCCGATACAACCTACTTAAACTACGACGGTTCCCCGGTCACCGCTCCCGCGGGAGTCCGCTATGTCATCACCCTGGACGCCGACACCAAGCTTCCGCCGGGGATCGTCAATCAACTGGTGGGAATTTTGGCCCATCCCCTCCACCGGGCCCGTTTGGACCCCCAGTTGAGGAAGGTGGTCGAAGGCTATGGAATCCTGCAGCCCCGGGTCACGGCCTTCCTGCCGGGCCGGAACGAGAAATCCCTATTCCAGAAACTTTTTTCCGGCGAGTGCGGAATTGACCCCTACGCCTCGGCGGTTTGCGATGTTTACCAGGATTTGTTCGGAGAGGGCAGTTTCACCGGGAAGGGAATCTATGATATCGACGCGGTTGAAAAGTCCCTGGAAGGGCGGGTCCCCGATAATATTTTATTAAGCCACGATCTTTTCGAGGGTTCTTTCGCCCGGTGTGGTTACGCGAGCGATCTTGAATTCTTCGAGGACTTCCCCTCCCATGCGGAAACCGCCCTCGTCCGGAACCACCGTTGGATCCGGGGGGATTGGCAGCTTTTGCTTTGGATCCTGGGCCGGGAAAAGAAGGCCCTTTCCACCCTTTCGAGATGGAAAATGCTCGACAACTTGCGGCGGAGCCTTTCCCCCATCGGCACTGTCGCCCTTTTGATTTCGGCTTTTTGCCTGCCCTCGGCAGACCGGCTTGTTTGGGTCGGCTTGGCCTTATTAGGGATGGCCCTCCCGTCGTTTGTCTCCCTCTTCGAGGATTTGGCTTTTTGGAGGAGTTCCCTTCATTGGCGTGATCGTCTGGCGGAAATCCGCGGGGACCTCTTCCTGGGAGGCGGCCAATTCACCGTCAACCTGGTCCTGGCCGCCCATCGCGCCTGGATACACCTGGATGCCATCGCGCGGACCCTTTGGCGGTTGTTCGTCAGCAAAAGGCATTTCTTAGAATGGGTAACCGCCGCCCAGGCCAAGTCCAGCTCTTCCCTTTCCAGGTCCAGTTTCTGGGGAAGAATGAAAGGTTCCCTATCTATAGGTCTATTGGCCGCGGCCGCGACGGCGCTCTTGAATCCCCGGGCCTTGCCTGTCTGCGTCCCCTTCACCCTCATGTGGTTTTTCGCTCCTTGGTTTTCCCGTTGGATCAGTTTGCCCAAACCGGCGGGCGAAAGTCTTCCTTTAACTTTAGAAGAGACCGCTGAACTCCGGTTATATGGCCGCCGAATTTGGAGATTTTTCAGCCTGTTCGCCTCGGCTGAGGATCATTTTCTGCCTCCCGATAATTTCCAGGAGGATCCCCATCCGGTCCTGGCCCACCGCAGTTCTCCAACAAACTTCGGTCTCCACCTCCTATCGATCGTCACAGCCCATGATTTTGGATGGTGCGGATTGGGCGATATGGCCGACCGTTTGGAAAAAACCTTGAAAAGCCTGAAGGAACTTCCGCGTTATAAGGGGCATTTTTATAACTGGTACGACACCCGCTCCCTTCA
>PLZG01000036.1 GCA_003152075.1 candidate division FCPU426 bacterium
CTATCGCGACGAGCCCTGTGGCCGGCAAAAACCGGATTTCTTCCCTTATCCAATTGGGCGGAAGGGCCATCTCCCAAAGGGACTTCGACCTTCCAGATGGCTTGGATGATGACGGCCTCAAACATTACCTCCACGAAACCCATCGAACCCGTTCCGTCGAGTTGGAGTCCATTTTCCGACTCAACAAGAAAATAGACGAAAAACCAACTCCGGACGCCTGCTGGAAAATCGGGGTTATATTCCTATCCAATGGGTTTTATGAGGATGCCCGTCAGAAATTCCTCAAGTCCATGGAAAAGGACCCCAATCACCTCCAATCGCTTAAAAGCTATGGAATTACCCTAACCCTCCTTGAAGATTACGATGGCGCGTTGGCCACCCTCAGTCACGCCAAGGAATTGGGCCCCTCATTCGCGGATATTTATTACCACCTTGGGAATGTCCATCTTTATAAGAGGGAATTAGATGAAGCGGTTCAATGTTATCTTCAAGCCCTTCAAATCAATCCCCGTTACGCCGACGCCCGGCTCCGGCTGGCCACCGCCTGCGTGGGCTATTTGGCCCAGTCTTCGGCCAGCTTGACCGAGGTTCGTGTTACCGAGCTTTCCGAAAGGGCTAAGACGGAATCCGAAACGGCCGCCACTTTAAATCCCAAGGTTCGGAATCGCGCTTTTATGATGGCCACCGATTACCTGAAAAACAGGAAATATTCGCAAGCTTTCCAGACCTTCATGGATGTTCGCCCCAAATATGTTCCCCGTATTGGGGACGAAATTATTTTCTTTTTCACCCTGACTCTTTTGTATGGTAGTGAGGGAATCGACCTTCAAATGACCGAGCAATATGTGGATCGGTTGGCAAAAGTCATCGAGGAATTCCCCCATTACGCCGACCTTCGACATCATTTAGGAACGGCCTACCTGATCAAATGCAGGTTTGATGTAAATCGTTCCATGAAGGAATTCAAGAAAGCTCTCGACATCAATCCCCAATTTCAAAAAGCTTTGACAAATTTCAATGAAACTGAGGATTTGCATAAGAATGTTTTGGCAGTTTTAAAGAAAGCTATTATTCCCGGTGGGAGTTAAAGCGGAATCCTTACTCGGCTATTCGGCGGAGGGTGGGGAGGGATCCAGGGAATAATTGGTTTCCAAGAATTTGAAGTGTTCGGCGGTCATATCCTCAAAATTGACCCCGTAGGCAAATCGTCCCATGGACTTCATGGGATTTTTCCGGGCCCAAACCACTTTTCCCGTATAGGCCACGTTATGACTTCCGTCCAGTGAACCAAGTTCCAAAGAAACCATGTTATTATTATCAACGGATTTGTTGGAATAGATCTGGCATCCGGTGGAACTGACGTTGATGAGGTTGGCACGGAAGGTATCCCCTTCCCGGGGCGAGGACAAAACTGTCCCTTTGACCGACTTGACCATCACTACCCGGCGGTTGGTTCTTTTATAGCCCTTGGATTGTGGGCGAAGGATTTTTTTCATTACCGCGTCCCCTTGATATTGTTGAAACGGGTATAGCATAACATTCGGGCGCTTCTTCGGCAAAGCTGAAAAGGGAGTTGGGGTAAATAGGGGGATGCTGAAACGCCGAGATTGTTAGGATTTTTAACCTCGCAATCACCGGGTTCCTTTTACGGGTGGTTACGAGGTTTTTTTGAATGGCCCTAAAACCCACTAGGTTAAACACCATGAAATTTGGAGATCCATTGAAATGAATTCAGTTCGAGTAAGGTTCGCCCCGAGTCCCACGGGTTACCTCCACGTGGGTGGAGCCCGCACGGCCCTTTTTAACTGGCTTTTTGCCAGGCATTCGGGAGGGAAGTTTATATTAAGAATCGAGGATACTGACCGGGAAAGATCCAAACCGGAATATGAGGAAGCCATTATCCGAGACCTCCAATGGCTAGGTTTAAATTGGGACGAGGGTCCTTCCTTAGGAGGAGCTTATGGGCCTTACCGGCAAACCGAGAGGGCGGCTCTCTATCGTGAGCAGCTTAAAAAACTACTAGGTTCGGGAAAGGCCTATTATTGCTTTTGCACCCATAAGGAACTTGAGGCGGAACGCGCGTCTGCGGTCGCTACCGGAAAAAACTATCGCTACTCGGGCAAGTGTAGGAAACTTTCCCTGGAGGAGGCCGAGTCCCGGCGGAAAAAAGGTGACTCTTTTTCGGTTAGGTTAAAAGTCGAGGAGGGAATAACAACCTTCAACGATATCATCCGCGGCCAGGTTTCGGTGGAACACGCAGAAATCGATGACTTTATCCTGGTCCGTAGCGGGGGTGAACCAACCTATAATTTTGTCGCCACCGTGGATGACGCCCTCATGAAAATTTCACATGTTATCCGTGGTGACGACCATCTTTCCAACACCCCCAAACAGATTATGCTCTACCAGGCACTGGGGTTGACCGAGCCCGCTTTCGCCCATATTCCCTTGATCCTGGGGCCCGATCGGACCCCTCTATCCAAAAGGCATGGCGCCAACGCGGTGGGGGAGTTCAAGCGTCATGGTTATCTGCCCGAGGCCATGATGAATTATCTTGCCCTTTTAGGCTGGTCCCTGGATGGGAAAACCGAACTTTTCTCAAAGGAAGAACTCGTCAAACGTTTTAGTTTGGAAAGAATCGTCAAAAGCCCCGCTTGTTTTGATTTTGATAAACTTCAATGGATGAACGGGCATTACATCCGCGAGGCCGATGATGAAAGAATTTACCAACTTTGCCTGGAATACCTATGGGACGCGGACGCCATTACTGAGGATTTCATGAGGGAAGGGGGAGCCGCGCTAAAGAGGATGATTGGCGCGATCAAAAACAGCCTAAAAACTATCTCGGACGTGGGCGAACAATTGACCTATTTCCTTGGGGAAGTGCATTCCTATGACCCTGAAGCCTTGGCAAAATACCTCGTTCCTGAAACAATCCCCCTTCTGGAAAAGGCGGTATTTGTGCTGGAGGAAACGGTAGCCTTCAATGCCATGTCCTTGGAGGAAAAGTTCAGGAAAACAGCGGTTGATAACGGAAAAAAATTCGCTGAATATGTTCACCCCATGCGTCTTGCCATCACGGGCCGATCCGCAAGCCCCAATTTATTTGAATTAATTGAGATTTTAGGGAAGGGCCGTTGTATTGTTCGTTGCCTGCGGTTTATCCAAATGATAAAAGCTTCCGTGGTAAAGGCTTGAACACCGAAGAACGACCTTCGTAAATTCCTCGATAAAAATAAATTGGGGCTTGGGACAAATTCGATTTCCCTGTTAGAATCGGGAAGAACTATGGAAGAAGGCAAAGCCCTTCGGGAAAGGTGAATTATGGCGACCAACATCATTGAGTTTGTGTTCCAGCGGGGAGAGAAAAAAGGACGATTGAGGCCCGTCAATCGGAAAGATTGGGGACAGATTGTCGGCTGGTGGAATGACCCGGAAGTCCGCCGGTTGTTTGACGTCCACTTCGTGGACCAGACCTTCTCGGACGCTGAAAAATGGTTTGCCAAAGCGGGGTCGGGGGAAGACGAGCGGTTGCCCCGGTCTTTCGTGATTGAGGTTGAGGAGGATAGTAAATGGCTCCCCGTGGGAACGGCGGAGTTTTACAGTGAGCGTCCCTCACACAAGACGGCGGAATTCGGCTTCCTCATCGGGGACAAGATGTGGTGGGGTAAGGGAATCGGCACCGAAACGGCAAAGCGCATGGTTAAGTATGGCTTGGATCAGATCGGTTACAAGCGGATCGGGGCCGTATCAGCGGGTTACAATGTGCGTTCACTAAACGCCCTTCAAAAAGCGGGGTTCCAAATTGAGGGAATCCGTAAGAGTTATGTGTTCCGCGACGGCCAGCATCACGACCAAACCGTGATGTCAGTCATTAAGCCCTGAGCCTTTTCAGGCCCCTTTGAAGTTATTCAAAGGGGCTTTCTTTTGTGTTAAAATCCTCCCCCCGCCCGTGCATTCCTTTTGGTTTTTTCATTTTGGGAGATCGTCTAATGGTAGGACAGCAGACTCTGACTCTGCTTATCGTGGTTCGAGTCCACGTCTCCCAGCCATTTTCACCGAACCAA
Source organism: candidate division FCPU426 bacterium (assembly GCA_003152075.1). GTDB lineage: Bacteria > Oederibacteriota > Muellerivitia > Muellerivitales > Muellerivitaceae > PALSA-1180. The sequence continues at coordinate 4,068 of PLZG01000036.1, forward strand.
CAGCAACCTTTTGATCTTCCGGTCGAAAGGCTCAATCAGGTAAAGAACATAGACTCCGCTGGCGCAAGGATCCCCATATTTGTTGGTCCCGTCCCATTGGTAAGACTGGGTGATCGTCGAGTTTAAATATTTCGCGTCCAGGTTCTTGATGTGCTCCCCCGCTGTGTTGTAAATCCTCAGGGAATATTCCCCCGGAACCTTCGAGTAAGCCACATAAATGGAAACGGATTTGTCGGCGGTGGGACTGAAAAGATTCTTGTTCACGTAAAAAATATCCAAGTTAACCGGGGTTGGGGTTGATGTGCAGGTGTTGCCGGGGTACCCGCAAGGCGTAGGGGTGGAAGTGGGGGTAGAGGTGTTCGTGGGGGTCATAGTCTTGGTCGGGGTATTTGTGGGTGTTTTGGTTGGGGTGATGGTGGGTGAGTTTGTAGGCGTAGAAGTATTCGTATAAGTAAAGGTTGGCGTAGGACTAAAGGTGTTGGTCGGGGTAAAAGTAATGGTTGGGGTATTGGTAAAGGTTTTTGTGGAGGTGACAGTCGCAGTCAATGTGAAGGTTGGGGTAGGGGTAATGGTTGGGGTGAGGGTAGGAGTAAGGGTTGGGGTTAGAGTGGGGGTAAAAGTGGGGGTTGGAATCACGACCAATTGCCGCCAATAGAGGATGCCGCAACTTCCCGGCACGTTTCCGGAAGGGTCATAGGAGACTGGTGGGATTAGGGCGCCAGAGACGGGATTATAGATAGGTGCGGCGTAAGTGGTGCCGGTAACTGGCGCGCCAGTGAGGGTAAAAGGGTTGGAGGCGGGGCTGTATAGGTAGGAAGTCCATGGATTACCTCCGCCGTCCGTGGCCGGGGGAGCGGCTCCTGTTCCGCTGCATCCGGCGACTCCTGCGCCAGCTCCGTTAGGGTCGAAATAAAGCGGGATGGAAGGATAGGTCTGGCTGGAGATGACCCATTGGAACCCGCCACTGCAAGTGATATCCAGTTCCCAAGCGCTGAAGACCTCGGTTGGATTGATATTATCCGTTTCAACCGCAACTAAAACATTTTGCCCAAAGCTAAAGACTGAAAGGGGTACCGGGATAGGGACGGGGGTACATCCACCGCCGCCGCTGCAGTAGCTTACCGGCCCCGCGACCATAGTCCCATTTATCCACGCATAGGTGGTGTCATCCCCTGATACAAGCATTTGGGCCGATGTTGGAACGCATTGGGCCCGGGCCACAGAAAAGTTTAACAAGGAAATGAGGGGGAAAAAAATAAGGAATAGAACGGGCCTTATAGTTTTGCCCGCGTGAAGGTCGATCGTCAATTAGCTTTCCTTTGAAATGGAGGTAATTGTTTGGGTTGGTGGGACTTTTTTTAAGGAATTAATCCAGAGGCCCAAAACTTCTAGTAGTGAATTATCTCACGATGGTTTTCGGGCAACAAGGGAAAGACCCTTTTTTCGCATTAAATGCAAGCGGGTTCATGTTCCCACATGCCCAAAGTCAGAGCCTTTTCACTTGTGTTCTGGAACATTCAAGACTCTTGTTTCTGTTTGTGGACTCAACCCAGAGCCTTGAGGTCTCGGCAGTGGTTAAACCCCTCGTGGGGGTTGTTTTCAAGCAACATAGAAAATCAACTTGTTGAGTCTCAAAGATAATTTCCCAACAATTACCCCATGATTTATGATGTTGGAACTGGCAAGGTGCCGGGTTCGTCTTAAAGTCATCAAGTCTTAAGCCCAAAGGAAATACTATGAAACGCCTCTTATTCCCACTAATCGCCGTATTAATATCCGCATCCGTCTCGTTTTTCTTGCAAGGTTGCACGGTCCGTTTCGTTGTGAATCAACAGGCGACGCCTGTTCCTTACCCGAACGCTTGGCATATTGAATTGCGGGTGAGGGCCCAGATTAACCGCATTTCAGCGGGCCTCCAACAGGGCCAATTGAGCCAGGATTCGGCAGATGTCCTCGCCGCCAACGACGCCTTGGTTCGACATTTTGTTCGGGAATACCAGGGCCCTCCGGCCGAGATGACAGACCTGAACCCTCAACAAACAGCCCAATTGGGTAACATGCTCACGGACAACGACCGTTTTATCGACAGCGCTCTTCAGAACAATCAGGCTTGGGACTCCTATTTCCAAAACGGGAATTACGATTATCGTTCAAGTGACCATGTCCTCTATCTTGGCTATCTCGATTACCAGCTCAATAGGCAGGTGGCCGATATGAAGGCCGCCCAGGCATCCGGCAGGTTGACACCCGGCCAAGCCAAGGAAATAGGAAACCGAATCCAGACGATTCGTTCCATGAGGCAAAACTACTACCGCTCAAACGGTCGGTTTGATTTGACCGAGGAACAGGTTAGCCAGTTGAGCCAAATGACGGAGGACAACGGTGGTTACCTGCGTTACCGAACGAATGGAAGCCAAGGAAGCTGGAACAAGGGCCGTTTTAATACTTGGAAAACTCAGGCTCCGTCGGGCTTGGATCAAGGTGGCAACCCCCATTGGGGCAGAAACCAAAACAACAATGTGCCTAGTTCCGGCGCAGTTCCGGCCTTCCCTCATCCTTCCTCCAACGGGCCCCATTCACAAGATTCCGTGAGCCAGAATGGCGTTAACCCCCACGCTTCGAGTTCCTTGACGGTTTCAACAAGCTCGCCCCATTCGGTCTTGGGGCAAACCGTCCAGTCCCCGCGTATTTTACCCACTCCGACGATGGCGATAGCCATTCGGCAACCCGTTCAAGCACCCGCTATGACTTTCACGCCTGTCCCCTCAAGGAACTTGGGACAAACCACCCAGCCAACCCCTGTTCTCGCCGCGCCGATGAATACTTCCGTACTTAAATTTCAGGCTCCTGTTGCTACTCCGACAAATCCTCTTGTTAAAGTCCAGAAGCCTGTCTTTAATCCCACTCCAAAATGGGTAAGGCCAACCATCAAAGCAATAAAGGCGCCAGTGAAAGCGAAACCGACTCCTACCCAGGCTCCCAAGAAGGATGATCAGGAATCCCAGGATCAAAAAGGGGATGACCATGAAAAGAAGCCGGGTGGTCCTCACGGGGACTGATCTTTCGGGTTTGAAAACATGAAATCAAAAAGAGAATTAAAGCGTTGTCCCTGGCCCGGTCATGACGACCCGCTTATGCTGGCTTACCACGACAAGGAATGGGGCGTTCCTATCCGAGTGGACCGCCGGATTTTCGAGTTCCTGGTTTTAGAAGCCTTCCAGGCAGGGCTTTCCTGGCGAACCATTCTTCACAAACGGGAGAATTTCCGCAAAGCTTTCAAGGGTTTCGATTTTAAAAAAGTGGCCCGTTTCGAGGTGAAAGATCGGACTAGACTGATGAGGGACGCAGGTATTGTCCGCAACCGCGCCAAGATTAAGGCCGCCATTGTCAACGCGAAGCTTTTTATGGATGTTCGAGCGGAGTTTGGAACCTTCTCCCGGTACATGTGGTCCTGGGTTGGGAACAAACCCATTGTTCACAAGTTCAAAGGCCTGGAGGACTATCCCGCAGTGATTCCGGAAGCCGAAGCCTGGGCGAAGGACTTGAAGAATCGGGGCTTCAAATTTCTTGGGCCAACCGTTCTTTACGCCCACATGCAGGCCGCTGGCATGGTCAATGACCATACGGTTAATTGTTTTCGGCACTGAAATTATTATTTGAGATAAATCCCTTCTTTAGGAGTTATTCATGCCTTCTTGTTTAGGTTGTGGCCAGGAAATGGCTGAGAAATCCCGGAAGGTCATCAAGGGGGAAGTGGCGCGCAATTCGCCGAATTATAAGGTGGATTACCATTGCCAGAACGATTCTTGCGGTCAAAAGGGAAAGAAGAAAAGCTTTCTCGACGACGGGCTTATTTTTATACCGCTTCCCGACAAGGACTAGCCCACCTTTTCTAGCGTTCGCCTAGGGCCTTTTCAATCCGACGGTCGGGAACCACCCAAATGATTGCCACTAGAACATAAATTCCAAAAGAAACCCAAGCCTCAAAGAAGGCGACGGGAATAGCCACAGCGTAGAGGACCAGGGAAAGCTTGCCCTTAAAGTCATCCCCGATGGCCTTCGCCAGGGTGGAGTTCTCCCCGTGGTGGGCCAGGAGCGCCCTGACGAGGATGTAATAAGCGATGGCCGCGAAAAGAAGTACCACCCCATAAAGGGCGATGGGAAGGGAAGCGAAACCGTTTTGACCCGCCCAGGCGTTCACCAGGGGGACTAGGGAAAGCCAGAAAAGAAGATGCAGGTTGGCCCAAAGTATCGGGCCATTCACCTTTTGAACCGCCTGGAACAAGTGATGGTGGTTGCTCCAATAGATACCGATGAAGACGAAACTCAATATGTAATTCATAAACGAAGGACCCATATTAAGCAGGGCGGGTAAATCTGCGCTGCGGGGAACTTTTAATTCCAGTACCATGATGGTGATGATGATTGCGATCACGCCGTCGCTAAAAGCTTCCAGCCTTCCCTTGCTCAATTCCGACTCCCTTTCTAAATTAGATGTCTCTCTGTTGCGGGCAAATTATTCAATCGATGATCAGCTCTCAACCTACTATTACACGTTGTCATAAAGGAGGGGGGGAGGGAGTGGCTGAATGTTTTGGTTCTGGGGACTCCAGGATATCGCTTGGGCCTGCCTGCGTTGAAACTTCCGCAGGCGGGCTTGAGACTGGGGTGGTCGAGGAAGCTGCCGTCGAGGGAACGGCGGTGTCAGCGGTACTAATTGGCGAGGTGGTTACGGACGAGGGGGTAGGGGAGTCGGCCCAAATGGCGCTGACCGGCAATTCGGTCGGTGGGCCGCCAATTTTTTGTTCCTTTGAAATTGGCGCACTCAATGCTTGCCCCTCATTTTGAGAATTCGGGGCAGAGGCGGGTTTGGTGGTTGGAGTGGGAGAAGGTTCCTCAGGGGGGATGATACTTTCGGGTGTTGGAGTAAAGGTGGAAGCTGGTTTTGCCGANNACCGGGTGTGAAAGAGATCGTGGGAGTTAAAGTGCCAATGGGAAGGATATTTCCTTCCGCTTGGTTGGGGGTTGGTTTGGAAGACCGGTGCGAAAAGAAAAAGCCTGCTAAGGCTAATGCCGCAAATAGGCCCAGACCAGCGGAATAGAGTGGGGTCCATTTGAATCCCTTTTTATCCCCGGGGATCGTTTCTTCAATAGAACCAGTATTAGGCGGCTCCTCAGTTTGAGAATCCTGAAGGGGTTTGGCTATTGCAGGGGCAGGTTTTTCCTCGGGAGCCGGTTCTTCCTCAGGGTCGGGCCTGTCTTCTTCTGGAACCGGGAAGGTCATTTCTGGCTCGGGAACGGATACTTTTTTCGACGATTCAGGGTTAGCCTCGCGCCAAGCAAAGAAGCTCAAACCACATTTCGCGCAAAGGGAAGCATTATCTGGCTGTTCCGCGTCGCATTCAGGGCATTTCATGACGAGATTATACGGCAAAAAAGTTTCTAAGAGGGTTAAGACCTGGCGGCCGGAGGGAACCAACCTTTGTCCTGGTTTCCAATGGTATGATGCCCCATCACTTTCAGGGGGTACCATGGAAACAGAAAAAAAGACAGTCTATGAGTCGGCCATTCAGGTGAAAAGCGGGGAATACCGGTTCACCATCAAGGAATCCCCCAGGTCGGGACGCTATCTGTTGATCGAGGACGTCCGGATCAAAAACGGGAAAACCAGGGTTGAGAGAGTTGTGGTTTATCCCGAATTGATCGAGGGGTTCGACGCCGAATATCAAAAGGCAAAGGCTATCATGTCTCAAAAAGCTAATTGACCAACTTTATGGCCGGGATGAAATTAAGTAAAATTCCTACATGAATCCATTTAAAGGTCTCTTCTGTTTTTTCCTTATTTCCCTGGCCCTAGGCGCCTCCGGCTGCGCGACCAGTGAATCCGCCCTCATGGTTCCTGTTCGCCCTTCCCCTATGCGCACCTTGAAACGCGTTCCTGATGCCAAGCTGCGCATACCCCTTGTGGTAGCCCTTCCCAAAATGGAGGAAATGGAAAAGCACTTGGCCCAATTTGTGAAAGACGACTGGAAAAAGGCCGAGAAATCCTTGTCCAAAAGTCTGGGGACCACCGTTTGGTGGGATCCTTTGGATTGGGATTCAGACGGAAACACCATGACCGCGCGTATGCAAGTTCATTACAAAGTTCCGGATAAAGAAAATCCTGGCCAGGAAATTGAAAAAGACCTCAAAGTGGACTTGGCTTCGGCCTTGAAATGGACCGAGGACTGGCACCTGGAGGCTCCCAGTTTTAAGGACGAGGAAGGGACTAAGGACGAGGATACAGACGAGGCGAAGGGTAAGAAGATTCTCCAACAGGGTACCGCGAAGTTCCACGAGATCCTGAAGGCAAAGTCGGATTTCAGGTCCAAGGCCAAGGAACTCTGGAAAAAGATCCAGGAACCTATCCGGGTGGGAGAGGATATCTGGCTGCAGATACTTCCGCACAGCGTGAGTGTGGGGGACAGCCATATTGTATTGGATAAGCTGAGCCCGCGGATGGAAACGGTCCTGGAGATTATCGCTCAACCCAACGTCATTTTCGGCCATAAGCCCGCACCCTTGAATGAAGACCTTCCGCCCTTGACGGATTTCAAAAGGGGTCCGGACGGCTTCCACGCGCAAAGTAACCTCAAGGTAAGCTTCAAGGAAGTGAACAAATTGTTGGCCAGCCCGAAGGCGGGGATTATCGGAAAGCCCCTTCCTGGAAGTTCGGACAAGAACATTAAACTCACGGGCTTGAGGCTGTATGGTTCTGGCGGACAAGTGGTGGTGGAGGCGCAGGTGGAATACCAGCCCGTTCTTAACCTTTCTTCCAAACCCTCGAAGTTAACAGTTTATCTGCTTGGCACGCCTGAGTACCACGAAAAGGAACAAGTCATTGATTTTCCCGACTTGGATTTTGACGTCAAGAGCGATGACTTCCTCGTGCAGATGGCGACCTTTATCGACGGCGATGGAATGAAAGAGCAGCTGCGTGAGAAAGCCGTGATTCCGGTTGGAAAAAATATGGATGAGTTGAAAGGTTATCTTGTCAAAATGCTCAACCGGCCCTTGGGGGGATTTGCCCGGTTAAAGACCACGGTGTCCTCGTTCAGGATGGAGGAGGCCATCGTCACGGATTATGGCATTGAGGGAAGGGTATCTCTGGATGGGGACGCGGATGTGGTGGTGAATTGGTAATTCTGATGGTTATCCCCAATTCCATTTAGGAAGATTAGGCTCAGTTAAAGGTTTTTTTAGGATTTAACGTAGCGCTAACCATTTTGGGAGTGGCACGCGAAACCATCAATTTCATCCTTTCTTTTAGATAATTCTTTCTATCCCTTTATTGATCCTTTTAGGAGTCTAATATCCTCTGTGACAAGTCTAATAGATTGTCCCGAGAGGCCCCTGTGAGTCGGTTCCAACAAAAACTTATTCCAATCCTCACCCTTTTCTTTCTTCTTTATACAAATTTTGTTAATGCCGCTCCTCCGGGTGGTTACAGCCTGGTCTGGAGCGATGAGTTCAACGGTAGCACAGGTACCGCACCAAATCCCGCCAACTGGGGCTACGACACTGGGGCTACCGGGTGGGGAAACAACGAACTGGAAAATTACACGACCAGCACCGCCAATTCCCAGATTGTGGGCGACATTAACGCCACCGATGGGAAATCCTTGGCCATCATCACCCTCGACCCGGGCGGCAATAACGGCGCGGTTGGCAGTTACACCTCTGCTCGGCTGCTTTCCTCGGGCAAACAAAGCTTTCAATATGGATACATGGAAGCCCGTATCCGGATGCCCTTTGGCCAGGGGATTTGGCCGGCCTTTTGGATGTTGGGGCAGAACATCGGTTCGGTGGGTTGGCCCGCCTGCGGTGAGACCGACATTATGGAGAATATCGGGAGTGAACTTTCCATTAACCATGGCTCACTTCACGCGCCCAACTACAACCCCACGGCGATTTACACCCTGGCCGGCGGGGCGCAGTTTAACAGCGCCTACCACACCTTCGCGGTGCTTTGGGTGGCCAACCAAATCCAGTTTTACGTGGACGATGTGCTTTACGAGACCGACACGTCGGCCCAAGCCGTCGCCGCTGGGGGGACTTGGGAATTCAATCAATCCTTTTTCTTCATTCTGAACACGGCGGTAGGGGGAAACTTTCCTGGACCGCCCAATAGCTCAACCAGCTTTCCCCAGACCATGTTGGTGGATTATGTAAGGGTCTACCAGAACGTTGGACCGACTTTTACCCCTACTTCTACTTCGACTAATTCCTCTACCCTAACGAGCACGGCCACCTTCAGCCGAACTTTTACGCCGACCTCCACAACCACCAATACCCAAACATCAACGGTTACCCTGACATCAACTTTAACTTATACGAGGACATTGTCACCGACCTCGACATTTACCAGCACGGCCACTCCCACCCATACGTTGTCACCTACGTCGAGCGCGACGAACACTTACACCGGAACTTCAACCAACAGCCCTAGTCCTACGCCCTCGGCGTCAGCCACCTCAAGGGCTTCATTTACTGCGACGGATTCGATGACGCCTACGGCTACTTCGACGCCGACCCGGACTTACACGGAGACAGTGTCCCCAACCCGTACCTTTACCAACGCCGCCACGTCGACTAATAGCGCCACAAAGACTTTTACGGGGCCTTCGACAAATACTTTCAGCCCAACCGCCACGGCCACTTCAACGGCAACTAACACGGCAACTAATTCGATGACGCTAACCGCCACAGCCTCTTTTTCGCCAACTGGGACGGCTACTTCCACTTCAACCGCCACTAGGACTTTTACGGGGACTTCGACTAATACTTTCGGCCCGACCGCCACGGCCACTTCAACGGCAACTAACACGGCAACCAACTCGATGACGCCAACCGCGACAGCCTCCTTTTCACCAACTGGGACGGCTACCTTCACGTTTAATGCCACAAGCACATTTACTTCCACATCAATCAGCACTTTTGCTCCAGTCTTTACTTGGACGAACACGCCCACCTTCACACTTTCATACACCACCACTTCCACGAAGACATTCCCGTCTACCCCCTCGCCCACGTCCACATCTTCTTTAACTCCAACCCCGTCACCCGGGAAATTGCCCGTGATTTATCCCAATCCCTGGGACGGGGGTAAACCCCTAAAAATCCGATTGTTTTTGGATGCGGCTGGGGAAATAAAAGTGAAACTGTTCACGTCGGCTTTCAGAAAAGTTTGGCAGGAAGACTTTTCCAATCAACCGGTGGGGAATGATGACCTGACCTTAAACTTTCCGCAACTTGCCAATGGAGTTTATTACCTAGTGGTTTTCACTCCTTCAGGCCACCAAACTGTGAAATTGTTGGTCTTCCGATAGGTTGAAAGATCGTCTTAGTCCCGTTTAACCTTTACTGAAAAATTACTTGCAAGCGCTTTGAGCTCCCCGGCTTTGAGACTATTCCTGGGCCTGTGCTAGAATCTGTTCTATGCCCTTCAATAGATTAGGTCATAAAATTTACCGTATTTTTGCCTTCGCGTTTTTCGCGGTGATTCCCGGGGCTGTTTTAGCCCAATGCCCCAGCAATCCGGTGCTTACTCCCACGGCATGGGGGGGAGGATCGGGAAGCGCAACCTTCAACGGCAGTGTATACACCCTGAGCGGAGTTGGCACTTATTCCAACGGCCAGCCGCACGAGAATGGTTTCGCTGATTTAAGGCCCATGGCCACCAATCTCCAAATCCAGGCGCGTGTGGTAAGCGAAACCGGTTTTTCCGGTTCGGATACCGCGGCGGCCATTTTTATCAAGGACAATCCTGCTTCAAGCGCCGATGGGGCTGTTTTATGGCTGGAAAGTCCTGGCGGCGCCCACTATCTTTACGCCGACAGGGCCGGTGGGGGCAACCTCATCGAACGCTTGAATGGATCCGCTTCCATTCCTTACTGGATCAGGCTTCAAAACTGGGGCGGCGTCGTCACCCCATCGATTTCCCCTGACGGAATCACTTGGACTCAGTTGGGGTCCTTTGATTTAACCGCCGAATTAGGGTCAGGAACCTTAACCTGCGGTTTGGCGGTTTGGAGCGGGAGTTCCAGCCAAGCCACTACCGTGAAATTCGATAATGTGTGCGTTAGTTCTTTCACCCCCGTTCCCACACCAACCCCCGCTGGCGTTCAGACGAGTGTCTCTCCGCCCGGTGCGAGGGTTTGGCCGAACCCCTTCACGCCAACGCTTCCGCCCAATGACCGGACCCACTTCCTCCTGACGTCCAGCCACGGTTCGGGAAGTTTGTTGCTCGCGGACTTAAAAAGAAGGAAGGTGCGGCAGATCGATTTCCAGGCAGGCGCTGATGTGCAATGGGACGGGAAGGATGAGAATGGAGCGATAGTTTCTTCGGGGGTTTATCTTTACTTGTTGGAAGCGGATGGTTCGATGCGCCGCGGAACCATCACCGTGATGCGATGAATAAAGCACCAAAATCTGACACGAAGCCACGAAGCCTCAAAGGGACTTCCAGATATTTTTTTAGAAACTTCATGAGTATCTATCGATTTTCTTTGAGTCTTAGCGTCTTTGTGTCGTTTTTTTGGGGGGCCCAGCCTTCGCTGGCGGCGTTTTTGGATTTTAGCTTGCCCGCCCGCGAGGCCGCCCTTGGTGGTAATGGCGTGGCCCTGCCCCAGAGCACTTCCAGTCTCACTTTCAATCCGGCGGGTTTGGGAGACCAATCCCGGTTCGAGGTCACGGCGAGGTATGAAAACCTTTTTTCTGGGTTGGAGGGGGACAATCTTTCCACCGGCAACCTATCGGCTGTTATTCCCTTGTGGTTGGGGGACGCGTTCGGCATTTCCGTGGACCACTTTGGCGCGAACAATTTAAGCCAAGACCGGGTATTGGCCGCTTTTGGGAAAAGTTTCGGAATGAAAACGCCCCTTCGCAACCTACGGATCGGAGCGAGCCTTTCCTTCCTTCGGCAGCAATTTACCCTGACGGCGCCTTTGTCCGGCGTGAATCCGGCGAACGTTTCGGCTGGGAATTTTTCGGTGGGAGCGGGGGTGCTCTATGATCCCTTTTCCTGGGCTACTCTGGGCCTTTCAGCTCAAGACATTAATCAACCCAACCTAGGAGTGGTGGGGGTGGACGTGGTTCCCATTTATTTACGATATGGCGTGACGGTCAGGCCACCGGTGGGAGAAAACCGGTTGGTATTAACCCTAGCCCAAAGCTTGGCGGGGAGCGTCTTTGGCACCCAAGGGGGTGCGGAATGGACCTTTACCCGGTTGAGCGTGGCCTTAAGAGCGGGTTGCGATGCCAATATGGGCGTAGTGGGAGTGGGATGGCATAATGATGGGCTGACGATCGATTACGCCTACGAGTTTTCCTGGAACGCGGCGCCCTCTTTAGGTGGAGTTGGCCTGCCGGGTAGTCACCTGCTTGAAGTCGGATTTGCTTGGGAAAATGCCTCGAGGGAAGGAAGGGTTTTCCAGGATCTCCTATATAAGGGTCAACAGGGATTGAGAGCCCAGCAATGGAAAGACGCTTATTGGTACTACCAACAGGCTTATTTACTCAAACCGGGCGAACCGGCGGTTTTGGAAGGCCGCGAAAAAGCCCTGGGGCAATACAACCGGCTAAGGGCGGAATCTTTTTTTAAAGAGGGGCAAAAGGCTGAGGAGAAGGGTTATCTTCTCGAGGCTCAACGAGAATATGAATGGGCTTCTTCCCTTTGCCCCCAGGAAAAAAAATATTCCTTGGCCCATGATTGGGTGAGCAAATCACTGACCCAGGCCGCCCTAGGAGACCCCAGGGTGCAAAAACTTTTGGAAAGGTTCGTGAGCCTGATTAAAAACGGGGATAACGCCGTCGCCCTCAAGAAGGTTAAGGCGGCGAAGGCACTTTATCCCCAGGATGCTTTCCTTGATTTTATGTATAAAGCTTTTGCCCGCAAGACTTACGCAGGATCAAACCACCGCGACGAGAACATTGACCGAATGACCGTGGAGGCGGAAATTTACAGGAGTAAGGGCCGCATGGACTTGGCAAGGGAAACCTGGACGAAAATCCTTAAAAATGATCCTGGCAATCCCATGGCCTCGGAAAACTTGACGGAAAGCGATCAAGGGGGGGCGGGGAGCGAGCTTTCGGCTGCCCAAAAGGCCCAGGCGAGGATATTATTGCAGAAGGGTTTGAAGGCTTACGTGAACGGTGACGTGGAAACGGCTGTAGCGAATTGGGAAGAGGTATTAAAGGTCGACCCCCATAACGTAAATGCCATGAACAACCTGACGAGGGTCAGGGTGGAGGAAGGGAAGGGGACCAAGTGAAATTAATGACCCGGTTTTCCCTGAGTCACAGCGGCACTGTCATCCTGACACTTCTGATCAGCTTTTTCTTCATATACGAGGGCGCTCGTTTGACCTATCAACGTCAAGCCCGGTTGAGCCAGGAACAGCAAATATCCGATCTGGCGCTGGCCGCGAAGGAATCGCTTGTGCAGCACGAGGACGTTGCTGTTTTGAATTTCATGAAATCGGTGGTTCGAAACCCCCTGGTGGTTTACGCGGCTTATTCCAATTTTTCCTCGGGGACCCATACCGTTCTCCCACAGACCCTCGACAAGGAATTGCTCGCTGACTGGCAGAAATCAAAACCGGCTGATTCCTCCGCAAGTGGCTCAGGCCAACCCAATACGTTCCGGTTATCCAACGGGTTGGAGATAGTTGAATGGTCCTCAACCCCGCGATTGGAAGGGCACGCGGCCGGCTTGGTTCGGCTTGGTTTTTCCAAAGCCGCTCTGGAAAAGGATTTGGCAGGACAAACCTCAAAGTGGACTCAATTGGAATCGGAGGCCGGGGTCGCCGCTCTCATAATGGGTTTGTTCGTTTCCCTCTGGTTGGGCCGCCATCTGGCGGCTCCACTAAAGAAAATCAGCGAGGGAACCCATTTGGTCCGGTCGGGAAAGCTGGATTCGCTGGTGGAAGTCAACCGTCCGGATGAAATCGGCGACCTGGCCCGGGATTTTAACTCCATGGTGGTTCAATTGAAGGAACTGGATGAGATGAAGCGAGATTTCACCGCAGGGGTCACCCACGACTTGGGGACGCCGCTCCACGCCATCCGCAGCGCGATCAATTACCTTCAGGCGGGAGACGCGGGGCCACTGACCGAAAAGCAATCCGAATACCTTCTCATGGTCTCCAATAGCACGGGTAACCTGACGGCTTTTATCAATAACCTATTGACCACCGCGCGCATTGAGGCCGCAAAGGTGGAGCCTTACCCCGAACCGGTGGATGTTTTCGCCCACGTGAAGGAACTGGTGGACCTTTATCAGCCACAAGCCCAAGAAAGGGGGGTTAAACTCATGCTTGTTAAGAAGGCTCCCTACATCTCGCTAGTTGCGGACGTGACTATGTTCCGCCAGATAACGCTGAATTTACTTTCGAACGCCCTTAAGTTCACGTCCAATGGCGAGGTGGAAGTGATCCTTTCCGAGGAGAACGGGAACTTTATCCTGGAAACCCGCGATACGGGAATCGGCATCGACCCAAAGCATCATCAGCTTATTTTTGAGAAATTTTATCGGGTTCACCAGCCAACCGGCTCACCGGCCCCTCAGGGGAGCGGGCTGGGACTGACCATCGTGAAGGGGTTGACCGAGGCCCATGGCGGAAAAGTCATGTTGGAAAGCGAGTTGGGGCAGGGAAGCGTATTTCGGGTGACCCTTCCCAAACAACCCAGGAGGATTTGACCTTGAACAAATCCAAGGAAGAGAACATGAAAGATTTCCAAATCCTGATCGTGGAGGATGACCCCGCTGTTTCCATTTTGACACGCGATCTCCTTTTAAAGGAAGGCTACAAGGTCATGGCTGTTTTTGAGGGTAAGGACGGATTGAACGCGCTGAAGTGGGAAAAGTTTGATCTCGTGATCCTGGATTTGGGATTGCCGGACATGGATGGGTTGGAACTTTGCGCGAAGATCAAGGAGGATCCTCTCCGAAAAGATTTACCGGTATTTATCCTGACGGCCAGAGGTTCCTCTGAGGACATCGTGAAGGGACTGGAGGCGGGAGCGGAGGATTATCTCCCCAAACCTTTCAACGAAAGGGAGTTCGTGGCCCGGGTCCAGGCCATTCTACGCAGGCGGTCGCCCCTTCCTCCCAAGGATGATCTTATTGTTTCGGGTAAAATAAAACTGTCACCTTCCTCCCATGAGGTTTGGTGTTCGGGCGGCCCCATTCAACTAACGCTTCGAGAGTTCGATATCCTGCGGGTTTTCCTTTCCAACCCCGGTAAGGCCTTAACTAGGGAAGACCTTATTAAAATGGCTTGGGGGCCTGCCACGGCCATCGTGCCAAAGGTTGTTGATGTGCATGTGGGCCATTTGAGAAGCAAACTGGGCCCGGAGGGCAAAAGAGTCGAAACCGTCCCCCAAGTGGGTTATAAACTAAATCCAGCGAAGTGATAAGGTTCAAAGCTGTTTTTTTCCTTTCTTCTCATGTCTGGAACCGCTTTCATTATCGGCTGAGATTTTACTACTTCTTTACCGTCTTGCTGTAACCTGCTCCTATAATTGTCCAAATCAACATGGAACCGATGACTTCGCTCTTACTTAAAACGATCTCAAAATCTGATTTGCCCGAAGAGGAAACCAGGATGGCTCCCGAAAAAGTTGATTGGGTGCGCCAGGCTTTTCCCTATTATGAAATGCTTCGAGTCCTTTCCTTTTATTTGGATTTGGAGTGGTGGATTATTTCACTGGAAAGCACGGACCGGTGGTATGAGATTCGCCGTCACCGCAGGCCGAATTGGCCGATGGATTTTGACTATCTTTACGGGAAAAGGGAAGAACGCGCCCGTTGGAACGAAGAACAAGTCCAACGGATGTTGAAAGAAAAGAAGACCTTCTGCAGTACCATGGGCGACGGCTTCTGGTCCCTTTATGTCCCTATATTCCGGAAGAAGGAATTGGTTGGAATGATGCAGACGGGGGTTTTTTTAAGGAAAGCCCCCGACCGCGCCACTTTGCTGAAACATTGGACCAAATTAACGGGCACCTCCTCCTTTGAATTCAATCCCGATTTTTTTAAGTACGTTCGCACCATCATGGATTGCCCCCTCGTGGAGGGTCCGGTGATAAGGGCGCTTCAGGAAATCGTTGAGCTTTACGCCCGTGTGGTGACGGGCGAGGCCGATTCGGACGCCGTTTGCCGCCGGACCGAGGAATTAAAGTTGAAAGTGATCGCTAAGCATCTCCAACACCTGTTATGGTTGGAAACACTCATCAAAAACAACCGCTTTTATCCTCCGACCTGGAGGGTTGGTAGATTCATGCATTGGGAAACCCAAGAGATGGGGTTTCAAAGGCTTCCCACGACCATTCTGGCGGTGAAGCTGGACGACCTGGGAGAACCTCTTGGGGATGATTTGGACCTAATGATCCGAAATTATCATTTTCAAAAAGAAGCATACAAATTCGCCCAGACCATTCCTAACACCATCGCCTACCCATTGGAAGATTATGGAGCGCTTTTCTTCACATCGCCCGAGCCCGGGCACAATGAGGTCCAGGCTAAGCTGGAAACCCTGGATAGGATCGATTCCATTTCTAAATTCGCTTCCAGCCGTTTCAAAACCAAGGTTCTCACCGGGGTAAGCCGTTCCCCAGTTTCGGGCGAGAATCCCGCGCGGATGTACCGCGAAGCCGTCGCCTCCATGGGATTTTGCGGTCCCTTAAACCGTTCCATCCTCTTTTACGAGGATGTTCGCGGCAACCCGACTGTTCCCGAACCGGCTAATTTCTTCCAGCAGGCCACACAATTGATTGAAGCCTGCACCAAAGGTAATGTTGGTGAAATTGAAACGCTGCGCAATGGGTATACGGAAAAAATTCTCGCGCAATCGTCGGGTAGGCCGGAAAACGTTCGGATCCATTTTCTTTATGCTCTGGGGCAAATCGTGGACATACTGAAAAAACGCTCCCTGGTTCCAAACGATCATTTCACCTCGTTGTTCGGGACCATTGAGAGGCAATTGCAAACCGCCCGGACCATTGCCGACCTGATCGCCGTCTTCCGGGAATCCTTAAAAAGGATGCTGGCTATGACTTTAAAGCCATTGGATGTTTCCCAGGATATCAAGCTTGAGGCGGCCCGGAAGTACATCGATGAAAACTTTAACCACGATCTTAAACTGGAACAGGTTGCCCGCGAGAACGGGTTTTCCGTTTCGGTATTTGGCCGTGGATTTAAAAAATCCGCTGGAATGGGTTTTTCAGCCTATCTTCGTAAAGTGCGGTTGGAAGAAGCCCGAAAGCTATTAATGACTACCCGCCTTCCCATCGCCCAGGTCAGCCAAGAATGCGGGTTCAACAATCTTCAATATTTTTTCGATCTATTTAAACGCTCGACACTTCGAACGCCGCAGGAATATCGCGATTCGCAAAAGCTGAAAGATTCAATCGAAGTTTAATTTTTTGTCTTCTTTGTAAATAAAGATTCCAAAAACGAAAAACGTTATTACTAAAATCGTTTTCCGTCTAAGACCGATTTCAACAAATTCAAATCAACCAAAAATCTGAATGGTCGCACCGCGTGTGGATGTAATCTTCCTTCCTGAGTCGTGATCCAAAATTCTATTTTGTTTCTTTACCTCAAATTTTATTGAAAAGACATAACATCACTAAAAACCAAAAACGGTTTAGCGATAACGTTTCTCGGCCGATTGATGCCGGAAACCGATTGAAGTCGGTTGAGAGAGAGATTATGTACGACGAAAAGAAGCTAAAAACTATTTCCTTTATCCCTGATAACTTACTTCAAGGCCGAATTT
>PLZG01000088.1 GCA_003152075.1 candidate division FCPU426 bacterium
GTAAATCATCACGGTTTCTTGGATGTTCCCGACGGGGCCTGGGACGCGCCGGGACAGCCCCTTTATTCCGGAATGGGCCATTGGAATCCGGAAGCGGTAAAAAAGACGTTAGAGGATTTTCATCGGGTGGGTTTCAACGTTGTGAGGTTTCATACCATTGTGGATTGGTGGAAATCCAACCCCGCCGCTTATCAGGATACCTATAGAAATTTGGTTTACCCTGAAGCCTACCGCCAGATGATAGAGGATACGGTGAAGTGGGCGGGCGAAAGGGACCTCTACGTAATATTTGATTTTTTCGCTTTGAAGAATGTGAATGGGCGGCAATCGGGGCAAGAATCCCTGCCCTGGGCCCCTTGGGGTAAGTTTCCGGATGTTGTGAAGAACTGTTCCGAATTTATTTCACTATGGGATTCGGTCGCCTCGACCCTGGGCCGGTATCCCAACGTACTTTTCGAACTCTACAACGAACCGCATGGTGACGCGTCGGCGGAAGAAGAATGGTTCAAGTTCGTGAAAGAAGTCCTTCCTGTCATTCGATCGCATTCGCCAAACCCGGTGATCGTGCAGTGGGACTATAACTGTTGGGTGAACTTGGATTATCCGCCGCCGGACCATCCAGCTTCGACGTTGGATTGGATTGAAAAGCATCCCTTAAAAGCCGCCAATGTGGTTTATGGCGCGCACCTTTACCGCAATTCGGGTGGCGGCGCACCGGGACTGGCGCACCGGGGAACCTCAAAAGCCGAGAACCTATGGGAACGTCAGGATATCGAACAGGCTCTCCAACTCGCCCTATTTCCGAAAATAGTGAAGCAGCAACAGAAACCTCTTTTGGTTACCGAAATCGGCGCTTATCTGACAAATGGTGAGGAAGACGCCGATCGTGAGGTGAAGTGGCTACGTAATACGCTTTCCATCCTCAATGAATGGAGGGTGGGTTATGTGGCTTGGGCCTGGCAGTCCGACCAGCAGTTGGGACATGGCATGCTTCACGAGGGTAAGCCTAACCAAGCTGGCCGGATTTTCTTGGATTCCCTCAAGGGTCGGTAGAGGCGGGAGCCTGTCTGCTTGGTGTATAATCGGTTTTTCTTGGATCCGGGATAAACTGTCTAAAAACCAAAAGGTTATTGGAATCCCATGAAAAATACAAAAATTTCTCCAGATGTCAAAAAGCGAGTTGAGAAGCTCCGCGAAACCATTCGTCACCACGATAAGAAGTATTACGGCGAGGCCCAGCCGGAAATCTCCGATTTTGAATATGACCGGCTCTACCGCGAACTGAAGGATATGGAAGAGGAATATCCCTCCCTCAAGACCAAGGACTCGCCCACCCAGAAGGTTGGCGAATCCACTAGCAAGCATTTCAAGACAGTGGCCCACCGTGTCCCCATGCTGTCCCTGGACAATACCTATTCCCTTGAAGAACTCAAGGAGTTCGACGAGCGGGTTCAAAAGGGACTGGGTGGGGAAAAATACCAGTATGTCTGCGAACTCAAGATTGACGGGGTCAGTATTGAATTGGTTTACTTGAAGGGAGAGCTCGCTCACGCCATCACCCGGGGAGACGGGGAAAAGGGTGATGACGTTCTCGAAAACGTGCGGAATATTCCTGGTTTGCCCGCCAAGTTAAAGGGCCAAGGTATCCCGGATCGGGTGGAAATCCGAGGTGAGGTTTTTTTCACCGCCAAGGATTTTGAGGCTGTCAACGAAGACCGGGAAAATCGGGAACTGCCCCTCTTCGCAAACCCCCGCAACACCGCCTCGGGAACGCTCAAGACCATTGACCCGAACGAGGCGGCTAAGAAGCCACTCCACATCCTCCTTTATTATGTCTTCTCACCCGGCAAGCTCCCCTTCGGAACGCAGGAAGAAAGCCTGGAGTGGCTCAAAAAGATGGGCTTCCCCGAGGACAAGCATTACCGCCTGTGCCGGAACATCGGCCAGGTCCATGATTATTGCGGCGAGCACGAGAAAAAGCGCGGGCAAATCGGATTTGATTGCGACGGAGTGGTCCTGAAAATCGACGATTTTAAGCAAAGGGAAAGGCTGGGGGAAACCTCCAAAATTCCCCGATGGGCCATCGCCTTCAAGTTCGCCGCCCAAAAAGCCGAGACGACCTTGAAGGTCATCATCCTCCAGGTGGGGCGCACGGGAGCCATCACGCCGGTGGCGGAATTGGAGCCAGTGTTGTTGGAAGGGACCACGGTAAGCCGGGCTACCTTGCACAATGAGGACGAGATCGCACGCAAGGACTTAAGGGTGGGAGACCGTGTCATCGTCGAAAAGGGCGGCATGGTGATCCCCAAGGTGCTCCAATCCCTGCCTGAAAAGCGCAAGGGGAACGAGAAGGTTTTCAAGATGCCGTCCGTCTGCCCGGTCTGCGATTCCAAGCTGGAGAGGGAAGAGGGGGAGGCGGCCTGGCGCTGTGAGAACGCCGCTTGCGAGGCCCAGGTGGAAAGGCGTATCGAGCATTTTTGCGCCCGGGACGCCATGGACATCCGGGGCGCGGGGCCCGCGGTGGTCAAACAGTTGCTCGATGAAAAACTGATTCGCGATTACGCCGATTTGTACACCCTTAAGCAATCGGATGTAGCGGATTTGGAGCGTAAAGCTGAAAAGTCTGCCCAAAATCTCATCGGCCAAATCGAGGAAAGTCGTAAGCGAACCCTGGGGAGGCTTTTGTTCGGATTGGGTATCCGGCACGTCGGGGTTCATGTTGCCGAGATCCTGGCCACCCGTTACAAGGACCTGTGGGCGGTGAGTGAAGCCTCGGAAGAGGAATTAACTGCCATTGACGGCATCGGCCCCATTGTGGCTCACTCCATCGTGGCTTTCTTCGCCAAAGCGGCCAACGTTAAAATCCTTAAAAAAATAGAAAAGGGTGGGGTGAATGTCAAACGCTTGAAAGAAGAGGAGCCGTCGGGTGAGCAACCCTTTTTGGGTAAGACCTTCGTCTTTACGGGGGAGTTGAAGGGCTATAGCCGAAAAGAAGGGGAAGATTTGGTGAAAAAGCTTGGCGCTAAGGCTGCGGGGTCCGTTTCCAAACTTACCTCTTATGTCGTGGCCGGTGAGGCCGCCGGTTCGAAGTTGAAGAAGGCTAAGGAGCTGGGAGTTGAGATATTGGACGAGGCGGGATTTGAAAAAATTGTGAAAAAATATAAATGACACTTAACTATAAGGGCCGAATCCTTGTCTTTTTTCTTTCGCTTGTTCTGGTAGATGTGGTGCTGCTGCTGGTGGAGAACGGACTTCATGATACTTTCGTGTTTCCAAAATGGTTTGTTTTATCAAAAAACCTTCTTGTCGTTTTAGTTTTTGTGTTGATGAAATGGAAAGAAAATTTCTTTAACTATTGGGTTCGGATTTCGCTTGTTGCGGTGTTGTTTCTTGCCTTCGGGATTGAGAGCTATATTGATGGGTGTAAGGCTGAAATTCATGAGCCGCTTATCTGGGAAGGCACAGGCTCCTTCTTTTCATGCCTATTCCCTGTTACGGGATTGGGAATGAATTTAGGTTGGAAATTATCTGGAGGTGGTATCCATTTAGAATTTTTTTCCGGAATTGTCTTGGGGGCGATTTATTATTTTGTTGTTGGGGTTATTTTTGAAAAAATACTTCCGAGAGAAATGAAGGCGAATAAATGAAACCGACTTGGATAATTAAATTCATTATTTTGCCTCTTCTTGTTTATTTATGGTTTAACAGTTTTTCTTTTGCTGGAATGGCCACCCCTGTCGCTGACACCGCTTTTGATGCCGCCGCCAAGGCGCTTGAGAAATCGAAGGAAGAAGTTCAGCGCTTGAAGGATCTATGGGACAAAACCCGCCTGGAAACAACCCTTTACGACCAAAGGGCCAAGCGGGCCTTTCAGAAGTGGGTGAAATCTAAAACAAATGCGCGGGAACAGGCAAAGGCCGTCAAGGGAAAGGCGGAATTAGAACTGCAACTAGCCATCGAGAAAAGGAAGTTGGCTTACAACCAATGGCAGGCGGCCATGCTTCGCCAACTGTCCAAGGAATCGGAAGTAAAAGCCCTTGACCAGGACAAGGCCACGAAGGTCATCCGGGATCAAATCAAGAAGCTTCAGGATAAGCTTACCTCCCCGACGGTCCCTGCCGCCCCTTCCTCCTGACGGCATCGCCTAAATCCATGCGTCGAAAAATAATGCTTTTTTTACTGGCGGGTTTTCTTTTGCTGGCTGTCTACTTGGGTCAAGCCGTGATGAGAGCCCTGCACATGGTGCCTTCCATTCCGCTTTTGAATTCCAACCTCTATATTCAACAAAAGTTAAATCTTTCCTCTTGGGTTTCCCTATCCCAGATTTCACCCGAGGCCCAAAAGGCCGTTGTGACCAGCGAGGACGACGATTTTTACCAAAATAAGGGTTACAACCTTAGGTCCGTTGAGGAAGCGGCCAAGGACGATTTTAAACACAGGCGGTTCAAACGAGGGGCCAGCACAATCACCCAGCAGGTCATTAAGAACGTCTTCTTGACCCGGGATAAATCCATCGGACGGAAAATCGAGGAGATCGTCCTTGCCTGGGAGGTGGAAAAATCTATCGGAAAGGACCGGCTCTTGGAAGTCTACATGAACACAGCCCAGTTTGGGGAAGGTCTTTATGGGGTTCAAGGGGCTTCGGATTTCTACTTTCATAAAAAGCCGTTCGTGCTTGGGCCCAAGGAGGGGGCGTTCCTGGCTATGCTTTTGCCAAGCCCCGTCCGTGACGCCAAGTCTTTCATAGACCGCAAGTTGACCCCCTACGCCGATAAAACTATTACCACCCTCCTCGAAAGGATGGACCGGGAAGGCAAGTTGGTTCCAGGGCAATTGAAAGAAGAAATGGCTATGCCTCTTTCCTTTGAGGCAGTGGTTTTGCCGACACCAAGCCCCACGGTTACTCCCGCCGATCCCACTCCGGTTTTGTCACCGGTGGTGACTCCAGCGTTTTAGGAGGATGGCGGCAGTTGGCTTTTGGAGGATAACAAAGTCGTTGAAGGGTGGCTAAAGGCTAGCCGCCATCCGCCAATGACAGGCGTAACCGCCTTGAACCCCCTATCCAAACTCCTTATACTTAGGCCTCTTTGCCACCCATTTGAAACGAGGAATCATGTTAGGCACTGTTTTAACCAAGATTTTCGGCAGTAAAAACGAGCGGGAAGTCAAAAAACTCTGGCCGAAGGTCCAAGAAATCAACGCTCTTGAAGCCCAGATGCAGGCCCTCTCCGACAGCGAACTGCGCAAAAAGACAGACGAATTTAAGGACCGTCTGGCCCACGGGGAAACCCTGGACGGCCTTTTGGCCGAGGCCTTCGCCGTTGTCCGGGAAGCCTCCAAACGTACCATGGGAATGCGTCCCTTTGACGTCCAGCTGATCGGTGGAATGGTCCTCCATTCGGGACGAATTTCGGAAATGAAAACTGGTGAGGGAAAAACCCTTGTCGCGACCCTTCCTGTTTACCTCAATGCCCTTGAAGGCAAGGGTGTGCATGTGGTGACCGTGAATGACTACTTGGCCGAACGCGATAGCTTGGGCAGGGGCATCTTTAAGGGAATGAGCAACATCTATTCCTTCCTGGGCTTGTCCACGGGAGTCATCAAGCATGGCCTCAACTACCAACAACGCAAGGAAGCCTATGGCTGTGACATTACCTATGGAACGAACAATGAGCTCGGCTTCGACTATCTGAGGGATAACATGGCCACTTCCCTGGAATATACCGTCCAAAGGGCATTGAATTACGCCATCGTTGACGAGGTGGATAGCATCCTGGTGGACGAGGCCCGGACCCCACTCATCATTTCGGGCCCCAGCGAGGAATCCACCGACCTCTATTACCGCATCGACCGCATCATTCCGGCCCTCAAAAAGGGCAAGGAACTGGACTACGACACCGAGGAAAAAACTCGCTCCGCCTTCTTGACCGAAAAGGGCGTGAGGCACGTCGAACAGCTCCTCAAGGTTGATAATCTTTACGATCACAAAAACGTTCAGCTGGTCCATCACGTGAACCAGGCCCTGAAGGCCCATGTCATTTTTAAAAATGATGTGGATTACATTGTGAAGGATGGGGAAGTCATCATCGTGGATGAGTTCACGGGCCGCCTGATGCAAGGGCGCCGCTATAGTGACGGCCTACACCAAGCCTTGGAAGCCAAGGAAAAGGTAAAGATCGAAGCTGAGAACCAAACGCTTGCCACCATTACTTTTCAGAACTTCTTCCGCATGTATAAGAAGCTCGCGGGAATGACTGGAACCGCCGAGACCGAAGCCGCCGAGTTCGCCCAAATTTACCATCTCGATGTGGTTGGCATTCCCACCCACAACCCCATGGTTCGTATCGATGATTCGGACGCGGTTTACCGCACTAGTCGGGAAAAATTCGAGGCCATCGCCAAGGAAGTGAAGGAACTCAACGCGAAAAACCAACCTGTCCTGGTGGGTACGGTTTCCATTGAAAAGAATGAGATGCTTTCGGCCATGCTCAAGAAGAATGGTGTCAAGCACGAGGTCCTCAACGCCAAGTACCACGAACGGGAAGCGGAAATCATCTCCCTGGCTGGCCAGCCGGGTGCCGTCACCATCGCCACCAACATGGCGGGCCGCGGTACGGACATTGTCCTGGGACCAGGGGTCAAGGAAGTCGGTGGGTTGGCTGTTTTTGGATCCGAGCGTCATGAGAGCCGCCGTATCGACAACCAGCTTCGCGGCCGGTCTGGCCGGCAAGGTGACCCGGGTTTATCCCGCTTTTATGTTTCCCTTGAGGACGACCTGATGCGCATCTTCGGCTCCGACCGGCTGAAGGATTGGATGGGCAAATTGGGAATGGAGGAAGGGGAAGTGATTTCCCATCCCTGGGTTTCCAAGTCCATCGAACGGGCCCAAAAGGCCGTGGAATCCCACAACTTTGACATCCGCAAACACCTTCTCGAATATGACGACGTCATGAACAAGCAACGTGAGGTTATTTATAAGGAACGCAACCGTGTCTTAAGGGAATCCGATATCCGTACCCATATGCTTGAAATCCTTGAGGACGTTGGGGTTTTGGGCATCGACACTTATGCTCCTGAAAAAATTAAGCCCGAGGAATGGGACCTGGAGGGCTTGAAAAAGTGGTTCCAAGGCATTTTCCAACAAACTTTAAATTGGAATGAGGAAAATCTCCGGTTTCTAGACCGCGACGCGCTCTATAACGGGTTGAAAGATGAAATCATCAAGGCTTATGAACTCAAAGAAAAAACATTAGCTCCGGAAATCATGCGGACCCTCGAAAGAGCGATTATCTTGGAAGTCGTGGATAATCAATGGAAAGATCATCTGCTTTCCATGGACCATTTAAAAGAGGGCATTGGTCTTCAGGCTTATGGGCAGAAAGACCCCCTGATTGAGTATAAAAGGGAGGGGTTTGCCATGTTCCAGGACATGGTGGCTCGTGTTAAGGAAGAGTCTCTCAAGACACTTTTCCTGGTCCAAACCGTGGCTTCCACCGAGGACCTGTTTCCCCAAGGCCAACCCAGGCATGTTAAGGAAGAGCATCCCGATTTCGATCCAAGGGCGGCCATAGCTGCCCAAGCGCAACCACAGGCCCCCCAACCCATGGGAATGATGGGAGGAAACGTACCTCCCTCAGGAATGCCCATGGGCGGTCAGCCCTGGGAAATGCCGCCGGAAGGCGGGCCCCAAGGGCCCCCGCAGAAAGTAGCCACGATTCGCCGGGAAGAGCCCAAGATTGGCCGAAACGATCCCTGCTATTGTGGTAGCGGGAAAAAGTTCAAGAAGTGTCACGGAGCGTAAGCGGAGGGACATTTCGGTCCTGCGCTGAGCCCACTAGGAGAGGTGCGAGGTTAGGATACGCTATTAACGAATAGGGATAGCGTAAGAAGTGCCCCGGCGCATAACGCCAATTATTATTAATTAAGGAAACGATCCATGTTCCGAAAGTTACCCCTGGTATTGGCCGTGGTGGTTATTCTGGCCGGTTGTAAAAAAATTGATCCCAAAATTTACTCCCAGGACGGCCCCCAAACCGATGGAGACATGCTGATTGAATCCACCATTGGGGACGCTAAGAACATGAATCCCGCTCTGGTAGATGAAGTTACGGGTGGTGACATCGACGACTTGGTGTTCAATGGGTTGGCGCGCTTCAACGAGCGCTTGGAAGCCGCACCCTGTCTTGCGGAGAAGTGGAACATCTCCAAAGATGGAAAAATCATAACTTATTTTCTTCGCAAGGGCGTGAAATTCCATGACGGCGTGGAATTCACCGCCGACGACGTCCTTTTCACCTACAAAGTCTATACCGATCCCACGGTCAACACTCCTTACGGCAGCCGTTACCAGGACATTAAGACCGTTGAGATCATGGGTACTTATGAGGTTAAGGTTACCTACAAGAAGCCCTTCGCGTCCGCGATCACCAGTACCTTCGACTACATCCTGCCCAAGCACTTGTTAGAAGGAAAAGACATTAACAAGGGTGATTTCAACCGCCACCCGGTTGGGACAGGCCCCTACCGCTTTGTGGAGTGGAAGACGGATCAGAAAATCGTCCTGGAAGCCAACCCCGACTATTGGGAAGGAAAGCCCCGTATCAAGAAGTTCGTCATGCGAATCGTTCCCGACCAAGCCACGGAATTCCTGGAACTTCTGAATGGCGGCATTGACGCCATCGGCGCTTGGACCCATGGGACCCTCACCCCGGAGCAGTTTTCCCGCCAGCTCGACACTCCCAAGTTCAAGGATTACTACAATTCCTACAAAACCAACGAACTGGTCTACAGTTACATTGGATGGAATGAGTTGAGCCCCCTCTTCAACGACAAGAAGGTGCGCCAGGCGCTGACCATGTCGATCGACCGCCAGACCATCCTGCAAAACGTTATTTATGGGCTGGGTTCCATTTGCTCGGGGCCTTTTGCCGCTCACCCCTGGGCCGTGAACCCCAAGGTGTCACCCCTGCCTTTCGACGTGGAAAGGGCCAAGAAATTGTTCAAGCAGGCCGGGTGGAAACCAGGCAAGGACGGGATTCTTCACAAGACCATCAAGGGCAAGGATGCTCCTTTCAAATTCACTCTCATGACCAACCAGGGGAATGTGCCCAGGGAGAGGGAAGCCACGATTGTGCAGCAACAATTAAAAGAAGTGGGAATCCAAGTTGAAATCCAGATCGTGGAATGGACAACCTTTATCTCCCAATACGTGAACAAGAAAAAATTTGACGCCATCCTCTTGGGCTGGTCGCTGACGCCGGACTTGGACGCGGACCTCTATGGCAACTGGCATTCCAGCCAAACCGGAGAGCATCAGTACAATTTCATCAGCTACAAGAATAAGACAGTAGACCGTCTTCTGGTGGAATGTCGCAGGACGCTGGACCTCAAAAAGCGCCAGAAAATGTACTGGCAAATGCATTCCATCCTGGCGGATGAGCAGCCCTATACCTTCCTTTTTATGCCCAAGACACTCGTGGCCATCCACAAGCGGTTCAAGGGATACCAGATTGATGAAGCTGGCATTCGGGTACGGCCCATGGTCGGGACGGAAAAATGGTACGTGCCGTCTACCCAGCAAAAGTACCAACCGTGAACGTCAGTTGACAGTCCACAGTCGACAGTTCACAGCCCGCCACCGACTGATGACATTCCTTCGTTTTTTACTGTCGACCGTCGACTGTCGACTGCCTTTGAAGTGGATGAGCTGAAGTTATGCGTAAATTCCTGATCCGGCGCCTGCTGATGATGGTCCCACTCCTCCTGGGGATATCCATCCTCAGTTTCCTGATCATGCATCTCGCCCCCGGCGACCCGGCAACCTTGAACGCCGCCATGCGCTCCAACATCGATCCCAGTTACATTGAAAAACTCCAGGTTTTCTACGGCCTGAAGGACCCGCTTTATCTCCAGTATTGGCACTGGCTTGAGCGTTTTTGTACCTTTGATTTTGGCGATTCCTTCCGGGACAGCCGCCCGGTCTTGATCGTCATCGCTGAAAGGATTCCAGCCACGGTTTACCTTTCGGGACTGTCCCTTATCCTGCTTTTTGTGATCGCGGTCCCCCTGGGAGTGGGGGCGGCTTACTACCAGAACCGTTTTTTTGACCGCTTCGTGTCGGTCTTCACTTTCGTCGGCTACTCGGCGCCCCACTATTGGGTAGCCCTTATGCTCATGCTTCTTTTTGGCGTGAATTGGGGAATCCTTCCCATTTCAGGAATGGCCGACACCAACCTGGATTACCTTCCCTGGTACTCGCGGGGAGGGGATTACCTGGCCCACCTGATCTTGCCCCTGGCGGTCACCACCTACGGCAGCTTGGCCTCGGTATCCCGTTACGCGCGGACGAGCATGCTGGAAGTCATCCGGCAGGACTACATCCGAACCGCACGCGCCAAGGGCCTTTCGGAGTTCCAAGTCATCTTCAATCATGCCCTAAGGAACGCGCTTATTCCCATCGTCACTCTTTTCGGCCTTTTCCTGCCGTCCGTTCTCGGGGGCGCGGTCATCATCGAAACCATCTTCAGTTGGCCGGGGATGGGCCGGTTATTTTGGGAATCCATTGTCTCCCACAATTACCCGGTCGTCATGGGGGTTGGCATCATCCTGGCCTTTTTCACCCTCCTGGGGAATTTCCTGGCGGATATCGGCTACGCCTTACTCGACCCGAGGGTGCGCTATGACTAATAAGCCTTCCACGGTTAAGGGCTCTCGGCTGTCGACCTTTTTCAAGCGCGACCCCCTCATTTTCTGGGGAGGAGCCGTGGTGTCCATTCTTGTGATCACAGCACTGACAGCCCAATGGATCGCGCCTTATGATCCCCTGCTCCAAGTGCTCAATGACCGCCTCCTGCCTCCCTCCCTCCATCACTGGATGGGAACGGACCAGTTCGGACGGGATGTTTTCAGCCGCCTGCTTTATGGTTCCCGTATTTCCCTGGCCGTGGGGTTCGTGGCGGTTTCGATTTTTATTCTCATCGGGACGACGGTAGGGGCGGTGGCAGGCTACTATGGCGGCTGGGTTGACGGGTTACTCATGCGCCTGGTGGATGTGGTTCTTTGCATCCCCACCTTCTTGTTGATCCTGATGGTCATCGCCTTTGTGGGTCCGAGCATCCTCAATATCATGGTGGTCATCGGTCTTACCGCTTGGACGGATGTGGCCCGGCTGGTCCGGGGAGAATTTCTTTCGCTGAAAGAAAGGGAGTTCATCCAAGCGGCCAAACTGATTGGCATGAGGGACTCCAGGCTCATTTGGAAGCACATGCTGCCCAACGCGATGGGACCGGTCCTGGTGGCGGCCACCTTGGGAGTCGGAACAGCCATCCTCCTGGAATCTTCCCTTAGTTATTTGGGCCTGGGGGTTCAGCCCCCAACGGCCAGTTGGGGAAATATGCTCATGGAAGGTAAGGAACACCTGACGGATGCCTGGTGGCTGGTGACCTTTCCCGGTCTGGCGGTTTTTTTCACCGTTCTGGGCTACAACCTTTTGGGTGAAGGCTTGCGGGATATGTTGGACCCCAGGCTTAAGGGAAGTGGGCGCAATGGCTGAACAGTTTGCCGAGGTGGTTTTCCCCATCCCTCTTCGCCAGGTCTTCACTTACCGCCTTCCCCCGGCATTGGAGAGTTTGGCCCAAGTGGGCATGCGCTGTTTCGCGCCCTTCGGCCACCGCCAGACGGTAGGGTTTATCACCGGGATCATCCCCCGAGCCCCGGCGCATGTCAAAAACCTTAAATCCCTCGATTCGCTCCTGGACAGTGAAGCCCTCCTTACTCCCGATCTTCAAAAATTGGGGAAGTGGATCGCCGATTATTACTACTGCTCAGAAGGGGAGGCCCTTTTTGCCATCCTTCCCATGGGTTTCGTGAAGACCAAACGTTTCCTGGTCCTGACCCCCGAGGGTCTTCAAAACAAGGAAAAGGTATTGGCGGTCCTGGAAAAGGCCGGCCCCATGCGAAAGGTGAGTTGGGAAACTTTGGGCGAAGGGACAGTTCTTCTGAGTCCCAGAACCAGTGGCCTGACGAAACTCCTGAAAAAAGAAGGTCTGGCGGCCCTTAAGTTGGAGGGTTCTGTCGCGTCGGAAGAAACAGGTTTAAAAAAGGGTTATGAGGATTTGGAAAAAGGGCCTCCTCTTCACAACCAGCAGCAAGTCGCCCTTGACGCCATCGAAAAAAATTTAAACTTAGATACATTCCATACTTTCCTTCTTCAAGGCGTCACCGGCTCGGGTAAAACCGAGGTTTATCTCCGGGCTATCTCGACGGTTTTGAAAAAAGGCCAGCAGGCCATCGTGCTCATACCGGAAATCGCCCTTACCCCCCAAACCGTGGACCGCTTCACCCGACGTTTCGGCGACCAGGTGGCTGTTTTCCACAGCCGCCTGGGGCCCACGGAAAAAATCCGTCATTGGCGCCGAATGGCTTCGGGGGAAGCCAAGGTGGCGGTGGGAGCTCGCTCCGCCCTCTTCGCTCCCGCCAAGAATCTGGGGCTCATCGTGGTGGATGAGGAACATGATTCCTCTTATAAGCAGGACAAGGCCCCACGGTACCACGCCCGGGATGCGGCCATCATGCGGGCCCAAATCTGCAAGGCAACAGCAATCCTGGGAAGCGCCACGCCTTCGCTGGAATCGGTTCAGAACGCCCGGCTGGGAAAATACACCCTTCTCTCCATGCCCGAGCGGGTGAACCGCAAAGCCTTGCCGCGAGTGAAGGTGGTGAATTTGAGGGAAGAGTGGACGGTTCGTGGGGAGGAGAGGCCTATCCTTTCCATGGCGCTGGAAGAAGCCCTCCGGGAAAACCTGGAGCGCCATGAGCAATCCATGCTGTTTCTCAACCGCAGGGGGTTCAATACGGTAACCCTTTGCCTGAAGTGCGGGGCCCAGGTGCATTGCCCCAATTGCTCGATCCCAGTGACAAGCCACAAGGGCCCCAAGGGTGTCTTCCTTCTCTGCCACTATTGCGATTGGCAGGGGCCCCCGCCGGAAACCTGCCCCACTTGCAAGGATGGCGCTGTCCAGCAGGTTGGTTTGGGCACGGAGAAGGTGGAAGAAGAGTTAAGGTCCAAATTTCCCCAGGCCCGTATCGCCCGCATGGACCTGGATACGACCCGCGAAAAGGGAAGCCATGAGAAGATTCTGGATAGTTTCCGGCGTCATGAGATCGACCTGTTGTTGGGGACCCAGATGATTGCAAAAGGCCACGACTTTCCGGGGGTGACCCTGGTGGGTATTATAGGCGCGGACACGGGGTTGGCCCTACCGGACTTTCGCTCTTCCGAGAGGGTGTTTCAGCTCCTAGTTCAGGTTTCTGGCCGGGCGGGCCGGGCGGAAAAGGAGGGAACTATCTACCTCCAAACCTTCAACCCGGACCATCCTAGTATCCAAGCGGCGGTTCACCATGACACGGAGGCTTTCTGGAAAGGGGAGTTGGAGCTCCGCAAGGACTTGGGCTATCCGCCTTTTTCCCGCTTGGGGCTTTTGGTGTACCAGCATAAGGACGAGAAGCGGTCCAGCCGGGCTGCGGAGGATGCCGCGGCCTATCTCAAACGGGAAGCCCGATCCTTCGGCGTCGAGGTACGGGGCCCCGCTCCGGCGGGTATTTTCAAGTTACGGGACCAATATCGGTTCCAAATACTCTTGAAGGCGGAGAAACCTACGGGCATCCGTCAACTGATTCAATCGTTAGATTCTAAGTTTGAAACCCCGACAGGTGTTTCCCGGGCAGTCGATTTAGACCCGCAAAGCATGTTATGAAAAACATACCCATCCATAAAGAAATTACCCTCGTTTCACAAATAACCAACAAGAGTTCACAAACTTTAATTGAGTTCCTGTCGAAGCGTTTTACCTACCTCTCGACGGAAGAGTGGGTAGGGCGCATTGAGGCCGGAAAGGTGACCGTAAACGCTCACGCGGCCTCGTCGGGACAACCCTTGAGGGCTGGGGACGAGGTGGCCTATACCACCAACTCCTGGGAAGAACCTGAGGTGAACCCCAATTATCAGGTGGTGTTCGAGGATGAACAGCTACTGGCGGTTTCCAAACCAGCCCCCTTGCCGGTACACGCCATCGGGGCCTATTTCAGGAACACCCTGATGCAATTATTGAGGAGTGACAGGCCCGAAGCCCAAAATTATCATTTGGTCCACCGACTAGATTCCGAGACCAGCGGGGTTCTGTTGCTGGCTAAGGACGCCAAATATCTAATGGGCCTGCAGAAGCAATGGAGTACGGATAAGGTCCAGAAAACATACCAAGCTATCGTTTTTGGAAAATTTCCGGCTGGCACCCGATTGGTGGACGCTCCCATCGGAAAAAAAGACGGCAGTCCCGTTCGAATGAAGCTGGCGGTCAATGGATCAGAGGCAAAAGCTTCCACTACCGAGTTTTCACTTTTGGAGACGAAGGGGGACTTTTCCTTGGTGGAAGCCAGGCCTTTCACGGGCCGGACCCACCAAATCCGGGTGCATTTGGAGCATCTGGGATTTCCCATCGTAGGGGACAAGCTTTACTCCGGCGATGATGAGACATTCCTGCATTTTTACGAGCATGGTTGGGACGATTGGCTGAAGGAGAGGGTGCTTTTGCCCCGTGTTGCCCTTCATGCGGTAAGGCTTGAGTTTCCCCACCCCATCACCGGAAAGGCGGTCCTGCTGGAGGATAATCTATCAGAGGATTTGGTTCGATTTTGGGAGGGTCTTTAGCTTAGACATCGGGTTGTCTTCTATTGACATTGGAGGTTGTTTTTCTAGAATACCCATCCATCCACTCAAGCCCGAGTGGCGAAATTGGCAGACGCAATAGACTCAAAATCTATCGTCCTCAC
>PLZG01000018.1 GCA_003152075.1 candidate division FCPU426 bacterium
CTGCCCGGTTTTCACCCACCCCTGTCCAGTTTCACACTGGAAAACCAGGCTCCGCCTGGACAATGAAAACTGGACTATCCTGATCTCCGTAATCGGGCTATCGCCCGATTGTCAAAAGTGGATCAGGGTGTTTGGTTTTACGACAAGGCGCTATTTCATTTACAGCCTGACCCTCCGGGCGGACACTGATAAGGTTCTGTGTGGCAAGACCCAAAGGCCTACCACATTGGACCCCCGCGAAACGCGGATCTCCCCGGAATAGCGAGATCCCACCTCACTCAAGAGGTGACCCATGGATAAGTTCTCCGGTGTTTTAGATCCTCCCAGTACGATTAACCACCCTCCCAAAACGGAACGCCCAATGCGCCATAAGCGCCACCGGGACAGGCGGAAAAGATGCCCATATTGCCTTTGGGATTTGACCGACTACGACCCGGAAGATATTAAGGAACGGGGTAATCTTTGCCCCCTTTGCCGCCACGCCATCCTAGAAAATCTTTTGTCCACCCCTGTCTATGAATTCACCCGAGCCCAGCAGTGGGATCTTTTGGCCAATGAATTGGAATATATCTGGAAAGCGGAACACTGTGACGTGGATTCCTACAGCTTTTGGGAAGGACCTTTTTACAACCCTGACTACGGCGAGGCCAAGAAAAGGCTGTATGGCATGCTGGCGGAAAAGGACGCAGTGGTGAGGCTAGAAGAGGAATTTATCGAGGCCGAGGGGGAAATGGACCTTCTCATCATCGCTTACCTGAATAAGTTGGCCGCGTGGAGGGGGGACATGGCCAGGCGGCTTTTCGCGGGGCGACAATGGCGGCTTTCGGCCCGGCGGCTAAGCATGACCGTTTTCAGCGAAAAGGAATTGGCCGGGTTCCAACTGGGCTTCATCCTGGCCTGTCCCTGGGGGGCCTACGGGAGCCCGGACAAAAAGGAAAAGGCCGTGGTCCATCTCGAGAAAATGTTGGAGAATCTTACCTGGGACCAGGGGAATATGGGGGCGTGAAAGTCGGAGCATCGAAATCTCCGGGCTCTAACCGGAGAAGAGAGGCGTCCCAGCCAAAGGCTGGGCCCCCGCAGGGGGGACTTCGGCGGTGCCATGGGCTTGCCCGTGGGGAGCCACATGCAATCAGTAAAAAAGTGGGTCGGCTGGAAATAGTTTTGAAGCCAGCGGAAAGGGAATAATGCTGTTTCCGGTATTTTGGGCTTATGGTATGGTTGGCACATGAAGAAACTAAAACTTTACTTAGACACAACTATTTGGAATTACCCTTTTGAAACCCATTCCCCGGAACGCACGGCGGAAACCTTGGAATTTTTTAAGATGGTCCGTATGGGTCTGTACGAGGTCTTCTATTCGGAAATGGTGGCGAGGGAGATTGAGGCGACGCAAACGCCCCGGCGGCATTTGATGGACCAATTAATTAGTGAGGTGGCTCCCCAGATGCTTGAGGCTACCAATGAGGTGGAACAGTTGGCATTGGAGTATTTGAATAAGTCGGTTCTTCCGAAAAAAAGCCGTTTTGACGCCTTTCATGTGGCCTATTCCACTATTTATCAAATGGACGCCTTGGTAAGCTGGAATTTTCAGCATTTAGCCAATATGAACCGCCGGAACCGGGTCTTAACCGTCAATAGGGAAAAGGGGTATAATCATCTCCTGGAACTGGTAACGCCGTTGGAGGTTTTTTCCGATGAGAAAAATTAAATACAAAGAGCCCAAAGTCATATTGGAAGTTCGGACGATTAAAGAACGTTTGTTCAAGGAATATGAAAAACTTGGGTGGGAAGGCTTTCACAAAAAATGCCAGGAAGTCGGCGGCGATTTAATGGCTAGGGTCGAAAAGTCCCGATTGGCAAAACTAGCCGGAAAACGGTAAGCCCGTTTACGAAAACAATAAATATTTCAAACGAAAGGCCCTTTTCGGGGCCTTTTTTATTTGGAGGTAAAAGTTGTGGCTTGCACGGTCGCTGAGCCGCGCGGATCCCCAAATAGCCCTTTTTGACTTTTCCCCCAATAATATTTTCAACGCAGGGGGCTGATTCCCCTAAGGAATCAGCACACCCAGGGCTCGCGTTTCGACTTGTGGTCTTAACGCAGGGGCCCTTCTTTTAAGTCTTTGACCCCCTGGCCCAGCCCTTGGATACCCCTATAAAATGTTCAATATGCCCAAACCCTTCCTCAAATCTGATTTTAGAGCCGCCGTCCTCGGCAGAAGTCCTTTCATCGCTCATTGGCTTCGCCAGCTAATCGACTTCCGCACAACCCTACGCCTGCTTGAGGGCAGGCTGGGTGACCCCAACTCGGGGAGGGTCTACACCGGCACAGATCACCTAGCCGCTCTCCAAACCGCCGAAGACGACGGCAATCACAACCTGGGCCAAGAAAACACCGGCTTTCAACACAAGGACGGCACCTTCTACACTCGTACGGAGACAGATAAGGAATGGGGTTTCATGACGAGCGAAGAATTGTGATGAAAGACTTCCTCAAACCCCTCACCACCCTCCTCCGCCAGAAAAGCCGCCCCCAAATCCAACGGCGTCTGAAAATCCTTTACCTCCAGAAGAAGGGCCTTTCCAACGACGAAATCGCGCTCATCCTCCGCGTCTCCCACCATGAGATCCACCTGACCTTCAGCCGCTTCCACCGCTTCGGCCTTGAAAACCTCCTCATTAGCTCCCGCAAACCCCACCAAATCACCCTCACCAAGATCAACAAAATCAAAGTCGAGCAGAAAGCCATCCAACGTCATCACCACGTCGAATCCAACCCCATTTTAAAGCGCCGTTTGAAAGTCCTTTTGTTGACGGCCCAAGGCCTCACCCTCTTGGAAACCTCCAAAGAGACTGGAATGAGCATCGGCAATGCCCACCTATTAGTAAAAAAGTTCTGCCAGTTAGGTCTTGAGGGGTACTTGAAACGAGAGGCCAGGAAGCATAAAAAGACCTTATGAAAGACTACCCCATTGGAGCCTTTTATAGTGGCTCCAACACACTCAAGGCTTGGGTTTCGGCTTGAGGCCTCAACCCAGAGGCTTTTGGCGCGGAGCGATCTACAACGCCAAGACCCCCCTCATCCTTAAAGCCGTTGGGAAAAAACTCTCCAATTTGCCGAAACAAGCGGGCCTTTTCGGCGAATAATATTCCTTTCAATGTTTGCACCGAAGCGGAGGGCTCCTTTATCATGTTTACTACTCGTGTACGGTATAGAAAAGGCAATTTTAATATGACCAAATTTATGGTTTTGGTGCCCTCTCCCGAACATCGAAACGTTGGGACAATGAAAAACATCCCCGGACTTATCTTCCTCTCCTTATTTTTCTTCCTTCCTTGTTATTCTTTAGCGGCAGGCGATGATCCCCTCCAGAAATCCCTCGTCAAAATTTTCACGACCATGCAGGAGCCGAATTACTATGAGCCCTGGCGGATTGGATCCCAAGGAAACGTCAGCGGAAGCGGATGCGTTATTTCCGGAAACCGGATACTAACCAACGCCCACGTTGTTTCCAACGCGATTTTCATCGAAGTGCTCAAGGAAGGGGACAGTCAGAAATACATTGCCAAGAGGGAATTTGTGGCCCATGACTGCGACCTGGCCATCCTCAAGGTGAACGACCCGAATTTCTTCAAAGGGACCGCGCCCGTGACGTTCGGCGGCCTACCCTTCAAGCGGGACAAGGTGGCAGTCTACGGGTTTCCCGTGGGAGGGGACGAGCTTTCCATCACCGAGGGGGTCGTTTCTCGCATCGAGATTTCCAACTACGCCCACTCAGGGCGGTATCTTCTGGACGTTCAGACGGACGCCGCCATCAATCCCGGCAACAGCGGTGGGCCGGTTTTCAAGGACCGCAAAATGATCGGCGTGGCCTTCCAGGGTGTCAACGCGGCGGTCGCCCAAAACACCGGCTTTTTTGTGCCCATACCCATCATCCAAAGGTTCCTTACGGAAATCAAAAAGGGCCAATACAACGGCATCCCAAGTCTGGGCCTTTTCTTCGAACCCATGGAGAACGATACCTTGAGGGCTTTTTACGGAATGAATGCCAACCAAACGGGGATTCTGGCGACGAAAGTGTTCTACCAATCCTCGGCCTGGGAAAAGATTCAGCCCAATGACGTGCTGTTATCCATCGAAGGTTACTCCATCGGCAACGACGCGACCATCGCCTTCCGCAAAGGGGAGAGGATTGGTTTTCAGTTTCCTTTGGGACTTCACCAGATTGGGGACCCGATGAAATTAAAGGTCCTGCGGGACAAGAAACACCTGGACGTAACCTTGACTCTGAAGAAGGAAATAAGATTGGTTCCCTTGATTCAATACGATGTCCAACCCACCTATTTCATCTTTGACGGCCTGATTTTCACGCCCTTTAACACAAATTATCCGGGGCCGGGCAAGGACACCCCGAGCGAATTGAGGGTCCTTTTTTTCCACGGCCTGCCTTCCCCCGAAAGAAAGCAGGTGGTTCTGCTCAACCACATTCTTTCGCATAAAATCAACAAAGGTTATGACTCGAAATTCGCTCTCCTCATCGTCAACAAAGTGAACGGCCACCCCATTACGGAAATGAAGGATTTGATCGCCGCTTTTGCCGACCCCCAGAATGGCCGCCACGTAATTGAGATCGACAAGCCCAAGGAAGTGGGAACCAAAATTATCCTGGACGCCGCGGATTCGAAGAAGGCTTCGGAGGAAATCCTTGAAAAATACGACATCCCGGCCGACCGGTCAGACGACTTGAAGGAAGTCACCCCATGAGAAAACCCACCCACCGCGGGAAAATACTGGCAACTCTTTGCCTGGGAATACTGCTTTCGGCCAGGGCTTGGGGCGCCGATGAAACCTTGCGAAAATCCGTGGTAAAGGTCTTTAGCACCATCCAAAACGTGGACTATTACGAACCCTGGAAACCCGGTTCCCAGTCAGCTCTCAGGGGTTGTGGAACTATCCTCCCTGGCCACCGCATTCTCACCACGGCCCACCTGGTCAACAAGGAAAACTACATTGAGATCCAGAGGTTTGGGGAAACCAAAAGGTTCCCAGCCAAAGTGGAACAGGTGGGTTTTGACCTGGACCTGGCGATTCTTTCAGTGGAGGACGGGGATTTTTTCACCGGCACACAACCTGTGGAGTTCAGTGATCTGCCAGGCCCGGGCGACAAGCTGGTGGTGCAGGGCGGGGACGAACTGTCGATTAAGGAAGATTCCGTTTCGGGAATGGGGATGGTTTTTTGCAACGAGGGGTGGCGCATGGTGCCCGCCATCCTCACCAATTCCACAATCGACCCCTCCAATGACGGGTGCCCGGTTTTCAAGGGGGGAAAATTCATCGGCATCCCCTTTGATTCCACTGGTAAGCCGGATAAATCCGGGTCGGTTATGCCCGTGAACGTGATCCAGAGGTTTTTCAAAAGCATCGAGGGAGGGCGTACTTATGAAGGTTTCCCCGACCTGGGTTGCTATAGCCAGGATTTGGAAAACCCCGCTCTGCGGTCCTACTACAAAATCGCCTCGAAACAATCGGGAGAAATCATCAGCAAGATTCTTTATGGGGGATCGGCTGAGGGAGTTTTGAAGGAAGGCGACGTTCTGACAGCGCTGGACGGGCACCCGGTGGACGACGAGGGTTATATCAACCTTCCTAAAATTGGAAGGATCCCGGAATTTTACCTGGCCACCTTTTATTCGATTGGGGAGGAAATCAGCATGGACATCTTGCGGGACGGCAAAGCCCTGAAGGTGAAGATGCCTCTCAAGCCCCTTTCGCGTCTCTTGCCCAACCGGCAGGATAACCGGCAGCCTACATATTTCGTTATGGCTGGATTTGTTTTTGTGCCCTTAACCATCAATTATTTCGGCACGGGCAATTGGGAGGGCTTCAAACCGGAACTCCAGGAATTTCTGTTTCACGGGCTTCTTTCCAACCAACAGAAACAAGTCATTCTTATCAGCCACGTTCTTCCCCATGAAATAAACAAAGGGTACGACAAGCTAACCAATCTGGTGGTCACCCGGGTGAATGGACGGCCCCTTTTGGATATGAAGGACCTTCTGGAGGCGTTAGAAAAGCCCTTGGACGGATACGATGTGATCGACATCGATGAGCATGAATGGTTTGGTTCGACCATTGTCGTGGACGCAAATAAAACGAAACAAGCCACTAAGGAAATCATGGACACCTTCAAAATCCCCACCGATCGTTCCAAGGATTTAAAATAAAGAGACGAAAATGAAGGTTTGAACCCATGAAAGACTTCCCCTTTTGGCGCGGCGCGATCTACAACGCCAAGACCCCACTCATACTTAAAGCCATCGGGAAAGACCTGGCCACGTTCAAGAATCAGTCGGACTTTATTGGGGACAAACCCAAGCTGAACGAAGCCCAGTGGGCCGCTCTTCGGACGATGTACTCCGAAAAAATGAAAAAATACGAGGCAGAGGCCATGCCTCCAAAGACGCCCGGCAAGCCGAAATTCAATAAATAACGCCAACCACTGTAGGTATTCCGCCAACGCTGTCGGGATTCTGAACAAGCCTTCCTCAAAAAAAGAAACCTTCGCCGCCTTCTTAACCAAGGTGTAAAATATGGCATGTTGATCTCCTAAACATTGATATGGACCTTCAACCCGTCTTCCCTGAAAGGAAGGTAGGGATATGATAGGAACCACCGAACTTCCTCCGATTTTAAAACGTCCCCGCGTATCCCCGCGAAGGCCCTGGACGGCTAGAGAGCCGGACCCGCGGCCACGCTGTCCCTACTGCCTGGAATTTTTTTCTTCCGAGATCTTGGAAGACCTGAAAGATAAAGTCTGTCCCCTTTGCCGACACCCCCTGGTACTCAACCTTATAACCACCCCGGTGCACCGTTTTTCCCGCCACCAACAATGGGTCCTCCTCGATAACGAGATGGAATACATCTGGCAATGGGGAAGGCGCGACCTGGACATTTACCTCTTTTCACAAGGGGAGTTCTACAACCCGGATTACATGGAAGCCAAAGAACGGCTGATGGACCTTTATTACGCCAAGGGAGCGGTGAAAAGGTTGAGCGAAGAATTCATGGAAGCGGAAGGGGAATTTGACCTTTTGATTGTGGGTTATCTGGAAAAATCCAAACACGGCGGGGGCGGCCTGGGAATGGAACTTCTCCGGGGGCGTCCTTGGCGGCAAAAGGCTTGGGCTTTGAGCCAAGAATTCGCCACCGGCCGCCAGGTCACCCAATACCAGTTGACGATGATCAAAGACCTGAATTGCGCGGTCTTCGGCGGATGGGAAGGGCAGGGCGCTGTCATCCGGGCCTTGGAAGCCCGGATGGCTGAGTTCGACCAGGACTGGGAGGGAATAGGTGGGGAGCCATGATTAGCAAAAAAAAGCGGTCTTGATCAGGGGAAAGAGATTGCAGGCGGGGCTGGAACCCTTGTCAATCCAATCGGGGGTCCGGCTAACCCCTTTGTATTTTGCATAATGACTTTCCAAGAGGGGAAGCCGTGCCTCCCAAGCCGCCCGGCCAGCCGAAATTTAACAAATAAAACCCCATGAATTCTTGATTGAGCACCTTAGTTTGCCCGCTAGTGTTTAAAAAGGGTATCCTATAAATCCATTAACTAAATCTTTGGCTGGAAGTGGCAATGCGCCGATCAATTTACCTGCTAGGTTTTTCTCTCTTCCTGTTATTGCCTTTAGGGTTTTTCCCAATCGCTTGTAGTAATAGCCCAGCTGCTCCTGCGCCAGTGACCATTATCTATTTGCCAGCTACTAACACTTCGACACCCACGAATACTCCGACAGGTTCAGCAACTCCGACTTTTACGATCACCAGAAGCCCGACGATTACTGTTACTCCCACTGCCACGAACAGTCCTACAAATTCCCCCACCTCAACACCCACCAATGGCGGTCTGGTGACGACCTTGGCAGGTTCAGGGTCTCCTGGGTCCACCAACGCGACCGGAACCGCTGCATCGTTCCATACTCCCGCTGGGGTCGCAGTCGATACCGCTGGGAACGTTTACGTTGTGGATGAACTCAACTACTTGATCCGTAAAATTACAACAGGGGCCATAGTGACGACCTTGGCGGGATCAGCGGGGGTTACTGGGTCCACCAACGCGACCGGAACCGCCGCATTGTTCAATTATCCTCAGGGAGTCGCGATGGATTCCTCGGGGAACGTTTACGTTGCAGATACCTATAACCACCTGATCCGTAAAATTACACCAGGGGGAGCGGTGACGACCTTGGCGGGGTCGGCAGGGGTAACCGGGGCCACCAACGCGACAGGAACCGCCGCATCATTTAATTACCCCGATGGGGTTGCGGTCGATTCATCGGGGAACGTTTACGTCGCGGATTATGGCAACAACCTGATTCGTAAAATTACCTACTGGGGAAATGTGACGACCTTGGCAGGTTCAGGATCTCCTGGGTCCACCAACGCGACAGGAACCGCCGCATCGTTCAATGGTCCCACTGGGGTCGCGGTGGATTCCTCCGGGAACGTTTATGTCGCAGATCGAGGCAATCACCTGATCCGGCAAATTACCTACTGGGGAAATGTGACGACCTTGGCGGGTTCTGGGTCTCCTGGAGCCACCAACGCGACCGGAACCGCCGCGTCGTTTAATTTGCCCTTTGGAATCGCGGTCGATTCCTTTGGAAACGTTTTCGTCGCAGATTCAAACAACAACTTAATCCGTAAAATTACAACAAGCGGCGTAGTGACGACCCTGGCCGGTTCAGGGTCTCCTGGGTCCACCAACGCAACAGGAATTTCCGCATCGTTCAATCAACCCTCTGGAGTTGCGGTGGATTCCTCCGGAAATGTTTACATTGCGGATACTGGCAACAACCTGATCCGAGAAATTCAATAAAAAGAAACTGCGCTTTTGACTCCGGCCCCGCGCGGGATTTGGTTCCCGTCTAGGGTTTTTTTATTTCTTCAATTTCCCTGAAAATCCGCAGTTTTCAAATTTGCACAAATTCCCAAGAATTTGCACCGGCAACCTTTGTCCTCGGTTTGCACCCATTCCCCTGGAATGGATACTACCAAAACTTGTAACTCGCCTCGAAGGCTCCTTACAGGACGGGCCTAATTGGCCCTTTGTGACCTCGGACGGCCAGCCAACCCCTAAACACTTGTGCTAACAGCTTATTTGGCTGTAAGCACAACCAAAGCTTTGTCATCGTCTTGAGGACGATTGACGAAGTGCCCCAATCAAAACTTTCCTCACAAAATTATCAAACAAAAAGTGCTCTTATTTGTTTCTTATTGTGTTGCCCCCCCCCCCGACTAAACTCCCTTTAGTTAAACAGTTTCCCATGTCCTTCATTATCTTAAGTTTTTCATCCGAGGTTATTGTGAAACAAAAATGGTCGAAGGAAAAAATTGCTGAAACAATTAAGGAACTTAAAAATAAAAATATCGATCTCTCCGCCAGCAATATCTCTAAAAATCATATTCCTCTTTTCACTGCCGCTTGCTCCAAACGTTATTTTTCCAGTTGGGCAATTGCAGTTAAATCGGCGGGCATTGATTACGATCAAATTTTGGAGGTAGGCAAGGATCGCCGAAGAAAAAAACTGACAAAATGGTCCAAAGAACAAGTTTTGGATGCTATTAGAAAAGCTGAATCTCAAAACCTATTGTCCACTTATAGAGATCACTTAGCGCTTTATTCCGCCGCCCGGCGTGAGTTTGGGAGCTGGAAACAAGCCCTAGAAACCGCTGGTTATCGGCTGATCAAGGGTTCTCATAAGAACTCTAACCAAATCTTTTTTAAAAAATCGGAATAAATCTGGTCAATCAAAGGGATATTTTTTATGAATACTTTAACGCTTACGTCCCGGTCGGCCATGGCCAATACAGCGGTTAAAGTGATGGACCTTGAGGGAGTGCTAGATATCAACACGGTCGATGTTTTTGAGGACGAGCTTCAGAGGCTCTTTAAGGAAAAGCAATACAAAATCGTCCTTAATATGGAAAAGCTTACCTATATTTCAAGTGCTGGTTTCGGAGTGCTTTTGAGTATCATCAAGGATATCCGAAAAAATCGCGGTGATATTAAGATAGCTGGCGTCAGCCCAGAGATTTATAAAGTTTTCGAACTTTTGGAACTTCCGGGTATTTTTCATATTTTAAAAACAGAACAGGATGCTGTGAAGGTATTCTAGTTTAATGCCGCGTAGGGTCACTAAGGATTTTCCGTGGCCCCCTCGAGTTTACCTATGATGGAATTGGGGTTTTTTTGTGAGAGACTTCCCTTTTTGGCGTGGCGCGATCTATAAGACGAAAACCCCACAAGCTCTGAAATCCGCCGAGGAAGACCTCGCCAACTTCCAAAAAGAGCCGGTTTTCAACAGCAACGAACCTAAGCTGACAAACGCCCAGGTGAAAATTCTAAGCAAACTGGTATCTGATAAAATGGCCGAATTCAGTTCACACAAGGACCTCCGGCCCAAATAGAATTCGGCACTAAGCCCCGACTGCATTGGAGCCTATTTAAATCGGCTCCAACACACTCAATTCATAAGCCTCAACCTGAAGTTTCGGCCCAGAGGCTTGAGGACTGACGGCATGAGAGCGAAGTAATGCCCCCCAAGCCGCCCGGCAAGCCGAAATTTAACAAATAAACTTCCTCAATTTCCCTGAAAATCCGCCCCCCGCTCTTGGCAATCCTAATAACGTTTTCCACTTTTCTTTAATAATTTTCTGTAATAAATCGCTCCTACTCCGTCTGAAGTCATTGAGTACCAATGATTTCGAACCGGAGAGGTTTATCTTCCTTAGCGCTTTTAAAAAATCCGCAACTTTTCTGTCCAACCAAGACCCCTTTCCTACTTGTATCAATATCCGCCCTTAAGTGTCTCTCCCAAATCATTTTGATACGATTTTTCATTTTTCCTTTCGCAAAATATTTTTTCCGTGTTAGAACTCTCGCACACGCTCACTCCATACTCACCACATCTTGTATAAATTCTGCGAGGCTCCATGGAACAGACAAAAGAAAACAAAAGGATCAAATACGCTCGTTTGCACGCCATGATCCTGCCGATGCACAAAGAAATGATGGAAGAAGAAATTTCACGGGAAGCCTCGAAAGGCCGCAGGCTCACTATTTCGGACATTGTTAGGGAAGAACTTGACGCAAGGTATCACAAGAAAAACAAGGTCTAGTAATTTGACTGGGGTTCGTATGAAAAAGAAAAATATGTTGATAGGGTCGGCAATCGTTTCTCTCGCTTGCGGCTTCGCCTTAATCGACGGCTGTAAAAAAAACGTACCCACCGCCGCGGACGCCCCCTCATTGAACCAGGCCACACCAACACCCCAGCCCATCTCCGGACCGCTTGAGGTCTACGTCACCGATAATTACGTCACCTACCCCACGCCCGGCTCGACCCCTGTTCTTAATTCCTTGCCGGTCACGGGCTTGGCGGTCCAGGCGATTCCACCCTCCAAGAGCGTCACTTACACGAAAACCACCCAGCCCGACGGGAAAGCTTATTTCTTGCCGTCCCAGCTGGAAGTGGGGAATTGGCAAATCGTCATCAATCCACAAGCCGGCTATCCTTTCGCCAAAAGCGTGATCACGGCCCCCGTGACCGCCGAATATGAAACCATCCCCATCGCTTCCGCTCCGTCCACCCTTTTCAACTCCTCGACCAGCCCCCAGGTTCTAACGAGTTCCCTTGGCGGAACGGTCGTTTCCACTTTCACTTACAACCAGCCCGGGAATCTTCTTGTCCCGATTCAGCTTTCCTTCCCGACGTTGCCTACGAATTGGACGGTCGCTTACGGACCAACCTCAATCGGCTTCGCCGGTAGCGACTATGCCTCGGTGACTTTCATTGCCAAGCCCTGCGTGGACCACGCTGTCACTTACTCGGTCAACGGATCGGATTTCGAGCCGACCCCCGTGGTAAGGGCAATAAGCGCCCCTTGTTCCATCACGAAAAGCTAC
This sequence comes from candidate division FCPU426 bacterium, assembly GCA_003152075.1. Lineage (GTDB taxonomy): Bacteria > Oederibacteriota > Muellerivitia > Muellerivitales > Muellerivitaceae > PALSA-1180. The sequence goes on from PLZG01000018.1 coordinate 11,964, forward strand.
ACCAGCAACGCCTCTTGTTCCTATTCGCAGTCGAATTACAACACGGGTTTTTGTAGTGACGGATACCTAACCTTGAACATGTCGGGAACCTTAACCTTTACTTCATCAAACGCCTGCGGAAATATCACCGTCTATTGGGTTTCGGGTGATTGTTGCCAGAACTCAATGCAGATCAATACCACGTCGCAAAACGCCCAGGATTGCAGCGGGGGTTCATTCTCCCTTGCCCCCGGGTCTTATTCTTTGAGCGTTATAAACGCCAGATATCAACCCCATATGTATGTGGTTTTCCAGGGGACGACGTATGGGCCGTATTATTTTCAGCCGGCTACTGTGGCTAACACTACATTTTTTAACGTCTCTTTTTAAGGAGGACGTATGAAGAAAAATCTTTTTATTGCGGGAATGGTTTTAACGTTTGGACTATGCGTCCTTTGGTTGGGTTGCGCGAAAAAGGCTCCGACTCCTACTACCCCGCAGTCTTCAATTCCCGCAAACCAAGCGACTTACACACCAACCCCCGTTCTCGGTTCCTTTATTGTGCAAGTAAACGACAGAACGGGCGGCGTTGGCGGCGTAACAGTTATCGCCATTCCCCCGGATAACAGTGTCACTTATACGGTAAAGACCCTAACCGGCGGATTTGCCTACGTTTCGCCCCCTTATATCCAGGTAGGGAACTGGAGCCTTGAAGTCCCCGCCCAAAAGTATTTTGCCGACAGCAAAATTTCGGCCCCTGTGTCGGCGGCTTTTCAAGCCGTAACCTTTTCCTCCGTTTCTCAATCAACAACGCCTACACCTGCCGTTATCTATTTGACGCCAACCGTTCCCGAACAATTCAACAACAGCGGTGGCGGGGCATTCACTTATAACGTCGTCTATCAACAGCCCGGGAACTTACTTGTCCCGATCAAGCTTTCCTTCCCTGGCTTGCCGAATAATTGGATTCCTTCTTATGGTCCTACATCTTTTGGGGCCGTTAATCCTGATTTCGCCTCGATAACAATCACTGGTTCGGTATGCGTCGACCAAGCTCCCAGCTTTGCCGTAACAGGAATGGATTTGGAACCCACCCCTTACGTTCCGGCTGGTGCATTTTCATCACCTCAAACCATCAAAAAGAATTTTACTTCAACCCTAACCGTTCAATGGATAAACGCCTCACCTTTTCAAAACGTTTCGGTCTGCAACTTGGAAAAGAAGCTTCCGGGAACGTTGGTTGTCACCGGATCGGGCGAGTGCGGAACGGTAAGCGTTTACATGACTGAATGCTCGACAAATTGTTTTGCCGGACAATTCAACACCCCCAACGGAAATACTTCGGCTCAAAACGCCGGCGGCGGCTCTATTTCATTTGGCCCCGGCTCTTATTCATGCACCGTCTGGTCTGATGGCTGTTTTGGAACTCTACACGCGGTTAGTAATTTAACAGGGGCTTCGGGTTCCGTTCAATGTGCTGGAAATGGAACACAGACCATTCTCAGCACCACTTATTAAATCTAAAGGAGAATGAAAATGAAAAAATTTGGAATTCTTTTTTTGGCGGTTCTTCTGGCTGGTTGCCAGAAAGGGAACCAGGGCCCAACTGGACCCCAAGGGCCAAATGGCTCCGGGGCGCCTGGAGAAATAACCGTTACTTTTGAAACGGGCCTCTATCCCGATGCTGGTTATCCAAGCAACGGGAATCCATTAAGCACGTCCGGGTGTTACCCTCACTGGTTGGACGCCAGCAATCCGAATACGGCCCCTGGGACCGGAGAAATCCGGGTCGCTTCCGGTGCGACCGTCAACACCCTTGCCTTAGGACTTGTCCGTTTCAATCTTTCTTACGGTGTTCCGGCAAATGCCATTCTTGATTCCTGCACCCTGGAATTGACTACAAAAACAACTTCTAGTTTATCAAGTGGAAGTTTTATCGTCGGGGCGCATCAAGTTTTGGCCCCTCCAGGCAATGCCCAATGGTATTCGGGCAGCACTTGGAATGATGTTCAAACGAGTTACGGGTGGGACGGTAGTACAAATCCTGTTTCTATCGCCGCAGGAACTGATTATGCCTCCTCGACCTTGGATACGGCCACCGTGACTCAAACCCAAATCAATGGCAATCAGGTTCTTCTTGGTTGGAACATTCCTCCGTCTTTAGCCACCGTTTGGCTTGACCCAACACAAAGCGGCAACTACGGCCTTCTGCTTTCCTTTGAACCGCAGATCGCCGCCGCGGGGGCGACTATTTCATTTTGGGACAACACCGGAAGCAGTCAGCAGAAGCCAAAAATGGTCGTCAATTATCACGTTCCGTAATAATTTTGAAAGGGTCTTTAATGAAATTGAAATTGGTATTTTTCGTCCTTTTTTTATCCTTGGCCACGGTCGGTGCCTGGGCTCAAACGCCGACCCCTTCGCCCGCCGCGACGCCTGGCCATCACAAGAAGGGTAAGCCGGTTGTCCAGGAAACACCGACTCCTTCGGTTTCTCCAACTTCAACCCCCGGGCCCCGTTGGGTCCCGCCACCCGCCATCGAGGACACCACGAAATGGGTGAACTACCGGGTAGCCTCCCTCTACCAGAATGACCAAAGTGGAACGAATATTTACAGCATCGTCGACCTTCTGCTCCGTCGCCGCCTGGACAAGTACAACGTCAGCGCGGAAGGGGATATCCGCTTTCAGAAGGACTTCTCGAGCTCCTACAACGCCGATTTCATCCAGGTCAGGACCGCCGACGTTTCCTATTCGGATTTCTTCTTGACCGCCGCCGCGGGCAGGTTGAACGTCGGGGATCCACTCTCTCCCATGAAGTTTTTCGGGAACTATTCGACAATGGGGTTGAGACGGCTTGACGGGGTCCAGTTGACCCTTCCCATTCATTTTAGCGTCGGCGTGGTGGATTCCGGTTTGCAGAGCATAGACTCCTCGTCCACCGCTTTTTCCCTGTTCTATTTCCCGAGCCTTCTCTCAACGTCTTTCGTCAATTACGACACGACCCAAAGCTTCATGCTTGGCCAAGCCAGGGTCAACGCGTCCCTGTTGAGCGTCCCTTTCATCCTGCGCTTCAACATGGGCGGGGCCGCGAACAACTTTTACGACTATTCGGTCCTGAACGGCGATTTGACCTATTCCGGGTCCTTGGCCTTCACCATCGAGAAGAATTACGATTTCTACTGCGAGTACGGCGTCCAGGACGCCAGGTTTTCCTCCCAATCCGGCGTTTTCGGATTCGGCGTCAATGCCCAACACCTAGCCACGTTCGGCCCGCTTTCAATCGACAATATCATCGGGGAAATGCAGGTGCCTTTGGGCTATTCGCTCCAGAACACCTTTACCGGCGGCAACAACCTAGCGACGAGCCTGGCCACCTACCCCCAAAAAAGCTGGTACGTCGAGATCAAGACCAGATTGAAGGCCGTTAACCTCAACCTTTACGTCACCGATTCCATGGGCGACTACACCTTCGCCCGGCTCAACAACACGAACGCACTTTCACCCATCAACCGGCAACCCCTTACTCAACCCATTGGCCAGGCCAATGAGGTCGAGGGTATCGGAGTCCCCTTTGTCGGGACGGGTTACGGAAATATCTCCTACTTAGCCGAAGTGGAGGTCACGTTTTGAGATTGTTTCTTTTCGTTCTGGTTCTTTCCTTCGCGGGGCCGGTTTTTGCTGATCGGGCGGGTGACGACTTGAAGGCCTTTTTCGACCTTCACGCATCCGTGTTCGACGCCCTTTCCATGCGATACACACCGGACGAACCCCTTGGGTCCGGGGGAACGGGTTCCCCGGCCAAGAAGGGTAAAAAATACAAACAGATCGATGAGGTCGTGGTCCAACAGGCCCCGACCACTTTGGTTTTCACGGGGACAAGCTCCTGGGCCAACATGAAGGCAACCGTCATCAACTTCCACACGCATTTTGTGGGGAAGATCGAGACGGACGCTCCGGCGGAAAAATGGATTTTGAAAGAGGACGCAACCCGAAACGAGGTCGATTCCGGGAGCTTGAACGACGCCTACAATTTCGTTTTCGACCATCCGGGGGAGTTCAAGCCCGGTTATAGCTTGACGTTGATGATCTATAAGGACGGCCTGCAGTATCCGTCCCTATTAACCCTTCATTGAAAGGAATAGCCATGAACAACACGAAACTTTGCGCCGTTTGTTGTTTGACCCTTGCGCTGGCTTTCAGCCGCGCTCACGGTCAAACGGGACAATCCGAACCAGGGAAGGATTTTGTGTCCTACAAGAGCTACATGATGGACCACTACCGGGGCCTCGAGAACGGCGACCCCAACACATCCAATCCGGTCATGTTCAGGAAGTCCGGCGGGTTCAAGGGCGTACCCGGCAAGGTGAACTACTCCCACATCTACGACTACAAAAAGGGGGATAGCCGGAACTACATGAAGGACCAGATCATCCAGAAGGTGGGGGTCTTTGCCCAGGCCCTCGCTGACACAGCCGGTTCGGCTTTCGCTTTCGACAGCTCAGGGCAACTGAGGTCCCAGGCAAGCCAGCTCAACGCCACTGGGGACCCCAACTTCAAGCAGGTAGCCTCACTCCTCAACCAGGAAGCCACAGCGGTCGACCAAGGGGACCGGGCACAAGCCCAGAACCTGGCCGGCCAGATCGCCCCGATGGCTACGCTTCCGGTTTCAACCAGCTACTCGCCGACACCGGAACAGAACCAATTCGTTGAGGCGTTCGGTTCCGTCCTTAAAGTCGCCATAACGGCGTTGAGTATTTATTACGGCGGGGTTTGGGGGGCGATGTTCGTTTCCGCTTTGGGGATAAACGGGTCGAGTACTCAAAGTGTCGTGGGAAATGGCCTCAACGGGCTTTTAAGTTCGCAACCCCCTTCGAGTGTCGCCAGCAACACTGGCGTTGGGCTGGTTAACGTGGCGGGCGGCCAATTGTCCGGCGTCGTGAACCAGAAAATGAATCCAGGTAGCTCTTTACAGCCGGTCCCGCAGGGGTCGAACAACGGCCAGGCCGTTCCAAAGCCTTGAGGGAAAAATAACTTTTGGAGGATGCGATGAAAAAGCTTTTGGGCAGTATCAATTGGCGGTTCAGGACTACCGCCTCATTTTGGGTTTTCATGGTTTGGTGCACGGGAAACGCCTGGGCGTCCGGGTTGGGTTTCCAGGATTTCCCGGTGTTGAACACCATTTTCGCGAAGGTCGACCTGGCGGCGGTCATCGTGGGTGAACTCTCTTGCGTCTTGTTCCTCAAGAAGCATTGGGTCGCCTACAACGGGGACAAGGACCCGGAAGCCGGCAACAAAATCATGAAAGGTTTCGCTTCCATGATCGGCATTGCCATGACCGCGACCTTGGCCCTTTACATCTACAACATGGTCCTGTCCGCCGGGGCGACTTCCCCCACGGGTGTCTGGACCCAGCCCGTCCAACAATAAGAAATATTCAATGAAGCTTCGCCGCCGCTTTCCTTTCATCATTGCTTTGGTTTCCTTGCTCTTCTTTGGGTGGGCCATGATGGCCCACGCCGGGGTCATCGGGGTTTCGCCCGAGGATATGAGCAACGGGATCGACCAATTCCTCCAAAAGCACGCCTGGCATTGGGTGTGCGCCCTTGGCCGCTTGGTGGCGCAGTTTTTCATGAATTGCCTTTTCAAGGTTTACCAATTCCTGGGGACCCGGACCCTCTACATACCTGACATCGCATCACCCAAGACCTGGATGGCCCTTGGCTCTCAACAAGCCCCTCAAAGCGTCTCGAACGTCATCCATATCATGGTCGGGATTGGCTTGGTGATCGGGGTTATCGCAAGCTCCATCTACCTCGGGCAGATCGGGTTTGGCTCCTCCAAACACCAGCTTTCCAAGACGGTCTTCATTCGGATCGTCATCCCCCTCGTCTGTATCACCTGTTGGGCCTTTTGGACTTCCTACACCTGCAGGCTTTCGTCGAACGCTTCCATCTACATCTACTCCCAAAATAATTTCGTCACCGCGGGAGCCTTCTCATCTCTCGCCAATTTCGACGTCACCACCGACACGGCGGGGCAGGGGGTCGGCCAAGAGAATGAACGGACGAACTTCTACTATGAATTTAACCTGGGGAAAGTTTTCGCCTGGTCCCTGGCCATGTTTCTCTGCGTTCTTGGTTTGTACCTCGGGTGGAGCAAAAGCGGGTCGGGAATTCAGGGCGGGTTCGCGATGCTGGCCACCGCGGCGGTTTGCCTGGTGGGGGTCATCCTTTTGCCGACCCTTTACACTTATATGAATTACTCCGCTGGCGTTGGAAATCTCGCGCAGACCTCCAAGGAATCCACCTTGTTCTCCACGAGCGGGGTGCTTCCGTCCAACCCAGCAAGCCAACTGAACCTTCCCCCAGAAAGCCATCCCATTGCCCAAATAGGCCAACCAACCCCTCCCCCCCAGGACCCCAATCCGGACCCGGTCAAATACCCCAACGACTCTTGGAGCAATCTCTTGAACTCGGGCATCCAGATTTTCGTCTCGATTTTCGGGATGCTCATTTGTATCGCCATCCTGATCGCCAAGGGCTACCAGGTTGTCATGCTGATCGTCTATTTCTTCCTGATGTACGCCTTCTTCGGTTGTTACGGCCATCCCGATTGGGAGGACCTCACATTCGCCGGCGGTTGGGCCTACATCAAACTGCTTTTCCAAAACGTCATTTGGGGTGTCGGGTTCTTCCTCTTGAACCTGATACCTCACCTCAACTGGACCCCTGCCGGCCAGGCGGCGGGGCAGGGGACGATCATGTCCGCTTTCGGGTTGCTCTCCTGCCTCATGGTCATACAGAACAGCAAGGATATCGCCGACGTCTTTACAAAAACAAAATCTCATTTCGAAGGTTCAGCCGGACAGATATTCAGGGACGTCACCCGCGTCATGGGTTTAGGCATGGGAGGCGCGAACCTGGCTTCCAGGCTTCTCGAGGCCTCCACGGGCAAGATCGGTCAAACGGTCGCGGGCGGGGTCGGTGCAGGGGTTGGGGCGGCCACGGGCGCGCTTGGTGGAATGCTCATCGGGAATCCAGCCGCAGGAGCGAAGCTCGGAATGAAAGTCGGGTCCACAGCCGGTCAGCTAAGCACCAAGGCAGTTAACGCCGTCAGTAAAACCCTCGGAAAGGCAACCAGTGGCCGGCCTTTTTCACCGGGAACGAATTTCGGGGCGAACCGGCCGCCCAAGAACCAGGGGGGCGGACCCGGAGGCTCAGGGGGATCCACCGGCGGGTCGAACGCCTCCAATTTAAACAGCCCCCGGGTCAACGCGACACGCTTCGGATCGAGGAACGCGGGCGGATCGCCCGGATTCAACCAACAGAGAAAAAACAACCCAGGCCGTGAACCCCAAGGGCCCACACGACCGAATTCCGGCGGCCCCAAGCCGTCTTTCAAGAAATAAGGAACCCACATGAGCAAGCCGCTTGACCAACCGCCTAAGTTTCTCGAGTTGTTTCCGATCAATGATTTCATGGTAGCGGGTTCGTTCATCCTCCTGAACATTCCCTTGTTCATGATTCTTTCCCATTTCCTGGGATTCATCCTCTCAATCCTCATAACCGGTGGCTTGTGCTATGGGGTTTTCTGGTTCTTCATCATCAAGAACAAAATGCCGAGGGGTTTCTTCGAATTCGTCATCGCATTCGTCAACAAGCCCAAGCTCTTGCTCCCGGGCAGGGAGAGGTCGCAAATCATCCAAAAGAAGGGAAACAACAATGCCTGAAACCGTCAAGGAAGGCGTCATCGCCGAAAGGCTCCGGGTTTCCAAGGTCGGCCCCGGCTACATCGAATTGAACACACCCCACCGCTTCGTATCCGTGTTCAGGATCGCCGGCGGGGTGGACCCCTACAACGACGACGACCAGACCATCCAGGGAAAAGTCGCCCAATTCGAAAACGCCATCCGCCAACTGAGGGCCAACGAGGAAGTCCAGATACTCATGCGAAGGGTGCCGGCCCAGGCCGACAAGTACGTCGCTGATTTCAGGAAGTCTTGTTCCGACACGGCCCCGGAAGGATACCGCAACCACTTCAACGACCGCTACGAGGAATGGATCGGGGACTTCATTTGGAACCATTCCCTTTGCGGTTTCGAGACGTACCTTCTTTTCACCATCAACCAGGACACGAAACCCGTCTCGGAATCCATCTTCGATTTCTTCACGGGCCTCGTCACCTCCAAGAGGGAGGAAGCCGCAAACCCCCTTCAAAACCTGGATGAAGTCCAAAGGAGAGCCAAAACGTGGTGCACGGCCTTGACGGTCGCCGGGCTTTCGGTTGAGGAGCTTACAAAGGGCGACATTTACCGGCTTCTCTACTCCGAAACAAACCTCATGCCTTGGACCGGGGACGTAGCGGGGTTCGACAGGACCGAAAGCATTTCCGCCGGCGTCGACGGATTTCAAACCATAAGGGAAGCTCTTTGCACGCAACCCATGGAGATCGAGCCAAAGCACGTCAAGGTGGGGGACACCTACGTCCGGACCATGAGCGTGACGAACTTTCCCATATTCGGCGAAAAGCCGCTGTTCCTCTACCAATTCCTCGAACAGGTCGAGAATTTCAAGATCAGCCTCTTCCTTCGCGGCGTCGACCAGGAGCTTGGAAAGAGCGTCATCAAAAGACAACTGAACCAGGACAGCTCCTCATTTTCCCCCGATGGAAGGAAGAAGAACTACGAAAGCGAAGCCAGCGGAATGAAAAGGGACGCCACCCTCGCCGAGATCGCCCAGGGCGAGACCGGCCTGGCCAAATCCTCGCTTTTCGTTTCCGTCTACGGCAATTCCGAGTCCGACCTCAAGGACAAATACGAGAACTTTGTCTCAAGGCTTCCCGATATCCACAAATACGACGGCGTGTTCCAGCAGGAACAGCTTTTCTTTTCCACCCTTCCGCTTGGTTACAACGAAGTGCAGTTGAAGCATGAATGGATGAGGACCACGTCGGATATCGCGAACTGCTGGCCCTTCTTCGTCGATCCGATGGCCAACGACGAGGGGGTTGTCCTCGGGTATTCGGAAACAAACCAGGTCGTCCAGATCGACCTTTATTCCGGAAAGAACGAGAACAACAATATCGCCATCCTCGGGTCATCCGGGGGCGGAAAAAGCGTCGGGGCCCAGGTCGTCCTCAACCGGCTCATGCCGTCCGGGCCATTTGGAACCATCATCGACCGCTCGGGAACCTACGCGACCACCTGCGCCGCCGCGGGCGGGGAGTACATCAAGTTCGACCTCAAATGCAAAAAACACGCGAACCCCTTCGATTGCCCGGAGGAATCCTACCGAAATACAGGCGTTGTCTCGGAGGAACAGGAGGAAGCCGCCATGGGCTACGTTTCCACGATCCTTTCCGAGATTACCGAGGAGGGCAAGGAAAAGCCGATGTCCCAGGTGGAAACGTCCGTTATTTTCAGCGCCGTCAAGAAAACCTACTTGCGGAAATTCAAGGAAACAAAAGGGGAAAAATACCCGCTTCTCAGGGACGTCCGGACCACCTTTTTGGAAATGTCCAAGTCCGAGGAGGTTTCGGCCAAAAGCCGGGAAATCTGCATGACCTTCGCCGAGATACTTCTTCAATACGTCGAGGACGGCCCCTACGCCAACATTTGCGACCGGGAAACCAACATCGACCCCGAAAATCCCCTTTTTGTTTTCGACACCGCCTTGGTCGCCAAGCGGCCCAAATTGAAGGCCCTCGTAACGTATCTCATAACAACCTACGCTTTTTCGCGCGCCAGGTACTGCCATGAAAGGGGCCGGCGGGCTTTCACTCTATGCGACGAGCTTTGGGACCTTATCAGCACCCACTCGGGCCGGCAACTGGCGGACATTCTTTCCAGAACCTCCCGCCATTTGGGCAACGCCTTCATCCCCATCACCCAAAGGATCTCCGACATCACCGCGAACGAGGAAGCCAGGACCATCCTGGACAACGCGGGAACAAAGATTTTCGTCAAGCTTGGCGACGCGGACCGGGCGCTCTGTGTCGAGGCCTTTGAGTTGAACGACAAGCAAGCCAAGGTCGTCTCTGGACTCCACATGCACCGGAACATTTATTCGAANNCCCCTGACGAAGTGGATTTCCACTTCCTACCCCCATGACCGGGATCTCCGGAACGAATACATGGCGAACTACAACCCCGACGGGACCGTGGAAGGATGCTGGTACGCCATCTACAAGCTCGTTGAAAACGAAAAAGAACCCATTTGAAAGGATAGGCCATGCTTAAACTCGGAAAAACCCAGACGACTACCTCGAAACCAAAGGGGAAATTTAAGGGAATGATATTTGGCACCGGGGCGGTGATCGTCCTGGTCGTCGCCGCGATTTTATCGACCCAAAACGGCTTCAACTTCAAGCCCTCGCAACCGGCGGCCACCGCGGAGGACCCGACGGACCACGACCTGGTCTACTACCAGGCCTTCGCCCAAAAGGTTTGCATCGCCCTCAACAACATCAGTTACGTCAATCTGGTTCCCGACGCGAACAACGACATACCTTATTTCAAGTCCCTTGACCCTTACTTCGACCAGGCCACGCAGTTCAAGGTCCACAACGGCTTCATGGACTCTGAGCATCAGCAGAAGGTCCAGGCGCTCAAGCTTTTTTGCACGGCTGAGAACATCAACATCGTAAGCTCGCAAAACGGGAGCGCCGGCGTAACCGTCTGGCTTACCGGGACGAACCAATATGGTTCCGCCGCCAAGATGACGACCGCCAACTGGCCTTTCTCGTTCAAGCTGGTCATCCAGAAATCCGGGGCCGACTACAAGGTGACCGATTTCATCCTCCAACAGAGCAAGACATGATCGATACGTTCAACGAGGCGAACCCCGAAAAGGCGCAAAAGCTCTACATCAACGTCGACTACTTGAAATCCCAGGGAAAGCACCAGGACGCCCTTGATATCCTGGACGAGATCATCAAGAAGCACGATTCGGTGAGTTTCAGGGCCTACAAGGAAGCCGTGTCGATCTTCCTGTCCTTCGACCACGCCGATGGGGCCATCCAGGAACTTTCTCGCTACAAGACGAACGTGCTTGAAAAACAGGGCAGGGGAAGCCTCGAGAAGGCACCATCCTTGAGCCAGGACGAGATTCAGTACCTTCTTTTGTCGGCCCAGGCCCATCTCATCAAGAAAAGCACCGATACGGCCGAGAATCTTTTGAAGCTTGTCCTGAGGCACGATCACGGGAATCCCGAAGCCCTCGAACTTGAGGCCGAGCTTTGGTTCGAGACGAAGAAGTACCCTGAATCCATCCGCCTCTACCAAAGCCTTTTCAAAAGGGACTATAAACCCCAGCAGATGCTTTTCGCCCTGGCCCAGGCGCACAACATGATCGACGAGCCGGAATGGGCCATGACCTATGTCCTTGACCTGCAGAAGAACATGAAGGACCCGGAGCTGGACTCGCTTTATAACTCTACCCTCCGGGCATTGGGCGCACGACAGCTCAAGACTGACCATTCCATCCGCTTCCCTGAAACCCTCTTCATGCGCCTTGCCCCCCAAATGGTCGAAAAGAAGATTATCGACCGGGCTTTATCCTCCTTGAAGTCCGACAAGAATTACCTGGACCGCTACGTCGAGCCAATGACCGGAGTCTTCACGATGGAGGCGGTCGAGATAAAACTCCCCCACTTCTTCTCGAAAGCCAAGGGCCAGTTCTTCGTTTGCGTCCTGGATATCGACTACTTCAAATCCATCAACGACTGCCTTGGCCACGACGTCGGGGACGAAGCCATCAAGGCCTTCGCGCGGGCCCTGCTGGAGTATTTCCCGAACCAGGTTTTCCGCAACAAAAAAGGCGACGAGTTCCTTTGGTGCTTTGAGGGGAACGAGAGTGATTGCCTGGACAAGGCCATTGCCTTCCGCCGGCACATCGAGACGAAGCTCCGCCTTGTCGTCAATGAGGCCATCCTAAAATCCCCGATCATCGACGCAGTCAACCAGCAGAAGGTGTTCATGAATTGGGACATGACCTGCTCCCAGGGCGTCGCCGAATGGGAAAAAGGAAAGGAACTCAAAAAGGTCTGGAAGGAAGCCGACAACAACGCCTACGAAGCCAAGCAACCCAAGATCGGACGCAACGCCATCTTCTACAAATTCAAGCTCCTGGACAAAGGCCCGCGGCCCATCCAATACAACAAGACCCTCATCCGGCACTTGAACCAGGTGGCCGTCGAGAAGGGTTTCGAGAATTGGTGGAGCCTCATCGAGAAGGGTTCCTTCGAGACGCGAAACGAGGTCTTAAAGACCGCCGGACAAACGGCGGATGACGAGATCAAGCAAGCCGCCTACAGCCTTGACGACGAGGAGAACCAGGGCGACGGGACAAACGGGGCAAAGATTATTTCTGAATGATGGTTTTGAAAAAAAGGGGAAGCCATGGCAACGACCGTTGAACTGAACAAGGACGTCCGTGACGTCATCATGTTTGAGGGCCTAGATTTTTTGCGGAAGATCGAGCGGACCGATTCGTAAAACCCTTCCAAATCAAAACTTCCTTATAGGGAAGTTATTTTCTTGACTTCCTTATAGGGAAGAAATACCCTATATGGCATTATGACCGAAGTGAAAATACCACAACTTGAGTGTGTCAGGTGCGGACACAAATGGATAGCTCGTAAAGCGACCATTAAGAAGTGTCCCCAATGTAAGAGCATTTATTGGGACGTTCCCAAGGATCAGAAACGCCTCGTTTCGGTCAAAAAGGGATCCAAGCGCTTTATGCCGATCAGCTCGGTCAAACAGGAGAAATCTAAAGTGACTTAGAGGTACTCAAATAAAAAACCCCGAACACTTCGCAGTGTTCAGGGTTTCATTGATTTCTGCCTGATCTGAAAAATCTCTTGGCGGGGACTTCAGATGAGGCTTTTGATTCACACGCTAGAAGTGCGTCTTCAACGCCCTTTTTGCGTTCTGGACATTCACCGGGGTCTTCCTTCGCGGGGCCGGCCCTAATGTGAAGCCATTGGAGATATTTTATCCCCTGGCTTCCCGGTGTCAACACCATTTTTACGGGAGCCTGGATGTCTGACAAGCCTACACCCAAAACGACGCCTTCCAAGGGCAACGTCATCAAGACGAAGTTCCGGTCCACCACGGCCAATGTCCCCCATGTCGTTATTGACTGGTACGGGGCCGGAATGAAGGACTCTCTAACCCTTTACACGGCCCTCTGGAGGTTCGCGAATTGGGACACTTTGACCGCAAACGTGGGCACTCGGGCCCTCTGGACTGTAACCGGATTCGACCATAAAAGAATCGAAAAAGACGCCGTTCATTTGCAAAAATTGGGGCTTTTAAGCTTCAAGCCCGGCAATCGCGCTAAACCCACGGAATACGAGCTTTTGATTCCTTCCTTCCCTCCGCCCCCCGAACTTATCAAAAAACATTGGCCGAAGGGTTGGCAGCCTCCTGATCGCGCAATACGGGCATTAAGAAGCGCCGAGGATTTCCTGGCGGATGGAGTCGCACCACTAGATGTTGTACCCTCAGAGACCAAGAAAGAAGGTGCGGTAGCTGTTACCGCACCCGAATATGTCCCTGTAAAAGGTGCGGTAAAAGAAGCCGCTGAGTGCGGTACTGGTTACCGCACAAGTGCGGAGCCGGTTACCGCACAGGTGCGGGAGGTGCTACCGCATAACAAGTCTTTTACTAATTCTCTTAATACTAACGAACGAACAAGCGAGGAAGAGTTCGTCCGAAAGGCATTAAATAAATTCAAAAGCAAAAGCCCACAAACAACGGTTTTGAGGATGGAAGAATTTTACTTCAAGGCCGTTAATCTCTCGAAGGATGATTTAACGCTGGCAAAGCAACGACTTGAAAGCGCCATTGGGGTTGTTCTCCAGGCAAAGATAACCGACGACCCGGAAGGGCTTCTCTGGAAATCCCTCGAGCGTGGTTGGAAACCAAGGCCAAGCTCCAAAAGGGATCCAGTGGCGGACATGGAGAAAAAAAGAAGGGAAATTGAGGAAGAACGAAAACGGGTTGAAGAAGAGAACCTGAAAATCCAAGCCGACAGAAAAGGGATTCCCGTCGATAAGCTTCTTGAGGAGTTCACTCAATTTTTCCCGAGCTTCGATTTTGAGTTTCGTTTGAGAAATTTCAGGAGTTGGTACGGCCACGCCGACAGTTGGGCGAAAGCCGAACAAGAAATCATGAAACAAGAAAAACCGGAAAACAGGAAAAGGGGTGAGGCGTATGGCTCGTAAGATCGCGGTCTACAACAAGAAAGGGGGCGTCGCAAAAACCACGGACGCGGTGAACCTCGCCGCATCCCTGGCCGCCATGAAAAAACCCGACGGTTCCCCAAAATACAGGGTTCTCTTGAACGACATGGACCCCCAACAGGACGCCAGCAATTATTTGGGAGTTGGAAGCTACTTCCGGAGCGATGAGGATGAGAACCGGGATTTGGGCCTGGTCTTGAAAGGCGAGAAATCCCTTTCCGAAGTCATGTACACCTATAAGGCAAAAGAGTGGGTCGGCCCCAATACCAAGGGCGACGACGTCTATGAAGTGACGGAGGTCACGGACTTTGACGAAGATGGGCGGGAAATAAAAGTCACCCGGAAGTACCGGGAAGTGGAAATTCCGAATTTCAAGATCGTGCCGGCCTATACCAACATCGTCATGGACAAGCCGCCGTTGGACGGGAATTACGTCAAGCTCCTGCGGGCGATGAAGGCGGCGGGCCTGGACAACCAATCCCATTCCGAGGAGTACCTGGACGAGGACAATTTTCGCGCGAGCCTGGACCCGTTTTTCATGTCGGAAAAGCTCAAGGAGATCGAGGCGGATTTCGACTACATCATCTTCGACTGTCCCCCGTCCTGGGACAGGCTCTCCAAGATGGCGGTCCTGGCCAGCGACCAGATCATTATTCCGCTTACCCCGGGCGAATTCGAGCGGATCGGCGTGGTCCGCGTCATGGAGCAGTTGGTCTATCTCAAACGGCAGTACGGAAAAAAACCCGACCTTATCTTCGCCGTCATGAACAAGATCAGGGGCAATGTCCCCCGGCACATCGCCTATTGGAAAAAGAACGCGAAGCAGTTGGGGGGCCTCATGTCCGACACGGGAATTCCGATGACGGAGGAAGTTACGGTTTCGGTTATGGAACAAACGCCGTTCGGATTCACGACATCGGCGCGGTTCAAAAACATGCGGGAAACGTTCCAGCAGTTGGCGAATGAAATCGAGAAGAAATACCAGGAAAGGGAGGTTCGACATGTCTAACGGACCCAAGAAATTGAGCTTGAGTAGCGTGGCAGGGAAGAAACTTTCGGAATTTTTCGGCGGGGAATCAGAGAGGAAGGAGTTGGCCCCGGACGCAACCCTTGAAAAGCTCCGGACCAGCTGGAAACCCGGATTCACCTATCCCATCCCGGTCGAATGGATAAATCTTGAAAACACCAAATTCAAGAACCGTGAATCATTTGACGAAGCCGAGGTCAAGGACCTGGCCCACAGCATCCAGACCAAGGGCCAGCAATCCCCCATCCTGGTCAAATTCATGGAGGACGGGAAACCGGCCATTGTTTTCGGGTGGCACAGGACGCTTGCTTGCCAACATGCCGGCCTAACCGTTGAAACTCGGGTCACCGACGTTTCGGACGCTGAGTGCCGCCAGCTCGCCCTCATCGAAAACCTCATCCGTCGGCAACTAAAGCCTTACGAGGAAGCGAAAGCCATCTTTGATTTGAAAATGGCCGACAACCTTCCGGTTACGGATATCGCCGTCATCAGCGAGAAGGACGAGAAGTCAATTTACGCCATACTGAAAATTTTCGAATTTCCCGTGATCGTCGAGGCATTGCGGACCGGGAGGATCAGCAGCTTGACCTCCGCGCGCCACTTGGCCTCCAAGGTCGGGCCCCGTTCCGTTTCGGTGGAATTGCAAAACAAAATTATTTCCGCTTTGGAAAAAAGGGAAATCCGGGTCCAGGATATCGACTATTACGTTGACCAAGGCGAGAAACTCCCAACGGTCGAATTGGAAGTCCTCGATGAAGGAGCCGGCGGGCCGAAAGCGAGTCCTGAAACAGGTGGAGAGGGAAGCCCGGCCGTGGCCAAACCACGGACGATCAAGACTTCGGCGCCGATCAGCCGTAATTATTTCCAGAAATTTTCCGACGGCAAAATTTCATTCGTAACCCCGAAGCTCTCCCCGAAGACCGACATGAAGGAACTCAGGAAGATCCAAGGGGACGGGAAGAAATTTACCGAAAACCTTGACCGCCTGATCGAGCACGCTGAAAAAGCGGAAAAAACAGAAAAGAAAAAAGGGAAGAAAAAATGACGCTGGAAGAATATTACGTTTATGGAATAAGGATATTCGGGGCCGCGGCCATTATCCGGTTTCTCCTGGAAGTATTCGTCGGGCTTCCGCCCGCGATGGGTTGGCTCGACTACGTTGGAACGGTAGTGGCCTTTTACCTCGCCTATCTTCTGGCCAGGCAGAAGATGATTTCGGAAATGGACCGAATCCTTGCGATAGCCCCGTTTTTTCTCCTCTTAAAACATTTTCTAAACGGTGTCTTGACGGAGGTTGGCTTCCCTCTTTTCCTGGCAATCCCTTTCGAGATCGCCTTGTGCCTTTCGGTTCATACTCTTCTTCGGATCGCCGAGCCGAAAAAGAAACAGGTAAAAGCCGAGAAGGAGGAATTGGGGAAGTACCCGATCATTCTTAACGAGGCCGAGAACCAGTACATCACTACCCGCCAGACGACGGAGCATATCCAGATCATCGGGAAAAGCGGATCGGGTAAAACCGCCAGCTATTTCCTGAACGCCACAAGCCAGGTCATCAACTACGGCCTGGGGGCCTTCATCATTGACCCGAAGTCCGAGGAGATCGACAAGCTGGTCTATTACGCTTGCGAGGCGGGACGCATCGGGCAATTCTACAGCCTGGACCTCTTGAACCCAAACCGGAGCGTGCGTTGCAATCCTCTTTGCAAATTCACCGTCGACGAGGAAGGGAACAAGGTTCCCGATTCCGATGAAGTGGCCAACATCGCCTATAGCGCCCTTTATTTCGGTGATACCGGCGGGGAACCCTTCTTCCGGGAACTGGGGAAGGCTTTCATCAAAAATTTCACGCGGTTATTCCACAAGGAGTTTCCGGTCATCACCTTCGCCGACTACTACCATGTCGTGGCCAACGAGCTCGAAACCTTCCGAAGCATTCAGGTACTTTGCGACAAGTACCCTGAAACGGACGAGGCCCAATACTTCCTCAATCACTGGATAACCGCATCCCTCACCGAGAAGAAAAAGACTTTGGCGGGGCTTTTGAACCACCTTTCAAATTTCGTGATCGGGAAGTGGGCGCCTCTCATCAACTGCCGCGAACCGGATATCACCATGCAAAGAGTAGTCGAGGAAAATCTTATTTTCCACCTTGGCCAGGCCGCTCTTGTCTATCCGAACGACTACAAGGCGATTACTGTGGCTTTCCTTTACGATTTGATGGGGGAGATAGGGAAGCGGGCCAAAGAAAAACCCGTATTTCACATATTTTTGGACGAGTTCCACAACATCGCTTATCCAGGTTTTGCCGACATCGTCAACAAGTCGAGGAGCAAGAACATATCGGTCCACCTTGGCCACCAAAGCTTCGGGGACTTGAAACAAATTAGCGATGCCTTTGAGGAACAGATCATTGATAGCACGACGACCAAAATTTCCTTCCGAGTCCTGAACGACAAGACAGCCGACCGCCTTGCCCGGATCATCGGGACCAAGGAAGCCGAGCTCATCAACGTAAAGTCGTTCAAAACCAACGCCGGCTTCATGGGCGGGCGGCAGGAAGCGGGTGAAACGGAAAAAGGGAAAGGGGAGCGGGACTTCATCGTCCCCCCGGACGTTTTCAAAACCCTCCAAAAGGGCGAGGCCGTCGGCCTCATCACTTACGAAGGGGGAGTGACGCACTTCCAGATGCAATTCGACATGGCCCCCATGCCTCCCAACAGCTTCGACTTTAGGGATTATCTCCCGGTCCTAAATCTCCACCTGAAACCCGTCGAGAAATCCCTGCCATTGAAATACGGGGAAGTGGTGGCCACCAAGAAGGCGGCGGTGAAAAACGAGCCCGAGAAGGAAGAGGAAAAAATGAGTTTCGAGAAGGACAACATCCTCGAGGAATTAAGCAAGATGAAGAAGGACATACTCAAGGACCGCAAACCCAGGAAAGCCACCGAGTAGGTCTTTAGGCTTTTCTCTTTGTCCAATCCGGGTCCCCGTCGTGGACAGCTTTACAAACTAGATTCAGGTCGACTTTCAGCTAATAAGTCCAATGTTCAAAATCGCCCTTAAGAAGGTAATCCACAAAATCCGAATTAGAAGAATTCCTGAGTGCCTTCAACCGATCCTTTATGGGTTTTGCCTTCATTCTTCTTTCGGACTCGGAAAGGTCCGTATTGTCGTATGGCACCCAAATACAGGTTTCGTATAAGCCTTTATAAAACTCCTCATTCTTAAACTCTGGCAACAAATCTTTTTTTGCCGCACCCATGGCTTCCACAGCGGCAGAAGTATCATTCCACAGTATTTCTCCACATAACGATGACATATCTTCTCCGTCATCTCCCCCGGAGTATTGCATTAACAAAAAAGCCATCTTAGCCACAGCCTTATCACCAAACATTTTCTGTTTTGAACGAAATAAATTGATCAAAAATTCAACTTGGTCGCTTTTCCTTCCAGGATAATACTCAGAGATGTCTACAGCCTTTCTTTCTAGAACGACACTTTTGACATAGTTCTCTGCAGCTTCCGCCGTTCCAATGGAAGTTATTTTTTTCTCTAGATCATTTCGCATCTTGTCGTAAATGGGTTTGTTTGCAATTTCCGTTTCTCTTGCCTTTTTATCCGAAAAAGACTCCCACTTTGATACTTGGACCAGGCCAACTCCTAAAATGTTCAAAGCCCAAATAACGAGGACGAAAGATGTTGCGTAGATGAATTTCTTTAAATTTCCAGAAACATACCGGACGAAGAAAAAGATACCAGCCAATGGAGTTACAAACATTCCTAAGCTGACAAGCAATAAAATATTTTCAAAGAAAAATCCAGTTTGTTGGCTAGGGACAAATGAAAGAACGGCCATCGTAACCAACCCCAAACCCCAAACAACACCTTGGAAGACACAAGCCAAACGAATCCGTTTTTTTAACTCAGGGTCCATTCGTTAACGCCTCCTCATTTGTGACAGCTCAATCGACACTTTTTCAGTGTCCACGAAGGGTCCCCGCCGCGGACAACTGATAAGACTTGGAAACGGGGGCATTCAGATAAATCCGGTTCAATTTTTAAAGGTTTAAACATTCGCCATTGAAAGCTTCAAATTGGTAGAAGCCAGGCCTTCATGGACACCTTTCGAACTTTCCTAACAAAGGGCTTTCCTGCTTAGTTCCCCGCAAAATAAGAATTTAAGGATTAGTTTTATCCATCACAATTAATTTGGATGAATAAATACAAACCCTATTCTTCTCAGTTGTCACCCCAACATATTGTCCGGTAACAATGACAATATCTCCGATTGCCAATTCTGTTATGGTTGTTTGGTCGGCTTTAAGAGGCGAAATATTTATAGCCATGATCCTTACTTTAAAGTGACCACCGAACTTCCCGTCCACGGATAGATTTCCATCAAAATTTTCTCCATTCAACTTGGTCACTTTAACTTTCCAATAAACATTCGTTCCAACAAGAGAATGACCACCATTTTTTAAAAGATTTTTCCACAAAACGGACTGAACATCTGCGTACGATTTTCCCATTCCAACTGCAAAATACAGAAAAAACACACCAAGAAATAATATTGCCTTTTTCATCCGCAGCCACCTTTCTAATCTAGTATTTCTCACACACATTAGTTTTCAACCCTTTCCCTTTTGGAAACCATACATATCAATTAGTCTTGCTTTTGTGCATATAATCTTCGTGAATTTGCCGGTTAAAAAATCCCGAGTTTTTATATCAAAACTATCGATCGGTTTACGATGATCATTATAAAACTGGCCGATTTTTCGGAGAGAATTTTCATTAACAGTATGTACACCAAAACCAATCCTGAAATATCTATCAAAGGCTGGAATGTTGCCATAAACCCCAAGCATTATTTTTGTGACTAGAGTGTCGGTAGCTTTTTCCAAAATCTTTTCTTTTTTAATAGATTTTTTGAACTTAAGAAGAACATCAATATTATTTTCTTCCAAATAAGAATCAATGTCGATTTCCCATAGTTTCGGGTCCGAATTTGATATTAGTTCAATCAAAGGCATAAGGTATTCAAGGCTTTTTTTTGATAAAACAGCGGAACGCCTCATCATTCCAAAACTAGCGAGATAAAAACCAAGCTGAAGACAGCTCATCTGCAAGTTTTTTCTGTTTGCAATTTCTCTGATTTTCCTTTTTTTGTAAAAGGTATAAAAGTAGCAATAGCAATAGTCGAATTGAGAGATATTTTTTGAGGCTTTCAAATTCTCTTGATATTTATTGATGCATTTTTTTATAGAAGCGTCACTTGGCAAAGAATCACCTTATTTTCTAATTTCGGTCACGACTTCCACGCACCTACACGCAATCCGGGCCGGGCTTGGTGATCTTCTGTCCAATGTGGGTCCCCTTCGTGGACAAAGTTTTTTCTTATTTTCCTGCCGCTAAATGATGACTTATTATACCCAAGCAAATTCCCCCCTGGGAAATTTGGGCCAATGAGGTGGGGAAGTCTCACATGTGAGACTTACATAACCCAAAAGACAAATAAAGGCGATTAATGAAGTCCCTCCGCCCTGACGACTACGCCAAGCTGGCTTATATCCACTCCAACCGGACTATTACCTTCCGCCTTTTCCGGGAGAAGTTCTTCCCGGACAAGTCCCACGTCCGGGCTTGGCAACTCTTGAAGCTCTACGCCTCCAAGGAAAAAGGGTACGTGTTCATCGAGCAGAGGAGCAAATTCGAGGAGGCCGTTGTTGGCCTTACCCGGAAAGCCATCATGGAGCTAAGGGAAAGGCAGATCGCCCTCGTCACTTTCGTTCATCCTGTGGCGATCAACTGGAAGCATGTCGACCACCATCACCGAGTCGTTTCGCTCCGCATCACCATGGAAAACAACCCCCATTTCGACGACGTGTTTTGGGTATCCGATTTCGAGATGCAATGCGGGATAGGGCGGGAGGCCAAGTGGGCCTATCGGCTCAAGGACCAGGCCGGGCGGGAGGAATACAGCCGCACCTGGCGACAAAAGAACTTGGACCGCGTGCCGGACGGCTACTTTGAGGCTCTGGTCGGGGGAAAGAACATTCCCTTCATCTTGGAATATGAGCACGCCCGCTATTCCCGTGAAAAGGTATTTGGGATCATCCGGGGGCTGGAAAGGGATTTCGCCGAAAGCAACAAACTCTTCGTCTGCGAGACCGCGGAAAATGCCATCAAACTTAACAACCTCATCTGGACTTCCATGGAAGCCACCAAAAGGCGGACCATCAACCGAAAACTCTGGCTGATTTCGGATTTCAAAACCGTCAAGGAAAAGCCTTTTGAGGAGGCCTTTAAGCCCATCGAAAAACCATTGGAAACAAAGTCAATCCCGAATCCCGGCTAAAAATCAAAAGAAGTCTCACATGTGAGACTTCCAAAAAGTGTTAAAACCGTATTAACACTTTCTTTTCATAAAATCCTTTAACCACAAGGGTTTATCCCACCCTCTGCGCCCCGACCCNNGGGTCGGGGCGCAGAGGGTGGGATAGTGTGTGTGTATTTTATGTTTTAATTTTAAAGATTAAGGCGTAAGGATCATTTTCAGCCGGGAAGTATGGCTGAAAATGTAAATCGGCTTGGCCGATTTTGGAGGGTGGGTTTCCTGTAGCCAGGAAACCTTCAAAAGCATTTTTAAAAGTCTCAAAAGTCTCACATGTGAGACTTATACAAAGTTTATGACAAATAAACCTCCCTTTTTCAGCCTTTTGGTTTTTGGGATCTTGACCTGGCCGGTTGTTATAATAATTCAGAGGGCTGGAAGATGGACTTCTGCAAGCTTTGTAAAAAGGAATTGTCCTGGCGGGACAAGGATGGGGTTCATCGGGGTTGCCAGGAATGGATCAACAAACTGGAATCCGGCAATATCGTCGACTTATTTCCGGAGATTCCTAGTTGGCCTAAAAAGTACAAGCGTGAATTCTTAGAGGATACTGACCCGGAATAGGATTTGGGTTAATAACGGTTATCCCAAATTCGTTCGGTATAAAAAACGTTATACCAAATTACTTGACAAGAAATGAGCTTCTATAAGGATTTTTGGATGAAACTTAAGATTAATAAAATCGAGTTCCAACAGAAAAAGTTCATGGTGGGCCGCCTGTTCTTTAAAGCTTATTTCGACCTGGATGAATCCCTTGGCAACGTCTATTCGGCCATATACATGACCCAGGCCAACCCGACCGGCCCTGTGGGCTTCGAATTCGAGAGCGGGGTTTTGAAAGTCCCGAAGCTGAAAAACGGGAAAAAGCTGGACGACGTTGGCCGGGCCGCCCGCCACGGAATCATGCGGGAGGCCCTGGGACTGGCTGTGGAAAACAAATTGATCACCGCGGAGGTTTTTTCCGCTTCAATGGCTTCGGTCGGCAAAGTTTCGGAAATCTCTTGAAAAGCACTCCCCCGAATCTTCTATAAAAATTGTTATAGAAGATTCTTGACAATTTAGGCCTGTGTTTGGGCCCTTGACTTTCTTCTCTCGGCCCGTAAATCCTCGTTCGGTTTTCCTTTCGGGTGGAGTGTCGGGAAAAGGTCTTTTTCTCCGAGAGGACTGCGGGGATTTTTCCTCGTTTTTCTTCATTTTGCATTCTTTGGGGTTTTCCCGCGAAGCTTTTCGATTTTGCTCAATATCCTATTTACCTTCTTCCAGACCCCCCTTTTTGACGTTTTTAGAATTTTGTTTTTGGGGGGAAGGGAGCAGGGAGCCGTTGGCTCTTCCCTGCTCCTCGGGCTTTCCCCCTGGGTTGAGCTTCCCCGCCGCCGACAGTTTTTTCTGTCGGCACAATCAAACCACCGCCCTCGGCTTGTGGCCGAGGGCGGGATGGCGGGGCGATCTCAACCCACCCCTATCCTCGGGGCCTTTGCCCCCGAACCCCTAAACAAAATGGAAGGTTCCCTTTTGTAATTCCCTCTTAGGTTGAGCTGGCTTCCGCCTTACACTTTTGCCGGGGGACTTCCCTTCCCTTTTCCTTATGGGGTCCCCACCAATAGAGTCGTCTTGAGAAGAAGCCGACTCCGTTGGTCCCCCCCAAAGGCGGTTCCCCGCCTGGTCCACAACAACCGCGGCCCTGGCACGGAACCGATAAAGGCAAGGGGCCTTTGCGTCCTCAAGGCCGTTTTCAAAAAGGAAAAGATCGTCGTCACACAAGTCATACCGACTCAATTTCCCTTTTTGCAAAAAGCTCCGTTTGAAGCCTTTGGCTTCCCCGCCTTTCGGGTTCAGAGGCCGACTTTAAAAGGGATTATTTGTCATAGAGTTTGTGTAAGTCTCACATGTGAGACTTTTTAGGCTTGGGGTAAAAGCTTCCGGATTTTCAATTCCCCACTTCCCCGATTTTTCGCCCTCAGACTTTAGTCTGACGGGTTCCCTAGCTGGTGGATCTCCCACAAGAACAGTGTTGGCCAACGCTTTGGTGGTATGTACCTATCTTCCTCAAGAATTTATCTTCTTGGGCCGAAGCCGGCCCAAACCCCCGCCATGACCAGTGTGGTTTCCTTTGAAAATTTATTTCTTAAAGATGCGCCGACTGCAAAGCACCTCCCACGCCGGGCCAAGGCATCCCGTCATGTGAGGCAAGGTCGGCGCCGCTATCGCTTTGTGAATAAATTTCCACAGCGGAATCCCCCTCATAAATTCCCAGCCCCGCCGCCGGTTTGTGCCGGCGGGGCCGGAAATTTAAAAGTCCCGCAAAAAGAGGCCGAAGGCCCCTGGCAAAAAAATAAAGGAGCAAGTCAATGGGACTGCAAATCGAAGTGAAGGACATGAAAAAAACCAAAAAGGAGGACACCAAGACCTTAGCGTTTTTCAAGGTCACGGTAGCAGTGGATGGTGAGCCCGTTATCACCCTGCCGAATTACCGATTGGTCAAGACCGACAAGGGTTTGAAGGTGGACGCCGCAATCCACGAGAAGCGCAAGGCGAAGGAGGGCGAAGACAAGCTTGAATTCATCAAGTGCTACTACCCCTTCAACAACCTCAACGAAAAGGTTCTGCCCGAAGCCGAGAAGGTCTACAAGGCCCTCCCGGTGAAAAAGGGCAAGTAAGAAGAACGGCCCCGCCGGGGGCTTTATACCCGGCAATTAGTCTTTATTTGACTACGGTTCAATTAAGTTGTACCTTATAAATAAGTTAT
>PLZG01000043.1 GCA_003152075.1 candidate division FCPU426 bacterium
GACACCGGCACCAAGATGATCCATATCGGCAAGAACACCAAGAGCACTATTGTTTCCAAGGGCATTTCGGCGGGCCATGGCCAGAATACTTACCGGGGCTTGGTACGCATCCAGCCCGCGGCCGAAAACGCTAAAAACTTCACCCAATGTGACTCCTTGTTGATGAGCGATACCTGCGGCGCCCATACGGTGCCTTATATCGAAGTGAAGAACAATACGGCGAAAGTGGGCCATGAAGCCTCCACTTCCAAAATCAGCGAGGACCAGGTTTATTACTGCCGCCAGAGGGGCCTTTCCAGCGAGGACGCTGTCAATCTGATCGTGAACGGTTTCTGCAAAGAAGTTTTCCGTAAGCTCCCCATGGAATTCGCGGTGGAAGCTCAGAAATTATTGAGTGTGAGTTTGGAAGGATCGGTAGGGTAACGTCAATTTTGAATTGTGGAAAATTCATAATTGAGAATTCAAAATTCCAACGGAGAAACCAATGTTAGTGATTAAAGATTTAAAAGCAAAAGTTGACGACAAGCAGATCTTGAACGGGGTCAACCTAACCGTTGGCGCTGGGGAAGTGCACGCCATCATGGGCCCNNGGCCCGAACGGCTCGGGCAAGAGTACCTTGGCGCATGTCCTGGCTGGCCGGGATGGGTACCAAATCACGGGCGGTGAAGTCCTTTTCGAGGGCAAAGACCTTTTGGCCATGAAACCGGAAGACAGGGCAAGGGCCGGAGTTTTTTTGGCTTTCCAATACCCGGTGGAAATTCCCGGGGTCAACAACACTTATTTTCTCAAGGCCGCCATGAACGCCATCCGTAAGTCCAAGGGCGAGGAAGAATTGGACGCCATGGATTTTCTGGAATTGATCAAAGCCAAGTTGAAGCCCCTGAGGATGGACGAGTCCATGCTTCAACGCGCGGTGAATGAGGGGTTCTCCGGAGGTGAAAAGAAAAAGAACGAAGTTCTTCAAATGGCGGTTTTGGAACCGAAACTAGCCATCCTGGATGAGACGGATTCGGGTCTGGATATTGACGCCCTTAAAGTGGTTGCCGACGGGGTAAACGCCCTGCGCCGCAAGGACAGGGCCTTCCTCTTGGTGACCCATTACCAACGCCTCTTGGATTACATCATCCCCGACCAGGTGCATGTTCTGGCCCAGGGTCGCATCGTTAAGTCGGGCGGCAAAGAATTAGCCAAGGAACTAGAGCAAAAGGGCTACGAATGGATTGCCGGAACGGAAAAGAAGGAAGTGAAGGTTTAACATGTCCCGCTTTTTATTAACACAAATTGAACGCGGGACAATCTCCCGAAAAACATTAAATTTTTTTAGAGGTAAGTGAGATGGTTGACCCTGTCGCCGCTAAAAACTCATTTCTTTCCGCTTTTTCCGATTGGGAGAAGAGCGCGCTGACCAAGGACCCCTTTTGGCTGAAGGAAACCCGGGAAGCGGCCCTGGCGCAATTTGGCGAGACGGGCTTTCCCACGACGAAGGACGAGTTCTGGAAATACACGGATTTAGATAGCCTCCTGAAACATTCCTACGCGCTTATGGGCGACCACCACACCAAAGCGGCTGTCCTTTCCGAACTCAAGTCCCTTGGGTTTGAGATCGAGAAGGCCCACTTGATGGTTTTCGTCAACGGGCATTATTCCAAGGAACTCTCTTCCCTGAAAAGCCTGCCCAACGGCGTGAAGATGCAAAACCTCATCGAAAGTCTTGCCAACGGTCCGCTCAAAAGGGAATTCGGCCATATCCTGCCGTTCGAAAAACGGCCTTTTGCGGCGTTGAACTATGCTTACTTTACCGACGGGGTCTTCCTCCATGTTCCCAAGGGGTGCAGGCTGGAAAAACCACTGCACGCTGTTTATCTCTCGACCAATTCGGGCCAACCGACCCAGTCCCATATTCGCAACCTAATCCTAATGGACGAGGAATCCCAGGCTTCCATGGTGGAGCATTACTGGGGTAACAACCTGAATCCCTATTTGACCAATGTGGTCACCAAGGTTTCCCTGAGGCCTGGTTCCCAATTCGACCACACTAAAATCCAACAGGAAAGCCGGTTAGGGTTCCATATCGGAGCCCTGGCCGCCCGCCAGACTGAGCGAAGCCGTTTGACCGCCCGGGTTTTCTCCTTCGGGGGAGCTTTGGGCCGCAGTGAGGTGGAAACAGCCCTTTCCGAGAAAAAAGCCGAATGTCTATTGGAAGGGCTTTATTTAGGCAAGGGAAAACAACACCTGGACACGCGAACTTTCATCGACCATTTGGCCCCCTCTTGCAAGAGCGAGGAAACCTTCCGGGGCGTATTGGATGATGAGGCGGTCGGCGTATTTGACGGAAACATTCTGGTGCGTGAGAACGCCCAAAAGACGGACGCCCGCCAGTCCAACAAAAACCTCCAGCTTTCCAAAGAGTCCAAGGTTTATTCCAAACCCCAGCTCCAGATTTACGCCGACGATGTTAAGTGCTCCCACGGCTCGGCCACCGGCCAGTTGGATGAGGAAGCCCTTTTTTATTTCCAATCCCGCGGTATCGACCGGGAAGAAGCCACGAGAACCCTAGTGAACGCTTTCGCCGGGGAGATGGTGGAAAGGGTTTCGGGTTACCTGAAAGCTCCCTTGCGCCAGATGGTGAATGACTGGATGGAGGGGAAGTCATGAAAACCAAAATTAAACTTCCCCAAAAAAATCTGACACAAAGCCACAAAGACACTAAGAAAGGCCAAGTAAAAAATTCGTCCTTAAACGTCGAAAAGATTAGAAAAGACTTTCCTATTCTGAAGCAAAAGGTGCATGGGAAGCCGTTGGTTTACCTGGATAACGCCGCCACCACCCAGAAACCCCTCGTGGTTATCGAAACGTTGGATAAGTACTACAGGGAATACAACTCCAACATCCATCGTGGCTTGCATCTTTTAAGCGAGAAGGCCACTGCGGCTTATGAAGCGGTGCGCTTGAAGGCCCAGAAGTTTTTGAACGCCGCCGACTCTAAGGAAATCATATTTACCCGGGGAACCACCGAGGGGATCAACCTGGTGGCGCAAACCTGGGGCCGCAAAAATGTGGCCGCCGGCGACGAAGTCCTGGTGACCAACATGGAACACCATTCCAACATCGTTCCCTGGCAGATGCTTTGCGAAGAAAAGGGCTCAACATTGAAAGTGGTTCCTATCAATGACGCCGGTGAGTTGCTCATGGAATACCTTAAAAAGCTCCTTACGCCCAAAACCAAGATCTTGGCCATCACCCATGTTTCCAACGCC
The DNA here is from genome assembly GCA_003152075.1 of candidate division FCPU426 bacterium. Taxonomy (GTDB): domain Bacteria; phylum Oederibacteriota; class Muellerivitia; order Muellerivitales; family Muellerivitaceae; genus PALSA-1180. The sequence continues at coordinate 3,259 of PLZG01000043.1, forward strand.
CTGGGCACGGTGAATCCTATCGCTGAAATCATCAAGCTGGCCCATTCAAAGGGCGTGAAGGTGTTGGTGGACGGGGCCCAGGCCGTTCCTCACTTGCCCGTCGATGTCCAAGAACTGGATTGTGACTTTTACGTTTTTTCCGGCCATAAGCTATACGGCCCCACGGGCATCGGGGTTTTGTACGGCAAATACGCCCTGCTGGATGCCATGCCGCCTTACCAGGGCGGGGGTGACATGATTTCCTCGGTGACCTTTGAGAAGACCTTCTATAAGAAACCGCCCTATAAATTCGAGGCTGGAACGCCTCATATCGCGGGGGTCATCGGGTTGGGGACCGCGCTGGATTACGTGGGGAAGATCGGTTTGGGGAATATCGCGTCCCAGGAGCAAGACCTTTTGGCCTACGGAACCAAAAAGCTCTCCGAAATTCCGGGGCTCAAGATCATCGGAACGGCCCAACACAAGGCGGGGGTTTTGTCCTTCACCCTTGGCGAAATTCACCCCCACGATATCGGCACTATCCTGGACCGCCAGGGTGTCGCCATTCGTGCTGGCCACCATTGCGCCCAGCCGGTGATGGAACGGTTCCAAATCCCGGCAACCGCCCGGGCTTCCTTCGCCTTCTATAACACCCGGAGTGAGATTGACGCGCTGGCAAAAGCCATTCGCAAAGTAACTGAGGTTTTTAAGTAAATTATGAATTCTGAATTTTTAGTTTTGAATTATGGAACTTTCGATGGCTTTCCCATCGAAAGTCAACCTTCATTCATAATTCAACATTCAACATTCAAAATTGGAGTTTTCGATGTCTGATTTTAGCGACCTCTACCAGGACTTGATCCTGGATCACCAGAAAAGCCCCCGTAATTTTGGGGATCTGCCGGAAGCGAACCACCATGCCGACGGGTTTAATCCCTTGTGCGGCGACAAGATCACCTTGAGCCTCAAAACTGACGAGAAGGGAATCATCCAGGACATCCGCTTCAAAGGTTCGGGTTGCGCCATTTCGAAAGCTTCCGCTTCCATGATGACCATGGCCTTAAAAGGCAAGAAGACCGAGGAAGCTGAAAAGATATTTACCCAATTCCACGACATGGTCATGGGAAAAGAAGGCGCTAAAACGACTGAACTGGGCAAACTCAAGGTTTTCGCGGGGGTGAGGGAATATCCAGCCCGGGTAAAATGCGCTAGCTTGGCTTGGCACACCATGGAAGCCGCCTTACATGACGAGAAAAATGTGGTTTCGACCGACGACGGATCGACGCCTTGATTTTGTAGGGGCGTGATTTATCACGCCCTAATAACGGGCGCCATAAATGGCGCCCTTACAGGAAACCAATATGGGTTATGAACTAGTTACCGTTACGCGCGATTGCAAAGCCATCACCATTCCCTATGGCACTGATACCATGCTCTTTAAGGATGAGAAGGTATATATCACCCAGACTTTGGGGGGAAGTTTCACCGTTCAGCGCGACAACGGGCAATTGGTGCGCATTGACGGCCCCAACGCCGACGCTTTGGGCAAGGAAGTTCCTGAAGAGGCCAAGGTCTTCAAGGTTAAGTACGACGATCAAAAGCCGCTGGATGACAAAGAAATTGAGAAGCAGGTCATGCAACGCTTGAAAACCTGTTACGACCCGGAAATCCCGGTCGACATTGTTGAATTGGGGCTTATCTATAGTTGTGTGATTAAGGACCATCCGGAAGGTGGCAAAAAGGTTGATGTGGTCATGACCTTGACCGCCCCCGGTTGCGGAATGTCCGGGGTTTTGAAAACCGAGATCGAGGAAAAATTAAGTCGCATTCAAGGGGTCCGGGAAGCTTATGTGGAAGTCACCTTCGAGCCGCCCTGGAACCAATCCCTCATGACCGAAGCCGCCCGGCTTCAATTGGGGATGATGTAAAATATCCGCCTGGTTTAATCTCTCGTCCAGGATGCCAACGGCATGGAAAATTCAAGAACATCTCCCTTGTCGAGCAATTTTCTTATTCTTGTTCCGGTCCTCCTTGTTTTCTTTTTCTACCTTCCACTTTTAGACAACGGCTTCGTTAATTGGGATGATCCGCAAGTCATTCTGAATAATATCCATATCCGGTCATTAAACCTGTCCTCTCTCCAATGGATGTTGACCTCCTTTCATACCGGCAATTGGATGCCACTGACTTGGCTGACCTTTACGGTTAATTATGGGTTGGGAGGGCTTGAACCCAAAAGCTACCACCTAACCAATCTACTTATTCATTTAATGAATACAGGGTTAGTTTTCCTGCTGGTCGGAAGGCTTTTAAGCCTGGGCGGGAGAAGCGGTGAAAAGACCTTTGAAATTTTCACGGCCCTATTATCGGCACTACTTTTTGGGCTTCACCCCATGCATGTGGAGTCGGTGGCTTGGGCCTCGGAACGCAAAGACGTTCTTTACGCCTTTTTTTTTCTTCTTTCGGTCTATAGCTACCTAGGAATTTTCACATCCTCGGACAGAAAGGGATACCGGTTTTGGGCCTGTTGGGTCTTCTTCTTGCTGGCCCTGATTTCCAAACCCATGGCCGTCACTTTGCCACTGGTCTTGTTAATCCTGGACTATTGGCCCCTTAAACGGTTGGGGTCCAACTTTCTGAGCCTTCTGACCGAAAAAATCCCTTTCCTTCTTGTTGCGTTGGCAGGTGCCTGGATCGCGATCCTCGCCCAGGATGAGGCAAGCGCCTTTACCCCAGCGGAAAACTGGCCCATATCCTTTAGGATTTTAAATGCCTTTCGTTCCTTGGCCTTTTACCCGTTCAAATTGCTTATCCCGAGGAATCTTTCGCCTCTCTATCCTATTTCTCCCAATCTGTCCGGTCCTTTTTATTTGCAAAGCTTTCTAGGAATAGGGATGGTACTTTTGGTCACGGTTGTTTGTTTCTTTCGCCGAAAAAAAGGACCTTTCTTTGCTGCCGCCTGGTTGCTTTACCTGGTGACCTTGGCCCCTGTTTTGGGAATCTTTCAAGTCGGGAGCCAAGCCGTCGCGGACCGTTATGCCTACTTAGCGAGTTTGGCCCTATTCATACCCTTTTCGGCTGTGGTTTCGTCCAGGTTGGCCCACCATCGTTTGGTTTTCGTACTTATTTGCGCTGTTTTAACCGGGTTGTTGGGTTATGGAACCAGGGAACAGATCAAGATTTGGAAGGATTCTCAAACCTTATGGGAAAGGGTTGTGGGGCTTTACCCTGGACAATCAGCCGTGGCCCACACCAATTTAGGAAGCGCCTATGAAAAGGCAGGTCGGATGGATGACGCACTGCGGGAATACCAATCGGCCGCGGCCATTCCGCCGCCATTGGCCATTACCCATAACGGAATTGGGGCCATACTCTTTTTTAAAGGCCGGACAGCGGAAGCGGTTCGGGAGTTTCAATACGCCATTTCCCTTAATCCCCATTACGGTGCTCCTCACCGGAACCTATGGTATATCTTTCAAAGCAGGGGAATGAAGGGTGAGGCTTTAGCTGAAATCCAAAAGGCGGTTGAGATAGACCCGGATAACCCGGATTTCAATCAATATTTGGCCCAAACCCTTCAGGCGGCAGATAAAAAGTAAGCGGGACAAATTGTTTTTACTACTTCGAGTTGTACCGGTTAGGGGAAAAAATTGATAAAATCCCCCCCGATAAATTAAAGGAAAATACTCAAATGAAAAAACAACTCCTCCTAATTGTTTTTATTCTTTCGGCTTTCTTGGGTTTCTGTCCCCAGTTCCTTCGCGCGCAGGCTTCGGTTCCGGTAATCCAGGCCCCGGGCACGAATGACCCAGTTTTGAACGCAAATAGTAATGGCTCGACCTTGAGCTCAACTTTAGGTAAATCCAAAAGCAAAAGAACAAACGGGTTCAAAAAGGCTAAAACCAGAAAATCCACCAGGTATAAGAAAAAAGGTTCCAAATCTGGCAAGGGAACAACGGGTGACAACGGGTTAGTGGGGTCCCAGACGGAAGTCACGAACCAAAGGGAAGTCTCGAGCCAATCTGACAGCCCTAAAAAATGAATTTCACCTGACTCGTTAAACCTTTTTGTGGATCACTTGTTAAAAATTAGGTAGGAACTTTTAACCCTTAAATATAGAATGACACCCGCCGCCAGTCTTTTAACCTGCGAACGGGATTTCCCATGGCCTTTAAGTTTGCCCTTCCTAAATTAAATCTTCCCAAGCCCAATCTTGGCTCATCCGTTACGGCCGTTAATTCAGCTGTTCGTTTTGTGATCATGAAAATCATCGGCGTTCTCTTGGCGATAGTATTCTTTTCTTTGGCGATTTTACTTATTGGCAATTCGGTTATTTCCGCCGCTTCCACCGTTCGCGGCCAGAGCGCCAAGGTGCTTTTAGTTTCAGATCATGTGGGGAAACATAAAACGGCGTTCCGGTTGGGCGGGCTTTTCCAGGTCACGGTCGAGGCTGAAAAGAAAACATACGAGAAAATTTACTGCCTCTATCCAGCATGGCCCGATAACTTTCAGCCAACCAAGGGTGACACTATCCGGATTTGGCCCGTGAAACAGCCCTTTGCCGGGGCACCCGTTGTGGATGGGTGGGCCTGGTTTATCCTGGGTTCTCTCTTCATCGTGGGGTTGGTGATGCTGGAGTTCGCTTTCCTGGCTTTGATGATCAGCTGATACTCACCCCAACTAAAACCTACAGTTTAAACCCAAGGCTAGATGTCCCCCGTCCGCGAAAAGCTGGGGTGTTACTTTAAGGCTTCCCACTTCTTCCCCGCGCACAAGGTGGTTATACCGCTGGACAGCGTTGTATTTCAGGCTTTCCGCGTTCGTTTCAAAAATGGCTCCCAAGGCAAGGAATACTTGAGCCGCCACTAATCCTGACGAAAGCCTATCGGTCCAATCCACGCCCAAAAAGGGCACTGGTTTAAAAACCAAACCCACGTCAATTCCCACGGGTATTCCCGTCATTAATAAAATCCACGAAACAAGGTCGGCTGATTGCGCTTCGCGGATCAGCTTGGAAGATTCCTCGTCGTGAAGCGAGTTAATGATTTCGTTAAAATCCCCGTAATGCCTTATTTTATTTCCGTCGAGGGAGTAATTCATGCCTCCCCCGAGAACCCCAAATAATCCATAGTCTATTTTAGTTTCGAATACATGTTTTTGATGGGATGCCGGTTTTTTGGATGGCTTCGTTTTCGCCAAGGCTTTTGGTAATAAAAAGGGCAAAAAAATAATGGCAAGGGAGAGGAGCGAGACGGTTAAAAAAAGTCGGGGGTTCACCTTGGTTTCCTCTTGTAATTGGGTTGTCGATTCGGAGTTTACCTACTGGGTCACCAATTCGCTAGATTTCTTTGATGGGTAAATGTTTTTAATGGAAAATCCAGCCTTTTAGCTTGCGAATGGCGCCTAAATCCCTTATTTTCTGAAAACTATTCCATTCTGAACCGGGGATTTTCAATGGCGCTTTCGTTCCAAGAACTGATCCTCACTCTTGACCAATACTGGAGCCGCCAGGGTTGCGTTATCCAACAGCCCTACGACATGGAAAAGGGCGCGGGTACCTTTAACCCGGCCACCTTTTTCCGAGTCCTGGGCCCCGAGCCCTACCATGTGGCCTATGTCGATCCCTGCCGCCGCCCCAAGGACGGCCGTTACGGCGAAAACCCCAACCGCATGCAGCATTACTACCAGTACCAAATCATCCTCAAACCCTCCCCTGACAACATGGTGGAGATGTACCTGGAAAGTTTGGAACAGATCGGTATCCGCCAGGATGAGCACGATATTCGCTTCGTGGAGGACGACTGGGAATCACCAACCCTGGGGGCTTCCGGACTGGGCTGGCAGGTTTGGATGGATGGAATCGAAATTACTCAATTCACTTTTTTCCAGACGACCGGCGGCCTTGAGCTGAAACCGGTTTCGGGCGAGATTACTTTTGGTTTGGAACGTATCGCCACCGTTATCCAGGGCGTGGACAGCGTTTGGGACCTCCATTACGGCAGTAAAAATATCACCTACCGCGATATCTTTCTCCAAAATGAAAAGGCTTTTTCGGCTTTCAACTTCGAGCATTCCAACGCCAAGATGCTTTTAAGGCATTTCAAGGACTTTGAGGGCGAGGTGAAGCGTTTGTTGGAACTCAAGTTGGTGGGCCCCGCTTACGATTACGTCATCAAGGCTTCCCATACCTTCAATCTTCTGGACGCGAGGGGCGCAATTTCGGTGGCTGAGCGCACCAATTTTATCGGCCGGGTCCGCGCGATGGCCCGGGGCGTGGCGACGGCTTATGTCAAAGAACGGGAAGAACTTGGCTTCCCCTTGATGAAAAAGGGATAGCCCATGAACCTTACTAAAGACGCAGTGCTTGAAATAGGGTGCGAGGAGCTGCCGTCCTCTTATATTCGCCCGGCCATCGACCAGATGGTGGCGGCTGCGGAAGCGTCCCTCAAGGACCACCGCATTACCTACCAGCACCTCTATACCTATTACACGCCCCGGCGCTTGACCCTTTTCTTCAAGGGCCTGCCGGAGATGCAGCAGGACGTTAATAAGGAAGTCACGGGTCCCCTGGTTTCCATCGCGTTTGACGAGCATGGGTTGCCCACGAGGGCGGGGGAGGGTTTTGCCAAAGCGCAGGGCGTTTCGGCGGCATCCCTCAGGCGACAAATGACGTCCAAAGGAGAAGTGGTGGTGGCAATCAAGAAGGGTGGCGGAAGGCTGACTTCCGAAATCATGGCCGAGGTTTTCCCTGAAGTGATCAAGAAAATCCGGTTTCCCAAAGTTCAACGATGGGGAAACGGAACCTTCCTATTCGCCCGCCCCATTCGTTGGATTTGCTCGGTTTTTTCCCGCACGGTCATCCCCTTCGAGATCGCGGGCCTCTATAGCAGCCGGGAAACTTACGGCTTGAGGGCCTTGAAGCAAGGCCCCCTGGACGTGGTGGAAGCGGGCGATTATTTGGAAGTTTTAAAGCAAGCTGGGGTTATCGCCGATCCCGCCGAGCGCCGGAACATGGTCTGGAACAAGGTCCAGCAGGCCGCTTCGGAATTAGGCGCTGTCGTGCCTCAGGACCCGGACCTTTTAGACGACGTTAATAATTTAGTTGAATCCCCCGATGTCATTATGGGTTCCTTTGACCCCCACTACCTTGGCCTACCTGATCAAGTTATCGTGACAGCCATGCGGGAACATCAAAAGTATTTTGCGGTCCGAGATAAGGAAGGCACGCTGCTTCCCCGTTTTATCGGTGTTATCAATGGAACGCCCAAGGACAAACAAGTGGTGATCCGCGCTAACGAAGGTGTTTTAAAGGCCCGCCTGGAGGACGCCAAGTTCTTCGTGGCCGAGGACATTAAAATTCCACTAGAAGGTTGGGCAGAAAAACTTTCGGGCATTACCTGGCTGGAGGGGATGGGCACCATGGCGGACAAGTCCATTCGCCTGCAGAAATTGGTGAAGAAACTAGTTCCACTCTTTGGACTTTCAAAAGAGGTGGCGAAGGTCACCGAGGAAGCGGCTGGTCTTTGCAAAGCCGATTTAGCTACGAATATCATTCGAGAGAAAGAATTCAATAGTCTGCAGGGTTACATGGGTGGCTTTTACGCCATTAAAGAAGGCAAACCATCCGTAGGAGAAGCCATTCAGCGGCATTATTGGCCGCGGTTTTCAGGCGACAAGCTTCCCGGAACTCCGGAGTCGGCAGTTTTGAGCATCGCCGACAAACTCGATACTATCGTGGGCTGTTTCCGGGCTCGCTTGATTCCCTCGGGCTCCCAAGACCCCTTCGCCCTTCGCCGCCAGGCACTGGGTATATTGCAGATTCTCCTCGCCAATAAATACGCCGTTTCCCTCGAGGACCTGGTCAAGACCGCCCAAAGCTGTTTTGAGGGGAAGGCCAAGCCCAAGGAAAAAGATGAGGTGTTGGAATTCCTCAAGGGCCGCCTCCAGTCCGTTCTGGAATCCAAAAACATTTCCTATGACGTGGTAAACGCCGTGGCCGCCACCGAAGCGCCGACTTTTATCGATCTCATTGAGAAAGCTGAAGCGGTCCAAAGTTCCAAAATGGAGAAGGACTTTCAAGAATTGGCTATCGCCGCGGGAAGGGTGCTTCGCATCCTGCCGCCCAAAAAACTAAAGGTGAAATTGTCCCAGGCCCTTTTGAAAGAATCCGAGGAAAAGGACCTTCACAAGGCTGTTGAAATGGTCGGGGAAGCAGTGGCGATATCGCTTGAAAAGCGTGACTACACCGATGTTCGCCAGGAATTACAGAGCTTGGTGAAGCCTATCCACGCTTTCTTCGAGAAGATCCTGGTGATGGATAAGAATGCCAAGGTGAAAAACAACCGCTTAGTCCTGCTTCAAGAAACCGCTGATGTGCTTCTTTCCCTCTGTGATTTCCGCAAGTTGGTCTACGCTTCCGAAAACACAACAAAATAAAAAACCGCTGTCATTGCGAGTCGCGAATTTTGCGTCGAAGCAACCCAAGTTCATGGGTGGTTCTTCGGAATTTGATTTAGGCATATTAAAACTGGGGTTGCTTCGTCATAATCGCCCGCCTATTCGGCGGGCATTCCTCGCAATGACAAAATATTTTGAATTGATCGTTTAAACCTCTGAATTTCCTTTATTGCAAAGCTCTTTATTTAACAAGCCTTCCGTTGAAATCAAAAGATGGTTTGCTACAATAAGCTCCCTTTCGAACACTAGATATCAGGAAAATCTTTTAAAATAGTTTTTGCAAAATTTGTGGCCCCGGTAAGGGGCTTGTGGTGAGAGATTTTTGTTGAAGATTTTGTAGGGGCGTGATTCATCACGCCCAACTGGGCGCTATAAATGTCGCCCCTACAAAAACAGATCAAAACCGTGTTGTAAATCCCAGGAGGAATCACATGCCGAAAGTCGCCGCTAAAAAGAAAAAGTCGTCCGAGAAATCCAAATCCGCCAAAAGCGCCAAGACTACTAAGTTTGTTTATTTCTTTGGGGACGGCAAGGCCGAGGGCCACGGGACCATGAAGGATGTCTTGGGTGGCAAAGGCGCGGGATTGGCCGAGATGACCAACGCTGGCGTGCCGGTTCCCCCTGGCTTTACCATTTGCACTGAAGTCTGCCGAATTTACTATGAAAGCGGCAAAAAAGTCCCTGAGTCCATTGACAAGGAAATGCAATCCCACCTGACTCGTTTAGAAAAGTCCTTGGGCAAGAAATTTGGGGATCGCAATAACCCATTGCTGGTTTCCGTGCGCTCCGGCGCCAAGTTCTCTATGCCCGGCATGATGGACACGATCCTTAACCTGGGCTTGAATGACGAGACCATCAAGGGCCTAGTAGTTTCCACTAATAACGAGCGCTTTGCCTGGGATTCCTACCGCCGCTTTATCCAAATGTACGGCAATGTGGTCATGGAAACGGGTAAGGAAGTTTTCGAGCACGTGATTGGCCATATGAAAGAAGAAAAGGGCGTGAAGCTCGATACCGACTTGTCGGCCGCCGACCTGAAAGAAATGGTCGAGAAGTTCAAGAGCCTTATCAAGGAAAAGGCTGGCAAAGCATTTCCGCAAGACGTTATGGCCCAGCTGAGGGGCGCCCGTGACGCTGTTTTCCGTTCCTGGATGAACGACCGGGCCATCTATTACCGTAAGCAAAACGACATTCCCGCCAACATTGGAACTGCCGTCAACGTGCAATCCATGGTGTTCGGCAACATGGGCGACGATTCGGGAACGGGCGTGGGCTTTACCCGCAACCCAGCTACCGGCGAGAAGAAGTTCTATGGCGAGTACCTGTTGAACGCCCAGGGCGAGGACGTGGTGGCAGGTGTGCGCACACCGCTTCCCATCGCGAACCTGGAAAAGGACATGCCCAAGGTTTACAAACAGCTTTATGACACCACCAAGAAACTGGAGAAGCATTACCGCGACATCCAGGATTTTGAGTTCACCATTGAGAAGAACAAGCTTTTCATGCTGCAGACCCGCACGGGAAAGCGCACGGCTGCTGCTGCGGTGAAGATCGCCATCGACCTGGTAGCTGAGAAGCTCATCACAAAGGAAGAAGCCCTGCTTCGGGTGGAACCCATTCAATTGGATCAATTACTGCATCCCATCTTCGACCCTAAAGCCGCTAAGGAAGTCATCACCAAGGGTTTGCCGGCCTCGCCCGGCGCGGCGACTGGTCAGGCCGTCTTCACGGCGGATCACGCCGTGGAATGGAAGAACGACGGAAAAAAAGTCATTTTGGTTCGTCTGGAAACCTCTCCGGATGACATTCATGGCATGGACGCGGCGGAAGGTATCTTGACCGCCCGTGGCGGTATGACCTCTCACGCGGCCGTGGTGGCTCGTGGAATGGGTAAAACCTGCGTGGCTGGCTGCGAGACCATCAAGGTGGATGAGAAAGCCCGCAAGTTCACTTCGGGCGGCATCACCATCAACGAAGGCGACTGGATTTCCCTCAACGGCTCCACGGGAGAAGTTATCAAGGGCAAAGTTCCCACTATGGAAGCCGCGCTTTCCGGCGATTTCGCCACTCTCATGAGCTGGGCGGACGCCATCCGCACCCTGAAGGTACGCGCCAATGCGGATATTCCGCGCGACGCCAAGGTAGCCCGCGAGTTCGGCGCCGAGGGTATCGGCCTTTGCCGTACCGAACACATGTTCTTCGCGGAAGACCGCTTGCCTCTGATGCAGGCCATGATTCTTGCCACCGACGAGGCTTCTCGTCGCGTGGCTTTGAAAAAGCTTTTGCCCATGCAGAAGGCGGACTTCTTAGGATTGTTTGAGGCGATGGACGGCTTCCCAGTCACCATTCGTTTCCTGGACCCACCCCTTCACGAGTTTTTGCCAAAGAGGGAAGAGCTGATGGTGGAAATCGCCACAATGGAAGCCTCAGGCAAGACCACGACCTCCAACGAGGTGATTAAAAAAGCTCTGGAGTTGGTTAAGGACGGCGGATCGGACTTGCAGAAAGCCAAGAGCCTCTTGCACCGGGTTGAGGAACTGCACGAGTTCAACCCCATGTTGGGCCACCGTGGTTGCCGTTTAGGAATCACCTATCCGGAAATCACCGAAATGCAGACGGAGGCCGTCATTGAGGCCGCTTGCGAATTGGCGAAGAGGGGAAAGAAGATCATTCCCGAAATTATGATTCCTTTGGTGGGCGACGTGGCCGAGCTTAAGAACCAAAAGGCCATCGTGATCAAGAAGACCGAGGAAGTTATCGCAAAGTACGGTGTGAAGTTGGAATACCTGATCGGAACCATGATCGAGCTTCCCCGCGCGGCCGTGACGGCGGACAAGATTGCGGCTGAGGCGGACTTCTTCAGCTTCGGGACCAATGACTTAACCCAAACCACTTTTGGATTCTCCCGCGACGATACCGCCAAGATTATCCGCTACTACCAGGACAATGGAATCTACGAGAAGGATCCGTTCCAGGTGCTTGACCGGGGCGGCGTTGGCCAATTGCTTCAAATGGGTGTCACCAAGGGACGGTCGGTGAAACCCAAGTTGAAAGTGGGTATTTGCGGGGAACATGGCGGGGACCCGAATTCGGTGGAGTTTTGCCATATATCCGGGTTGAATTACGTTTCCTGCTCGCCGTACCGGGTGCCCATCGCCCGTTTGGCGGCGGCCCAGGCGGTTTTGAAGAATTCGGGCAAGAGTAAGGAATATTCCTCGAAATAAAACGGTTTGGAAGGGGGCGGTTTAACGCTGCCCCCTTTCTTTGTTCTTTGCTGACGCCCTATTTTTTTATGTTATAGTAACCGGGTTTTCGCCGGGCCGGGTATGGCTTTACTCTCAATAATTTCTCGGGGTTGAAGACTTGAAACGATCCATTTTCATAATTTCTTTTCTAACCTTCGCATCCTCCCTTTACGCTTCCACCAACGTTCCAACCATTATCAGCGGCGACACCCAATGGGACCCAGCCGGCAGCCCTTACATGATCCAAGGCAAGGTGGTTTTGGCCAAGGGGGCTTCCCTTCAAGTGGGGCCCGGGGTTCAAATCATATTTCAAGGCGCTTCGGCTCTTGAAGTGGACGGTACTTTGCAAGTCCAGGGATCGGCCGCCGCTCCGGTGGTTTTCAACATGATCGAGGGTGGCCTTCAAAGCGAACTTTTCATTAACGGCGGCGAGGCCCATATCACCAACGCCAAGATTTCAAGCGGTGTGTTCCTGGCGAAAGATGCCCGACTGACCATGGATGGGACGGATGTTACAAAGGGAAGTGGAGTTTACCTGCAGGGCTCCACGACGGCCCGGTTGAAAAACAATAAAATCTACGGAAACGCCACGGGCGTGGTGCTCGACGGCCCGGTTCACGCCAACCTAACCTTTAATACCTTGGTCCAAAACAGCTACGGCCTCATGATCAAGAGCTACTCGGAATTGGAATTCGTCAATAACAGCGTCCACGACAACCAGAGGGAAGTGATCAATAACACTCCCGCTTTCAGCCTGGGCGGCAATTATTGGGGAACGGATGATTCCAATTCCGTTAAAGCCCGGATACAAGGCTCAGTCGATATCAAACCCATGATGACCCTGAAGGACATTCTGCGGGTTTATATCCGGACCCAGCTTCCCGTTATTACGAAACAAATGTCCCTGGCCCTCGTGGCCAAGGAAAAGAGGGAAGCGAAGGAAGAAGCGGTTTTGATGGCCAAGTTAAAAAAGGAACAAGCGGCGTCAGTTAAAAAAGCCGAGGCTCCTCCCGCTCCCGTGGCCGAAGCGCCTGCTGCTCCAGCGCCACCCGAACAAGCTACCGCTCCCGTCCCGGAAGCGTCAGCCGCGCCCGAAGCCCCAGCAGCTCCTGCCGCCCCTGAAGCTTCCGTAGTTGAAGCGCCCGCGGAAGCTACCGTTCCCACCAATAAAATCGCAAGCGTAAAATCCCTTCCGCCAGCTCCTCATAAGTTAAAGCCCCTTGCCAACCTACCTCCGGAACAATCCTTGGAAAGTCTTTCAGCTCCTTCCGCAAACACCCCAGAGGCACCTCAAGCGGCGGCTAGCTCAACGATTCAACCGCCAATAGCTCCGGCAGCTCCTTCCGATGGATTGATGCCCCCCGTGTCGGAAGATTTGACCGTACCTCCCTCGACAACCGCCTCCGCGACCATCCCGCCCGCTTCGGGGTCGACCGTACCTCCTCCCCCAGATGTTTCTTCGACTATGCCACCGGTTCCCGCTGAGGTGAGCAACAGCACCCCCGCCGCTCCCCCGCCGCCTGACACGGGAAACCTGGCTCCTCCAAGCATTGAATCATCCATTCCTCCTCCCCCTGCTGCGTCTGCTTCCACGACGAAGCCAGCTTCGGCCGATAATGTTCCCGCTCCGCCAGATTTGAACGAACAGGTGCCTCCTTCTACCACTGCCGCTCCCGTGGTTCCGCCACCTCCGGCCGCAGCCGCGAGCAGCTTACCGGCCACTCCACCCCCTCCTCCAGCTAGCGTGGAGCCAACGGCAAACCAATCAAAAGCGGTTCAGAAATTGACCGATGTCACCGGGGACATTGATGGTATGCAGGCTCCGCCGCTGGATTTAGGCCCCGATCTCTCCAACAACATCACCGCCGATGAACTTTCAGGGACTGGCCAACCTTCCACCAAGGACGCCGGAACCAAGAGTCCGGCCTCAGATAGTAAGAAGCCCTCAAACACCTCGGATTTGGCCTTGCCCCCTATTAAGGACGCCGATGTTGCCCCTCCCAAGGATTTGGATTTGCCCCCAATGGACGATCTTGGAAATATCAATCTCGATTCCCGCAACAAGTAAGTTCCCAGCCTTACCTCATCAGGAGTTCCAGCGATGGCGATTCAAGTAGCGATATTTACCGTGGGTGACCGCTACGTTTCCGGCGGCGCCAAGGATGAAGCGGGGGATATTCTTAACGCTTCCTGCCTCAAGATGGGGTGGGAGGTGGTTATTCGCCAGGCCTTGGGGGATGACGAACAAGCTTTAGCCAGCCATTTGATCCAGACCGCTGACAGCGGAACAGTGGACATAATCTTCACGGTGGATGGGATTGGCATTCAAGCCAAGGACAGGGTTCCAGAAGCCATGTACCAGGTTTGTGAGAAGTGGATTCCGGGGCTCTCGGAGTTGATCCGCAACAAAGCCTATGAAAAGACCCCCCTGGTGGCCTTAACCCGTGGGGTGTCGGGCATTCGCGGAAAAACCATGGTTATCAACATGCCGGGTTCACCCACCATCATCAAGGATTCGATGGATGTCCTTCGGCCAGTATTACGCATGGCGGTGGACCAAGTGAAGGGCACTCCGTCTTGATGTTATTTCCCTCGCCCCTTAAGGGAGAGAGTAGGGTGAGGGGTAGTGAAAAAATCGTAGAATCGCTCTCACCAAGTTCTCGCTTTACTAGAGAAATGGCTTTGTATCTAACCCTGGTTTTATTTGTTTCTTTCACATCAGCTGTTTTGGCGGGTTCCCTTGAAAAAAATATCCCAGTCCCAGTGGCTCACTTCTCTCTCGCTGATTCCATGAAAGCCATCGAAAAAAACAAAGACTTCGTTGATATCTCCACTTATCCCGGCGTGCTCATCGATTTGAGATATGCTAGCGTCAATAATTTCATGGGGATCAATATGTACGGCCCAATTTACGGGTCCGGCCGTAAGGTCTTCCTGCACAAGGACGCGGCGGTCAAGCTTAAGAAGGCGATTAAGCTTCTAAAAAAGGAAAAGCGTGGTTGGTCCTTTTTAGTTTTTGACGCCCTGAGGCCTCGCTCGGTCCAATGGATGATGTGGGACAAAGTGAAGGATACGCCCCAACGGAAATACGTGGCCAATCCTGTCATCGGATCGCCTCACAACTACGGCATGGCTCTGGATATTGGCTTAACGGATGGAAAGAATGGGGAATTGGATTTTGGAACAGGGTTCGATTCCTTTACGCCCTTGGCTGAGCCCAAGTGGGAAAAGAAATACTTAAAAATGGGGAAACTGACGAAGAAGCAAGTGGCCAATCGATTAATTTTGCGTCGGGCCATGACCGGTGCCGGATTTATTCAGCTTTCCCACGAGTGGTGGCACTACAACGCCCTGCCCGAACCGGAAATCCGGAAGGAATATACAATTGTTGAATGAAAATTTACTTTGGGAAGAAAGAAATTATGAATATTTCAAGAATTATTTATTTAATATTGGTTTTTAGTTTAATCAGAAGTTTGTAATGCAATTGAAAAAAATGATTCGATAATATTTTATGGAAAAACAGTTACTCTTGAGACGAAAGTTATTGAAACGCCTGTTTATGATGGGACATTTGGTAAAACAAGAATAGTTATTAAGGCCATTTCGGGAAACCAAAAGTTAAAGGAGGTGGACCTAGAGGGGGTTTGGCATTGTTTGGGATACATCAAAAAAACTGGGAACTTTTTACTGGTAGGGGAATTTCAAGTTGGGGCGATTTCTGTATTGCAAAAAATTAAATATCTCTCAGAAGATAGTTTTAAATTAGTAGATTCCCAATATTTTTACAAATGGCCTAAAAATATAAAAGATCCATCGGGCTGGGAAGCTTTAACTGCGATGCCGAGTGATGATTTGAGGTTTGTGGCATTCGTTGGCAGTTTTAATGAACTCGGCACTAAGTTAATGGTGCTTAACACTGATAAAGACTTGATAAAGGTTTTGGGTGACCCGCCCGCACCCCCGCCTATTTCCGATCCTTATTGGCAAAAGGAAGCTCTGAGACAGTGTGAAGGTAAATGGGAATGGGATTTTCCTTGTTTTGATGGGTATGTCGAAATGGATAGTGGAATAATAACGTTTAAAAACAACAATATTTATGTAAGTTATGGAAAAGACACGGTAGATAAAAGGTCTGATAAAAGACGCATCAAATCGTGGAAGCTTAACTTTTAAAAACAGTTGAAGTGGTTAGAACCCCTCGTCGGGGTAGGCTTCCTGGTCGGTGGCGGGTTTCTTCCCCGTGCCCTCGGGGGCCGCTTCTTCCTCGGCGCCGGGCGTTGTAACCGTCGCAGGGGCTGCTTTCACCATGGGCTGGGCTTCCGTCTCCAAAATATCCCCGCCAGCGGGTTGTGAACTGGTTGTTCCGGTGTTGTCCTCGCCCACATTTCCGCCCCCGGTTCCGGAATGCAGGGTGCAGACTTTGGTGGGGGCGGTTTCCTTCTTGAAGATTTCATCCCTTGTTCGGGGGCAGCGGGCGCTGGCCAAAAGCCCCGAATCCAGACAAATTTTCTTTGTGATGAATTCCGTGTCCGAACCTTTGGGAGGCTCGAAATCTTTAGGAGGTTTTCCGGCTGTGGCGGCTTTCATGAATTCAGCCCAAATAGGGGCAGCGGTCTCTCCGCCTGTCTGTTTCCTTCCCAGGCTTTGACGCTCGTCATAACCCACCCATACCCCACAAGTCAGGTCGGGAAGGAACCCGATAAACCAGGCATCTATATTATCGTTGGTGGTGCCGGTTTTTCCCGCGGCCGGGTAGGTGAACCCCAGGCGGCGGATGATGCGGCCGGTTCCATGGTCAATAACGTCTTTCATGGTGTGTGCCATGATATAGGCCACGTGGGGGTCGAGAACTTCCTGTCCCACCGGGGCATTATTCTCTAAAACGCGGCCTGAGGAATCCTTTACCGACAGGATTCCGAAAGGCTCCACCCGGACTCCCTGGTTGGCGAAAACTGAGAAAGCCTGAACCATTTCCTGCAAGGTGACTTCGGAAGTGCCCAGCCCTAAGGAAAGGTTGGGTGTGATTTTCGTAGTTATCCCTAACCGTCGGGCCATACTGACGACAGGTTGGATGCCCAGCTTTTCCAAGAGCTTTACTGTGACCACGTTGATGGAATACATCAAGGCTGTGTGGAGGGTGGTGGGGCCCTTAAATTTGGATGAAAAGTTAAGGGGCCGCCATGGCTTACCAGTAGTGGGATCGGGATAAACCACCGGGGAATCGAGGAAAACATCGGCCATGGTGTAGCCGTTCTCGATGGCCGCCGCATAGATGATGGGCTTGAAGGAGGAGCCGGGCTGGCGATGGGCTTGGATGGCTCGGTTAAAAACGCTCTTGCGGTAGTCAATGCCGCCGATCATGGATCGGATGGCGCCGGTGTGGGGATCGATGGCCAGGAGGGCCCCTTGAATGGCCTGGGTGACCGGTATGTTGGTGAGGCGGCTTTTTCTTGCCAGGATTTCGGCGTTCTCAAGCCCCTTAGCTAGGGCCCGCTGGGCGGCTTCCTGGAGCTTAATATCCAGAGTGGTGTAAACCGAAAGCCCACCCTTATAAACCGCGTTTGAACCGTAACGTGATTCCAACTGTTGGCGAACATATTCCACGAAGTAGGGGGCGTTCTGCACCTCGATTTTTTTGAGTTCGATTGGGATGTTCCTTGCCTCGGTTGCTTCCTGTTGGGTGATGAAATCGTTGGAAACCATCCGATCTAAAACAGTATTGCGGCGCTTTAGACAATCTAATGGATACTTATAGGGGTCGAAGTTATTTGGGGCCTTGGGGAGGCCAGCAAGGGTAGCGCATTCGGGAAGGTTTAGTTCCTCAACGTGTTTTCCAAAATAGGTCCGGGCCGCCGATTCGGCCCCGTAAGAACCTTCCCCGAAATAGATTTCGTTGAAATACATCTCAAGGATTTGTTTTTTCGTGTAGTTCCGCTCGATTTGAAGGGAGAGTAAAGCCTCCCGGATTTTACGGGTGATGGTTCTTTCGCGTGTAAGGAATAGGTTTCGAGCCAATTGTTGTGTAATAGTGCTGGCGCCTTCCGTGACCTTTCCTTGCATAACATTTTTAGCAAAAGCGCGGGTAATGCCGATTGGATCAATTCCTATGTGTTTATAAAAACGCTCGTCCTCAGTCGCGATTACTGCGTTTTGAAGCGTCAGGGGTATTTTTTCCAAGGGGACGATTGTGCGCTGTTCTATCCAGAGCTGGCTGATGAGCTCGCCATTGACATCGAAAACACGGGTAGCTTCGGATGGTTTGAACTCGTTGAGGTTGGTGATGTCCGGCAAGTCCTGAAGCTGGGCGTAAAGCACCCCGCCAAGAACGCCGACCAAGGCGAAACCCAGGGCGAAAGCGACTTTTAGGAAAGTCATGAATGGAGTTTTAGCTTTTTCGATCGGCAAACTTAATCCTTAGAACGTCAATTTTGAATTCTGAATTTTAAATTTTGAATTATGGTCATTTTCCATGGACATGGAAAATTGCATTCAAAACGAAGTATTAAAATTAAGAATTAGCGGAGGCTTATTATAGCCAGCCCCCACCCATTTCAACAGCCTGTTCATGGTCTAAAGACCACTATTTGTATTGTTATTTCCGCAATTCAAAATTTATAATTCAGAATTAAAAATTGACTTTGCTATGATGTGCCTTGTGAAAATTCAATTTTCCAAAACACCCGAACAACAACTGGAAGAACTCCTGAAAGGGACTGCCGAGGTTATTTCCAAGCATGAGTTATTGGAAAAACTTAAGGAAGCCCACAAAGAGGGAAGGCCTCTCAAAGTGAAATGGGGCGCCGATCCCTCAGCGCCGGACATTCACTTAGGGCACACGGTGGTTTTACGAAAACTCCGTCAGTTCCAGGATCTTGGCCACACCGTCCAGTTTTTAATCGGCGACTTTACCGCCATGATCGGCGACCCCACTGGCAAATCGGCTACCCGCAAACCCCTGACGAAAGAGGAAGTGGACGCGAACGCCAAGACCTATTTGGAACAGGTCTTCAAGGTTTTGGATAAAACCAAGACAGAGGTGCTTTACAACAGCCAGTGGTGTCGGCCCATGTCTTTTGAGGACGTCATCCGCCTGGCTTCCCAATACACCGTTGCCCGCATTCTGGAACGTGACGACTTCACCAACCGCATGAAGGAGCAAAAACCCATCAGTTTGCACGAGCTTTTGTACCCGCTGATCCAGGGATATGATTCGGTGATGATGAAGTCCGACGTGGAAATGTGCGGTACGGACCAGAAATTCAACTGCTTGGTTGGAAGGGCCCTTCAAGAGGAAGCGGGCCAAAAGCCGGAAGTCATTTTGTCCATGCCAATCCTGGAAGGTTTGGATGGCGTCAAAAAGATGTCCAAGAGCCTGGGGAATTACGTGGGGGTTACCGATCCCCCCAATGAGATGTTCGCCAAACTCATGAGCGTGTCGGATGTACTAATGTGGAAATACTACGAACTCCTTTCCGATTCGCTCAAGGAGGCTTGGCAAGACAAGAAGAAAAAGGTTGAGGATGGCTCTTATCATCCCAAACAAGCTAAACAGGAACTGGCCAAGGAAATCACGGAAAGGTTTTATGGCCACGACAAAGCCAAGGAAGCCTGGGACTATTTCGAGAACCGCCACAACCTCGACCAATCCGTGGATTACGAAAAGAAAAAGGTGGTTCCGGGTGCCCATAAAGCCGCCGATTTCATGCTGATGGTTGGCATCTCCAAGACCAAAAGCGACGCCAAGCGATTGATTGAACAAGGCGCGGTTGAGTGGGTGAATGGGAAGCAAGAAAAACGAAAGATCGCTTCTTTTAACGAATTGGTTGAAATTGCCGATGGCGAAACGGGTCTTATACGTTCCGGTAAAATTTTCCTGAAAATTGTCACCAGTTAAGTGTGAATTAATCATTCTTTCCTAAAAGCGGCTCCCATTTTTGTAGCCTTCCTCCCTTGGCCTAAGTTATAATCCGACCCAACAAAGGTTCGTTTTCTTGTGAAGCTCCGCAAGAAACCGGCCTTTTGTCGTTTTAGGGCACGATTTTTGGGTAGAAAACCCCAGTTTTACCGAAGGGGTGACCCCTTCAAAGCCCTCGACGCGTTAAAAAACGAATATTTTTTAAATTAATTTTAAATAATTTTCATGAGGGTAGACGATGAGCGGGCATAGTAAATGGGCGAAAGTAAAACGCTACAAAGGGGCGTTGGACCAGAAGCGGGGACAGGTGTTTTCCCGCCTTTCCAAGGAAATCCAAATGGCGGCCAAGTCCGGTGGCGATCCCGATACGAACTTAAAATTAAGAACCATTCTTTTAAAGGCTAGAGAAGTCAGCATGCCCGCCGACACGATCAAACGGGCCATTAACAAGGGCACGGGAGCGGAAGGCGGCGCGGCCCTTGAGGAATATCTTTACGAAGGTTATGGTCCGGCAGGAGTCGCTCTATTGGTCCAAGTGGTTACGGAAAGCCGCAACCGGACGGCCGCCGATATTCGGTCGATATTTTCCAAGCACAACGGCAACATGGCCGAGTCTGGTTCGGTTTCCTTTCTTTTCGATCACAAGGGACTGATCACCGTTAAAAAAAGCGATATCGGTGAGGATGACTTGATGAGCCTGGTTCTGGACGCGGGCGCGGACGATTTAAAAACCGATAAAACGGATATCTATGAAGTGATAACCTCCCCAGAGGCTTTCGAAAAGGTGAAAAAAGCCCTGGAGGATAAAAAAATTCCCTTGGACAGCGCTGAGGTCACCATGATTCCCAAAACAACCATTCCCCTCGATGAAAAAAAGGTCGGTGGGGTGTTAAGCCTTTATGACGCCTTGGATGAGTATGAAGACGTCCAGAATGTTTACGCGAATTTCGAGATAAGCGATGAAACCATGGCGAAGCTTGAAAGATAACCTTCCTTCGTCAAAAGAGAGGGTGGTACTGGGCATTGACCCAGGCTTGGCCCGGATGGGTTATGGAGTGGTGATTCAACAAGGCAGCCGGATGACGGCGGGAGAGTACGGCACAGTTACCACGGTAGCCCACACGGCCCTGGAAAAAAGGTTGGTCGTTCTTTTTGAAAAGTTGGGACAAATATTAAAAAAGGTGAAACCTGAAGTAGTGGCCATTGAAGAATTGTTTTTCACTCGCAATGTGAAGACCGGCATCGCGGTGGGGCAGGCCAGGGGAGTGGCCCTTTTAGCCTGTGGTTTGGCGGGGGTTCCGGTTTTTGAGTACCGCCCGATGGAAATTAAGCAGGCCGTGGCGGGCCATGGAAACGCGGATAAGGAACAAGTTCAAAAGATGGTGAAGTTGCTGTTGGGGCTCAAGGAAGTCCCCAAACCCGATGACACGGCGGATGCCTTGGCGATCGCCATCACGCACACGCAATGCTCGGGAACCCAGTTGTCGGAAGCCATAAAAAAGCTTTCCCGAAATTCGGTTGAGTCAAGGTTTTTGAAAGCCGCAGAATTGAAATCCCCGGGCAAAGCCCGGGGATGAAAGTTAACCGTGCCGAAAGGCACGGCAAGCGAAGCTTGGGCTTCGTGGTTCCACGGGCGATGCACGTGGGGGTACACAACGATAGGAGACTTATGTCCATGAAATGCAAGAATTGCCGAAACAAACTTTTTGAGAGCGCCAGGTATTGCCCCGAATGCGGCTACCCGGCGGATGAGAAATTCAACGTCTCGGCCGAGGATTTCCTGAAGGATACGGTGAATAAGGGGAAGACCGAAAAATTAAGCCCGGACAGCAGCCAACCCTTGACCATCCTGGAGCATCAAGGCCACGACTATCTTTGGGATGAGGAAAACCTGGGAGTTTGGGTCGATAAGAGCGTGCTGGAGGCCATCGACCGGGAGGCCGCCCAAGTGGTATTCGAGAACCTGGCCGAGGAAGACCAAAAATATTTCAACCAAGCCAAGGAACATATCAAATTGAAGGCTTCGGGGATGACAAGCCCTGTGACGGACAACGAATTGGACGAGCACCATTATAAGGCTTTGGTGATCGACGAGGATTTCGAGAGCAAGGGTATTTGGCTGGATCAAAGCGTGATTTCCTTCTGGTACGCGGCCACCCAAAACAAGGAAGCCCCGGCCCTTACTCAGGTTGAGGAGCTGCTGCATATCCTGGTCCACCTTAAATTTTTGGAAGACTAAATTTTCACCACGGGTGGCTCCGCCACCACAGAGGCACAGTTTAAAAATTATGTTTTAACCTTTTGCCTTTAACTGTGTCTTTGTGGCGGCGAAGCCGCCTGTGGTAAAAGAGGTTTTCAGTGATAGCTTTTCTTCAAGGCGTTTTAACCGCCAAGTTTCCTGACCGAATTGAGTTGGACGTGAATGGCGTGGGATATGAGATTTTCGTGTCCCAAAAAACACTTCAAGTCGTCCCGCCCGCGGGGAAGAACGTTCTTTTAAAGACTTATCTCCATGTCCGAGAGGATGTGCTCCAACTTTTCGGGTTCTTGAAAGATTCAGAAAGACAGGCTTTTTTGATGGGCCTGTCGGTATCGGGCGTGGGGCCCAAAGCGGCCATGAATATCCTTTCCACTTTTACCCCTGACGTTTTTTATCAAGCCGTTCTTCACAATGATTTAACCGCCTTGCGTTCGATTCCCGGGATTGGCCAAAAAACAGCCCAGCACCTGGTTTTGGAATTGAGGGATAAGGTAACAAAATTGGTTGGCGGTGGTATGTTGAGCGAGGAAAGCGCTTTTAACGTTGAATCAAAGAACATTTCGGACTCCATTCAAGCCATGATGACCCTTGGATACTCGGTGGCGGAGTCCCGGCGGGCGGTTTTAACGGCGGTTCAGTCGCTGGGGGATAAATCAACAGTTGAAGAAATTTTGAAATCTAGTTTAAAATCTATCGCCGCTCCCTAACCGAGGCGAATTACTTTAGGAGAGAATAGATGAAAAACTTCAGCTTGCCACGTTTGGCGGTCGTGTTGTGGTTTTTGAATTACACTATTTTTTCCCTTTTCAGTTATGTCTGGGGAAATGGGCGTCATCTGATCATGGATTTCGTGGTTTACGCCACGGCTTGGGTGGCAGTTGAACTGATCTGCCTAGGATTAATCGAGGATGTGCTTTAAGAGCCGCTGAAAAAAGGGCGGTATGGAAGGTTCGGCCTCTGCTTTTGAAACCTTTTAGTTGCTTGAGCCGTCGAAATGATGAATCGTGTGGTTTTATTCTGCTTTATTTTTAAAGGAGATTTCGATGAAAAGAATTTTGAGTTTGTTGGCGGTGGTTTTTATTTCCCAAGCCTCTGTGGCTTTCGCCGCAGTAATTGAAGATTGGACCGGAGTCGCAGGGGGAAATACCGGTACTTATCAAGACAGCACGGGATCGAAAATCGACTTCGTTGTTGACGCGGGTCCGAAGGGCGGGCAGAAGGCCCTCAAGCTAACCGCAAACAAGGTTGCCAGCGGTTATTGCGGGGTTTATCACACCACAACTCTTGATCTTTCTAAATCGGGATCATTTAAGTTCATGGCGAAGTCGACTGTGGCCGGCGATATCCAAATGGCCATCGTGGACGCTTTCAATGTCCAATATGTCGTGAAATTTCCCATTACCACCGCGTGGGCGGAAGTTAATGTGCCTTTCGCGACTTTCATCAAGGACCCTTATTACACCCCACCGACAGCCATTGCCGGGCATCCCCTGGATTTAAGCAAATGCCAGAACCTTAATTTCTCACCCCAGATGGACGGCGCATCGGTTGTCCTAATTGGGCCAGTTGAGTCAGCGGGCACGGCCTCTCCAGCAGCTTCAGCAGGAACAGCCGCCTCTTCTACAGCAGCTTCTTCCGCGTCCGCCGCTGTTCCCTCGGGACCAGGCGCCGCGATTCTCGATTGTACCGGGTTGGATTCCAAGGCTGCCGGAACCTTCCAGGACAGCAAGGGTTCCAGCTTCACTTTCGCGGTTAAGGACAATCCCAGCAAAAAAGGGAAACAATACCTGACCATTACCTATGACCTTCAGCAAGGTGGTTATTGCGGCATGTGGTGCAGGGCTGGTGGCTCGGATTGGAAGGGCGCTGATTTGTCCTCGGCCAAAATTATCTATGTCACCCTTTATTCCAAAGCGCCGGTTATTTTGGGTCTTGCCTTGAAGGACAAGGGCAATAACCAATATGTCGCCTCAACCCCCGCGACCAAGGGCGGCAAATGGGAAACAGTAGCTGTCCCGCTTGATTCCTTCGCCCTGGATCCTTATTACACTCCTCCTGATGCCATCAAGGGAGCGCCGAAGGATTTCAGTAAGGTGACCACCTTCAACATCCAGCCTAAAACGGAAGGGAAGTTCACTGTCGCGGTGGAAAGCATCGTCGGCAAGTAGTTTCAGCTTTTAAAACAGTTGTTTTCGATCCCCGGTTTTCGCAAGGAAACCGGGGATTTTTTTTAGGTCCTTCTCGATTGACGGTGGCTTCATAGGTGGGTAAACTTCCCTCGCTAACTCAGTGCTGGGGTAGCTCAGTTGGTAGAGCAACTGTTTCGTAAACAGTAGGTCGCCGGT
>PLZG01000010.1 GCA_003152075.1 candidate division FCPU426 bacterium
TAAGGTGTTTGTGTTAGGGCAAATCAATGTCGGCGGGTCCTGCGCTTTGGTGTTAGCAGACCGGGAAAATTCCCAAACAGGTTTTGGGCCGAAAGACGAGGAACGAGGCGTGGCCCGTTTGGGAATTTAGGCGCTGACCGATCCCGGCGGCGACAGCCGCCCGTCGATTTGGTTTGCGTCCACCGTGTTTTTCGTTTCTGGGGTTGCCAGGGGTCACTGTCCCTTGGCTAGGGTGGGGATAAAGGGGAGGGTCTTTTCCCTTCCCTGCTTTTATGATTTTCGAGGCGCGGCAAACGGAAAGTTACACGGCCAAAGGCCGGCGAACCTTCCTCAGTCCCGATAGGGGCTGCGCCGAGACAAGGAACACCTTAAAAAAAAAGGCCCGCGGCTAAAAGCCGAGGGCCTTGATAAGAAAATTTAATTTTTAGTTATTCTTTTTCACCAAAGGTTTTATCAATCGACCCCTTCCAGCGGGTGGTCTTTATCTTTCCCGATTCGATAAGCCGGGCTTTTTCCCTGATCCTATCCCGGACTTCCTTGGAAGGCTTTAGAAAATTCCAGCCCTTATACTCGTAAATAACCTCGGTCAACTTCCCGATCATCCTGGTCATTTCGGGATCGCTGGTGACAACCAATTCCCGGTTTAGCTTTTCTTTAACCGCTTCGTCGATGAAACGGTTGACGGCTTTATACCTAAGTTTCTTGGTGATAAGGCTTTCCAACTCATCCCTTTTAATTGATGGCCTGTAAGAAATAGGCGCTCTTGTATTCATAGTGATAACCTCCCTGGTATTACAATGGTACTACTTTTAGGAATAAAGCTCAACGGTGAAACTCAAAATGGGTGATGGTGGCTATTCCCTTCCCCCTCCTCACATATCCGGCCAGGTCTATTTGTTGGTGATAGGTGACAAATTCGGCAAAGTCCGAATCCTCTTGGTCAAACACGGGGGAAGCCCAAAATAGTTCCGGAAAATTCAAAAGGTCGGATATTCGGTCGTCCAGCATTTTTTTAAATGTCGAGTGATTCTTAGTGAATACCTTGATCGCCTTTTTCGTGTCGTCGTCAAAGTCGATACTATGGATTTTCCATTTTTCCATCGGGACGCTTCCTTTGGTTTTTTGCCTTCGGCGTTTTAACTTTCTCTGCCACCCGGACANNGCCGCCCATGACGGGAAGATCTTACCCGGCATGGGGGGGTGCTCCGCAGCCGCCGCATCTATAAAGAATTAAATTTTATGAGGAATCCTCCCTGGGCAGGGAAGGGATTTGAAAAGGGACAAACCCTTTTCTTAGGAGCTCGAGGGCGAAAGCCCTGGAGGAAAGGGGTAGGTTGAGATCACCCCGCGAAAGCGGGGAAGCTCAACCGAGGGGGAATGCCCAGGGGAAGGGAAAAGGCGTAAGCCTCCCTGACCCTTTCCCCCACCAAACTACTTGCTAAGGTCTTTATATTTCAAAAAGGCGAATTTCGATTTAAAGGGCAATTTCTTAAGCGTTCCAGGATTTCGCCAGCGATAGGCTAAAAACGAAAAAAGAGAGGCCCGAAAATAGGAATTCACACGAGGGAGAAAAGTTCACCAGTGGTGAACTTTGAGAGCTCCTTTGGTGAGACCTCAAGTCGAACCAAAAGCCTTGGTTGATCCGGGTCAACGTGAAAAAAGACCCGGTAATAAAAAAAGGCCCCGGTAAACCGGAACCTTTTTAAACATGGCGCGCAGGCCTCTCGGCCCATCCTCGATCACTCAAGAAAGTTTACCAGTCAACGCCCGTTCAAACAAAATCCTACCCCAAAGGGTGGACATTGACAAGGCGACGAAAACTAAAAAAAGGAGTAGCGGCGGACGGGAGTCGAACCCGCTCCTCCCGGCTGGTAAAACCGGGCGCGCTACCTCTGCGCCACCGCCGCGTAAGCGACGGTGATAAAGCCGCCGCCTTGTCAATGTAGATGGTTGGGGGAGTGTTCCCATAGGGAACAGCCCGGTGGGCGGGGGCGAGGGAATTAATAGGCCAAGCGAAAGCTTGGTTCCACGGCCATAAGGTGGAAAGCCTTCGGCTTTCTTTATCCTTTACTCTTTAAAATTCCCGAAGGGAATTACCTCGGTTGGCCAACGGCCAACCCCAAAGAAAACGAGCGATCATCTAAGCTCGTTTTCGGTCTTTCGTCTTAAGGAGATCCCAAAGGGGAACCCCTTTGGAGGAAACCTAGGGAAAAGGGGCACTAACCCTTTTCCCTAGGTTTCCTTGCTTTTGACTCAATCTAATACCACATATTTAATCTTTGCAATATTCAAGTTTGAGACGCCCGACCCCACNNGTGGGGTCGGGCGTCTCAAACTTGAGTTTCATATTGCAAAATATAGATAAATAGGTGGTTTTAGATTGAATGGGAGTCAAAAGCGCTTTAGGGTCTTAATAAGCCTGGCTTTGGCCGGAATGGGGGGGAAAGTTCACCAGTGGTGAACTTTTTAGGCTTCTTTAGGCTTAATCAATGCGGGGTGGAAGTCGTCCAGGTCTACCCAGGGGGTTTCAAGGAAGGGAAGGGAAGTCACCGTTGTAAAGTCGCTAAACCACCAAGAAGCCCTATCTTGGGGGTCTGTGATTAGATCCCCAACACTTTCCCTTAAAAATTCCGACCTTAAAGCATTTTTGGCCACAATTAGTTTTACCGGCCTTGAATGAAATTCAAGGATTCTGCTTACAACCTCCCCCACCTTCCTTTTTGAATAGGGTGATCTTTCATACTCCAAAATAAATTCCCAATCCTTATCTTTAATCGTGGTTAAGAAATGCCCGTCGGCTTTTCTCGCACCTTCATAATTCAGCCTGACATTTTTTAGTTCCTTACCTCGGCCCTCAATGAGAGCTTTCTTCCAATCCATTTTGTACCCGATCCTAACTTCGTAATCCGAAAGCCAAATTAGGTTTTTAAGGTTCGGGTCTTTTTCCAATCCAATCCTGATTTCTATAACCTTCTTGTCATGATCTTTTTCGTATGTGTTTTGATGGGGTGCTCTGATCTTAGGCGGGGTCAATATTAGCCCCAAGTCCTTGAGCTGGTGGACAGCGCGGCGGGTTAAAAAATAAAAGCTGTCGGCGTTCTTGTGAACCTTCACCGGCTTTAAATATTTCTTTTCAACGCTTAACGACTCTAGATCGTTGCAAGCCGTTTGGAAACTATTGCCAGCCCTAAATTTTTTGTGAAAAAGTTTAGTGGTCACGAATTTATTGGAGTGTATCCAAGAAAGAAGGGAAGCGTCTTCGGGATTCATAATTATGTCGGGCATATTTTCCTCACCAATGATAGCAGTCCAAAGGGGTGGTCTAAGGATACCTCCGGGGAGCTTTTAGGGGCCTAAAAAGAAAACCTCGCTCAAAGAAATTACCAGCAAAAGGGCCAAAGGCCCTTATTCGATAACTTCGGGTTGGGCGGGGGGTTTGGGCTTGGCCTTCTTTTGTTCCTCGGCCAAGGCGTTTAATTTTTCGAAATTAGGCTTCATCCTGGGGGTGCGTCCCTCAAGAAGATCCGCCCTGGTTTCTTTTGCGAAGGAAATGATCGGGTTTTTATGGCGGTTCTTGGTTGGGAGCACGGTATCAATCTTAAATTTTTTAGGGGGCATATATTTTAAGGCATCCATCATTTGAAGCTGGAAATACTCAGGCCCGTGTTTGAAGTGGATCTTCACAAAAGCATAACCTTCTGGAAGCTCCTTAACTTCATCCGGCCCAAACCGGAATTTACGGCCGTCCGGCATGGTGTAACCGGCTGGACGACCCATTAATTCCCTGGTGTCGTAAGAAAATACTTTGGAGTCCTTGTCCTCAACGGTTCCAAATACCTCAGAAGCGTATTCAGCCGTTTCCGGATCGCTGATGTTAAAAAAAACCTTGTTCTTGGCGTTCGAAGAAATTTGCCGCGCGAATTCCTTTGAAATGCCTTGGAGGTCCTCGAAACCTTGATGGGCCAAATAGAATTCCAATTTGGCTGAACGGGTTTTATTAATAAGGTCAATAAACCTTGCAAAAGCCATATTGAAAAACTCATCCAAGAAAACCCTAAAAGGTTTCTCCGGCTCATTCTCAAACCTATCGGCCAAAACTTCGCTAAGATTCAAAATCCCCAGGATGGATAAGGCTTTGGCGTCGTCCGGGTATTTGCCAGAAGCCACGTCGAAATGAAATACTTTTCCGTTGTTAACCACATCTTTCATCGTGATTTCCGGCTCCAGGGAATTGATTAAAGGGGACCACTCACGATTGCAAAACCTTTGAAGTTTGTTCAAAAGACCGCTTAAGGCTTCCTGTCTTTGTCTAAGGGTAGTGGCCAGCCAATTGTTTTCAAAGTATTTGGCTTGGCCGGTTTCCCGATATTTTGAACAAAGGCCCCGTAATATTTTCATGTCCTTTAGGTCGTTTAAAGTATCAAAAAGCATTTGAAAATTGATGATGGGGTACTCAAGCTTCAAAAGATGAACCAAATTGTTAATAACGGCCGCTCCTAAATCGGTAAAGTGTTTTGATTCAGGGTTGGCTTCGTAGTAAAGGGAAACAAAGACCCGATTGGCAATTTCATCCGCGCGGCCCTCGGCCAAAGGGTTCCAGGTCATGGAAAGTTCGGGGTGTAAGAGGCTGAAATACATCAAGTCGTCGATTCGGTTGGCGTTTTTAAGAAAATATACGACGTGCCTTGCTAGTTCACTTTTAACGTCATAAACAAAAGCCCCAAGTTTTTGTTCCACAATAGTTTGATAAATCCAAGGAATAATCCCGTAGCGGGTCTTACCAGATCCGGTTCCCCCTAAAACGTGTAAATTCATATTTAAAATTCCCGTGGGGATTAAAACCCTTCCGTCCTCGTCCAACCTCAATGGGTAAGGCCCATAATCCACCTTAGGGGCCGGTTTAATTTCCTGTTTGACGACCGCCTTTTTAATCCTCCCTCCTTTGGGCCACAAAAGAAAAATAAAATAAAGGGCCACGCCGGCCCCTAGTCCCAAACCAAAATATTTGGAGTATCCAAAATTAGGATCGGCTGAAACCAAAGCGTGTTTAAGCAAAAGGCCGAATGAAAGGGAAGTGGTGAATGTGAAGGGAAGGGGAAGACGTTCTTTCCCCAAAAGATAAAAATGAAGCACGACCGGGAAGATGAAAAACGGGTCAAGGTATGGATCGAACCCGGACCAGGCAAGTCTTTCGCTTGAACCTGAAAGGAAAGCGAAAGCCTCCAAACAAAATTCAAAGGCTCCTATGATTCCAAAACCAAAAATAAGGGCCTTGAAAACATTGTGGACCGTCTCAAGGTGGGAGTTATAAAAATCCTTGAACCAATTGCTTTCATCACTCATTGGCGGCGGTCCTTTAGTTCCTTTCGGAATACCTTAATCATTTCCTCTAGATTCGATACGGTTTTTTCAATGTCCCTAAGGGGCATTATTTTGGGCTTGAATCTTATGGCCGGGTAGTTAAAGGAACCGTCCTCTTTGACTTCGAAGGCGGGAGCTGGGGCTGCCTTCGGTTTTTCCTTGGCGTTTTTTACGTCAAGAAAGTTTAAATCCTTAAGCTGTACTTCCCGGCGCACAACCAAGCCAACGAGCTTTACCGTCTGTGGGTGGTCCAGTTTGTCCTTGAGGGCTTTCCGGGCAATATGCCTTCCGGTGCTGATAGACACCTGTTTTTGTTTCAAAGCCTCCTCGACGGCAGGCACTTGGAATATGGCCAAGCAATCCGAAATGTAAGACTTGGTTCCAAAGCCAGTTCTCCTGGCGATAACCTCATAGGTCTGGTTGAATTTTTCGTTTAGCTTTTTGATTTCAAAGAGTTTGTTGTACTCGGGTAAATCCTCGCGCATAAGGTTAAGACGAAGGGCGTTAAAGGCCGCTTCCTCGTCGGTTTCGTCCTTGATGGTGCAAAGGTAAACCCCCCGGCCGCTATCCCTGCTGGCAAGTGCCCGGCGCCATCCGTCCGTAACCTTTAACAGGCCAAACTCATTTACCCGGACCCGTCCGGGGAGTTGTTGGCCGTTTTCTTTTATGTCCTCTACCAGGGATTTAAAGCCGGGGGAGTTTTTGAGGATTTCGTAGGGGTCCCGGTTGTAGGTTTCCCGGTCGCTGATAATCCTTTCCGAGTCTTGGAAGTCGATCCATTCAATGGGAACCTGGTACTCCATAGCCGGGTTGTACTTCTTTGCCTTTAAATCATCAAAGGTCAAAACTCCATCGGCTGATACGGGGGGCGGTGGGGAAGTGCTAACCGGAGTGAAGGCCGCGGCGGGGGCGCTTGCCCCTTCCGGGTTCTCAACCGCGGGGGCCTGGTCGGCGGAGTTTAATACTTGGGGGGTATGTTTAAACTTTTCTGATTCCGGCCCCCTGTTCATAGATTTAAGTTTGTCCTTCACGTTTTGAAGGTTCCTGGTCCCGGGGGGAACAGCCCAGGCGGTTTTTTCTTTGGCTTTTCTAAGTAGCTCGTCTTTACTTGGCATTGGTAGCCTCCATCCTTTTCAGGTCTTTGACTAAATCCTTGGATAAGGTGTTCCAATCGGAAGAAACCTGGCGGGATAAAAAGAATTCGATTTTTGAGCCCCGGGCCTTGTGGATGAAATCCATAAACTTGTCATAGACCATTTTATAAAATCCATTACTTAGCATTGGAGGCCTCCATCCTTTTCAAGTCTTTAACTAAATCTTTTGCTAAAGCGAAAAAGTCCTTTTTGACAACGCTTTTGTTGCTGAATATCACCGGCAAATTGGCTTTGATTGAACCGGTGATTTCCTCGGCCAAGTTCATGGTGGTGTTCGCCAAAATATCCCCCAAGGCCTCGTTGAGCTTTAAAAAGTATTCGCTGTGCTTTTTACTCCCGTTTCGGTACTGGTTCATAACCACCTTGAAGTCCAAAGCGTGGTTGTGGGCTTCGCTAAATTTTTGAATTACGTCCAGCATGGCGTGCATACCGATAATCTCAAACTCTCCTGGTTTAATTGGCATAACGACATAATCCGAAGCCATCAAAGCCATTTGGGAAAGCTTGTTAAGGGCCGGGGGACAGTCAAAGAGAATAAAGTCAAAATCGGCCTCGATTGGCCGGATAGCTTCTTTCAGCAGTTCACGGTCCAGGCTGGCAAGGAAAGCGTCCGATTCAAAGTCAAAGCGGATCGCCTCGAAAGCCGGAATGATTTTTAGGTTCTCCACATCGTGCCAGGTGAAAAACTTGTTCTTGGTGTCGCTGTCGTCGTCCTCATCCTCGATCCGGGGAATATGTTGGGCCTTGCCGTTTGTCTTAGGGGCTTTTTCCTCGGTGTAATACTGATAGGTGTAAATGAGGTCTTTAATGGGGTGGGAAGGGTCTTTGAGCAATACACCTAAATCCCTTTCCCGGTCCTTTTCCTCGCGGTCCACCGCACCCTTGAGAAGATATGACCCGGCGTTTCCCTGGGGGTCCATATCAATGACCAAGACCCTGCTTTTGGTGGGTACTTGGGTTAAAGCGGCCGCGACATTCACCGTGAGGACTGTTTTTCCCACCCCTCCCTTGTTATTCATAAAAGAAATTTTGTAAGCCATATCCTCACCCCTTCCCTTTTAATTTGTTTAAAACCACCTCTAAAATGGGATTCCCTTTGAACATTGTTTTAATGTGTTCGACCGGATCAATCCCGGTTTTCTTCAAAACGTCATTCGCAAAGTTGTAAGCGGCCAAAATGTAACCTTCATCTGCCTCTAAATGCTTTTTCTTTAAAAGTTCATCCTGCTCTCTTTGTTCTTTTTCTTCCTGATCTTTTCTTCTTTTCTCTGCCTCCTGGATCGCCTTAGAGGAATGTTTGGGTTTCCAGTTGTTGACAATTGAAGCCCATAACAGGCCCTTTACGTCGTCCGTTCGTTTGTGCTCTAAAACTACCCTTACCTTTTCCTCAAAATAATCCTTGGCTTTTTCTTCGTCGTCTTCGAGCATATTCAAGCATTTGAAATAACAGTCCTCAAGGTCGTTTAGGCCCAGCTCCGGGTTCTTGGCCTTGAGCTTCTCTAAACTAATTTTTAAAAAGTCGTAACTGGGGTTAGTTAGTTCAGACTCTTTATCTTTATCCTTCTCGTATTGTGGGCGTGGTGCCGACAGGCTGTGGGCATGGTCCGTACTCTGTGTAGGCACCCTGCCACCACCTGGCGGGGGGGTTGCCGACACCTTTTCCAATGGCTGTGTAGGCATAGTGCCATCACCTATAGCAGGTAGGGGGCCGGTTCCGGCTTGTGTAGGCATGGTGCCGACACTCTTTGTCTTACCCCCCTTCTCTTGTGGTGTCCCTCCAAAATTCAAGTTAAATAAGACTAATTCGAGGGTCGCTTTTGCCCTCTCTGGTATAGTCCAATTTTTCGGAAAGAACTCCTTAACGATGGCCTCTGGCGGGGGCATGGGGGGCATAAGGATCATGTAAGCGGTTGGCCGGCTTTGATCCCCTGGGGTGATTGAAATAAGGCCAAGTTTTTCAAGGTGCGCCGCCCATCTTTGGATTGTTTCCGGGTCCACCCCTCCGGTCGCGGCCAAAGTCCGAAGGCTGGTTCTTGTCTCGGATGAGTTCCAGTTAATAAACCTAATGAGAAGGGTATAGGCCCAACCCGCCGAACCCATTCCAGCGCCGTATAGGTCGATAATGAGGTGTGGTATCCCAACGTAGTTAGGCTTTAGCTGGGTAAGTATGCTTATCGGCTTGTCGTTATCCGGCATTTTGCTCCTGGCTTCAAAAGGGTATTGACACCCGGAAGCCAGGGAATATAATTATCCCAATGGCTCCTCTAAGGGTCCCGCGGCCTGCGAAGCTAAGGTCCCTGTGGATGTCCAGAACGCAAAAAGGGCGCAGCGAACGCACTTCTAGCGTCGATTAAATTAAATGCCAATCTGGTTCCTTGCGACGGGAGAGCAGATCGGCGAAATTCTCAAACCCTGAATCTTGCGAAGGATTCGGGGTTTTTTATTTTGTGAACACTACGTTTTCAAGATTTCTCTTTTCTTTTTTTACCCCACCCTTTTTTGGGCCTTTTTAAGGGGATTTCGGTTTGTTTTATTTTTCCCATTCCTCGTGGTCTGTCCCAATAGGGACTTCTGCATTTAGGATTGGCGCATCGGTTCACAACCCGATTTTTCGGCGTCCAATCGTAGCCGCATCTTTCACAATGACAAATGGGTAATTCAATAGTCGTTGCCATTCCGGCAGTATATCCATTTAGGGATACCACGTCAACCACTATGTCCATTGAAGGATATGTTTACCTTTTCCCCGCTGACCCTGGCCGGGCTATCAGGTGGACCACCCGGAAAGTTGCGGTTGATCCAAGACCGCTTCCACATTGAACCGGGGGGAGCTGGTCCAGCCTTGGGGGGCAGGGGCGGGGGGTTCCTTGTGGTAAACCGGGATCTCGCGCGGCCTAGTGGCAAAGCCACGTCATGGCCATGCTGGCGCAATCCCGGTCCGGGAGCTGTAGGGAAGCCAGTGGACCGTCTAGCGGCCGCCCTGGGCGGCCTGGTCCACGGCAAACCTCGTTCCAAAAGATTTGAAAGGGAAGGTTTAAAGAATCGCTTTAACCCACCCGGGCAATAGGCAGGTCTTTAGCCCGGGTAGTGTAATGGGGAGATTGCTTTGAAAAACGGGCCATCCAGCGTGCGTCCAGCACAACCGAGGCGATCCGGACGGTGCCGGCTCCGTTGACCTCGTTAAGCTGGTCCACGACCCGCAAAAGGGATCTTCTTTTAGTATCGTCCGGGTTAATGAATAAGTGGTTTTGAACGCAATCTTCCGGCTCTAGCTTTATAGCCCTAAGCCCGATCCGTTTAAACTTGTATCCGGTCTTGTAAAGTATTTCAACGGCGTTAACCACCTTCTTGATGATGATAGAAGGGTCGTTGGTGGCCACAGGGAAAACAATAATAGCCTGTTTACCGTATTGTGGGTCCCGCCCAAAATGATTAGTTTGGACCCATACAACCAACTCCTTAACGCATTGTTTTAG
>PLZG01000112.1 GCA_003152075.1 candidate division FCPU426 bacterium
ACACTTCAAGTTAAGATAATCAGTAGTACTGAGTGTTCCTTTTGGGTCCCCGTCGTGGACAACCTATTGCCCGCTCCCCTGTTCGCTATTTTTTTCGCCGTTGGCGCCAAACTTTTTGAAAAAACTCAAAAACAGAAAAAAAGCCAATGGCGATAGCCGGGAACAGGATCGCGACGAGAATCGGAGGACGAGCCTCCGGTTTGTCGGGCAAAGCCATGATAGGAGCGATGATAAAAAAAGCGGCGGCTAATGAAGTGTAAACTAACCATCTCCAGAAAATACCCGCGAGAATCTTTCCCCTTGGGGCGGGGCCCGGCGGCGGTCCTTTTTCAGGCCAAAGTTCACCCGCATCCCTCCACAAATTATCGGCTACGTCCCCTTCCAGGCCCATTTTGGAGAAGGGCCCACCGTCCCCGAAGTAAAAAATCGTTCCTCCCAAAAAGAACCCCTGTTTTCTTTCGATCCGAATGTCCTTCCAAGGGACGAAGAAGGGGGGACTAAACGGTCCAAATAGCCTCATGATTTTGACTCGAAGCCCCTGCTCGTAAGCCTCCACCGTCAAGATGTTCCTCAGGCTGACCCTTAACACTCCCATCCAAGCGGTTTGGGCGCGGTAGGAACCCAGCCGTTCCCCGCGGTCATGGGTATCTGGGAATTTACGCCGTAACCCAGGCCATCCGGATAGCTGGCTCAAGAGCGTGGTGATGAACAACCACGCGCCAATAAATATAAAGGGGAAAAAATAGACAAAATGATCTGGAGGAGCCGAGTGGTTCAAAACTTAAGTCCTTACAAATTTGATTAAAACCCCTGTCCACGACGGGTCCCCGTCGTGGACACCTAAAACCGCAGATCAAAGCCCTAACTTTTTAAGAAGTTGAGCCGTGGTATACCATTCAATGCCGGTTCCCGAAAAATCACTATCGTTCGACCATAAGGGCACTTCCAACTCGAGGGACAAAGCCAATAAATCGATGTCATCCGGGTCTCTTTTCCCGATTTTCCTCCGAGCCATAGACATTGAGCCATGATAATCCCTGGGTTCATACTCCCTGACAGCCAATAGTTGAAATTGGCTTTCAAGGAGTTCCGGGGCAATACGATATTTCGCGGCCATAACGGGAAGGTATTCCCAAACTTCTTTGATGTTCAAGGATGTGGAAATAACTTCAAGGTGGGAATGGGTAAAAACTTTGAGGGCGGCCCTGCCGGTTGCGGCGGAAAGAAGGACGTTAGCGTCCGCGGCGATTTGCCCGGCGGCTTTTTCTCCATGTTTCAAAGTCATGTGTAACCGTCCGCTCAGTGACGCCTGATTTTTTGAGATGATTTGAGATGGCGGAACCCAGGTTCGTTAAAAGTTCCCTGCGCAATTCCAAGGGAAGTTCCTGGGACTTGGACATCGGAACCAGCAGGCTCGCGACCTTCCCGTGTTTGGTCACAAACACGAGGTCGTCGCCACTCAAAAATTCCGGCGCATGGTCCCTAAATTCCCTTACTCCCGCGACTCTCATAAACTCACCTTCTTACAACCCATGATAACTTTCGACCTCTTCAATATAAGCCTTCTTTGGAATATGTCAATAATTATGTACACAATACAGGTTTTGGATTGTCCAATCCACCTCCCCGCCGTGGACAATAAAAATTATTATTTACCTAATATAATTTTTTGTTTCCAAAATGAAAAGTCTTCTCTCGTCGGAGAAAAGTCTTTTATTTCAAGCACATATCTTTAATTAGCCATTACCCCCTAAGGTTCAGCACTCGGTGCAGGTGCCTGGCTCTTATACTTCTCCAGCATAAGGCACGCCCTAACCGCGGGACTCGGCTCGAGGCCTCGTCCTAGGGGGCATTGGTCCCTCGTCCGGGATGAGGTCCCCGGCCGGACGGAAATCTCACTTGCTTATTCGTTATGAACTTGAAGATTTAATTATATATATAGACCGTAACATTCCCGCCGCTGTTCCCGTCCGAGAAAGCCATATAGGGTGTGTTCCCGCTAAAAGAAAGCGAGGTATAGGTCGCCGTAGCATTGTTAACGTCTGGTAATCCCACATAACCCCAACTTCCCCCAGAGAAGGACATAACACTTGGGCCACTGGAGTAATTTGCATCCACAAAACCGACATAAGGGATTCCGTTATTGACGGCGACCGAAGGATGGCTTGCGTTAATCTCGAAGTAGCTGCCTCCTAGAGCCTGCCAAGAGCTTCCGGTAAATTTTGAAACATATCCAAACCCACCCGCGTAATAACCCACATAAGGCGTTCCGTTATCCACATAAAGCGAGATTGAGTCCGTTCCAGAGGCGGATAAACCGCTTCCGTTGAAACCCGCGCTTCCCACATATTGCCAACTGCCCCCCGAAAACTTCATGACCGAAGCGTAACCGGTGGTGTTTTTTTCGTTAAAGGCGACGTAAGGTGTATGGGAGGTGGGATCCACAAAGAGAGAAATCATGTTCGGATTGTTGGTCGAGAAAGCCGCGCCACCGACGGTTGTCCAACTGCTTCCTGTATAACTCAACACCCAAGCGTTAGTGTTAGCATCCAAGAAAGCCAGATAAGGCGTGGAACCATCCACATATGTTGAAGTGGTAAAACCGCTCGTACTGGTCCAAGGACTGCCTACCGGACCCCAACTGCTTCCGTTGAACGTTTGAAGTATGGGTTCATAGCTGGTGCCGTTGTCCGTATAGGCCACATAGACTGAACTGGTACTCGCCACGAACAATGATTGGTACAAGGCCGCGCCTGCGGATATTCCCGCCGTTCCAACGTTTGCCCAGCCAGGTCCAACGTATTTCATGACGGTCGTTTTCTGGCCGTTCCCCGCGTCCTGGTAAGCCACATAAGGCGTTCCCGTGCGGCAATCCAACGAGACAAAGCTGGCGGCCCCGGCGGAGAAACCATAGCCACCCAGCACGTGCCAACGCTGGGTTGCGGTAGGCGTCACGGTGATCGTTGGAGTCGGGCTATTCGTAGGCGTAAGGGTAGGGGTAGCAGTGATCGTTGGAGTCGGGCTATTTGTAGGCGTAAGGGTAGGGGTAGGGGTAGCGGTGATCGTTGGGGTATTCCCTACAAAAGGCACCGTTTGGATGTTCCCCTCATAAACGGTGAATTGACCCGATCCATTGGCGATGCTATAGGCGTCATTTTCCGCGACGAGGTTGACCGTATAGGTTCCTGAAAGGGAATAGGCCGTAACGGGAATGGAAAAGGGCGAAGTGATATTGCCCAATGATTGGAATGTCAAAGTGGAGGAGGGATTGAAAACCTGCACCGAATTGGTGGTGCCGCCCCCAGTCCAAGTGGCCTGCAGGCCGTTGGAGGAAACGGCTGT
This sequence comes from candidate division FCPU426 bacterium, assembly GCA_003152075.1. Classification (GTDB taxonomy): domain Bacteria; phylum Oederibacteriota; class Muellerivitia; order Muellerivitales; family Muellerivitaceae; genus PALSA-1180. The sequence continues at coordinate 3,343 of PLZG01000112.1, forward strand.
GTTCCCGGGCGCCGTCAGGGTTTGGACCGCCGTTCCCGCGACAGTGATGGAAGTGATGATATAAGTCATTCCGGGTTGGTAAGTGAATGAGCCGGAAGCGGCTTGGTAAAGGGCGCAAATTTTTCCCGAAAAGGTGCCATTGCCGGTATAGGGCATTGCCACGGGGGAGGAAACCCCTGTGCCACTCAAGGTCACCGCGGCGGTGCTGTTGGCCACCCCATTGACCTGTAGCCTTAAAAAGGCGCTCGCGGAGCTTGGCACCCCATTGGTCACGGACCGGTAAACGGCACCGGTTTGCCAATAGATATTGGGGTTGGGGGTCGAGGTGACGGTGATCGTCGGCGTATTGGTGGCAGCCGGGGAAGAGGGGCTGGAAGGGTTGTTATTACCACCGCAGGATTGGATAAATAAGATCACCATCGTTAAAACCGCGAAAAAAGCCAGATAAAGCCTCTGCATGAATGTCTCCTTGGTCTTCCAGAAAAGTTAAGGTAAGTGTTGTTCTTTTGGACGGAAGATACCATCACCCACGTAAAAAACCAGAGACACTTCGGTTCAAGACCAATCATTACAGTTCGTTTTTCATTCAATCTGTAACTACCGGTTTAGGAAAAAACTGTACCCTATTCGGTTCACAAACTTCATGTATCCTCTATGCTATAAAAACATTCTCGCTCCAAGGTTCCCGTGGAAAATCCAAAAGACCAAAAGCTTTATGAAAAAGTCGCGGGACAAATCCTTACCCAGGTCCAACAAGGCGTACTGCCGCTTGGCAAAAAAGTGCCCTCGATTCGTGTCTTCAGTCGCCAACTGGGGGTCAGCCTTTCCACGGTCATCCATGCCTATCAAATTTTGGAAAACCAAAACGTCTTGAAATCACGGCCCCAGTCGGGCTATTACGTGAATTCCGACGCCCCGCTGTCCGACCGGGAACCCAAAAAAATTAAAATCGCCCCCAACTTTTCAAAAATCCCTGTCAAAAAAATCGACAAGGAAGTTCCCCATGTCATTGGGGCTTTTGGGGATCCGGAAAATGTGATTCTTAGCCTGAGTTATCCCGCGCTGGAAGTACTGCCCTTTAACGCGCTCAAAAAAGCTCTAATGAGTGGTTATGAACGCCAGGGAATGATGGGCCTGCACTACGCTTTTCCGCCGGGGAACGAGGCTTTAAGAACTCAACTGGCCAGGCATTATCTGGAATGCGGTTTGAGCATGTCGCCCGATGACTTTTACCTGACCAACGGGGCCCTGGAAGGTCTTTTTCTTTGCCTCAACGCGGTGACTGAACCAGGCGATACGATCGCGGTGGAGTCCCCTATTTTCGCCGGGATTCTCATGTCGATTCAAAGCTCAAGGTTAAAAGCCGTGGAAATTCCTCTGGATCCCCGCCAGGGAATGGATATCGACGTTCTTAAAAAAGTCATGAAAAGACAAAAGATTAAAGCGGTGGTTTCTATCCCCAATTTCAACAACCCCATGAGTTGTCTGATGCCCGATGCCAACAAAAAACATCTGGTTAACTTACTGGGCGAAAAAAATATACCGCTCATCGAAAACGACATTTACGGTGACATGTACCTGGGTGAAACCCGTCCAAAACCGGCCAAGATCTATGACAGCACGGGAAACGTTATGCTTTACTCTTCCTTTTCTAAATGTCTTTCCGGGGGACTGCGGGTGGGCTGGGTCGCCGCCGGCAAACATCAATCCAAAGTGATCGGCTACAAATTTATGTTGAATGTGGGAAGTAACCCTGCCACCGAAGATGGCTTGGCCAAATTTATGGAGGAAGGTCGGTATAAACGCCACCTACGCAAGCTGCGAAAATTTCTAGCGGAACAACTGCCCCATTTCACTCAGGCCATGTCCAAATATTTCCCCGAGGGAACCAAAGCCAGCTTGCCCGCCGGCGGCACTAACATTTGGGTCGAGTTCCCCCAAAAATTAGACTCATCGCGGCTTCATCAGGAAGCATGGTCTAAAAAAATCATTCTCTGGGCGGGCCCGCTTTTCTCCTTATCACCCAAATCGAAATGCTGCTCTATACTTCAATTTGGACACCGCTGGTCCGAAAAAATCGACTGGGCTATGAAAACCGTGGGTGACATGGCAAAAAAACAAATTTCGGAGAAATAAGAACGAGTTCTCTTGTCCACGACGGGTCCCCGCCGTGGACAGCTCTTTCACTAGATATTATGGCTTTCTGAATTCTTCTATCAATTTTAATAATTCATCAACCGTCAGGCCCAATGGCACTGGATAGAAGCTAACCGGCGGATACCCAAGCTTGACGTTTAGTTTCAAATAGAGTTTTTTGAATAAGTTAAGTTTGGTTGAAAAGGCTTGGTTATCATTTAAAGTAACTCCGATGAAATTTATCTTCACTGACTTAAAAATTTTAAGTTCTTTAATTTCATTCCACTTTATCCACCCGACCCCCAAAAAGGTAATTCGATCCAGTATCCCTTCTCGTTTTATAACGCATAAGGGCTTTGGATGAAATGTCCGATAAATTTCAAAACCAATTGGTATGAAAATCAATGCAAAAATAATAGCCATACCAGTACCAAAGGAAGTTGAAGGATGAGATGTATAAACACTCGCGACGGCTCCAATACAGCCTGCCACTATTATAATTCTCCGAGTTCGGAGTTTTTCATTTCGGGGATAAATCACAATCTCGTTTTCGTTCATCTTCACATTTTCTTGCATTTTCCAAATTCCTCCTAATGGACAGCTACTCTTGTAATTTTTCCCTGTCCAATGCGGGTCCCCGTCGTGGACACCTAAAACGACAGATTTAAATTTCCGGCCCGCTGTAAGGATGGCCCATTACCATCTCGAAATGATGGCGCTTACACATTGAACTTCGTTTAAGTGCAAACTTGCTACAATTGGAATGTTTGCAAGTTTCCGTACCCGATTCATCACCGAGTTGTTTCCAAAGCACTTTATCCTCTTTTCGATCCTGGAAGCCAGGGACCTGCTCCGGCTCTTTTTCGACCCAATCACGAAACATTTTTAAAACATGGCCCAAGTTTTGTGGACCACAATGACCATCAAACTTATTATTTTCAACCTCACACACCAGCCAATCTAAATCACTATTCTCAATCTTTATCGGGTCGAATTTTACGTCCTCTAATTTTGTTCCTTCCAAGTCAATGTTGACACTCCAGCCGGGATTATCAAGAGTTGTGATTTTGAGACCAAATTGATGTTCCCAATCACCGTTCGTTTGTTTTAAATACCATTCCTGAATCCATTTCAATATTTCATCGTTCATCTAATCACCCTTGTATAGTCGGTTTCGTTTTTTTATTGTCCACGACGGGTCCCCGTCGT
>PLZG01000041.1 GCA_003152075.1 candidate division FCPU426 bacterium
AGTTCGAGGGATTGGGCTTGATTCGATGAAATTACGTTGGCGAAATCATTGACGTAGCCCCTCGGCGCGGGCCATTGATTGGCCGCCAACAAGGTCTCAGGGACAGCAACGATTAGAAGGGCAATAGAAAGGAAAATTCTTTTTTTCACTTTTGGAAGGCCTTATTAGGATTTCGAACTTTAATTTTGAGTATTTTCGTAGATGTCATTGCGAGGAGCGAATTTAGCGACGAAGCAACCCAAGTTAATGGGTGGTTTAAACTGTTGATAAAAATCTTATTTACAACTGGGGTTGCTTTGTCGTAATCGTGCCGCTATTCGCGGCCCACTCCTCGCAATGACAGCATACTACCCTCTTTGATACTTTCCCATCAACTGGGCCTCACCCAAGATACGTCTTTGAATCTTATTTTCAAGCTGTGCTTTCTTCGCCCCGGGCTCCAGGTCCAGGACAGCACTGAGGGCGTACAGCTTGAAAAAATAGCGGTGCGTTCCGCTCGGTGGGGCGGGACCACGGTAACCTATGCTGCCGAAATCATTGACCCCTTGTTTAGTGCCGTTTGGAAGCGAATTAAAAGTTGGAAAAGCCTCTGGAAAATTAACCAAATTGAAAGGAATGTTATAAATCACCCAGTGGCAAAAGGAACCGCCTGGGGCGTCAGGGTCGTCGCAAAGAATCGCGAAACTCTTGGTGCCATCGGGAACGTTGGACCAATCCAGCGGCGGCGAAACATCCTCGCCATCGGCGGTGTAATGGGCCGGGATCATTCCGCCTTCTTTGAAACCCCGGCTAGTGAGTTGAAGCGCCATGAAAGCCTCAGATTCTGTGTCATCCTGAGCGAAGCGAAGGATCTATGTTCAAAAATATATCCTTCATCCCCTTTGGAAATTCAGGATGATTGCTTACGCAATCATTTTAGCTGAAACGCCTTCCGATAAACTTTAAATGTCGCGGCGTCAAAGCAAACCTTAATAACTTTTTCGATTAAACCGTTCTTCGAAAGAAATGTTTGGATTTCGAAGAAAGCGATTTCGGCGGCGCGTTGAACGGGAAACCCATAAGCCCCCGTACTAATGGCGGGGAAGGCGATCGTTTTGATTTGATTTTGAGCGGCCAATTCCAGACAGTTCTGGTAACAACTGGCCAGCTGTTCGCTTTCGTGGTATTGGCCCCCACGCCAAATAGGCCCCACCGTATGGATAACCCATTGGGCCGGAAGCCCGTAGCCCTTGGTTATTTTGGCCTGGCCTGTTGGGCAACCGCCTAAAGCCCGGCATTTTTCCATTAACTTTGGCCCCGCCGCGCGATGAATAGCGCCGTCCACGCCCCCACCGCCCAGGAGGGATTCGTTTGCGGCGTTCACGATAGCCTCGACTTTTAGTTGGGTAATATCGCCCTGGACAACTTCAACGCGGGAACGCATTAGTTTATTTGGCCAGCGGCCTAACGCGGGCAGCGATGACGCCCAGGCAGGCGTCGGAAACGACCTTGAGCCCCGCCTTTTCCAACTTGGCTTCCGCTTCCGGATGGGTAATCCCCGTCTGGAGCCAAACCACTTGGGGCCTTTTTTCCACCGGTAGGGCCAATATCTCGTCCACCAAGGTCGGAATAACATCGGGACGCCGGAAGACATCCAGGATATCCACCTTCACGGATAGGTCCTTGATAGTGGCAACGGCCTTCTCCCCCAGGGAGGATTGGATATGGGGATTCACTGGAATAATTTTCATGCCCCGTTGTTGGAGGGCTTGGGGAATCTGGTAGGCGGCCCGGTCCATTTTTTTCTCGTCCTGCATGCCTTCCACCGCAACTATTTTGGCGTTCTTGACGATTTCCAGCATTTCCGCTTCGGTGACGTTCATGGGTATTCTCCTTGGGAACTCACTATAAGAAATGGGGGGGAAGGAAAACAATGACAGCCGTCAGATTGGCGAAATTATTGGAGGAAACCCTGGTAAAGCATGAAGTAAACCACCACCCCGGTAACCGAAACATATATCCAGATGGGAAAAGTTATTCGGGCTAGTTTTTTATGTTTATCAAAATTCCCCTTCAAGGCTTGCCTCAGGGTCAAAATGGCTAAAACCGGCACCAAAGCCGCCAAAGGGGTATGGGTCCAGAGGATTAAGAAATAGAGGGTTCTGGCCAGACCCTGACCTTGGTAATAAACAATTCCCGCCAGGGCGTGATGAACCAAGTAAGAAACAAGGAATACGACGGAAACGGTAAAAGCCGTAACCATGCAAAAACGGTGAGCGTTACGGTTCCCCCTGCGGATGAAACCGTACCCCATTAACAAAAGGAGGGCACTCAGGGCGTTAAGACAGGCATTGATCATCGGCAAGGTGTTGATGTTCACGAGTGGCTTTTGGAACTCATGAGGAATTTAACATCCTTGTGCAATTTCTGGATGTCCGTATCCTGCTCGCCGTCATAAAGTCCGCGGATCCTTCCCCGGGCGTCCACCAGCATGAGCCTGGTACTGTGGATAAAGTCGAACCCGGGTCCTTGTTCGGGAGCCTCGAGGGCGACGGCTTTGAACCCCTCCCGGATGACCTTATAGAGGGTCGCCTTCTCGCCCGTTAAAAAAAACCATTGGTTCTCGTCCGCGTGATAATCGGCCGCGTATTTTTTCAGAAATTCCGCCGTATCATGCTCGGGGTCGACGGTAAAACTCACCAGTCTAAAATCCGGGCTTCCTTTCCATTCTTTTTGAAGCAATGCCAATTGCTGGCTTAACAGCGGGCAGGAACCAGCGCAATGGCCAAAAATGAAATCCACCACCCAAACTTTTCCGGCCAGCTCGGAGCTTGAAAACATCCGGCCGCTTCGCTCTTGGAATGAAAAGTCAGGGGCTTTCATGTCGCCCTTTTGGAAAAGGTTCGAATGCCTTGATTCCACTACTTGATAACCTAAAAAGGCCATTCCGCCCAAAGCCAGAGCGATTACAAGATAAATTTTCCAGGAAGCTTTCGATTTTGTCATTTGGTTGACCCCTCGCTGCTCTTCTCCACTACCCATGAAGATAGAGCGTAAAAGAAAAAGGAAAATCCCACAAGGACGATTAAACATAATTGGAGGGAGGGCACCTGGCTTAAATCCGAATCAGGGAAAAGACCCCGGCGCACACCCGCCACGCCGTAAGTGAAGGGATTCACGGCCATGAAAACCCTCATCCAAGTTGAGTTGCTCGCGGCAAAGATGGCGCCCGAGGCCATCCACATGGGAAGAAGCA
>PLZG01000023.1:0-60698 GCA_003152075.1 candidate division FCPU426 bacterium
GATGAAGCTCATTGATTTGATCCAAGGAGATGGATTCTGGAATGGGGGAGATCTCTTCGGGTGACAAAATTGTTTTAGAGGCTGTTATTTGAGCTGTTTCGAGCGGAAGACCGAATTCCTTTGACAGGACTTTATCGACAAGGTTCTCCAGCGCCTTTTCCATTGCTGAATTTAGCGAGGTGCTTTCCAAAAGTTGGATGGATAAGTTCTCTCCAAGGAAAGGAATGGTAGCGGTGTGGTTTAAATTCTTTGACCAGGTTGCGATGTCCCTTGGGATAGGTTGGGATTGATTTTGTTGGTTGAAAATAATTCCGAATTTTCCCAACTCGAAGTGCGATGACATTAGACGCTTTTCCCATTGTTTTATGGCGGTTAAAGCAGATGGCTCGGATGACGAAATGAAAAAAAATCGGGAACTATTTTCGAGAAAAGAGAGGTATTGATCACTAGGGAGGGAGGAAAGGTCGACAATTAAACAATCAAACCATTGAGCTATTTTTTGAATCAAGGTGAAAGTCTGAGAAAACAAAAGCCCACCCTCGTCGTTTTGTTTTAATGGGATATAAGCGAGGCCCTCGGGAGACGTTGAAAAATAATTTTGAATCATTTTTGAGGTTAAGTGGTCCTGGTAGGGTTGCAGCTGGAATAGATGATGACTTGGCGCGGCTATTGACAAATAGGATGGTGTTGAGGAATAGGAATAGGCGTTCCCATCGACAATGGCGATCTTGGTATTACCTTTTTTGGCGATGAATCTGCCCAAGAGGCTCGTTATTGTGGAACAACCCACCCCGCCTTTTGTCCCCAAAAAAGAAATAATATTATTTCGGTTTTTTATTGCTGGTCCCATACCCATACTTCCCAATAACCGTTGCCATCCGAGTTTTCATGGAAAACGGCTGTTCGAACGATTCCCTCCTCATCCTGAAAAAGAAATTCATGGAGTATTTCCCGGTTTTTATCCGTTAGGGCGAAAATTTGATCTCGATGGTATTGAATCACTTTACCCCAGGTTTGGGATGGCATGGGTTTGTGAATCACTAATGTTTTTAGGGTTGTTGGTTGTTTTGCCGATTTTCCTGGAAAGGATTTAGTTTCTGGCAGAGGGGTTGAAGTGGGTTGAGGTAGGAGTGTTAAAGTCGCGGCGGGGTTGGCTTTTTCAGTTGTGTCCTGATCATCGGTCACGGAGATAGAATTTTGCTCATACGCCTTAATTGGAAAAAACGAAAAAAGGCTTGCGGCGAGGACAAAAGCCAACAGTTTTAGTTTCATGGGGTTATAAGTTTAAATCAACAGGGGCGGTTTCAATGGTGTTGGAATAACTATCCATCCAAGGGAAATACCCAGCCACATGGAGCAAGTTTTCCAAAGTTAATATTCGACTAGGATCTTCTTCCGTGGAGAGGGCAGTTGTGGTTGGCGCGGAGCCGGCCGGGGCGGGAAGAGCGGGCGGCGCGGGTTGAGCATTTTCACCGGGTGGTGGGGGGGCTTGCGGGGATTCGTTGATGTTTTGGGGCATAGGCTCATCGCTTTCTGATTCTCCCTTGTGGGGTGTTTTGGTCACGGCGACCCAACGGGGCCTCAAGTTCCTGACGTCGTCATGCATATCCAGGAATTTATAAAAATAATCGGTTTTAAAATCATAAAACATTCTTTCACATATCACGTTAGAGAAATGCTTTTTTTCATTCGAGGAGAACACGGAAAGAACATCCGCGGGATGGCCATATTTGGTTTCGGGGGCTTTTTCATCGGCCCAGACAATGGAAAGGGGCGCGCTTAACATAGCGTGAAGCTTTTTGTTTGCCGCTACATCCTCGGGGGAGTCGGGTTGAATCGCGTGTAGGACCCGGTATAAACCGAAACCCAATCGAAAGTTGATGCGCTTAATTTTTGGCCCCGGAGGGATGCTTTCGCGCCATACCGGGTTACCTTTTTCATCAACGTTGACCTGGTAACGGAAATAATCCCAGTGAGTTTGAAGGTTCGCGACCTGATCGATCAAGAAAACACAAAAACGGGTTACATAGCCCTTTTTGATAGCGGCACAATTAGGTTCCTTCTTTACTAATAGTTTTAAAGCTTTCACGCAACCGAGGTAGTCCTCGGTTCGAAAAGCGCATTGAGAGTAATAATACAAGGAATTAGATTTCAAGGCTGGTTGGTTTGTTACCAAAACGATTTTCTTGAAAATCGCCTTCGCCTTGATGAATTGTTGGGCCGCATAGAGCTCATAAGCGTAATGGTAGGCTGTTACCAGTTGGCTCATGGAAGGGCCACCGGTCGTTTCTTCGGGTTGGGAAGGAATGGCTGTTTCAGCTAGAGGGGTGGGTTGGGCGGCAATGTGTTTTTTGGTTACTTTCTTGGATTTTTTTGAGGTAGTTTTTTTGGAAGACTTTTTTGAGGATTTCTTGGAAGATTGGTGGGTGGGAGTGGTTTGACTTGTGGCCGAGTTGTCGGAAATAGCTTTCTCGGGAAATTGAAGGGTTAAAGTGAATATAAGGATGGAAGTTGTGAGAAGCTTGGACAGAAGCTTGTTCATGAGGACATCTTAAGGCAATGGCTTTGATATCGTCAAATCATTTTCTGCCAAAAACCCTTTAAAATAAGGGCATTTTGGAGATTTGAAAATTACCCGATTGTGAATTGAGAGGGCACCTTAGGATGACAAAAATTCAAACGAAGAGGACGTCCCTAATAAAAATAATTTTGCTTTTCGCAACCCTTTTGCTGACCGGTTTTTCTTGCCATGCGGGGTTAAAGTCGGACCTGCCAATTGTCCAATTAAAGTTGGGGGGGAAGGTAATCAATGTTGAAGTCGCAAACAAAGTCTTCGCGCGTGAAACGGGTTTAATGTTTAGGAAAGAAATGGGGAGGGATAACGGAATGTTGTTTGTGTTTCCGGATACCGCGCCCCGGGCCTTTTGGATGAAAAATACGGTTATCCCACTGAGCATCGCCTTTTTGGACGAAAAGGGAGCCATTCTCAATGTTTTGGAGATGCCACCCGAAACCGAAAACAGCTTTTTATCAAAAGGGGCCGCCAAGTTCGCTTTGGAAATGAACGCTGGATGGTTTGATAGTAATCATTTCAAACCGGGGGATGTGGTGGAGGGTGTTTTAAACGCTCCAAAGGCGGAGGAGTGAGAAGGATCATTCCTCGGTTTGCCCGACGAGGGACGGGGTTACGAAAATGACTAGTTCGGTTTGTTTTTGCTCATTGTCCGTAAACCGGAAAAGCTCTCCGATGATTGGAATGTCGCTGATAATTGGTATGCCCGATGTCAGTTTTTGGTTTTCTTCCGATATCAAACCCGCAATCACAAGAGTGCTTCCGCTTTTCATATAGACCGCGGTTTCGACCCATCTGGTTTTTAAAGCGGGCACAACAATCCCTGTGCCAAGTGCTGTTCCGTTCTGAATATCCAATCCACTCACTTCCGCTCTGAAATTGGCGGATATATTTCCGTCTCCGTCTATGGAAGGTTTAATTTTTAATTTTACGCCATATGGTTTCCACTGAATGTTAGAGGAACCCAGTTTACTTTCAGTAACATAAGGCACTTCGCCACCGGCTAGAAAACTTGCCTCCTCACCGCTTACGGCCAATAGTTTAGGCTTGGCTAATATCTTCGCTTTCCCGCGTTCAATCAAAAGCTGAACACTCGCCGATAAAGCTTGGCGAGTTAGGGAACCCACCGTTAACAGAGGGGGCGGAGTGTTTTCGCTTCCGGAAACGTTGTTTGATGTGATGGATGGGTTTCCGGAAGAACCGGAATTCGAAATGGAGCCCCAACTTAACCCAGCTTTTAAAGCGCTTTGAGATTCGATTTCCATGATTTCGACCCCTACCTCAACCATTGATTTCTTAAGGTTGTGGGAAGAGACAATGATGGCACGGGTTTCTTTTTCGCCGGAGGGGGAAATGAAAATAAGGCTGGTGTTCCCAGCTGACTTGGCTGAAATTAGAATTTCTTGGTCGCTAACCGATGTTACATCCACAATTCCCGGGTTTCCGATGGCCACTTTTTTTGCGGATTCTACATGGAGTAATTTCGATTCCCCGAGGGTGAGGCGCAAGGGACTTGATTCTGCGTGACAGAAAGCGTTTGCGCCTAAAATAAAAATGAAGGTTAATATTGCGGTTCTTTTCATTTTCAATCTCCTTGTTTCGAGTTGCCGCGAATTATTTCAATGTTTTTCCCTTGGATCTTTGGGGTGAAGTGACCCATTTTTGCCATAACCTCTGATTCGCTTTGCGGAGAAATAGAAATTATCTCATTGTCGTTTAGAGCCCTTAGAACAAGTCTCAAAGGATGTTCTTCCAGGAACATTAGGATTTCAGCCTGTTCGGGAGTAACCGCAAGAGTTACAGTACTGTAACCATTGTTAAATTCGCTTCCCTGAGAAGAGGCCCCGTTTTGGCTGGGCTTTGGTTGTTTTCTCCAATCGAGCTTTTGACCAACCGCTAAGACCTGAATATTTTGAAATACAAAAGAAGTAATGTCTCTTTTGTTTGATTCGGTCTTGGTAATTATGTCCACGTGGTTTCCGGGCCGGATGAGATTGCCAACCCCGCTTGTTTCGTTAACTTCGATCGTATAGGCACGATAACCGGGATTGAGGTCAAAAGCTAAGGATTCTTCTCCAGCTCCGAATTTGTTGGAGAATATTTGCTCGCCCGCCGAAATCGGGACTAAAGTTAATAATCCGTCAACTTCCTTTATGTCATGAATCGCGCTGGGACTTACAAAGGATTCGGGTACGGCTTTTTTTTCTACCATTTCGGTTTTCAATAAGCTGCCAGGTGGAATGTAATTGGAAGCGACTAAAATTTCGACTGGGGTCGTCTTTTGCTCGATTTCGGAAGCCTTTTGATAAAGGAGGAAAAAGGCTAATCCGCCAAATGTTATCCCGGCGATTAAGGCGATAATTGAATTTTTATTTTTCATATTTCATTTCCTTTTGTGATTCAGAGTAAAATATTTATGTTGATAACCTCTCAAACCAAAGAAAACCGCTAATTTATTTTGCCGTTCTCCTTGAAATTTGTTAACGGTCTAAACAAGCCATGGATATGGAAGTTTGCCCATTTTCGATTTCGGAAATGGCTAAGATTTTGATCCTTCCCTTTGTCAAAACGAATATCTTTTTATCGGTTTCGCTGGACAGCAGTTTTTCAGAAAAACCTCTTGTGACACAAAGTTGGTGGAAAACATCACCGAATTTATCTTGATAGGGCAAAGAAATCAAACCGATATCAATATTATTTAATTTTTGACAATAGAGACTATTGGAATCGGATGGGGGAGTGAACGGTAAATCCCAATGAGTTTTTGCTTGTGAAAGACTAAAAATAGAATCGGGAATTTCACCAACAAAACCATAGGTTTTACCCGCTCCGACTGGTTCCCATAATCCGAGTGTTTTGTAAAAATCCTTCCGCTGAAAAACTTTTATTAATAAATGTTTTGATGGTTGCTCTGATTCGTCCGCAATTCCAAGAAGAACGGGAGTTAAGTCCATGTTTTTTCCAACGGAGATCCAGCCTTCTTTTGTTAATTTTTCAAGGATTATTGGAAGCAAGTCGTTTAAATTTCCTTCGTTAATCCACATAATGTTTTTTTGTTTAAAACCATTTACTTTAGTTTCGAATTCACCAATGATTTTGGGATCGAATCGAACTGGGGCGTAGATAAGAGGCCAGGTAATTACCGTACATGTAAAAGAGGCCCAAAATATTAAGGTGATCCAAAACCATTTTCTTTTCATTTTAATCCTGGTCGGGATATTTCAAGACAGCTAGTTGGGTGTGAAATGGGATTCCTTCGGGGAATATGACTCCGAAAAGGGGAATGGATTTAAAGAATATAATAACCGTCCATTTTTGACCCGAGTAGTTCAATAAAGAGGATTTAATTTTTGAGATGAGCGGTCCTAGAACACCGCTTTGGCTCAGAAAGTTCTGGGCAATTATGGAAGTTGTAGGCGAAGGAACGGCTAAAATTGTTTCCTTGCTGAAAAAAACCTGTTCGGATCCTAGATTCTTCCAAATATCCTCTGAAAGTAATGTGGGATCAATTTTTTTAAAGGCATAATCCCTTGCCGATTGTCCACAGGCGTGCTCAAATGAAATTTTGGCCATGAATAAAAAAGTAAATTGGATCATTCCTGCCGCCAGAAGGAACAACAAAGGAATAACAATGATCATTTCGGTCATTGCCTGTCCCGTTGAATTAATTTGAATTGTTTTCGGTTTTGCCATTGGTTGCCATGTTGAAAATATTTGAAAATGAAGGTATCTGGCCCGAATTTGCGATTTGAGATATTCGCGCTTGAACATTTAATAAATCCGTCAACCTTTCGGGCCCAACTTGAACGAGCTGGGCTTGGTATTTTGGCGCGTTTAAGTCCCAGGCCGCCAAGCCGTCTCCTTCGATATCGGCTTCACTTATGGTTTTTATGTAGGTAGACCCACCTTTTGAATTTGGAAATTCTGAATAAACCATCAAAGAGTGGTCAGGGGGATCATCGTTATCAGTGACGTCTAGCGTGATTTGATCCAGGACATTGGTAAGTCCACCCAACGCTGATTCCATTTTCATTAAGCTTTCTTTTTTGATGCGTTTTTCAGCATCTTTTTCGGCTTCACTCTCGACCTCTTTTTCCAAAGATACATATCGATTTTTAAAATCAGCACTTTTTACCCGCATCTGTCCGGGATTTTGTGAATTGGGGGCAATTTCAACTTCATTCGCTTTAAAGTAATACTTAACCCCGGTCTCCTTTTTCGTTAAGTGGTAACGTCGTTTTTCCGCCGGCGCTTTATCCATATTGGGGAGAAGAACGGTAGCTTTTCTGAATTTCAAGGCCATGTTTGGAAGGAGGGCCTGAATTGGATCCGAAGTTTCATAATTGAAAAGAAAGATGGGGGAAGGCGGTAGGGGGACTTTCCATGATAATTGAGCCGGATTGCCCCAATTGTTTTTAAGTTGATTGTCTGAAGCCAATGAAAGTCCCTCGGTAAAGATTAGAAATGGATAAGCGCCCGAAGGAAGACCGATGCCAAATAATATTTTTTGAATCAATTGGACTCTACCACGAAAGTTTGGATCCGCCGCCTTCCAGATGGACAAATCGGCCCCGCCAGTTAATCCGATTGCCGCCGCTATAATCACAATATCCAAAGCGGCAAATGCCAAAAGAACTGCGTTGGTAACACGGACTAATTGAAGTCCATTGGCATAGACTGCCCCGGCTGACAAAGCCGTTAAATCGGTTGATCGAGTTGCGCGTTCTTTGGCGCTATAAACCATTCCGGATTTGTAAAGTCCAATAAACAGAGCGAAAAAAACAAAACAAAAAAAGAGGGTAGCGACTAACGCTTGTCCCGAAGGTTTTTCAGTCCAAGCCTTAATTCGTATCATGGATTTCCATCTCCGATTTATATGGAATTTTCGTCGACCGTACTTGTTGAAAAAGACGAAAGGTGAACATACGGAAGATTTAATCCGATAAAAGATAGATCAGGCAGAGGTTTCCCGAGAATTTTGAAAGCCATTTGAAGTGAAGAAGTCATCGGCGAAGTTTGAACTGAATTCAATGAAAGTTTTTGACCGAAGATTTTTCCGACGCCAGGAATCCATATTGGCATCGGGTATATTAACTGTACATGAACGACCTTTCCGTCTGTATTAATATCACACTTAGTAGCGAGGACGGTCGCCAAGGCCAGTCGGTTTAATTTTCCCAATGGCGCTAGGCAATAACCTAATTGAAAATAGGGATTGTACGAAGAAGGGGAATCGGAAGAGGCCGCCTCCCTCGCAATGGCCAAGGTAGCTCTTTGAAGTGCAAACGAAGCATAAGCGCAATAGGCTAATTGGATAACGCAAAAAAAAATTAAGAAAAGCAAGGGAGCAAGCAAGGAAAATTCAACAGCCGCCTGCCCCTTGTTTGAAATTAATTTTTGCATATTATTGATCTTTGTTTAATGACCGGCAACCGCCCCAGCCGCGCCTTCCGCTGCGGCCCCCTGCACGGCCGCGCCTGTTGCGCCAGCCGCTGTCGTAAAGTTTGCAGCTGTTGAATGCCCAAAAAACTTTACCGCTCCGATGACCGCGACAGCGATCAAAGCCACGATTAAGATGTACTCGGTCATCCCTTGGCTTTTTGATTTAGTTTTTTCATTTTGCGACTCCTTTGTCCTTAATAGTTCCTTGTTAAAACGGCAGAACAATCATGTCGAACAACAGGGAAAGATAATTCTTTACCTGATTTGAAAAGAGGATGGTTACGCCCGAGAAAGCAATAAAGACAACGGTCAGCGTCAAAAGATACTCCGTCGCGGCTTGCCCGGAAGCGTTAATTTTGTTTCCTCTTTTATCCAACATTGCTGACAACTTATATCCAATTTGTTCCGGGATTCAACCCAAAAATGTTAAATTACGGAAACAAATCTTGGGAAATTGAAAAGTAGATAAATCCAGTTTTAGTTCTACGGAACGCTTTTGGCTCGACCCCTTTCCTGTGCAAAATCGGCTTTCGGCAGGCTTCGGTTTGTGGGGTATAATGACGAGGCTTGAGGGGTTCGTTGCCTTCCCGGTTTGCGGGTAAAAACCAATAAATCTTAACAAGGACCTCAAGAAGGGCCCGGAAAAGTCGTTAGGGAAGCCAGGTATAAACGTGAAAACTTGGGTGAAAGACCCTAGCCTTCATGGTATAGTTACCCACCTTTTATTATATGGAGATCGATTTAAATGAAATGCGGACGTTGCGGGACTAAAAACGAAATCAAAGCCAAGTATTGCTCAGAATGTGGCACTGACCTTGTCGTTGGGACGACGGCGCCACCCGTTGCCACGATATCCGAACTCTATGGTAAGGAAGTCGAGGTTCTTTTCTTTATCGAAAGCTTCACGGGGAAAATATCGGGGCTCGTTAACCCGACCGAGGACCAAATAGGTCGCTATCGTGAGGGGATTCTCCAAAAGCTCACGATTGAAACACCTGTCGCGATCGACACGGACGAGAATATCGGAGCTCTCCTGACGTTTATCCGCCAAAGCAAGGAATACCTGGGCGAGAAATACGATGAGAGTAATTTCCGCAATTGTTCAACGCCCGAGCTCAAAAAAGAGTACCTGAAACTTTTCGAGAAAATCCTAAGAGTGAAGTCGAAAAATATGGACGCCAAGCCTCCCTTGCCGGTTATCCCCGAAAAAAAGTAATTTTCCACTCCATTCAATTTGTTAATCGTCGCCTTCAAATTTCAATTTTTCCTTTTTTCATGTTCACAATAGGGCCATTTTATTGAAAAATATTGGACTCTCCCAGTTGCTGTGTTAGACTACACCCCCAGATTTCAAGGATTTCCTTGTTTTCCAAATTTCCCCGGTTTTTAAACCGGGGTTCTTTTTTTGAGGTGATTCAGGTGTTTTCCGGGGTTATCACGTCTAATCCCTAAGGAAGCTTCGGTGTTTCATAAATGGTTTCGCGAGAACGCGAAACCCGCATTAAGGAGAATGTTTTGCTTAATTTCCTATTAGGTCTTTTTTCAAGCGACGTCGCGATCGATCTCGGTACCGCCACTACCCTTGTCTATGTCAAGGGGCGTGGAATTGTCCTTCAAGAACCCTCCCTTGTGGTTGTCCACAAGGCCACTAACCAGATATTGGCCGTTGGAAATGACGCCAAATTGATGTTGGGCAGGACTCCCGGTTCTATTGTGGCCATTCGACCCATGAAGGACGGGGTTATCGCTGATTTTGAAGTTACCGAAAGAATGTTGCGATACTTTATCTCAAAGGTTCACAACCGGCGTTCACTGATTAGGCCCCGGATTGTTGTGGCGATTCCTTCGGGTTGCACAGAAGTCGAAAAAAGGGCCGTGAGGGACTCGGCTGAGCAAGCGGGGGCGAGGGAAGTCTATCTAGTCGAAGAGCCCATGGCCGCCGCCATTGGAGCCGGTATGCCCATCGCTGAACCGCAAGGTAACATGATCGTGGATATCGGGGGCGGAACGACTGAAGTGGCCGTTATTTCCCTCGGCGATATCGTCTATGGAAAGTCCATCCGAACCGCGGGGGACGAGTTGGACGAAGCCATCATTAATTACGTCAAGAAAACCTATAATATCCTGGTCGGCGAAAGAACCGCGGAAGACGTTAAAATTCAAATCGGTTCCGCCTTTCCACTGGAGCAGGAACTGCGCATGCAGATCAAGGGCCGTGACCTGGTAACGGGTCTTCCCAAAACAATCGAATTGACCTCTGAGGAAATTCGCGGCGCCCTGGAAGAACCCCTGATACCCATCATTGAAGCCATCAAGATGACCCTGGAAAGAACCCCTCCTGAACTTGCCGCCGATATCGTCGATAGGGGCATCATCCTTGCCGGCGGATCTTCCTTATTAAAAGGCTTGGACGAACGCCTCCGGGATGAAACGGGTGTCCCGGTTAACTTGGCGGACGATCCCACTACGGCGGTTGCCATGGGCGCGGGCCACTTGTTAGACAGGTCCATGGACTTCCTCAAGCGCGTTTCGGTCCTTGAAAAAGAATACGTCTGATAAAAGCAATTATTAATTGTGTCCCACATGACTATTTTAATTGTTTAAATGAAATGTGGGACTATGCCGCCCTCCTTAAAATAGTTTTAATGGAAGGGCGGTATGAATTCCTAATGTTGAATTGATGAAATTTCCGATTTCCGCGAAACCGGAAATAACCGACATTCAAAATTCAAAATTCATAATTGCCGTTCCGGGGTCTCATGCTGAAATTTTTCCTTAAAAACCTTTCCTGGTTTTTCCTAATGGTTTTGCTTGTCTTCTGCGTTTGGCTTATTGTCCACCGCAACTCGAGCCGTTCCAACCGAGCCCGGTCCTTTAAAAGCGAAACCCTCGCCGTTTGGCTTCCTTTCCAGGAAACCATTTCATGGCTCATCACCTTCCCCGAGAATACCTTGAACGCGGTTCGGGAGCTTCGAACCCTCCGGCAGGAAGTCAATCGCCTTCAGTTGGATAACCAATCCCTGCGGCTGGAACTTTCCAATCATAAATCCATTGAGTCGGAATTGGCCCGGCTTCAACAGGTGCTCGCCCTTAAATCGAAATTTCCCCGCAAAGCGAAAATTTCCAGAATTATCGCCCGTGACCCCAGCACTTGGAATCGAAGTTTTATTATCGACATCGGTGCCGAGGACGGGGTCTTGGTAGACTCGCCCGCCGTTTCCGAGCAGGGAATCGTAGGGAGGGTGGTGGAGGTTACCGCCCACAACGCAAGGGTCCTCATGACCACCGATTCAAACTCGAGCGTCTCGGGTATTGACGCCAGGTCCCGCGTCACGGGTATCGTTCAAGGAACGGGACTCAACCAATTGAAATATGGTTATGTGGAAGCCAATGAGGACGTTCAAAAAGACGACGTCATCGTGTCATCGGGTTTGGGTGGGGCCTTTCCCAAGGGTTTTGCCATTGGTTCGGTTTTAAAAAAGACCCAAACGGATAACGGGCTAAATGTTGAAATCGAAGTAGCTCCCGCGGTTGATTTCTCCTCCTTGGATTATGTTTTTATCCTGCCGCCGATCGACGTGTTCCAATGAGAGTGACTAAAAAAATTTTATGGATTCTCGCGATATTTTTTGTCCAACAATTGCCCGGTGTCGCCGCTTTGGGCATTGACCTTCCCATTTTATTCGTGGTCCTGGTCGGTTTGCGGAGCGATATCCCCGGGGCGGCGGGTTGGGGGTTTTTACTGGGGGTTACACAAGATTTGCTCTCGGCTGGTTGGATTGGGCCCAATACGGTTGCGAAGACCCTTGTCGGGATACTCTCTTGCCTCTCCAAGCGTCATATTTACCGCGAGAGAGTTTTGACCCAGTCTTTCCTCATTTTTTGCATGACCTTTTTTCATCAAATTTTTATTTGGTTTTTATTAAGGTGGGACCATTCGGCCCCGAGATTCGCGGACGCTTTTGATATTTGCGCCCGGACGGTATTGATGACCTCCCTGGTTGGCGTTGTGGTTTGCTTTTTCGTGGTGAAGTTCCGGCGCCGCCGGTTTGACCCGGCCACGGCGTAAAGAAAAATTTCACCGCCATGACGCCAAGTCCGCCAAGAAAAACGAGAGAAAATAGAATTATGAATCAAGATGAAGAACTGATTGTTAAAAAATTTCCATAAGAAATATTTTTTTAATCTGTGTTAATCCCATTCATCTGTGGCTAACTTGAGTTTGGTTGTTCTTGGTGGGCTTGGCGTCTTGGCGGTGAAATAAGTCTTTTTGGAATAACGCGTTTAGTTTGAAGGAGCGGAAGTGGCTTTAAAGTTCACCCATCCCAAGTTCGCCGGTTCACCCGATAAAAAGATGGGTTATTTGCTGGCCTTTATCACCCTCGCCTTTTCGGTCATATTCCTGAAGCTTTTTTATCTCCAGATTCTCAATTACCCGTTTTACCGGGGCATGTCAGATTCCAATAGCCTACGCCTGATTCCCCAAAAGGCCCCCAGGGGCATCATCACCGATCGAAATGGGGAAATACTGGCGACCAATGTGCCCACCTACTCGCTTTTCCTGGTTCCGGCGGAAATGAAGGCCTATCAAACCACTTTGATCCGCTTGAGCCAGATCTTGGGTGAGCCCCTGGAGTCCATGGAAATGCTGGTGGAGAGCCGGCGCCAAAGGCGAAAGTTTGAGCCCATCAAGCTGGAATCCCACTTGGACGACGAAACCATCGCGAAGATCGAGGAAAACCGCGTGCATTTACCCGGGGTTTATTTGCAAATGGAACCGGAACGCTTCTACCCCCATGGAAGTTTGGCTTCCCATATCCTGGGCTACATAGGAGAAATCAGCGAGGGGGACCTGACAAGGTTAAGGGATACGGGTTACACGGTGGGGGATACGGTCGGTAAAAAAGGCGTTGAGCGGTCATACGACCGGATATTGCGCGGGCAGAACGGCGGGGTTGAGGTTGAGGTGGACGCTTCGGGTGTCCAGCGTCGAATCTTGGATTATAAAAACCCCATTCAGGGCCAGACCCTCATGCTTTCCATTGACTGGAAACTTCAAAGCCTGGCCGAGGACCTAATGGGTGACCAAATCGGATCGGTCGTCGTGGTCAACCCCAAAAACGGTGAAATTCTCGCCATGGTCAGCCATCCCAATTACGATCCCAATGAGTTCGTCAGCGGCATTTCCTACAAGGCTTGGGATAAGTACATGAAGGACAAAACCCATCCCCTCCAAAACCGGGCCATCCAGGGTCAATACCCGCCGGGTTCGATTTTCAAGCTGATCACCACCCTGGCCGCGCTGGAGGATAAGGTGCTGGACTTGGACATGAAGAAAGTATTTCTTTGCCGGGGCATCTACTGGTACAAGACCTGGCCTTACCGCTGCGATAATGCCTCCGGCCACGGTTGGGTGAACCTGGAAAGGGCGATCGTCGAGTCCTGCAATATTTTCTTTTACCAGCTGGGGCTCCAGGTGAAGGTCGACGAGATTTACCGCATGGCGCGAAAATTTGGGCTAGGCAGCAAGACCCGGGTGGACCTGGATTCGGAAGTGCCCGGGTTGGTTCCCAATCCCCGTTGGAAGGAAAGCACCCAGCACATGCCATGGTTTCCGGGGAACACCATTCAAATGAGCATCGGCCAATCCTATCTCTTGACGACCCCCTTGCAGATGCTGGATATGGTCGCCGGGGTTTCCATGAACGGTAAAATTTACAAACCGCACCTGATGTACCGGGTGCTGGACCAGAACACGGGCCGGGCGGTTTTCGAGAAGCAAGGTGAGTTATTGCTGGAAGCGGAGATTGACCAGAAGTACCTGGATTTTTTGAGGGCCACCATGGAAAAGGTTGTTAGTTCGGACAGGGGAACCGGCAAGAAGGCCCGAATTAAGGGAGTGAGGGTGGCGGGGAAGACGGGAACATCCGAAAACCCCCATGGCGACGCCCACTCCTGGTTTACGGCTTTCGCGCCCGCGGAAGACCCCAAGGTGGCGGTGATCGCTTTGGTGGAAAACGGAGGCTATGGCGCCGTTGTTTCCGCCCCCATCGTCAAGCGCATGATAGAACAGGAGTTGGGCCAGGATGTGACCCCATGGCAGACCCCGACGCCCGGAGTGCTCTTGACCCCCGGTGGTACGCCGCCACCCGTTGAGGCAACACCAACACCGGTTGATACTCCGACGCCCGTACCACCGGCCGCACCCCAATGAGAATATAATTACTGTCATTGCGAGGAATCTTCGAACCATGTCGTAATAACTGCTGTCATCCCGAGGAGCTGCCCCAATCGGGGCGTTTAGCGACGTGGGGATCCCAGTTATGTTTTTGTTAGTCGGGGCGATTGCCGACGAAGTAATCTCAGTTATTTGGCCGTTTGTTAGAAGAGGTATTTAATGATTATTAAAACAGTACTATTTCTCGCGATTCTTTTGGGCCTCGGGGTTTGGATCGAAACATCTTCTTTCGCGGCCTTTTTACGCGGTGAAGCCGTGTATGAAGGGAAAGATTATTCCCAAGCGATGAAGTTCTTTCAAAAGGCCGCAAGCGGCGGTAACCCCTATGCCGAATTCTATATTGGCGTTGAGTATGAAATGGGCCAGGGTGTTTCAATGGATTACCCAGAAGCCCTGAATTGGTATCAAAAATCGGTGGCCCATGGGTGTAAAGACGCCCAGAAAAGAATTGAAATTTTAAAACGGAAAATGGCAGGGGCTAAGTAGCTTGATAAAAAGCATTGTTTTGTATGGTGTATTTGACTGGTTCGAGTCCAACATGGGGAGGCATCATCTTGAAATCAAAAGACCTAGAAAAATTGCCCGTTGAGGTGCGGTACATTCCCTTGCCGAAAGAAGAAGCCGCCAAAAAACAAAAGAAACTAATGTCTCTCCTCGTTGAAGGAGCGATCAGAAGCTCCCACCCCCCGCCAGAAAACGATTCCTGAAATTCCCTGAAAATCCCTTCAGAACCCTATTTAAATCACCCCTTTGGAACGATAGGGTTAAACTATAAATCCTCAGGGGTTATTTGCTGGAGGTTTCTATGCGTCGATCACTTTATCTGCTGGGCCTTATTTTATTATCCTTTTCATTCTTGGGATTTTTCCCGGTCGGCTGTAATAGCAATAAGAACCCCACTGGCCCTCCCCCCCCATCCGAAATCGCGACCTTTACTCCAACCATTTCCCCTACTCGGACTTTAACCCCTGTTATTACGAATACACTTACGAAAACACCAACTAACACACCTTCCGAAACACCCAGCAATACGACAACCACTACCGCCACCAATACCTTAACTAATACGGTTACACTCACCATCACCCCTAATCTTTCACCAAGTCCTACTCAAACCGTGACAAACACCGCTACCGCTTGTCCCACCGATACTCCGACGACTACCCCTTCTGATACTCCCACAAACAGTTTCACTCCGACGGGTTCGGCCACACCGACCCCTACTATTACCCTTACCGAAACCTTAACTTTCACCATTTCGAATACCCCAACACTTACGTTTACTCTCACCATCACCTCTATACCCACTCAAACATTCACCCCAACAATCTCCTACACTCCAACCAACACCTACACTTTCCAACCGACTTATACCCCGACGTATACTTACACGCCAACTTTTACACCAAGCCCCACCGACACTTTACCGCCGGGAACATATACCCCGACTCCCGCGGATACTAGCACTTTTACCTATACCTACACTCCAACCCTTACCTATACCCCTACCCTGTCTTACACCCCGACCTTTACAATGACGAATACCTTGCCACCAGGGTCTAACACCGCTACCCCGGCTGATACTTACACTTTTACGCCGCCTTACACGACACCTACGGTTCAAAAATAGATGAAAATTAAATGGGGTTAATATGAAATGACGATAAACAGCGGGTCACTTTTATCGGTTTATAAGGAATTTAATGGTTCGAAAAGTTTGGCCCGCCTGACGAAGCCTAGGCGTAGTCAGGACGGAATGGGGAGGGAGCAACTTCAATTTTGAATTCTGAATGTTGAGTTTTGAATTAAAAGCATGCGGAGAAGGGCTTAAAGTAAAAGAAATCGAGGACTGGGTCGAGTCCAACCCGGGGAGGTATGAAAATGAACTACAATCCACAATTATTATTGATCGGTGCCGTTGCTGTCGTGGGTGTTTTGCATACTATGGTTCCAGACCATTGGGTACTAATCACTTTAATTGCCCGTCAAAGGGGTTGGTCAAAAGCTGAAACAGTAAGAGCCTCAATAAAAGCGGGAACCGGCCATGTCCTTTCGACCTTACTCATCGCTTTGGTGGTTTGGGGTGCGGGTGTGGCTGTGGCTACCCATTTTGGCCATCTAGTGGATTTGGCTTCGAGCATCGCGCTGATAGCATTTGGTCTTTGGATCGCGGTTTCATCTTGGTTGGAAATGCGCGATGAAAATCATGCACATAGCCATGGTCATGATCATCCCCATCCGCATGATGAACACACTCGACATGACGACCATTCCCATTCACATGATCGTCACACTCAAACAAACAATCGAACAGCTCTGATACTAATTCTTGGGTCTTCACCCATGGTCGAAGGAATTCCGGCTTTTTTCGCCGCAGGAAAATATGGTTTTGGTTTGATCGCTTTAATGTCCGTGATATTTGCCATCAGCACGATTGTTACATATGTCCTTCTTTGTGTTTATTCAACGGCAGGGCTTAAACGGGTTAACTTGGGGGCTTTTGAACGTTATGGTGAGGTATTTAGTGGTGCATTCATTGCGCTGGTTGGTTTGGTGTTCTGGATTTGGCCTGTTCTTTAGCAGGAATTTAAATTTAAAGCCGAATTACCTGGAATTTGATGGTTCGCAAATCCTCCTACGCTAAAGCTTCGGAGGACAGGTCGTACGGAATGGGGGGGGCAATTTCATGTTAATTCATGGCAAGTCATTCGTCCTCAGGCCTTGGAAGCGCGGGGATGAAGCGTCATTGGCCGAAAATGCTAACAACCCTAAAATTGCGGGTAACCTTACGGAGACTTTTCCGCATCCCTACTTGATGAAAGACGCGAGAGAATTTGTCATGAGTTCAAACCCAAAGAATCTCGGAAGTGAAAATTTTGCTATTGTTGTCGAAGGAAGGGCTGTTGGAAGTATTGGGATTAAAAAGCTGTCGGATCCACACAATGGCACCTTTGAGATCGGTTATTGGCTGGGTGAGAGTTATTGGGGGCGCGGCATTGTTTCACAGGCGGTTAAACTTGTTACCGCCTATGCCTTTCGCCGTTACAAGCCAGTTCGCCTACAAGCTGGCGTTTCTTCGTGGAACCTTGCCTCGGCACGGGTGCTTAAAAAGGCCGGTTTTAAACGTGAGGCTGTCCTTAAAAGGTATATCTTGAGCAGGGGCAAACGTGGTGACGAATGGATTTTTGTCAAATTCCCGAATGGAAAATGAAGGGTATGTATGAACAGCGCGGTTAGAACCTACCTCAAAGGCGTGGACTGGGTGCTGATTTCCGAGGTGTTTTCACTCTCGATCATCGGCTTTTTCATCGTCTATTCCGCTACCTACCACAACTTTGAAATTTCCCAGCTCTGGAAGAAGCAATTGTTCTGGTTCAGCATTTCCTTCCTGGGTATGTTCGTATTTTCCAAGATCGACTACCGCTTTTGGATTGAGGCTTCTTATATCTTCTATTGGATCGCCATTTTCTCCCTGCTTGTGGTTTTGTTCCTCGGTGACGAAACCAACGGGGCCAAACGGTGGATTAGGCTTGGGGTCCTGTCTTACCAGCCTTCCGAATTGGCGAAATTAGGGGTGCTGCTAGTATTAGCCCGATATATAGGAAGCCGAACGGTTGAACTCTTTTTTCTGGGTCGACTATTTTTCATCCTGGCCATGTTGGGCCTGCCCCTACTCCTGATTTTGAAACAACCCGATCTGGGTTCGGCGCTTTTACTGGTGCCTGTCTCCTTTATCATTATGTACGTGGGGGGAATCCAGGTCCGGTGGCTGATGTGGCTGTTCATCCTAAGCGCGGCATCCCTTCCTTTGATTTGGCACTTTTTAAAGGATTACCAGCGGGAAAGGATGTTCGTCTTTATCAACCCGCAGGATGACCCGCTGGGGGCGGGGTATAACATCATCCAATCCGTTATCGCAATTGGTTCGGGTGGTATTACGGGCAAGGGTTACCTGCATGGCACCCAAACCCAACTTTCCTTTATCCCCGAGCACCATACGGATTTTATATTTTCAGTGGTGGGGGAGGAATGGGGCTTTCTGGGTTGTGCCCTCATTTTGTTTCTTTATTATTTAATGATCCAGAAATCCTTCGAGATTGCCCGGAAGGCACGGGACCGGGAAGGTTCCTTGCTGGCGCTGGGAATTGCCAGCATGTTCGCCGTACAGATCGTGATCAACGTGGGGATGACGGTTGGCCTTCTACCTGTTACGGGGTTGACCCTGCCTTTCATTAGTTACGGCGGATCCTCACTGGTCTTCAGTTACGTCGCCATTGGAATACTTTTAAATATTTCTTACGCCAATCGGCGTCCCGTGTTGGTGACAGGCAAGGGATAAGGCCTTTTTGCCCCTGATTTCTTCATTTTTGATATACTCATCCAACTTTTAACCTAATTTCTTCACGGGGAAGCCATGGATTCCAAAGGAAAAACAACACAATTGACCTGGAAGAACGGCCTGATGATTTTCGCCGCTTGCTGGGTTGTGACCGCAGGCGCGGTTTATCTTTTACGCCAGGCCCTGATCCCCAAGGATGAGATGGATTGCTACCACCGAATTGACACTCTGCAAAAGGCGGTCAACCAATGGAATGCCGCTCACCCCGACAAGATCATTAATGATGAAATCGACGAAGTAGCTTTAGCTAAAGAGGGTTTTCTACAAGCCCAAACCTATGACCATGAGAAACATTATTATTTCGTCGGCGAAACGGCCCACGGAATGAAGGTGAAGTGCAATAAACACGAGGATAACCCCTTTGTCTTAAGATTGACCGGGGATTTTTTGCTGGCGGTTTTGGTGTTTATTGTTTTTTGCATAAACCGTCGATACGTTTTATTTGATTAAAACTGGGGTTGCCGTCCCCCTTCGCCAAGGCTTCGGGGGAAAGGTCGCCCGCTTCCCTGTCTGGCAAAGCTTTAGCGAAGCCAGATCGCAATGACAGCAAATTTTTAAAGGAGTTTTGTATGTCCGAAGTATTGATTGTAGGGTCAGTGGCTTATGACGGTCTTAAAACGCCCTATGGTTCCGCCGAAAGGGCCCTTGGTGGCGCGGCAACCTATTCCAGCCTGGCGGCATCCTTGTTCGCCCCCGTGCGAATGGTAGGCGTGGTGGGGGACGATTTCAAAAAGGCCGATCTGGACATGCTGAAACGCCACAAAATTAATACCGACCTAGTGACCCATGAAAAAGGGAAGACCTTCTATTGGAAGGGTTATTACGAGAACGACATGGCCTTGGCCCATACGGTCAAGCTCGACTTGGGCGTTTTCGAGCGCTTTAACCCGCACATTACGGGAAAGGCCCGAACTGTACCCTTCGTTTTTCTGGCGGCTATCCACCCTGACTTGCAGATGACGGTTCTCAAACAAATGGTAAAACCAAAGTTCGTGGTGCTGGATACCCGCGACCTTTGGATTAATATCACCAAGCCCTCCCTGTTAAAAGTCCTGAAGAAAACCGATTTGGCGGTCGTGAACGACCAGGAAATCCGCCTTTTAACCGGGGAAATGCACCTAATGAAGGGCGCGAGGGCGTTGCAAAAGATGGGGCCCAAGATCGTCATCGTGAAAAAGGGGGAACATGGGGCCATGTTGTTTGGCCCGGGCTGGACCTTCCTTTCGCCGGCCGTGCCTTTGGACTACGTGGTTGATCCCACTGGGGCGGGGGATACTTTCGCGGGGGCTTTCATTGGCTATTTGGCCAGGGCCGGAAAGGTTAATGAACAACTTTTAAAACAAGCGGTCATCGCGGGAAACCTGGTAGCTTCCTATACGGTCCAGGGCTTTGGAACCAAGTCTATTGCCGCGCTTAATAAAGCTAAGTTGAAAAAGCGGTCGGTGGATTACCACCGTTTCGCGAGCATTCCAAAGGTTAAGATTTAATTATTCCTGACAGCTGATAACTGACAGCTGGGAACTGGTGTTAAATGCCTCTACAAACCGAAGCAAACCTCATAAAAAAATTTCCTCCCTATCTTTTCGCGCGTCTCAACGCGGAGAAGCTGGCCGCGCGCCACAAGGGGGAAGATGTTATCGACTTTAGCATGGGGAATCCCGACAACCCGACCCCCCAGCCTATTGTGGATAAGCTTGTCGAGGTTGTGCGGGACAAGAAGTCCCACCGCTATTCGACCTCCAAGGGCATCCCGGCCTTCTTGAAGGCCGTTTCCCGCTGGTACGACCGTAAGTACGGTGTTTCCATCAATCCTTATACCGAGGCGGTCTCGGCCATTGGTTCGAAGGAAGGCCTGGCCCATTTGGGGCTGGCGGTCATCAACCGGGGGGACAAGGTTATCACTCCCACGCCGACCTATCCCATTCACCATTACAGTGTCATCATCGCCGGGGGAACCCTGGTGCCGATTTCCATCTTGGACGGTCCGGAAGCTTTTCTAAGGAACTTGAGTAAGGCTTTCTCGAAAGCCCGGCCCAAACCCAAATTACTGATTATTAATTTTCCTCACAATCCCACCACGGTTTGTGTGGATGCCGAGTTTTTCAAGGAAATCGTCAAATGGGCCAAGAAAAACAATGTGCTAGTTGTCCACGATCTAGCCTACGCCGACATCGTTTTCGACGGGTACAAATCCCCCAGTTTTCTCGCCACTCCCGGCGCTAAGGATATTGGTGTGGAGTCCTTTACCCTTTCCAAGTCCTACAACATGGCGGGGTGGAGGGTTGGGTTCATCGCGGGAAACCCGAAAGTGATCGCTTCCTTGGCAAAGATCAAAAGCTATATGGACTACGGCATCTTCACGCCCATCCAGGTGGCGGCCATCACCGCCCTGGATAGCCCCGAGGAAAACTTGAGGAAATTAGCGGCCATTTACCAGGAACGCAGGGACATCATGGCCGATGGGATGAACAGGATGGGTTGGCCCGTTGATAAACCCAAGGCGGCCATGTACCTTTGGGCCAAGATACCCCAACGCTACACCAAGATGAACTCGCTCGATTTTTCCATGATGTTGTTGAAAGAAGCGGCCGTGTCGATTTCGCCCGGTTCGGGTTTTGGAGCGATGGGCGAGGGTTATGTGCGCATTGCCCTGGTGGAAAACAAGGATCGAATTCGTCAGGCCTTGAGGAATATCAAAAAACTATTTACATAGACGCAATTCTCGACTGGAGATTATGGATGTTCAGGGAACAGGATAGGGTTATATTGAAAAAAGCCATGCCCAGCCATGATTTGAATCGTGGCGCCATTGGATCGATCGTGAAGGTTCATACCAAAAGCGCGGGATACGAAGTTGAGTTTGTCGCGCCCAAAGGAAAAGAGACGACCATTGTTTCGCTGAAATCGTCCGATATTCGTGCGGTGGATTAGCAGAAAGTCGTTTGAATCTTAACTGATAGCCCAAGCTGTCAGTTGAAAGCCGGAGTGTAAAATGGACATAGCCGAGAGAATGAAACTTATCACCCCGTCGATGACATTAGCCATTGACGCGAAGGCGAAGAAACTCAAGGAAGAGGGGGTGGATGTCCTCAATTTCGGGGCCGGGGAACCGGACTTCAATACCCCGCAGGTCATCTGTGACGCCGCTAAAAAAGGGATCGACGCAGGGCATCATAAATATACCGCCGCAGCGGGAACGCTGGAACTGCGCAAGGCCATAGGCCAATACCTGAACCAACAATATAAAGTTCAATACGAGCCTGGGGATATTGTGGTCTCGGGTGGCGCCAAGCATTCCCTTTACAACGCCTTTTTAGCCCTGGTGAACCCCGGGGACGAGGTTTTGATCCCTTCGCCCTATTGGGTGAGCTATCCCGAACAAGTGAAATTCGCGGGCGGTGTCCCGGTTTACGTGGAATGCTCGGAGGCCGACGAGTTCAAATTAACTCCGGCCGCCTTGAAAGCCAAGATCACTTCCAAAACCAAGGTGTTGATCCTCAATTCCCCCAGCAACCCCACTGGCGCGGTGGTGGGGCGGAAAGCTATGGAGGGGATCGCCGAATTGGCCCTCAAACATAAGTTCTGGGTAATCTCCGACGAGATATACGCAAAGCTTATTTATGGAGAGGAGCATGTTTGTTTTCCCTCCCTGTCCAAAGAAGTTGCCGCCCAAACTATTCTCGTCAATGGAATGTCCAAGGCCTATGCCATGACGGGTTGGCGATTGGGTTACGCGGCAGGCCCTTCCAAAATTATGAAGTCAATAGCGGACTTCCAAAGCCATTCCACTTCTAACGCCACAGCGATTGTCCAAGACGCTGGCGTGGCGGCGCTGGCTATGCCTGATTCGGAAATACAAAAGATGGTTGAGGTTTTCCGCAAACGACGGGATATGATCGTCGATGGGCTTAATGCCATTCCGGGTATCAAGTGTTTGAGGCCGGCCGGCGCTTTTTACGTGTTTCCCAACGTAAAGGGGCTTTTGAAGCCAGGACGCTCCAATTCCATGGAACTCTCCGAATATCTTTTGGAAAAGGCGAAGGTTGCCCTGACGCCTGGCATTGCCTTTGGGGCGGAAGGTTATATGCGGCTTTCTTACGCCACTAGCGAGAAAGGTATCCAAGAAGGCCTGAAGCGGATCAAAGAAGCGGTATAAGCGGTAAAATATTCTGGTGGACTTTCCTCAAACTATTCAACTCTCGAGCGTGGCTTATGAAATGGTTCCTCACTTTTTGCCTTCTGTTTTCACTGACCGCCACCGCGATGGGGAGTTGGGAAGAAAAATGGCATCAGGATAAACTTTTGCCCAACAAGCCCGAACCATTGCTTTATTCCAGCTCAGACTTTTGGGCCAATGTTTCGATTGGCTACAGCTTTTGCTCTTTAGAGGCCATTCGAAAAACCACCAACGACTGGAACTATTATTTGGGTACTTTTGGGAGCTCTTCCGCCCAACCTGATTTGGATGGGTTGAATATGGGATTGGAAGGCGGGTGGTTGTTCGACGGATTGAATGGCCTTTCCCTCAGCGTTGAAAATATCCAGGTGTCCCAAACCTCCTATAATTTTGCCACCCCTTCCACCAGCATTTCCGCCGATATTCAACCCACCGTTTACGGGTTTTCGGCGAATTACTACCATTTCATTGACCAAACGCCAAACGCCCAAACCTACATTGCCCTTGGGGTTGGTTACTATTTGGGAGGGGCATCTTACGCCCAATACCAATACATTAACGGGGTCCTGACCCAGTCGGACCAGGGCCGTTGGGAGGGCGGAACCTTTGGCGGTACCCTTGGGGCTGGAGCCAGGATCAACGCGGGAAAAAGGTTTGGGATTCAACTCGATGCACGGGGGCGATACGCCAATATCCCGAAGGTCACCACGGACTATACGGACAACAAGACCCAAAAAAATTATGTCAGCGTCCTGGCGGTTAATCGAAACGGGATTATTTTGCAAGAGAACCAGGACAACTTGGGTAACGGCGGCAATCAGGATCAACCTTTGAATTTTGACTTTTCGGGGTTTGACATAAATATCGGTATCTTTTATCACTTCTGAGTTTTGAGCGGTTCCTCTTTCTCCCTGATTTCCCAAGGTCTTTGGTTGAAAAGGCCTTTATTTTCCTATAATCTATGGCCCTATTAACAAAACGCCCCGGCTTTTTGGCAAGCGCGGGGCGTTTTGCTATTTAGACGACCTCCCAGGTTATTTAAGAAAAAGGGTCGTCTAATCCCCCGAAGCCTTGGCGTAGGGGGATGGGAACACTTTTGGGAGAAGTTATGGCTGAGAAATCCATCATACAGATCGGCATGATCGGCTTCGGCAACGTGGGGCAGGGGGTTTATCGCCTACTGGAAAAAAACCGCTCGCTCATCGAGGCCAAGGTCGGCGCCCAAATGCGCATCAAAAAGATCGTGGTGCGGGACCTAGCCAAACAGCGGGAGGTTTCCGTTCCCGAAGGCATGCTGACGACCAATTTCGACGATGTCGTCAGCGACCCCGAGATTGATGTCGTCCTTGAACTCATGGGCGGCTACGAACCTGCCCGTACTTACCTGTTGGACGCCATGCGCCGGGGAAAACAGATTGTCACGGCTAATAAGGCCGTGCTCTCGGTCCATTGGGACGAGATCATCCAGACCGCTCGCGACCACAAGGTGGACATTTATTTCGAGGCCGCTGTCTGCGGTGGGATCCCGGTCATCCAGGCCATCAACGACGGATTGGCCGCCAACAACATCACCTCTATTTACGGTATCGTGAACGGCACGACCAATTTCATCCTTCAAAAGATGACCGAGGAAAAAAAGAGTTTCAAGGAAGCCCTCCAAATGGCCCAAAAGAAGGGCCTGGCCGAGGCTGACCCGACGCTGGACATTAACGGTATGGACGCGGCTCATAAGCTGGCCATTCTGGCCTCCCTGGCTTTTTCCAAAAGGGTCAAGGTGGAGGACATCTACGTGGAAGGGATTGACAGGATCACCGTTCAGGATATTGAGTTCGCCAAGGAAGAGTTCGGACGGGTGGTCAAGCTTTTCGCCATCGCCGAAGTAGAAGGCGACGAATTGGAAGTGCGGGTCCATCCGACCTTGATCCCCGAGGACCATTTATTGGCAAAGGTCGACGGCGAGTACAACGGCGTGCTCGTTACCGGCGATTTCGTGGGAACTACTATGTATTACGGGCTTGGCGCGGGAAGTAAACCAACGGCCTCAGCGGTTATGAGTGACCTGATCTACGTCGGTCGGAGCGTGCATGATAACGTAGCGGGTGAAATTTCCAATTGTTGGTTCTTGAACGATAATCCCCAGATCAAGCGCTTGAAAAAGATGGGCGACATCAAGTCCCGTTATTACCTGAAATTCACCGTTTTAGACCAGGTGGGGGTGCTTTCGGCCATTTCCCGCATCTTGGGCGAAAATCAAATTTCTATCGCCTCGGTCATTCAGAAAGAGCAAAAGAAGGGCGACAAGGTGCCGGTCGTGATTGTCACTTATGAGGCCTTGGAGAAAAACGTGCAGGAAGCCCTGAAAAAGATCAATGGCCTTCCTTTTGTCCAAGAGGAGACGCTCCTCATCCGCATGGACCGGGGAGAATAACATGGCCTATTGGAAAGGTTTAATCGAGGAATACCGGCCTTATTTGCCCGTGACGGATAAAACCCCTGTTATCACCCTCAAAGAGGGTGATACTCCGCTTCTCTTCGGCCCTAGGATTTCAAAAAAACTGGGTAATGGTCTCAAACTTTTTTTCAAATTCGAGGGTCTCAATCCCACCGGTTCCTTCAAAGACCGTGGAATGACGATGGCCATGTCGAAGGCCGTGGAAGCGGGCGCCAAGACCGTGGTTTGCGCTTCCACCGGAAACACCTCGGCCTCCGCTGCCGCTTACGCGGCCCATGCCGGCATTGCCTGCGCCGTCTTTCTGCCCCACGGGTCCATTGCCCTGGGCAAGCTTGCCCAGTCCATGATCTATGGGGCCAAAGTTTTAGCGGTTGAGGGAAATTTCGACCAGGCCTTAAAACTGACCCGGGAATTGGCGGACAAATATCCTGTTACGATGGTGAATTCAAATAATCCCTTCCGTATCGAGGGTCAGAAGACCGCGGCTTTTGAAATCGTGGATACGATTGGGGACGCCCCCGAATATCACGCCATTCCCGTCGGGAATGCCGGCAATATAACCGCCTATTGGAAAGGCTACAAGGAATACAAGGAAAAGGGGATTTCCAAGAGTTTGCCGCGCATGTGCGGGTTCCAAGCCGCTGGAGCGGCCCCGATTGTCGAGAAAAGGGTGGTCGAAAATCCACAAACCATCGCGACAGCCATCAAGATCGGGAATCCTTTTTCTTGGAAAAAGGCGGAAGCGGCCCGTGACGAGTCAAAAGGCCTCATTGAGGCGGTGACCGACGAGGAAATTTTACTGGCTTACGAACTATTAGCATCCCTCGAAGGCATCTTTTGTGAGCCAGCTTCGGCGGCTTCCTTAGCGGGGGTTATCAAAAAGAACCAGAAAGGTTATTTTACTGAGGGTGAACGAAGAGTCGTTTGTACCCTGACTGGCCACGGGTTAAAAGATCCGGACACGGCCATATTGAGGAGCTCGAAACCCACGGTTATCAAGCCGGACATGACCGAGATATTAAAGGCATTGAAACTTTAACCAGGATTATTGAAATGGCACTGATTGTTCAAAAATTCGGCGGGTCATCGGTAGCGGACGCTTCCAAAATGATGGAAGTTGCCCGTCGTATCGCCAAAACACGTAAAAAAGGCCACCAAGTAGTTGTGGTCGTTTCCGCCCCGGGGGACACAACTGACGACCTCATTGCCATGGCCCACAAGATCACTGACAGTCCTGATGTCCGGGAGATGGATATGCTTTTGGCTACCGGCGAACAACAATCAATCGCCCTTTTAGCTCTGGCTATTCAAGCTGCCGGGTGCGACGCGGTATCTTTTACCGGCCCACAGGTGGGGATTGTCACGGATAACGTGCATACCAAGGCCCGAATCGTGAAAGTGGGGGATTCAACTATTCGCAAGGCCCTTTCCCAGGGAAAGGTGGTCGTGGTGGCGGGTTTCCAGGGAATGAATAAGGCTCGCGAGATCACAACTCTTGGTCGTGGGGGTAGCGACTTGACGGCAGTAGCCATCGCTGCGGCTTTGAAGGCTGATGTTTGCGAATTTTATAAGGATGTGGATGGGGTTTTTACGGCCAATCCGGGGTTGGTTAAGGACGCCCGGAAGCTTTCCGCTGTCAGTTATGATGAAATGCTTGAAATGGCCAGCGCCGGGGCCCAGGTTTTGAACGCCCGGTCGGTGGAGTTCGCGAAAAACTTCGGCATCAAGATTCACGTCAGGCCGACATTTAATGAAAAAGAAGGGACGATCGTCATGCAGGAAACCAAAGCAATGGAAAAGGTAGTCATCAGCGGAGTGACCTATCATAAAAACGAGGCGAAGATCACGGTACGGGGCGTGCCTGACCGGCCTGGGGTCGCTTCCATCCTCTTCTCCAAACTGGGGGCGGCTGGTGTGAACGTGGACATGATCATCCAAAATATCGGTGAGAAGGGTCATTCGGACGTTTCTTTCACCGTGGACCGATCGGAATTCAAAAAGGCCATGAAGGTGGTCCAAGAAGCCGCGAAGGCCCTGCGGCCCGCTGGCGTGATTTCGGACGAGAACATCGCCAAAGTTTCCGTGGTCGGGGTCGGCATGCGTTCCCATTCGGGTGTGGCGGCCAAGATGTTCCAGGCGTTGGCGGAAGCGGGTGTGAATATTGAGATGATTTCCACCTCCGAAATCAAGATTTCAGTCGTGATCGACCAGAAGGATGTGGCTAAGGCGGTTTCGGCCATTCACAAAAAGTTCAAGTTGGGCAAAGGCGGAAAATAGGTTGGATAAGAAACTGGTTCTTTATGACGCATTATTGAGGGAAGGCCCCCAAACCCAGGGAATTAACCTGTCGGTGAAGGATAAGTTGCGTTTGGCAGAGGTCTTGGATTCTTTAGGAATCCACTATATCGAGGGCGGATGGCCAGGAGCAAATCCCAAGGATACGGCATTCTTTCAAGAAGTCCGGTCATTAAAGTTGAAGGCCAGGCTCGCGGCTTTTGGAATGACACGCCGTGTCAAGAACAAGGCCCACGAAGACATCAATCTTCTAAATCTTCTCAAGGCCAAGACCCCGACAATCACTGTTGTGGGGAAGACCTGGGATTTTCATGTGACCAAGGCACTAGGCATCACTCTGGAACAAAACCTGGAAATCATCCACGATTCGGTGAAGTTCCTCAAATCCAAAGTGGATGAGGTTTTTTATGACGCTGAGCACTTTTTCGATGGTTACGCCGCGAACCCTGAGTTCACTTTCAAATGCCTGGAAGCGGTTCTTCAAGCCGGGACTGATTGCCTGGTGCTGTGTGACACCAATGGCGGTTCACTGCCTGAGGATATCGAGGCGGTGGTAACCCAGGTGCGCCAACGGTTCCCGGAAGCGGTTTTGGGGATTCACTGCCATAACGATAGCGACATGGCGGTTGCCAACAGCCTGGCCGCAGTTGAGGCGGGTGCCGTCCAAATCCAAGGTTGCGTGAACGGTTACGGCGAAAGGATCGGAAACGTCAATTTAACTTCCCTCATTCCCACACTGATCTTTAAAAAGAAAGCCTCGTTTGTAAGACCGGTTAATTTGAAAAAACTCACGGAAGTTTCCAGGCAAGTGGATGAAATTCTGAACGTTACTCCCAGGCCCAACGCGCCTTATGTTGGAAAGAGCGCCTTTACCCACAAGGGGGGGATGCACATTTCCGCTGTGCGAAAAGCCACCAGCTCCTATGAGCATATTGACCCCGAAATGGTTGGCAACAGCCGGACGATTTTGGTGTCCGATCAATCGGGTCTTTCGTCGATCTTCCATAAGTCGGGAAAACAAAAATTCAAGTTCAAGGATAAGGAAGCGGCGAAGGCCATTATCGAAAACGTCAAAAAGATGGAAAGCGAAGGCTACCAATTTGAGGGTGCGGAAGCTTCCTTCGAGCTCCTCCTCAAGAAGGCATTGGGACAGCACCGTAATTTTTTTGATTTGGTGAGCTTCCGTGTCATTGTTGAAAACCGCGGCGACGGGAAATTGGTGAGTGAAGCCACTATCAAGGTGAAGGTGAACGGCGTGCTGGAAAACACCGTGGGAGAGGGTGATGGGCCAATCAACGCCTTGGACCAGGCCCTGCGGAAGGCCTTAACTAAATTTTATCCCTCGTTGAAAGAAGTCCGCTTGACGGATTTCAAGGTTCGGGTACTAGACGCGAAGGAAGGAACGGCCGCCAAGGTGCGCGTCCTGATCGAGAGTCGTGATACCAAAGATACCTGGGGAACGGTTGGCGTCTCCGAGAACATCATCGAAGCCTCGTGGGAAGCTCTAGTGGATTCCATTGACTATAAGCTGATGAAAGATAGCGGTAAAAAAAGCGCTAAACGAGCGGGCCGTTGAGGCACCGCCCCATTGGCATCTTCGACTCCGGCTTGGGTGGTTTGACGGTCGTAAAGGCCATCCAAAAGGAACTTCCCCGGGAAAAACTCGTCTATTTTGGGGACACCGCACGCATACCCTACGGTACCAAAAGCCCTGACACGATCATTCGTTACGCCCGCCAAATCATCCGATTCTTTCGCAAGGAACAAAATGTCAAGTGCGTCGTTGTGGCTTGTAATACCTCTTCCGCATGGGCCTTAGAGAAGGTTCGGGGGGAATTCCCTATTCCGATTTTGGGTGTGATTGAACCGGGCGCCTATGCCGCGGTGGAAGCTACCCGGAATGGCCGCATTGGGGTCATTGGGACCGAGGGGACAATCGCCTCATGCGCTTACGTTAAGGCCATCCGTCATTTGATGCCCAAGGCCAAGGTCTTTTCAAAGGCCTGTCCTTTATTCGTTCCACTCGTAGAGGAGGGGAAAACATCCGGCCCCGTGACGGAAGCCGTGGTTCGGGAATACCTGAAACCCCTCACCAAGGCGAAGATTGACACTTTAGTCCTGGGATGCACCCATTACCCCCTGCTCAAGCGGACCATTTCCAAGGTCGCGGGCAAAAGGGTCAGGATCGTGGACTCGGCGGAGGAGACGGCTCGTAATCTCCATCGGAACTTGGACATCCACGGCATCGAACTTTCCGGCCACGGGGGGGGGAAGTATTATGTCAGCGACCTTTCGAGAAAATTCAAAGAACAGGCCCAAAGATTTTTAGGAAAGCATATTCCGAAGGTTGAGAAAATCTTTATTGAGAAGTACTGACGCCCCTGTTATTGACATTAATCCGCTAAACTCTACAATTAAAGAAAACCGGAGGCTTCCCGTTAAACTTTCCAAACTATTCATTATGCTTTTATTAGTTTTTGCCGTTCCACTGGTTTGGGCCAAGGGTGACGTGGTCGCTGGTCCCACCAACTATGAAATGGTGGAAGCTCCAACCGCCTATACCTTGGCGCATGGGGGCTATGATTTTGTCACCAAATTGTACGAGAACGGTGGGTTGTTTCTCAGGGCCAACGTGGGTTTTCAGGATTTTTTCATGTTTGGTTTCTCGGGTAACGCCACCAATGTTATCGGACAGGGTACTATCCAGATTCAAACTCCCCGACTCTTCCTCAAATTTAAAGTGCTTGATCAGAAGACCGCCCCGATGGCT
Source organism: candidate division FCPU426 bacterium (assembly GCA_003152075.1). Lineage (GTDB taxonomy): Bacteria > Oederibacteriota > Muellerivitia > Muellerivitales > Muellerivitaceae > PALSA-1180. Next base: position 30,346 of record PLZG01000023.1, read on the forward strand.
TTGGCGGTGGCATGGGACGACCGGGGTTACGGAACAGAAGTGGCTGGGCGATTTACTCCTGGACTCCAAAAGGGTTTTTATTCCGTGATCAGCCGTGAGTTTCCGGAGCTCGGGTTTCTTCAACTCCATGGCGGGTTCAACGCGGTGAAATTTGATAATTTCAACGCCAGCCAGGACCTGGGAGCCTTTTTGGGTACCTCATTCGCCGTCGCGCCACCCCTCGCCTTTAATTTTGAGTTAGATAAACTTTTTACCAATTATTGGCAATTCAACGCTAACGTTGTATTTAACGTGGACAACCCCTTAAGGGTGGGCTTTGATTTCCGGGATATCAACAACGGTGTAGCCTTTTCCCGGATAGTTCGAGTTCAATATGTGGGCTTCTTTTAAGTCCGGCTGATAGTGGGAAGATATCATTCGATCGAAATTAATATGTCCCGAAAAGCAGGTGCCTTTTGAAGAAAATAATTTTTTTCCTACTTGTCATGGGATTCCTAGTGGGCTGCGGATCGAGTGACAATGGCGTTGAATTAATTTCGCCGGGAAGTCGAACCTCCGCCGCGGAAATTCAAGCGGACTTTTTGAATTATTCAGGAACCGCCCCGATTTTGGGCCAATTAAAGGGAAAAGTGGTCGTCCTGGATTTTTGGGCCACTTGGTGCGGCCCCTGCCGAATGGAACTGCCGTCGCTAGTGAAACTGTATAACACCTACCACTCCAGAGGGCTTGAAATCCTGGGTCTCTCAGTGGAACTTAACGACAGCAAACCTAAGGATTTCTTTCGCCAGTTCATGGGCAACTATGGGATTAATTACCCAGTCGGTTTGGCGAGCATCGATACCTTGAAAAACTACGGGATTAATCCCATCCCCTCCACATTTTTTATTGATAAAAGTGGAAAGGTTGCTCTCTCCTTCGTAGGAGTCCATCCGGAAGAGCAATTTACTAGTGCCGTCGAGAAACTCCTAGCTGAATGAGATTATCTTACATGTGCTTTTAGTTGTTAACTATGGGCCGACCGCTTCGGGGCTGGTGTTGGGCAAGCCTTGCTTGAGGGGTGAAAAGGGGTATAATTCCTAAAAGGCTTGATCGGGGGGAACCATGGGACTTTCACAGGACTCCGATGTTCGGGAAAGCTTTTTGGAGCTTTACCGGGAACTTTTTTCGCATGTTTCTTACTTGGAAGTCTTAATCGAACGGCTTGTTCACGGCCAACATATCGACCGAGCGATGCTTGAGAACCATCTGGGCCAAATGATCGCCTCCATTTCGATCAATCAAAAGAAATATTCCCGTCCCAAGACCTTTAAAAGGGTTCGAAGGGACCATCCGGATTATTTCCGAAACGAGATGTTGAGGGTTTCCAAGGTCATCAAGGGACAATTGTCCGTGCTTTTGAAAACATCCTTTTTGGTGGAAAGTCGAGAGGTGGAAGAGGACTATCTTCAAACCTTAAGCGATGTCACTGATAATATCGCAGGCGCCTTCCAACATGTTGTCCGGTCCAATGTTCTGATGCCAGTCATGCTAAATTAATTCCTGTTTAAACCATTGAAAAAACCCTTATGTTGGCGAAGGATATTCCGTTATGAAAATTTTGACCAAGGATAAGGGCCGGGAATACGAGGTCTTCAGCCACTATTTGAAGGAAAAGGACCTGAAGTTGACTGCCCAACGTGAGCTTATTTTGCGGACCTTCTTGAGCCACCGGGGCCATATTTCCGCCGAGGAACTTTACCAAAGGGCAAAGGAAAAGCTGGCGCACGTTGGTTTCGCTACTGTTTATCGGACTCTCAAGCATATGACCCAATGTGGGCTGGCCAGGGAGTTGGATTTTGGGAATGGCAGGATCCAATATGAACCCGATTTCAACCGCGAGCATCACGACCATATGATCTGCACCAAGTGTGACACCTACATCGAGTTTTTGAACCCGCAGATCGAGGAACTGCAGGAGCAAGTCAGCCGGAAACATGGTTTTAAGATCACTTTCCACCGGATGCAGCTTTACGGGCTGTGCCAAAAGTGCCAGAAGAGCGGCAAATAACCAAGTCCATTTCAGGAGAATAACATGGCAGATTTTTTAGTTTCCCGGGCTACCCGAGACAAGCTCCAGGAAGAACTAGATAAATTGAAAATTGTCCGGCGTCCGCTGATAGCTAAGGCTCTAGAAGAGGCTCGGGCGCACGGAGACCTGAAGGAAAACGCCGAATATGACGCCGCGAAACAGGAGCAGGGCTTGCTCGAAGCCCGGATTCGGGAATTGGGGGACAAACTCTCCCGGGCCCGCATTTTGGAAGACGAAAATATCACGGGCGAACATGTTTCGATCGGTTGTATCGTTACGGTTAAAGATTTAAAAACCAAGCAGGAAGAGATTTACCGTATCGTGGGCGAGGAGGAGGCGAACTTCGCCGAAAATAAAATCTCCCTGCGTACACCTATTGCCATGGGCATGATCGGGAAGAAAGTCGGCGAGAAGGTGAATATCCAGGTTCCGGCGGGACTCTTACAATATCAGATATTGAAAATCGAGGTGGCGACGGGAGCCTGAGGCCCTTCTATTGACAGCCGTGGGGACTCTGAGTAAACTCAGCTTACAATTTAACGCTCTTATCGAGAGTGGCGGAGGGACAGGCCCTATGAAGCCACGGCAACCAGATTCCCTATGGGGATTGTTAGGTGCCAATTCCTGCTCCGGTCTTTAACTTTGAACCGGAGTAAGATGAGAGATGGAAAACCAAATTTAAAAGGCTTCCATCTCACGATGGAGGCCTTTTTTTATTTTTGATAAGGCCCCAGCGGAGAGCGGAAGGGGAGAAGCGGATGAGTTGGGTAAAATCGTTGAAATGCCGGGAATGCGGCCAGGAATACGAGAAAACCGCCAAATATGTTTGCGAGTTTTGTTTTGGCCCCCTGGAAGCGGCCTATGACTATGAAAAAATAAAAAAGGATATTTCCCGGGAAAAAATCGCCTCCCGTCCCCTGAATATCTGGCGTTACCGGGAGCTTCTTCCGGTCGAGGGAACCACCTACAACACCTTGGAAGAGGGCTATACGCCGCTCATCCGCGCCGACCGGCTTGGGAAAGAACTGGGCCTTTCCAACCTCTATATCAAGAACGATTGCGCCAATCCGACCCACTCTTTCAAGGACCGCGTGGTGGCGGTAGCTTCCACCCGGGCCCTGGAACTGGGCTTTGACACCTTGGCCTGCGCCTCCACGGGCAACCTGGCCAACGCTGTTGCGGCTTACGGCGCCAGGGGTAAGCTTAAGCGCTACGTTTTTATTCCCTCTGACCTGGAAAAAGGCAAGGTCATTGGATCTTTGATATACGATCCAAACCTGATCGGGGTGAAGGGTAATTACGACGACGTGAACCGCCTCTGCAGCGAGATCGCGGGTAAATACAAATGGGCTTTCGTCAATATCAATATGAGGCCCTATTACGCCGAAGGTTCCAAGACCTTGGCTTTCGAGACGGCCGAGCAATTGGGGTGGAAGGCCCCGGATCAGGTGGTGGTGCCGGTGGCTTCTGGGTCACTCCTGACAAAAATTTGGAAAGGCACTCAGGAATTCATCAAGGTTGGTCTTATTCCCGACAAGAAAATGCGGGTCTTCGCGGCCCAGGCATCGGGTTGTTCGCCGGTCACCACGGCTTACAAGGCCAAGACCGACACTTTCCGACCGGTGAAACCCAATACTATCGCCAAATCCCTAGCCATCGGCAATCCGGCTGACGGATATTATGCCCTCAAAACTATCTCGGACACCGATGGAGGGGCCGAAATGGCCACCGACGAGGAAATTGTCGAGGGCATTAAGTTATTAGCCAGGACCGAGGGAATATTCGCTGAGACGGCCGGGGGTGTGACCGTGGCTTGCTTGAAAAAACTGGCTGAGTCGGGCGCCTTGAATCCCAAGGCGTTAACGGTGGCCTATATCACGGGTACAGGTCTTAAGACCCAAGAAGCGGTGGCGGACCATTTGAAAAGCGTCACGGTTATTCAACCCAACATGGAAGCGTTTGAGGCGGCTCATTTAGTGCCGGCTTGAGGCCTGTAAAGCCTCGTTGTTCCTAAAATAATTCAATAAGCGAGAAATTCTTGCCCATGTTTCCCTCGAACCGTGTCCGGCGATTCATGGTGGCTTTGGCGATTTTAAGCCTGGCGGTTTGGGCCCGCCCCGCGAGGGCTGAAACCAACGTGGATTGGGATTCCTTGAGAGCCGCTTACGCCCTTTACTCGAAAGCTCCAACCGACACAACCGCCGCAAAGGTATGCTCCTATTTACCTCGTGACCTGGGGTATTCGGCGCCTCCGGTGGCCCGGACGAACCACGCTGAAACTGAGAAATTTATTTTGAAGGGCCTGGGGGCATTGGAAGGGCAAATTTTCAGGAGCAAAGCCAATTCGGTGATGCTGGCTTTCAAGCTTTACACTATCGCGGATGGGAAATTCGCCGAGTCCCTGGATGTCACCCTGGGAAAACTCATCTGCCGCAATCCCAGGCTTTTCCTCCAACAGTTGAAGGCCAACCGCCATTTGGTGGCCCGGTTAGACACTTTATTGATGAATTATGGGGCCGATTTCGCTGATGATGACCAGGCGCAAGCGGCAGAGTATAGGCATCGCCTGAAGTGCATCCGGAAAGTCCGTGACAGGGAACTGCAGGACATCAGGGATGAATGCGTGGAGTTCATGGAAGAGAATCCTTGAGGAGTTCATCGATGGGAAAAGTATTTATGTTCTTGGCATTCGTTTTAGGAACCGTTCCGTCTTGGGCGACTTCCCCGGAGGATTACTACAACGCCGGAATGGATTTAATGAAACAGAAGGATTACGAGAAAGCCGTCCAATATTTCCGCGCCGCCGTGGACCAAAGACCGGACTATTGGCAAGCCTATCAATTTCTCGGAGAGGCCTATTACCAATCGGCCAACCGTACCGAAGCAGTGGTGGCCATGCAGGAAAGCTTACGGCTTCATCCGGACAATTTAGATCTCCGGCAGTTTATGGAAAAGATAAAGAAAAGCAGTCCTTGGATAGCGTCAGGGTCTTGGAAGGATAAATTACAGCTCTTTTCCATCATTCTTTCCCTTCTGACCCTTGGCTGGACATTTTATTCGACCTCTCGGTACAGACCGAAAAGGAATGACGCACCCCCCCGGGGTTGACCATGATCCAAAAGATCGTGGCAATCGGTGGCGGAAAACTGGGATGGGGTCCGGCCAAGTCTGAGGTAACACCTATCAGCCGTGAAATCATCCGGCTTTCCAACAAGAAGAATCCCCGTTTACTATTCCTGCCCACGGCCACTTCGGACGATCCGGCTTATGTCCGGACGGTCAGAAACCACTTTGGGCGGAAAATGGGTTGCCGGGTGGACACTCTTTTTTTGATCAAGGAAAAACCTTCCCGCGCCGAAATTAGCCGAAAAATCCTAAGCGCTGACATTGTTTACGTAGGCGGGGGTAATACCCTGCTGATGATGAACCGGTGGAAGAAGCTGGGTGTGGATAAGGTTTTGGGAAAAGCACATCGATTAGGAAAGGTTTTGTGCGGTCCAAGCGCGGGAGCCATTTGCTGGTTCAGGCAGGGAAATTCGGATTCCCGCAAGTTCCGTAAACCTAAAGCTAAACTCATCAAGGTCACGGGATTGGGTTTTATTGACGCCTTGGCTTGTCCTCATTATGACGTTGAGAAAGAAAGGAAACCGGAATTGAAGGAAATGATGAAGATGGCTCCCGGGGTCGCCATCGCCATGGACAATTGCGCCGCTCTTGAGGTGGTGGGGGAAAAGGCCCGGGTTATCGCTTCCAAGCCTGACGCCAATGTCTATCGGGTTTACTGGTCCGGGGGTAAATACCACCGGGTGAAAATCGAGAAGGGAAGGGGTTGGGGTCTATTAGCGGATTTGATTTTACCCTAGAAAAACTGAGCCCTTTTCGGTCATAATTCATCGGTCACCTAACTCCAGGAGGATTTTTCATGGCCGTGAAAGTACTGATTCCCACACCCTTGCGGAATTTGACGAACAATCAAGCCGAAGTGAACGCCGAGGGCGCCACTGTCGGCGACCTGATCAATGACTTGGGCAAAAACTATAACGGATTGAAGGACCGCATTTGCGACGAAAAGGGCAATATTCGCCGGTTCGTGAATATTTACTTGAACGAGGAAGACATCCGTTTCCTTCAGGGGGAAGCCACCGCGGTGAAGGCCGGGGATCAGGTTTCTATCGTTCCGGCCATCGCAGGCGGGCTCAACCTTTTTTAATTCCCTAAACTTTAATTTTTAATTCTGTTTTAAAAGCAGGAGCTTCCCGTGCCCATCATGAAAAAACTCGTCGAGCTGGATTATCCCAACAACTTGGTAACTGAACCCGTCCTTTCCAAGATAATTAAAAAGTACGACATTACGGTCAATGTCCGCCGGGCCAGCATTACTAAGGGGTTTGGCTACGTTCAGATGGAAATTGCCGGAGAAGAAAAGGTGGTCAAAGAGGCCTTGGCCGAACTTTCAAGTCAGGGCATTGACGTCAATCCCATCGAAAAAGATGTCGTCGAGTAATTTTTATGGCGACACCGGATTTGAACGAGCGATTTTCCCGCCAGGTTATTCTTCCCTCGGTCGGGATGGCAGGCCAAAAAAAGTGGGAATCTTCCACTGTTTTATTAGCGGGCGAGGGCGTTACCCTTCAAGCGGCCCAAAAGGCGCTTGAGTCGACGGGCCTTTCAAAAATCATTGTGGTCGACTCCCCGCCATCCCAGCTTTCCTCCTTTTCCTTGGCCATAGTCGTCACTGAAAAAACCGATCTTCGCCGAGAGATAAGCCGGCAATTGCGTGCCCAATCCAAGCCAACTCTATTTGCCTGGCTTTCCGGAAGTGGATATTCCCTTTTTTTGACGAAGCACCTGAATGGGCAATGTCCTTGCCTGGAGTGTTTTGAGGTGATGAATCCCAAGGCTTTTGCTCAGGCCGAACCAACGGTTCAAAGAATTTTAGGGGCAATGGCTGCCTCGGAAGCCCTTCTATGGATTTTAAATGAACAATCGCCCCTTGAAGGCCGGGTTTGGATTAATTCTCTCGAAGAAGGAACTTCTTTCAGGCACGAAGTCCGGTCAAGTCCCAAGTGTCCCGCGCTACTTCTTGACGAGGGCGTGGTGGTGACCCCGTGACTTACAACCGTTACCCCCTTGCCACCAATATCACCCACCTGATCGGCAATACACCGCTTTTGAAACTCCAACGCATTTCCGAAAATGGCCATGCCCAGATCCTTTGCAAGCTAGAGTTTTATAACCCGGGTGGGAGCGTGAAAGACCGTATCGCCTTGGCCATGATCGAGGACGCGGAAAAAAGGGGAGTTTTAAAAGCCGGGGGGACCCTGGTGGAGCCCACCAGCGGCAACACGGGCATTGGGTTGGCAATGGTATGCGCCCAAAGGGGATACAAACTCATTTTGGTCATGCCAGAGGATATGAGCCAGGAACGTCGAGTACTTTTGAAGGCTTATGGTGCCGAGTTGGTCCTGACTCCCGCCAGGGGTCTTATGACCGAAGCGCTCAAAAAAGCCAAGGAGATCAAGGACCAAAATCCCCACTATTTTATGCCCGAACAGTTTGCCAACCGCGCCAATCCAGAAGCTCACAAAAAAAGCACCGCCCCCGAAATTGAGAAAGATACTGAGGGGAAATTTGATGTCTTTGTGGCGGGTATTGGAACGGGAGGCACGATCACTGGAGTGGGGGAATACTTTAAAGAAAAGCGTCCGAAAGTGAAAATCATCGGAGTGGAGCCAACGGCCTCGGCGGTTTTGTCGGGCGGCAAACCCGGGGTTCACCGAATCCAGGGTATTGGCGCGGGTTTTATTCCCACGGTTTTAAATCGTTCGGTATTGGATGAGGTCATTACCATCGAGGACAAAGAAGCTTTCGCAATGACTAAGCGATTGGCGAGGGAAGAGGGTTTGCTTTTGGGGATATCCTCAGGCGCCAACGTGGCGGCAGCCCTGAAAATTGCGAAAAAATTCGGCCCTGAGGCGCGAATTGTTACTATTTGCTGTGACATGGGCGAACGCTATTTCAGTTTGGAAGATGAGTTTGAAGCTGCCAGCCATACGGATAGTGTTTAATCATCTACCAGTTAGCGAGCCTTGGGATCATCGGCCGCTGCTGTAAAGATCGCCTGCCGCCTGGGCACCTTGAACCGCCGCCGCGGCAGGGGACCCAGCTTTCGCTTCTCCGGGTGTGGGGGTGGCGTCGGCGGAAGCGGATTGGCTCCCTGGGCCTGACACCATTGGCCATAGAAATATATAGCCTGCATAAAGGGCTCCTGCGAGAATGAATAACAAAAGGATAGTTTTTAAAGCACCTTCGCCCTTTTGACTTATTGTTTTCATGAAAATCCTCCTTTGCGCGGCATCAACACCACACCCCAATCATACCAAACTGTTTTATCAGTAAGTTTTTGCTGAATCTCCAAAATGGGTTTTAAACCAAGGAGAATTGTTAAAATGGCCAAGGGATATAGTGCCTGGAAGGATGAGTAATGAGCGGCTACGGGGAAGATTTCGCTCGATTTTACGACCGGTTTTTCGGGGATTACGCCGAAAAAGCAGCCCCGATTCTCTTGAGATTCTTCGCCTCAAAGGCGGCTGCCGCCCGGAATCCAAAGGTGCTTGATCTTGGGTGCGGCACGGGACGCCTTGCCTTAAGGTTCCTGGAAGCCGGCTACGAGGTTACCGGCCTCGATCTTTCGGCCGATATGTTGGCCCTGGCGGAAATCCGTTGCGCTAAGCATAGAATCAGAGGAGAGGCCGGTTTCATTCAGGGGGACATCTCGGGCTTTGATTTGGCAGGCCCTTTCGGCCTCGTTTTTTCCACCTACAACTCTATGAACCACCTAGACCGAAAAGAAAAGTTAAAAGGTTGTTTCGCCTCAGTGAAAAAGTGCATGGCTAGGGACGGTTATTTTCTTTTCGACTATCATACGGTCAAGGGTCTTCGGGAGTGGGTTTACGCTGAATCCACACAATGGGATGAAGGCCAAATGGAGGCCACGGGAACCTTCGAGGAATCCGCCGGAAAGGCTGTCATGCGGCTGAAGGGAAATTTCCAAGGCCGCTCCATGGACGAATCCTTGTCCAATTATACCTTTCCCTTGGAAAGTATCGCCGGGTGGCTGAAGGAATCGGGATTCGCTCAGGTGATTTTTGCGAATATGGAAAACTTGGAATTGCCAATAGCTGATCCGGAAGGGCAAAAACGTGTTGTAGTGATCGCGACCCTATAACGTGCCGCTATGAATGCGGGGCCCGGAAGCCTGGGCTTGGATAATTTTGGCTTCTTCTTCCAACAACTTATCCCAACGGTTTTCCACTTCCCTGGGCGCCAAGACCTTCATGGCCATGTCGACGAATAATTGGTAATGGCCATTTTCCGAAGCGATGAGACCAGCATAAAATTTCGAAAGTTCGCTGTCTTTGGACGATTCTGCCAAACGCTCAAATCGCTCGCAGGAACGGGCCTCGATGAGGGCCGAGACCAGAAGACGGTCGGCCAGTTCCTGACCTCCCTTACCCTTCCGGACGAGCGTTCTCAAATCCAAGGCATAAGGGTTTTTATGCGACCGGGCCAGGACTCCACCCTTTTTTTCCAGTAGTTTTAACACCGCTTTGAGATGTGACGTCTCGTCCTGGGCGATGGTGGCGATGGAGGAGAGCCAATGATCCGGGGGGCCGGCGCTGGGCCAGAGATTCAAAAATTCCAGGGCGTTATTAGCTGCCTTTTTTTCGAGATAGGCCTGGTCGGAAAGCAATTCGAGAGGTTCCAACAGAACCCCCTCGGCCCATTCGGGTGGGGTTTGGTAACGCAAGGGAAGGGTTTTAGGAATTCGCACGAGGCCTCTTGGGAAAGTGGGTAGTGTATTAGTTTGGAAAATGTTATCTGTCATTGCGAGGAGCGTCTTTCATAGGTGTTAGCGACGCGGCAACCTCAGTTTATGGGGGTAATAAATACGCCTTTTGAAGTTGGTTTGACGTTCCGTTTAAAAGCGAAAATAACCCATGAACTTGGGTTGCTTCGTCACGAAGTTCGTTCCTCGCAATGACAAACTGAGACGCTACCGAAAAGTATAAGCTTTTTTCTTTAGTGTTTGTTTCGCTTACAATGGCTTTATTCTACCTTTTGGATGGAGATCTTTTGGCGAATTATTTTCACAGTCACAAACGATTCGTTTCCCGGAAAAGTCCGCTGGACGATTTAAAGTTCCTCGCCAGGGCCGTCATGAATGTCCTGAGTAAATCGCCGAACAAGATGCAAGGGCATAAGCGCCTTTACGCCAGTTCGTTGGCTTTTAAGACGGCCCTTACCCTGGTGCCCGCGCTAGCGGTCATCATGGCGGTTCTCGCGGGTGACGCTTTTTCCCAAAAAAGGGAACAACTTCTGGACAAGATTGTGGACGTTCTTTACCCCGTGGACACGGTAGCCAAGGATTCGGGGCTGGATCCATCCGAAAAGCAAAGCCTTCAAGAGTTGAACCAGGCTGGCAAACAACAAATCCGGCGGTCGGTTCAAAAATTCGCCATTCATGCCCATAAGGCCGGGTGGTTGGGATTGTTCGGGTTTGCGATGGTGGTTTTCCTTCTTTTGCGTGATGTGGAAGGTTCCTTCAACTACCTGTGGGGTTTAGAAAAGGGAAGGCCCCTAGTGTCCCAAATAACGCGGCACACAATTTTTTTAATAGGGGCCCCGCTTTTGGCCAGCTTGATTCTTACCATGAAAGGCTGGGTGAAGGCAATCGGCTTTTTCCAACCCATGATGGAAGGGTGGTTTTTTTCTATTTTTCTCCCATTTCTGGCCCTGTGGGCCATTTGTTCCTGGATGTACCTCTGGATTCCCAATACCAAAGTGGACCGGCGATCGGCTTTCTGGACGGGGCTCCTGGTCGCGTTCCTGCTGGAAGCGGCTCAGGCCACCATGAACTGGTACACCTTGCACGTGCTGGCGGGCTCGCGGGTTTATGGGGCGCTTTGGGTTATTCCCATGATCTTGATCTGGTTTTACCTGTCGTGGACGGTGGTTTTGTTCGGGGCCGAGGTTACTTTTTTCATGCACCAAAACCGGATGGAAGCGAAGCGGTAAACTCATGGGCTTTATTTTTTGAAACTTCAGAAGTTCCGGCCTACCTATTTTTATTTTCCTCTTCCCTTTTTTTCTTGTTATCCGGTTTTTGCTTGTTCTTAGGCTGTTGTTTGTTTTTTTGCGTTTGTAATGGCTTCCGGGGAGTGGATAAGGTGCCGTTGGGATGTTTTTGGAGCTGGGGCTGGCCCTGGTACCTATTGGGAGGGTTTTGAAGTTTTCGAGAAAGGGATTTTTGTACTTGCCGTTTTTTCAAACCTTGGAGCGGACGGTTCTTTCCGGGTTGATGCTTTTGATTTGGTCTTGACTGAAAGGAATTAGGTTTCGGATTTGGGCGGGCTCTTTGTAGAGATCGCGGCCTTTCCTGAAGGGGTTCTTTCTTTCCGGGTTTAAGGAGAGCCTTTTTCCCGATATTAAGGCTTTCAACACGATTTTTCCCTAATTCCTGGCGCATGATTTTCAAACGGTTCCTTGACTTGGCCTGGCCCATCTTTTGGAGGACCAGACTTCTTTCCTCGGGTGTGAGCCGGTTCATGGACTGGTGAAGGGTTTGCCTTTGCCGGAACCTTTCTTGAACCATGGCTTTTTGCTTTAACCAAACCTTGTAATGGCTCCTTTCGGCGGGCTTAAGGACCCTGTTCGGAAGAAAGGCACCCCTCTTGATTAAAAAGGCGGAATGCTCATTAGCGTTCACCCGTTGGACGAGAGCGCCCTTTTTCATTTCGACAACCCCGTGGAAAGTGCTCATATGAACGGTGCCTTCCTGGTTTTGTACCTCGAAAGCCGTTCCCCGGACGCCGCAAACCACCCCGCCCGAATTGACCTCGAAAGTGGAATCACTTTGGGCGAGTTTTTCCACCTCTGAAAGGATTTTTCCGGCCCGCAATTCCAGCCGGCTGATGAAGCCGTTTGAGTTATTCCAAAGCAATTGACTAACCTTGACGTCGCTGTTGGGGCCCAGGTGGAACATGGTGTTTTCATCCAAGGTCAAGGAGACTTCCGAATTGTTCTTGGTAATGATCTCGTCACCGCCTTCAACGGTCTCTTCCTCTTCGGCTTCCTCCGGAGCCGTTGAATCCTGGTTTTTGATGAGCACCGTTCCTTTGATCTTTTCCATGACATATTCGGGTGGTTCAGGAGTCCCCTCAAAAGGCGTCGGGGACTTCGTTAGGGTTTGGGTGGGAAGCAGGGCCGCGATTTGGGCCGGGGTTGAAACAGGCTTGTCCAGGTCGATAGACATGAAGGTCGTAGGGGTTGGGGTGGACTGGGAAGAGGGCTGTTGTTTGGAGCAGGAAAGAGCCGTTATGATGAGAAAAACTATTGCCCAAGGAAATGTTTTTTTCATGGCCCTTATTTTATCCCCTTTCTCCATTCCGTTGTTTAAAACCGGCACAATCATAAGACGGTTGGCTGGGCCAAAAGTTCTCAAAGTTTCCGGTTTTTTCGCCATTCTGATTTTTCTGGGGGTGCTCTCTCCTTTGCGAGCACAGGTTTCCAGCCCCTATTTGACCGCGGCCACTTTTTATATCTCGGTGGATGATTGGGCGGATATTTCGCTCAATGGCATTCCAATTATTGATAGCGTTCCTCGAACTGGGGCCGATAAAGGCCCCCAAAAAACTATTGCGATTCCTAAGTCTCTTTGCCTTTTTAAGGGAAATAATGTTCTTGCGATTGAAGTAGATGACAGCACAATGCCGGTTGATCCAAACAACGATTTTGTGGGTATCGCTTATGTACTTCTAATGAAATTTTCGGACGGCACAAAGAAGATATTGTCGAGCAATGAGGCGGACCAACATCAGGCTTATTACAATCCAAATTATCAGATGGGAAATCCAACAGGTTGGCAGAGGTTCAATTACGATGATAGTTCCTGGGTGTTGGCCCGAAACACCGGGAACAGTATTCCCGGTCTTGCGATCCTGAATCTCGCTCAATTTGGCGGATTGTTCCAGTTTCTTTCGGCTTCTTCTTTTTCCCCAAAAGTCCGGACGGTGGGAGAAAAACACCTTTTCCGGCGGAAATTTTTACTCGATATTTCCCCAAATCCCAATTGCGATACCATCACTAAGAGCCCAGGGGTTAAGCCGGTCGTCGTTAGCCACCCCGGCCCACGGCTTTCGGTGCCGGCTCCTCCTCCGACCCCCACCGTCACTCAGGTTTTCAGGATTGAGCCGATCGTCGTTACCCAACCCGACTTGAGGCATTCGGTGCGGTTGCCCACACCGACACCCACCCCAATTGCGACCTCAAGAGCGCTTCCTCCGGTAATGTTAGGCGTTGCTCCCACCTGGACGCCAATTCCACTTCGGGTTTATCCACGCCCCGTTTTAAGGGTGAAAAGAACAAGAACGTCTTGGATAACGCCCACGCCAACAATGGCTTTTACCCAAACCGCAACAGCTACTTCACAGGAGGAAACCGCTCCGATTACGGACCTTAAGGTCATTCCCCCCACTTGGACTCCCGTTTTTACCGTGGTTCCGCTTACATCGGGTGGACAAACCATTGTGTTTGGCATCCCTCCTGCTAACATTTACATGAGTTTCGCCGACGGCCCGGGTTTTTACCGGCTTGAGATTTTCGATAGGGAGGGCCACCATTTGAGGAACCTTTTTGAAAAAAAGGTCGTGGCTGAAGAAGACGACTGGGCGGAATGGGACGGCAAGAACGATGAGGGACAAGATTCGCCGCCGGGAATGTATTATGTGGTTTATTCCAAAGGTGGAAGGGAATTGAGGAAAATGATCTTGGTGAGAACTGGAACTGGCAAATAAGGAGAGGGGTTAATGAAACAGAGACCATTTGGCAAGACGGGGATTCCTGTGTCGGAAGTGGGGGTGGGAACCTGGCAATTTGGGGGCGATTGGGGTGATGTGACTGAGGAAGTAGCTTTGAAAATCCTGAAGGCGTCGGTGGAAGCCGGCATTAATTTTTTTGACACAGCGGACGTTTACGGCGTGGGCCGAAGCGAGAGCATCATTGGAAAATTCCTTAAGGAATCCAAGGCGAAGGTTTTTGTCGCCACCAAGCTCATCCGGTACCCGGACCCGGGATGGCCCAAAAATGTTTCCTGGGACGCCTTTCGAAAGCATACCGAAGCCTCGCTCCAAAGGTTAGGCGTGGATTCACTGGACCTAACCCAGCTCCATTGCCCTTCCTTTGAGGTCTTTAAAAAAGGTGAAGTGTTTGAGTGGTTAAGAATGTTAAAGAAAGAAGGGAAGATCAAAAATTTTGGCGCCAGCGTTGAAACCGTGGAGGAGGGACTCTTCTGCCTTGAACAAGAGGGTGTGGCATCCCTCCAGATAATCTTCAACATCTTCCGGCAAAAACCTATTGATGTTTTATTTGAAAAAGCGAAGGCCAAAGGCATCGCGTTGATCGTTCGGTTGCCATTGGCAAGCGGCCTTTTGGCCGGTAAATACAAGAAAGACACCCAATTCGCGCCGGGGGACCACCGGACTTATAACCGGAACGGAGACGCTTTTAACGTCGGGGAGACGTTCGCGGGGTTGCCATTCGAGAAGGGTGTGGAGCTAGCGGATAAACTCAAGTTGATGGTGCCGGCCGGAATGACCCTAAGCCAAATGGCAAATCGTTGGTGCCTGGATTTTGACGCGGTGACGACCATTATCCCAGGGGCAAAAAATCCCGGGCAGGCTATCGAAAACGCTAAGGCGAGTGACCTGCCGCCCTTGTCGAGAGACCTGCACCAAAAATTAAGTGAATTTTATAAGAAAGAAGTGGCGTCGCACATTCGGGGGGCTTATTGATGTTGAGAGGGCCCTTGAAAAGGTGAAAAGGGGTCCTGGATTTTGAAAAATTCAGGATATCGAACAATACAAGTTATTGGGTGGTTTGAAAATCATGGGAAATGTCATGGCGGGTCTGGGTTTGGCCCTTTTGGGGGTTATTTTTTTTCAAGTGGCCCAAACTTTCTTTTTTTATCCGGCCAAAACCGAAGTAAATTCCGGGTGGGCCTATTACGCGTTAAAAGGTACCGCATACATTCTTTTTGGAGTGGGGGCCATATTTATCGTGATGGCCTATTTGTGAGGGAATAGTGGGAAAATTGAGAATACTTATTGTTGGGGTTGGAGGCCTTGGCTGTCCCGCCTCGCTCGCCTTGGCGGAGGAGGGAGTGGAGACGCTTGGCCTGATGGACCCGGATAAGGTCGAGTTATCCAACCTGCACCGGCAGATTCTTTACTCGGATAAGGATTTGGGCCGTTTCAAAGTGGAAGCAGCCTCCGAGTATCTTAAAACCCATTATCCAAAAACGAAAACCATTCTTATACCTCAAGCATTTGGCGCTGAAAACGCCGAAAAATATTTGAATGAATATGATCTGGTTATCGATGGTTTGGACCGGCTTGAAAAGAAGTTTTTCCTGAATGACTGGTGCGTGAAGTTGAGGAAACCCTTTGCGCACGCCGGCGTCGTAAAATTCGAAGGACAGGTTTTGCCCGTCCTTCCGGGCCAAACGGCCTGCCTGCGTTGTTTGATTCCCAAAATTCCACCACCCTTTGCCATGGCCACTTGCCAGGAAGCAGGGGTGCTTGGTTCCTTTTCACAGGCCATTGGATATTTGCAGGCCCGTGAAGCCTTGAGACTGGCCTCGGGAAAGGGTCCTTTCCGCCTTTGGAAAGTGGATGCGCAGAAAAGGGAAATAAGATCCATAGTTCCACAGAGAAATCAAAATTGCGGGGCTTGCGGTCTCGGATTTATAGAGAGAGAATCTTCGTCTGTCAGGTGTTCCGCTTGATTTAACCCGCATGTAATCATGCTTTACTAGCTCCTTGTTTTCCTGGGGCCGGGCTGTAAAATGCCAGCATAAATAAATCCAAAGTCGAGAGGTTGGACAACGATGGATAACACTTCGGTTTTATCAAGCTATAAGTTTTTCGCGCGTTTTTATGTTTTCGGGTTGAACCCTGGCCGGGCGGAAGCCGTAAGACGAATGGAGCTCAAAAGCGGCCATCGGGTTTTGGAAATTGGGATTGGAACCGGGTTGTCCCTGCCGCTCTATCCCTCAAACATCGATATCACCGGAATCGACCTGACGGCTGAAATGCTTGAACAGGCACAACAACGGGTCGACCATATGGGCCTGGACAACGTACAGCTTCATTTGATGGACGCCCAAAAGTTGGATTTTCAGGATAATTCCTTCGACAGGAGCATCGCCATGTTCGTGGCTTCGGTTACGCCCGATCCGGTGGCCATGATCAGGGAAATGAAAAGGGTAACCCGCCCCAATGGATCTATTTTTATCCTGAACCACTTCAGCCAAAAAAGATCCGTTTCGAGTGTAATCGAGGGTGCCTTGAGTCCCCTGGCGCCCCTCCTGGGTTTTGAACCCCTCTTTTACTTGGACGAGTTTCTGAACAAGGCCGGATTGAACGGCTCGAAAGACATTCCCATCCAGCCGTTTGGTTATTGGCGGTTGCTTTGTTTCAAAAATAAAAAATAAATCTCCCGTGAACCCCGATGGGAAACCATGGGGTGGCATGGCGGACAGTGGAAAAAATCCCTTAAGTCGCTGTCCCGCGCGTGGAGTTTGTGTTTGAAACGAAAAATAATCCCCCTGAGATCAAAACGATTGCCCCTTGGAAAGGGGAAGCCCTCGACAAGTGAAAGTAAACGAGTTGTCGGCATTGACCTAAAGGCGATCTGTTCCATTGATCATGAATGCAGGGGTTGTTCCGAGGTTTCCGAGTCTTGCTGCGCGAAATATGACGTTTGCGTAAGTGAAGAGGGTTTAAAAAAGATCATCCCCTACTTGCCCGAAGCCGCGAAGTTCTGCCCGCATCTTAAAACGGACGATGGGTTCGCCAATGTCTTTGAAAAAGCGGAGAAGGGTGTTTACGCGATCGACACGCATGATAATGGCCTTTGTGTTTTTGCCTATGAGGCGAATGGATTGATTCGCTGTTCATTGCACACCATTGAGAAAAATCTTGATTTGCCCTTGGGAACTATAAAACCGGAAGTTTGCATCCTTTGGCCGCTTACTTTTTCAGATTCGGGTGATGTATTAACCCTTCATGACGACGCTCTTTCCTGCGCCTGCAGTTCGCCGAGAGAAATACCCTCAATCCGAATTTCCCCTGATTTATTAAAGACAATTCAACATTTTGGTGGGGAAACTTCGACGTAATCCGCATTCCATTCATTGTGGGCCTTCATTGTTCAGGGAAACTGCCGTTAGAAAAGCATATGGTTTCTTCAACACGAGCTTTTAAACTCCTCAAAATACTTTTGATTTCCTTGATTTGCGCCGGCGTTTGGGGTGCTGGTGTCACCTTGGCTGGGGCCGCCATTACCAGCAAGGGAACCGAGTTTTGGCTGTCCTTTCCCCGTGGTTTTGGCGGGGGAAGCACTCCCACTACCCTTCAATTATTCATCTCCAGCGCTACAGATAATTCGGGACAAGTCCAGATACCCGGTTTGGGGTTCACCGCACCCTACACAGTGGCCGCGGGCGCTTCCACTCAAATTTTTATACCTACCGCCGCCGAAGCCACCTCGGCCGATGGAATCGCGGCAATTGGCATTCACGTGACGGCTATCAACCAGGTCTCGGTTTATGGATTGAACTATGTTCAATTCGCCAGTGACGGCTATACCGGTTTGCCAGTTGAGGCATTGGGCACTAGCTACATGGTTTGCTCTTATAAGAATGAAACTTACAGTAGCTCGTCCCTTATCAGCACCGAGTTCGCGGTAGTGGGTACCCAGGATTGCACCCACGTGACCATTACCCCCCGTATCAAGGTGGGAAGCCACCTACCGGGAGTTCCGTACGTTATTACTTTGTATCAAGGGGATGTATACCAACTCCAAGATTCCACGGTCCCGGATGACCTAACCGGAACCCAAATATCTTCCGATAAACCTGTAGCCGTTTTTGGGGCCCATGCTTGTGATTTTGTTCCGGCGGGTGTTCCTTCCTGTAACCACTTAGTTGAGGAGCTTTGGCCCCTTCAATATTGGGGAACCGAATTCCTCACGATGCCCCTGGCCACCCGCACAGGTGGGGATACTATTCGTTTTATTTCCTCTTCCAACGCGACTACCGTGACGGTCAATGGAACGGCTCTTCTACCCCTTCAAAAGGGATGGTCCGTGGACCAAAACGAGATCATTCCACTTTATGTCACATCCAACAATCCGATTTATGTTATGCAATTCTCCAATGGAGGAACTCAGGACAATTCGGGTTTGACCTACATCGCCGACCCGACGATGATTTCCATACCCCCTATCAACGAATTCGATACGGATTACCTAATTTCTATTCCTACGACTGTTTTCACTGGGAATTACGAGAATGTGGTGACGTCCATCGCGGGAAGCGTGACCTTTGACGGCGCGCCCATCTCTGGCGCTTCCTACAGTTCCATACAAGGGGCCTATTGGGGCGTCCAGCTTTCCGTCAGCCCGGGCGTCCATCATTTGACTTCCTCCATCCCTTTTGGGGTGGTGGCCTATGGTTATGGTAATGCGGACGCCTATGGGTACCCGGGCGGAATTTATTTCAGTTCCAATACTCCCGTGCCGACTTTTACCCCAGGAGGGAGTTGCGCCTCGCCAACTCCAACCAATAGTCCAACCCTCACCCCTACTTTAACCCTCACCAATACTTGGACCGTTACACGCACCCGGACACCCACATTAACTTTTACTTCCACACAAACCTTTACGCCGACCTGGACTTTCACTATTACCTTAACCCCTACACTGACCTTGACACCTAGTCCCACTTATTCTCCGACACCGACCAGGACACCCACCGATACGCTCACTTTCACGCCAACCTTCACTCCCACACCAACTTTTACCCCAACTCCCACTTTCACCCCTACGAACACAGACACTCCCACCTTTACCCCAACCATTACCAACACGCCTACTCCCACCGATACCCCCACACCCACTTCCTCAACATCCAATACACCGACTCTCACACCTACCCCAACCTTAACCCCAACCATTACTCCTACCGATTCTCCTACCAATACACCTACACCGACCCCTTCATCAACCCCAAGCCCAACTTTCACCATGACTTTTTCTCAAACCCTATCCAACACCCCGACGAACAGCCCCACCACAACACCGACAACAACTCCCACTGTTTCGATAACCTCCACGCCGACCCTTACTCCAAGCGCGACATCTTCAAATACCCCGACCCTTTCCTTGACTTCGACCGGGACGCCTTCTCTCACGCCCACGAGTACCCCAACGCCCAGCCCGACTCCTTCAGCAACGCCGGCACCAAGCTTTACTCCCACCGATACCCCCACGGGATCCTATACTCCGACCCCGACCGTGACTTTGACACCGCCAGCCTCGCCATGTGAAATTCACGTTTGGCCTAATCCCTTTAACCCCAGCAAAGGTGACGGGGTTTTAAAAATATCCTGTGTTCCCGACAGGGGGGAAGTCGATGTTTATACTCTTTCGGGCGAGTTAGCCCGAAATTTGGCGCCGCTGGCCAACATGTGCACTTGGGATGGTCGCAACAACAACGGGGCACCGGTTTCACCTGGAATTTATTTTTACGTTGTTCAAAAGGGAGGGCAGGGACTTCAAGTAGGCAAGCTGCTCGTGTTGATTGAAAATTAGAACTTAGTTCAAAAATAAAATTTTGGGTAAAACCCGGTTAGTTTGGTCATTTTTTATTTATTGTTCAAATTCATTCTTGACATTGAGCAGCGGTAACGGTATCTTTCAAATCATCAAACGCGGGCTTTAAGTTTCCAACTTGCTCCGGCGTGCTTCCCGAAAGGGGGCGAACAGCGAGCTAAAGCGGTAAAAGGTTAAGAGATTTCTCCAAACCCGATCCGCTGATAAAGCGGTTCGGGTTTTTTGTTTTTGGGTGTTTTTTAGGAAAAATACCCCGGCGAGGCTTTAATCACCAACTTGCCCCGGCCGTGTCCCTCTCTGCATCAGGCTTCAAAGAGGCGGGATCAACAGGGTGCTAAAGCGGAGTTGTGATTATTGGACTTCCATAATCCCGGCCCGCGGTAAGCGGGGTCCGGGATTTTTTGTTTTAGGACCCCAAAATTTAAAGAAAAGGGGTTCAAAATCATGAAAAAGCTACTGCCTTTTTTGGTTGCTTTGTTGTTGGGCGTGCAGGGGACGACGGTCAAGGTTTGGGCTGAGAATGAGTCGAAGCAGGATTCGGATTCACAGGATAGCCCGCCGGTGGTTACGGTATCGGACCTGGAAGCTTTAAATAACAGGATTTCGGCCATTGAAAAGTCCAATGTGAAGGTGGGCGTTAACTTGCAGTTTTGGTATACCCACGTCAGCAACGGTTCAGCGTCCTCCGGTGGGCTTTACCCCAGTTCCAAAAACCAATGGGATGCCTTTTCATTTAAACGGGGTGAAATTTCAATCGGATCGGAAATGGGTACCGACCCCAAAATCAGCTGGCTGATTAAACTGGACCCAACCCAGGCCAGCTTCAATGGAGTTGGTGGCAACCAGGCCACCCTTTTGAGTTATGAAACGGCCCCGGGTATCGGGCCTGTTACGGTGAATGGGAAGTCCGCCACGATTAAAGAAGACGCAGTAAACCCGTTTACCATCGCCAAGGACTTGTTTGGGAAGGTTTCCTATAGCCCTCTCGCGACATTGATTTTCGGCCAAAACAAATTTGCCCAGGATTTGGAAGGCCGCCAAGCCACCAACGATCTGGACTTCAACAATTATTCCAACATCGGAGGGAACGCTTTCGGAAACAAAAGAGACATTGGCGTTCAACTGACAGGAACGGGAATTCCCTTGGGGCCACTTCAAGTGGAATATGTCCTTTCCGTCATTCAGGGTTCGGGCCAAAGCACCGTAGACAACAACGTGGACAAGGATTTCGCGGGACGGGTCAGCGTTACCTACGACAAAAACCTCTTCATCGGCGCTTCGGCCTATGACGGCTGGGAACCGAATGGTGCCCGTTGGGATATCGGGTTTGAAGGCCGTTGGACCTATAACGGTTTGAAAATTCAGGCTGAGTTCATCGAGGGAAACTTGAATACCTTGGACAATAATGCCGCTAATAACAGTTTATGGACACCCTCAGTGCCTTCGGCTTTTTCAACTCCTGCCGGCCAAATTAACCCCACGGGTTATTACGTCTCGGCCAACTATCGCTATAAGGATTTTCGCTTGGGTGCCCGTTGGGACGGCTATAACTTCAACCAATGGCCTAATGATCCAGCTAATACGGAGTGGGACACGTTCACGGTTGGTTTGGATTGGTTCCAAGGCAAGGATACCTACAAACTGAGCCTTAACTGGGAGAATCATTTGTTGGCGGGTGTGGATGAATACAATGTTTGGACCTTGCAGTCCCAAATATCCCTCTAAATCAAAAGGAGAACCAAAATGAAAAAATACACATGGTTATTGAGTTTGTTACTGTTGTTCACCCCCTTGTCATTTAGCTTGGCTGAAACGGGCAAGGTCACGCTGTTAAATGTTTCTTACGATCCCACGCGGGAGTTGTACCAAGATTTTGACGCGGCTTTTGCCAAGTATTGGAAAGCCAAAACCGGGCAGGACGTGGAGATCAATCTTTCCAACGGTGGGTCGGGCAAACAGGCTCGGGCCATCATCGACGGGTTGGAGGCCGACGTGGCCACGCTGGGATTGGCCTATGACATCGATGTCATCGCCGAGCGGGCCAAGTTGTTGCCAGAGGATTGGCAAAAGCGCCTGCCTGATCACAGCACGCCCTACACGTCCACCATTGTTTTTCTGGTGCACAAGGGAAACCCCAAGGGCATCAAGGATTGGGGGGACTTGGTGAAGCCCGGTGTCTCCGTCATCACGCCCAACCCGAAGACCTCTGGAGGGGCCCGGTGGAATTTCCTGGCGGCTTGGGGTTACGCTTTGCAGAAATATAAGAGCGAAGAAAAAGCCCGGGAATTCGTGACAAGCCTCTATAAGAATGTGCCGGTCTTGGATTCGGGGGCCCGGGGGTCCACTACTACTTTCGTGCAAAGGGGAGTTGGGGATGTCTTGATTGCCTGGGAGAACGAGGCCTTCCTAGCCGTGAATGAATTGGGCAAGGACCAGTTTGAGATCGTGGACCCCTCGGTCAGTATCCTGGCAGAACCTCCGGTGGCCTTGGTGGACAAGGTGGCGGCCAAACATGGGACTACTGAGGTGGCGCAAGCCTATCTCCAGTATCTTTATTCTGCCGAGGGCCAAGACATCATCGCTAAGAATTATTACCGACCCCATTCGAAATCGGCTACGGCCAAGTACGCGAAGCGTTTTTCGAAGATCAAACTATTCACGATCGATAAGGTTTTCGGCGGCTGGAAGAAAGCCCAACAGGCTTTCTTCGCCGATAACGGGGTTTTTGACCAAATTTATCTGCCTGGGAAGTAAACTAACGGGGCGTTAGTTAAAGGAGATGCGATGAAGCTGAAATCAACAGGGGTTTTGCCGGGGTTCGGACTCACGATGGGATTTACCGTGACCTATTTGTGCCTCATCGTCCTTATCCCACTGGGTGCCCTTATTTTAAAAGCCACCAGTCTCAGCTGGGGCCAGTTTTTGGATACGGTCACTAGCCCCCGAGTTTTGGCCTCCTACCGCTTGAGTTTTGGGGCGGCTTTTATCGGGGCCCTCATCAATTCCATCTTTGGTTTTATGGTGGCTTGGGTACTTGTTCGTTATGAGTTTCCGGGGAAAAGGCTGGTGGACGCCATGGTGGACTTGCCCTTCGCCTTGCCGACTGCGGTAGCCGGCATCGCTTTGACCGCTCTTTACACGACCAACGGATGGTTGGGGAGATGGTTGGAGCCATTGGGTATCCATGTGGCTTTCACACCCTTAGGCGTCATCGTGGCGGTGACCTTTATCGGCCTTCCATTTGTGGTAAGGACCCTCCAACCCGTCTTGGAATCGCTGGATCCGGAAATGGAAAAGGCCGCGGTTAGCCTGGGCGCCAACCGTTGGTATACCTTGAGCCGGGTGGTTTTTCCCTCCCTGGTTCCGGCCTGGATCACGGGTTTTTCCTTGGCCTTCGCCCGGGCGGTGGGGGAATACGGTTCGGTGATTTTTATCTCAGGCAACATGCCTATGAAAACTGAAATTGCCCCTTTGCTGATCATCACGAAACTCGAGCAATATGATTATGCCGGTGCAACGGCCATCGCGGTGGTGATGCTGGTGGTCTCTTTTTTCTTACTTCTGGGGGTCAATTGGCTGCAGGCAAGGACAGGGCGACACCGTGCCACATAAAGTTCGGTTGGAAATGAAACTATGAGCAATGAGAACCAGGAAGTTATTATCAATCCCCGGCAATCGGGCTATGACCCGACCCGAGCCTTGACCGAACCACCGATGGTCCGGTTCATTCTGATCGCACTGTCGCTTTTGTTCTTGGGCCTTTTTCTTTTCGTGCCCTTGGCGGTTGTTTTCGCCACGGCTTTGGAAAAGGGAATCCAGGCTTATGGGGAGGCGGTCCTGGAAAGGGACGCCCTTTCAGCTATTCGCTTAACCCTGCTGACGACTTTTATTTCGGTTGTTCTCAACACCCTGTTTGGGGTGGCTTCGGCCTGGGCTATTACCCGGTTCCAATTTCCAGGCAAAAACATTTTGATCACCCTTATTGACCTTCCCTTTACCGTTTCTCCGGTGGTTTCGGGCCTTGTTTTCGTTCTGCTCTTCGGGCTTCAAGGCTATTTTGGGCATTGGCTGGCCGACCATAATTTAAAAGTGATCTTCGCCACGCCGGGGATTGTCTTGGCTACCGTTTTTATTACTTTTCCCTTCATCTCCAGGGAGCTTATTCCCCTCATGCAGGAACAGGGACCGGAGGAGGAGGAGGCTGGTATGGTTTTGGGAGCCAGCGGGTGGCAAATATTCTGGAAGGTCACCTTGCCCAACATCAAGTGGGGCCTTCTCTATGGAATCATCCTTTGCAACGCCAGAGCCATGGGTGAATTTGGCGCGGTGTCTGTAGTTTCCGGCCATATCCGGGGCCTGACCAATACTATGCCTCTTCACGTGGAAATCCTTTATAACGAGTATAACTTCACAGCGGCTTTCGCTGTGGCGTCCCTGCTGGCCTTCCTGGCCCTTTTAACATTAGTAGCCAAAGCTTTTATTGAAACTCACGCACAAGATGAAAAAATAGCCTTGCCGCCAGCACACGAACAGTCGAGGACACCATGAGCATCGAAGTTCGAAACCTCAGCAAAAGGTTTAATGGTTTTCAGGCCGTCAAGGATACCAACCTGAAATTGGAGTCGGGTTCCCTGACGGCCCTCCTAGGCCCCTCGGGATCGGGGAAAAGCACCCTGCTTCGGATGATCGCCGGGCTGGAAGTGCCTGACACCGGGGCGATCCACCTGACCGGCCGGGAGGCTACCCATGTTTCCGCAAAGGAAAGGAATGTGGGGTTCGTGTTCCAACATTACGCACTGTTCAAGCATATGACGGTTTTCGAGAACATCGCATTCGGGCTCCGGGTGCGCAAACAAAAAGAAAGCGAAATCCTGGAGAGGGTGTACGAACTTTTAAGCTTGATTCAATTGACCGGATATGACAAAAGATTTCCCGCTCAATTGTCCGGGGGCCAAAGGCAAAGGGTGGCGGTGGCCCGGGCCCTCGCTCCTCGGCCCGAAGTTTTGCTTTTGGACGAGCCTTTCGGGGCCTTGGACGCGAAGGTGCGGGAAGAACTGCGGGAATGGATACTGAAACTTCACGAGGAAAGCCATGTCACGACCCTTTTCGTTACCCATGACCAGCAGGAAGCCTTGGAGGTGGCCAGCCGAATTTTGATCATGAACCACGGGGCCATCGAGCAGGATGGCACGCCAATCGAGATATTCGACAAGCCCGCTTCCCACTTCATCGCCCAGTTCGTGGGGGAAACCAACTATATTGACACCGAAGTTTCCGAAAAAGGCCTGGCGGTTTGGGGTCCTTTCCGCTTTCCTGTCAACCCAACCCTGCCCCTGAAGCAGAAAATCCGCATTTACTTCCGGCCAAACGATGTTTACATGACCGCTCAGTTCGAGACTCTGCAGGTCAGGGCACGGATTGCCAAGGCCCGTTTTAAGGGAACGATCATCGAGTACAAGTTGGATATTGGGGAAGATAAACATATTTCTGCACAGATTCCTAAAGGGGTGGCCTTGGCCAGCGGGTTCAAAGATGGGCAAGAAGTTTATGCCGCCATCACGGCCTTCCACGTGTTTCCCATTGAGTCTTAAGCTTGAGTAAAAAGATGAAAAAGTGTATTTTTGTTGGGTTTTTGGCCCGCTCACTGGATTTCATGCCGCTGAAGCCTGAATAATGACTGGAAAAGACGAAAGAAAAGCCATGCCAACCACAATCGAACCTAAGACCCTCTCCCACCTAAAACAGCTGGAGGCGGAAAGCATTTTTATTATCCGGGAAGTGGCCGCCGAGTTCAAAAACCCGGTCATGCTCTATTCCGTGGGCAAAGACTCCAGCGTCATGGTGCGCCTAGCCCAGAAGGCCTTTCACCCCGGCAAGATTCCCTTTCCCCTCCTGCATGTGGACACGGGCTACAAATTCCCCGAGATGTACGAGTTCCGGGACAAGTTCATAAAGGACATCGGCGCAAAGTTGATTGTGGAGCGCAACGAGGAAGCCATCGCGGGTGGGTCCAGCCCCTTCAAGTACGGGGTCCAGAAATGCTGCGGNNAGAAGGGAAGAGGAAAAGTCCCGCGCCAAGGAAAGGGTATATTCCTTCCGGGACTCTTTCGGCCAGTGGGACCCCAAGAATCAGCGCCCTGAACTGTGGGATCTTTATAATTCCAAGGTCAATGAGGGGGAATCTATCCGTGTGTTTCCACTTTCCAACTGGACTGAACTAGATATTTGGCTTTATATCGAAATGGAAAAGATATCCGTGGTTCCCATTTACTTCACCCACACTCGCAAGATTATCAAACGTAAAAGCCTTTTAATCCCATGGGTTTCCCATATTCCAATCCTGCCAGGGGACGAAGTGAAGGATATGCAGGTCCGGTTCCGCTCTTTGGGCTGCATGTCCTGCACGGGAGCCATTGCCTCGGAATCGGAAGTGCGTGACCTTAGAGGAATCATCGAGGACTTGATCACGACCCGAAAGAGCGAGAGAGAAAACCGCATTATTGACCACGGCTCGGACAGCTCCATGGAACAAAAAAAGAAGGAAGGTTACTTTTGACCCTCAGCGCCAAAACGCTTCTTAACTACGAAAAGATGGATCTTCTCCGTTTCAGCACCGCGGGGAGTGTCGATGATGGAAAATCCACCCTGATTGGCCGACTGCTCTTTGATTCCAAAGGTGTTTTTGAGGACCAATTGGAAGCCATCCGCCGCACGACCGAGAAAAAAGGCGGGGATGACATCGACTTCGCCTTGATCACCGACGGCCTCTCGGCGGAACGGGAGCAGGGAATTACCATCGACGTGGCCTATCGCTACTTCGCCACTTCCAAGCGCAAATTCATCATCGCCGACACACCGGGCCACGAACAATATACCCGCAACATGGTGACGGGAGCCTCAACAGCGGACTTGGCCATCATTCTCATCGACGCCCGAAATGGGGTCATGGTTCAATCCAAGCGGCATGGCTATATCGCCAAGCTTTTGGGCATTCCTCACATTGTGGTGGCGATTAACAAGATGGACTTGGTGGAGTTTAAAGAAGATGTTTTTATGAGGATCAAGAATGAATTTGAGGCTTTTTTCAAAAGCTTGACCGAATCTAATCCTGCCAGGCCTACCCAAAAGGATTTGATTTTTATCCCTATTTCGGCACTGAAGGGCGACAACGTCACCGTGAAGAGCCAAAACACGCCTTGGTACCAAGGCCAGTCGCTCCTGGAATGCCTTGAAACCATCGAAATTTCCAAGGACCGTAACCTCGATGATTTCCGTTTTCCAGTCCAGACCGTCTTGCGGCCGAATCTTGACTATCGGGGCTTTGCGGGAAAGGTGGAATCGGGCTTCGTCAAAAAAGGGGATAAGGTGATAGTGTTGCCCTCGGGTGGATCCTCGGTAATCAAATCCATTGATACTTTCGACGGTGAAGTGGATGGGGCCTTTCCTCCCATGTGCGTGAGCATCCGATTGAATGATGAGATCGATATCTCGCGCGGGGATATGCTGGTCCACCCAGGAAATGAACCCAAATGCGAGAAACAGTTTTTCGCGGATATCTGCTGGATGGTGAAGGAACCGCTTAGCTTGAGAAAAAAATATCTCTTGAAGCACACGACGCAAACCGTAAAGGGCATGGTTTCGGGCATCCAATGGGTGCGGGACATGAAGACCCTGGACAAGAATGGCGCCGCCGAATTGAATCTAAACGACATCGCGCGGGTTGAAATCCAAACCTTAAAACCTCTTTGTCTGGACCCCTATACCCAAAATCGCGGTACGGGCAGTTTCATCCTCATTGATGAACTCACCAACAACACGGTGGGCGCGGGAATGATTGTTGCGTAGGACGAAATCAAGTTTGAAATTGTCGGGCAATCTTAAAACTTGGTCAATTGACTGGTTCTTCCTGTTTTTTGCGATAGTCTCCGCCGCGCTATTTCTCGCCGGAAGCCGAAATTTATTATTGCGCCTCTTTTGTCCTTTCCAAGTCAATCAGGGTGAAGCCATCAACGTGGAATTTGCACGGCTCATTCATTCGTCTAGTTCGCTTTACCATGATCCTTCCCAAGCCCCTTACTTATACGCGGCTTATCCTCCATTGTTTCCCATCCTGCAAAATTATTTGGGGATTTTTTTGAATGGCCCCTGGTTCCCGGGAAGGCTACTGGCTTTATCGGGTTATCTGGGTTGTGCCCTGGCCTTGGGTTATTGGGGTTTTCGGAATTGGAACCGAATGGCAACCTTGGCTCTCGGTTCACTTTTCCTGCTTTCGCCCACTTGGGCTTCCTGGGGTTCGATGGTTCGGACGGATACTTTGATGATTTTCTTGGGTTTTATCACTTTTTTGATTCTTTCCCTTTTTGAGCAAGAGAAGGAAGATGGAAAAAAATCGAACGAATCCATTTTGCTCATGGCGGGAAGTCTAACGGCAATATCGATCCTGCTGAAGCAGAATGGGGCCCTTTCGGCCTTGGCCTATGGGGCCTATTGCGTGTACAAAAAGAACTGGCGAAATTTAGGTCTGTTTTCAATTTTCGCACTAGCACCGGTTTTATTGGTAACTGTCTATTTGCAATGGGCCACACAGGGATGGTATTTAAAATACACTTTGCTTTGGGTTCCCTTTGGGTTTGAACCGGCCCTGTTGTTTCATTATTTGAGTCAGGGATTCCTTACGGAGTGCGGGTGGCTGGCCGCCGGAGTCTTATTGACCTGTTGGCTGAGGAAAACTTCCTTATGGAGTAAATTCCGATTAGCTTTTTCAGTTTTACTATTGTTGGGGTTGGTTCGCGAGGCGAGCGCCGAGAACTATTTTCTGGAATTTCTTCTTTACGGAATTTATTTCCTCGGCGAAGGCTGGGCCCGGATGGAACCTTCCCGAAAGTCAAAGCCCGAGATAAACCCAAAGTTTATTTTTTCGGCCTTAATGATTTCTGGTTTTTTATCCTTCAATCTAACGCAATGGCCACATGGGCCTTCGGTTGAAGAACAAGACATGAAAGCCGCGGTCTCGATCATTTATCGGGGCCCGGGCGAGCATTTGGCTCTTGATTTGGATCTGCCGCTAATAACAGGTAAAAGACTTTGGGTTCAACCTTTGGAGTATACCCATATGATCGAGAAGGGTATTTGGAGTGTTGAACCTCTTCTAAACGATATTCGGTCCAAAAAATTCTCAACAATTGAACTTTATGACATTCCAAAGCAATATTTGCTGCCGCTTTCGGTGGTCGAGGAAATCCATAGAAATTACCATCCGGAGATAAAAAAATACGGCCGAATCTGGCTTGCCCCGAACGGATAATCTCCCCAAGTGGGTTCCAAACGATTAAAATCTAGCAGTTGAACAGGCAGTAAATACCGAGGTTTTATGGCTACCGCCCTTGTCATTCACGGACATTTCTACCAACCCCCCCGGGAAAACCCCTGGACTGGCGTTATTGACGACCAGCCCAGTGCCCAACCCTTTCCTAACTGGAACGACCGGGTTTATTACGAGTCCTACCGCCCCAACGCCTTCGCCAGGGTCTATGACCTGAAAAGCGGCCGCATCGAGAGCATCATCAACAACTACGAATCCATCAGCTTCAACTTTGGCCCGACCCTTCTTTCTTGGATGGAGAAATACCACCCGGCTACTTATCAAAAAATCCTGGAAGCTGACAAGAAAAGCATTAAGAAAAATGGCGGGCATGGAAACGCCATCGCCCAGGGTTACAATCACGCCATCATGCCCCTGTGCAATGACGCGGACCGGGTGACCCAGGTCAAATGGGGTGTGGCTGATTTCAAGCACCGCTTTAAGCGCGAGCCCGAATCCATGTGGCTTCCCGAAACGGCTTGCAATGACGCAACCATGTCGGTCCTGATCGACGAGGGCTTGAGGTACCTTATCCTCTCGCCTGATCAGGCGCAACAGGTAAGGCCCATAGGAGGAACTGATTGGACGGATGTCTCCAATGGCCGGATTGATCCTGGCATGGCCTACCGCTATTACCACCGGGACGGTTCAAAAAGATTCATCGAAGTGTTCTTTTACGACATGGGCATAGCCCGGGGCATCGCTTTCGAGGGCTCACTCATTTCAAGCCAAGCCTTCATTGATCGCATTAACCGCGTGGGGAAGGGGGACGGCCGTATCGTCCAGGCTGCCACCGACGGCGAATCCTATGGCCACCACACCAAATTTGGAGACCGGAGTTTGGCCTATGCCCTTGAAGTGGAAGCGGGCCAGGGTAATTACTGGGTGACCAATTACGCGGCCTTTTTAGATAAGCATCCTCCCACCTGGGAAGTCGAGATAAAGCCGGGACCAGACGGTAACGGAACATCCTGGAGCTGTGCCCACGGCGTTGGCCGTTGGTTCCGGGATTGCGGATGCCAGACAGGCGGACAGGAAGGCTGGAACCAACAATGGCGAGGTCCCTTAAGAAAGGCGTTTGATTTCCTGAGAGACAAGGTGGCTTTTTATTTTGATCAGGAAAAGGGAAAGCTTTTCACCGATCCTTGGGCCGCCCGCAACGACTACATACAATTGGTATTGGACCCAGAC
>PLZG01000023.1:60723-88789 GCA_003152075.1 candidate division FCPU426 bacterium
TTGTTGACAACGCTTGGATTGGAATCTCCCGAGGCCGCCTTCTTGGAAATTCTTTCCGAGGCCAAAAGCAATATTCATGAATTTGGCAACGGCGCCGATGTCTACCGCAAATTTGCCGAGCCTACCCGGGTGACCCCCCAGGGGGTGGTGGCCCACTTGTCCATTTCCTCGCTGGTAAACCACGTTGCCGACCGGGGGGAGGCTGGAGGTTATCTATACGAGTTGATGGATCCCCGCAAGGAAGAACACGGACGTTTCACCCTCATGACGGGGCATATCCTTCTTCAGGAAACTTGGACACGCCAACATTTCCGCTTCGCTTTCGCCGGTCTTCACTTGGGCGGCATCGATTTTTATGGCGCTATAAGACCCTATATCCGCCAGGAAAATTACGATAAGTCGGCAAAGCATCTTTGGGAGCAGTTTTACATCGTTTCCCTTCCTAAGCTTTTGCGTCTCATGCAGGAGGAATTCGGGCCCGATGAGTTCGGGGTGGAGCACCTTCTTCCCGAAAGCCGCCAGAAGATATTCCAACAGGTATTCGGCACGCTGGTGGAGCGGTTCTCAGAACAATATGTGCGTCTTTATGAAGACAATCGTCGGAACTTGGAAATGCTCCAGTCAGTGGGATTCGAACTGCCCAAGGAAATCCGGGCCGCGGCCGAATTCACTTTCGGTAAATTATTCGAGGAAGAAATCCAGAAAAAAGAATGGTTCAAGGACCCAGACGCTTACCAGAATCTTATTTCCTTGGCGGGTGAGGTAACCCAACATGGCTACCGCATTGACCGGTTTGTGGCTGAGCACACCTTCCGAAATCTCATTACGGAGATCGTGGAGGGGGCTGTGGCCAAACCCACGGAAGAAAACATCAAGGCTTCTATAGCGGTGGTCCGGTTGACCAAGAAACTGGGGCTGGACTATAACCTTTACCTGGCCCAGGAAGCGGTTTATGGGGCGGCGGAAACGACGCCGGATTTCGAAAGGATGACCGAATTGTCGGACCTTTTGGACTTGAAAACCGATTTGCTTTTGGAAAAAAACAAGAAGGTGAAGAAGGCTTTCCACTCCGATGAAGTCGAGGTAAATTGACCTTGCCATCCCGAGCCAAGAAAAAAGAACCGCCCACCTCCACCACGTTGTCCGCCAAGGATTTAGACCTTTTATTCAAACTCCAACACGCCGATCCCCATTCCGTCTTGGGCATGCATCCCCAAGGGGAAGGGGTACTGGTACGGGTCTTCCGGCCCGAAGCCAAATCCGTTTCCATCCTGCTGGAAGGGGATGGGGAGCGGGCCCTTTCACTATCCCACCCGTCGGGGTTGTTTGAGGTGTTCTTGGCCGATAAAAAGGAAATTCCACCCTATCGAGTGAAAGTCAAATATCCCGGGGAGAAAGTTTTCACTTACTGGGACCCCTACGCCTTTTGGCCGACCTTGGGAGACTTGGACCTTCACCTGTCCGGGGAGGGCAACCACGAGAAACTCCACGAAAAAATGGGGGCACATTACAGGGAATGTCAGGGTGTAGAGGGTTTTTCCTTCGCCGTTTGGGCGCCCGGCGCCAAGGGCGTTAGTGTTGTGGGTGACTTCAACGGCTGGGATGGGCGCCTTCATCCCATGCGCCGCTTAGGCGGTTCGGGCATTTGGGAGATATTCATCCCCGAGTTGACCCAGGGCATGAATTATAAATATGAGCTTCGCACGGATCAGGGCAGGCTGATGAAGGCCGACCCCTACGCTTTCGCTACTGAAAAGCCGCCCCTGACCGCCTCCGTGGTCTTTCAATCCAAATACCAATTTCAAGATCAAGAATGGATGGAAAACAGGGGCAAGACCGATATGCTTCGCCAGCCGATCTCGGTTTATGAGCTCCACCTGGAATCCTGGCGCAAGGTTCCCGAAGAAGACAACCGGCCCCTTACTTATAGGGAGATGGCGGCCCAGCTGGCCGAATATATTTTAGAGTTGGGATTTACCCACGTGGAATTCATGCCCGTCATGGAACATCCTTTTGGTGGCTCCTGGGGTTACCAGGTTTCCTCCTACTTCGCGCCAACCGCCCGCTTCGGCACCCCTGATGACTTCAAGTATTTGGTGGATTTCCTTCACCAGCAGGGGATCGGGGTAATCCTGGACTGGGTTCCGGCCCATTTCCCTAAAGACGAATTCGCGCTGGGCCGCTTTGACGGGACGGCTCTCTATGAACATCTGGATCCCCGCCAGGGCGAACACCCGGACTGGGGAACCTACGTCTTCAATTTCGGGCGCAATGAAGTGAGGAATTTCCTTCTTTCCAACGCGCTCTTTTGGCTTTCCGAATACCACGTGGACGGGCTTCGCTTGGACGCGGTAGCCTCCATGCTTTACCTGGATTACAGCCGCCAGGAAGGGGAGTGGGTTCCCAATAAATTCGGTGGTAACGAGAACCTGGAAGCCATCAGTTTCTTGAAAAAGCTCAACGAAGTGGTCTATGCCAATCAGCCAGGCGTTCTCATGATCGCAGAGGAATCGACCTCCTGGGCCGGGGTCAGTCGGCCGACATACACGGGCGGGCTTGGTTTTGGCTTTAAGTGGAATATGGGTTGGATGCATGACACCCTTCATTACTTCAGCCGGGACCCCATTTACCGGCGCTACGATCACCATAACCTGACCTTCGGTTTTCTTTATGCCTGGACGGAAAATTTTATCCTGCCCATTTCCCACGACGAGGTGGTGCATGGCAAGGCGTCCCTAGTCGACAAGATGCCCGGCGACCGTTGGCAGAAGTTCGCGGGCCTCCGGTCCCTTTTCGGCTATATGTGGGCCCATCCGGGCAAGAAACTTCTTTTCATGGGCTGCGAATTCGCCCAGTTCGCCGAGTGGAACCACAACCAAAGCCTGGACTGGCACTTGACCCAGTGGGCCGACCATTGGCGTATGCAAAACTTGATCAAGGATTTGAACCAATTGCTCAAGGACCATCCCGCCCTTTATGAAGCCGATGTGGAACACACTGGATTCCAATGGGTGGATGGAAACAACGTGGATGATAATATCGTGGCTTTCTTAAGAATTGCGCCTTCTACGGGCAAACAAATCCTGGTAGTGGGAAATTTCTCACCGGTTATTCGCCACGGCTATCGGGTCGGTGTGCCCAAGCAGGGTTATTACCGGGAGATGATGAATACGGACTCCCACCTTTACGGGGGGAGCAACTTTGGGAACAACGGGGGAGTGACCTCCGAAAACGTTCCTTGCCACGGCCTGTCTTTTTCCGCAGTGGTATCCCTTCCGCCTTTGGCTGTCGTTTGGTTTGAAGTTCCCTGAAATTTACATTTAATCCAGATTTTCCCAGCTAAGTTGGCGTTGCGACTGGTTATAACCCCTGCGTATAATGAGCCCTCATTTTTGGAAAGGCTTACGATGAAGAATTCAAAAACAACGGCGCATCATTCCGCGAAAAAAGCCCCTAAACCGGAAAGCTCTGCTTCCCTGGCTTGGAAAAGGGTCCAACTGGCTCGCCACCCCCAAAGGCCTTTCGCACTGGACTACATTGAAAAAATCTTCACGGGATTCACGGAAATTCATGGGGACCGCGCTTTTGGCGATGACCACGCTACGATCACGGGTTTCGCTTATTTGGACGAACAACCTGTGGTGGTGGTCGCCCAGCAAAAGGGAAGGGACACCAAGGAAAACATCAAGCGCAACTTCGGCATGCCCCATCCGGAAGGCTATCGGAAAGCCATGCGAGTCATGAAAATGGCCGAAAAATTCAAGAAGCCGGTGATCGCCTTCATCGATACTCCGGGTGCTTACCCCGGCTTAGGGGCGGAGGAAAGAGGCCAGGCGGAAGCCATTGCTCGGAACCTCCTCGAAATGGCCAAGTTGAGGACTCCTGTTATCGCGGTGGTGATCGGGGAGGGTGGAAGCGGAGGAGCCTTGGGGATAGGCGTGGCGAACAAGGTTTTGATGATGGAAAACTCAATTTACTCGGTGATTTCACCCGAGGGTTGCGCGGCCATTCTCTGGAACGACAGGGAGATGATCCAGCAGGCTTCCGATGTCTTGAGATTGACCGCCGAGGATCTTTTGTCCTTTAAAATTATCGACGAAATCGTTCCGGAGCCCGAAGGCGGGGCCCACCTTGACCACGACCGGGCCGCCCAAAACCTTAAAAAGGCCCTGGAAAAAACACTCAAGCCGCTTCTAGCACTTTCTCCCACGGCTTTAGAAGCCCAACGTTATGAGAAGTTCCGGGCTATGGGAGTTTTCCAGGAAAAGTAGATCTCTCTCCAGCCTCTCATCGTGAAAAAGTTAAAAGGTGTGAAAGTGAAAAAAATATTTATTCCTATCGTTTTGGGATTCTTTCTGGCCCTTTTCCTATTTCCGGAAATGTCTTTGGCGAAACCCCGGGTTGTATTGGACGCGGCCCACGGGGGAACCGATATTGGAGTAAAAGCCGGCTCGGAAACCGAAAAGGAATGGAACCTTAAAATCGCTCAGGTCCTGCAAAAAGCTTTTGAGGCCGCAGGCTTTGAGGTGGTTATGATCCGCCGGGGAGACGGAGCCCTTGAGCCTGACAAAAGAACGGAAATGATCAACACCTCCCAGGCTTCCGCGGTGATCATTCTCCACGCCGATCGGGAATGGACCGGCTCCAAAAGGGGGCCTTACCTGGTGGTGGAGCCGCCGACCAAAATGGAAGCCGGGGAAGCGGTCGAAATCCAAAAGTGGGGTTACATCACTTTGGCCCAATACCGTTCCAACCTGAAACTGGCACGGGCTGTCGCCCAAAAGCTGGGGATTGGAACGGAATTTTCAAACCTGTCTGACACCCGGGGTACTGGGGGGGAAACTCCCACGCCCGACGGAAGGGTTTTTTGCCTGCCGCATCAAAGCCTGAGATACCTCACCCTGCCTTCGATCGTACTTTCGCCGTTGTTTTTGACTTCCTCCTCTGACCTGAAAAAGTTTTCCAATGCGGATAACCTGGCTGAATTCGCGGCTCAGGTAGTTCAGGGAACTTCCGAGTATTTACAAATCGCGCCTTAAGGGAACTGGGATGAAAGAATTAAAATTTTATGGTGGGATTGGGTTGGTGATGGTGCTCGCCTTTGGGGCTATTTGGATGATCAAGAAACATTCGGGCCCGAAAATGGAAATAGCCCCGCATTCCAATAACTCGCCACTTTTCGAGGCTAATGACAAACCCATGACGATATTTCTCAAAGCCGTTGAGGCTGAAAATGGAAGGCCTTACAACGTTACTGCGGTTATTCGCCAAAGCAAAAGCCGTTATAACCAGATGAAACAGGCGGTTTTGGCTTTTCTCCACGGCCCCCGAACCGGAAAATTTCAGGTGCCCGTGCCGGAAGGGATGGAGTTGAACGAGTATTACTTTACTCCCTCTGGGACGGCGGTCGTGGACTTGTCCACCGCCAAGATCAAAACGGAAAGCTTCGGGTTTTACGAGGAAGCGGTCTTTATCCGGGGTGTCATCGAGGTAATGGCTAAGAATTTCTTCGAGGTGAAGCAGGTCAAGGTTTTGGTGGATGGACAGGACGCCCCCACACTGGGCGGGCATTACGCGTTGGGCACGTCGGATACCTCCGCGCCGGTCACAGCTACGGCAGGAACTAAATAAAATTTTCCATAATTCATAATTGTTGCCCGCAGAGTTAGAACAGAACGGAAATGGAACAAATGGAACAAACCGATCAATCAAAAAATGAATTGCCATCCTCCTATGATCCCCACGCAGTGGAAGCTCGTTGGTACGAGGAGTGGGAAAAGTCAGGTGCCTTCACGGCTTCCCAAAAGAGCGATAAGCCACCTTTCAGCATGGTCATCCCACCGCCGAACGTGACGGGAAGCCTCCATATTGGGCATGCCTTGAACAATACCCTCCAGGACTTGATCGCCCGATTCAAACGCATGCAGGGTTATAACGTCCTTTGGCTTCCCGGTTGTGACCACGCTGGAATCGCTACCCAGAACGTGGTGGAAAGGGAATTAAAGAAAGAGGGAAAGACTCGCCATGACTTGGGCCGGGATGCCTTTATCAAACGCACCTGGGAATGGAAAGAAAAATATGGCACTACGATCATGCGCCAGCTTCGCAAACTGGGTTGTTCGCTCGACTGGACCAGAGAACGATTCACCATGGACCCTGGATTAT
Organism: candidate division FCPU426 bacterium; assembly: GCA_003152075.1. Classification (GTDB taxonomy): domain Bacteria; phylum Oederibacteriota; class Muellerivitia; order Muellerivitales; family Muellerivitaceae; genus PALSA-1180. The sequence continues at coordinate 66,889 of PLZG01000023.1, forward strand.
CCAAGGCCGTCCAAAAGGTTTTCATCGACCTTTTCAATGAGAAACTTATCTACCAGGACTATTACCTCATCAGTTGGTGCCCCCGCTGTCAGACGGCACTTTCCGACATTGAGGTAGAACATAAAACCACCCAGGGAAATTTTTACCACATCCGCTATCCCTTCGTTCATGACCCGGCCGATGGCCTGGAAGTAGCTACGACGAGGCCCGAGACCCTTTTGGGGGACACGGCCGTTGCCATCCATCCCGATGATGAGCGTTACGCCGGGCTGGCGGGCAAATCCGTGACCTTGCCTCTCGTCAATCGCCGCATTCCCATCATTCAGGACGAGTATGTGGACAAGGAATTCGGAACGGGTGTTGTAAAGATCACCCCAGCCCACGACTTCAACGACTTTGCCGTGGGGAACCGCCACCAACTTCCCCGGGTGAATATCCTCAATCCTGACGGCACATTGAACGAGAACGCTGGGCCCTACAAGGGCATGACGATCAAGGACGCCCGCAAAAAAATAGTGGAGGACTTGGAAGCCAAGGGCCTCTTGCTGAAGGTGGAGCCACACGAGCATAACGTTGGCCATTGTTCACGCTGTGGCACGGTGGTGGAGCCTTATTATTCCAAACAATGGTTCGTGCGGATGAAGCCGTTGGCCGAGGAAGCCCTGAAGGCTGTGGCCGCCGGAAAGACCAAGTTCGTTCCAGAATACTGGCGAGGTGAATTTGAAAAATGGCTCAACAATATCCATGACTGGTGCATTAGCCGCCAATTGTGGTGGGGACACCGAATTCCGGTTTACACCTGCCAAACTTGCTCAACCCAAGTGGCCGCCACGGAAACACCCACGGCTTGTCCTAAATGTAAGGGTGTAAAGTTCGAGCAAGACCCGGACGTTTTGGATACCTGGTTTTCCTCCGGCCTTTGGCCTTTTTCCACTCTCGGTTGGCCAGAAAAAACCAAGGATTTGGAGCTTTTTTACCCCACGTCCGTGCTGGTGACCAGTTGGGACATCATCTTTTTCTGGGTCGCCCGCATGATGATGATGGGACTGAAGTTCATGGGGGAAGTGCCGTTTCGGGAAGTATACATGTACTCGCTGGTGACCAACGAAGATGGTAAGAAGATGAGTAAGTCCAAGGGCACTGTAGTCGACCCTCTGGATTTGATTGAAAAATTTGGCACGGATGCTCTTCGGTTTACGCTGACATCGATCGAGACCAAACAACGTTACGTGGCACTGACTCCCCAAAAACTGGAATCATGCCGCAATTTCGTGAACAAGCTTTATAACGCTACCCGTTTCGTACTGATGGGGCTTTCGGACGGCACGGAAGTTGGACCAATTCAAAAACAAGATCAACTCAAACTGGAAGACCGGTGGATTCTGACTAGGTTGTCCCAAGTGACGGCAGAAGTGACCGAAGACTACGAGAAATATCGGGTAGCCGAGCTTTCCCAAACTCTCTACCGATTTGTTTGGAATGAGTTCTGCGATTGGTACTTAGAGTGCATCAAGCCCCGCCTTTACGCGGAGGCTAACTCGGCGGAAAAGAAGTTGGCGGCCTCGGTGGTTGTGACGGTGTTGGATGGCATTTTAAAGCTTCTCCACCCGGTGACCCCCTTTGTAACGGAAGAGTTGTGGCGGAAACTGCCCGGCCGTACCGAATCCATCATGAAGGCGGCCTGGCCAAAGCCTTCCAATTACCCTGTGGATGAGTTCGCGATCAAGGATTTTGAGTTCCTGCAGGAAGTGATTACGGCAATACGTACCAGTCGAAGCGAGCTTAATGTGCCGCCCGGGGCTCAACTAAAGGTATTGTTGAATGGAATGGCTATCCAATTTGATTCGGCTTCCCAGCAGGCGTCCTTGTTGAAAGTCCTTTGCCGAGTAAATGAACTTGTTCCTGCTTCCCAACGGCCCCCCAAGACGGCTTTAGCGGTGGTGAAGGGCGGGGAGATTTATATCCACCTGGAAGGGCTTATTGATTTGAAGGCGGAAGCCGCCAAACAACAAAAGGAACAAGAAAAATTGTCAAAATACGTCCAGGCTATCGAAGGAAAGCTCAAAAACGAGCAGTTCGTCAAGAACGCCCCGGCGGAATTGGTGGATGGGGAAAAAGCCAAGCTTCAGGAAGCTAGGGATAAGATCTCTCGAATCGTGAATAATTTGAAGTTCCTGGATAATTGATTCTTTCATGAAAATCACCTTCGATCAAAAATCCATTCGTCCTCTTCTTCGGCAAGCTTTATTGGAGGACGCTGCCTGGTATGACCGTACCTCTTACGCAACCGTGCCTCCCGGTTTCAAGACCCGGGGGGAAATCCTTGCAAAAGCGGACGGCATCCTAGCGGGTTTGCCAGTGGTTCAACAAGTTTTCCAACTTCTTGATAAGCGTTGCCGGGTCAAGGCCCTGGTAAAAGAAGGAGGCCGAGTCCGTAAGGGGATGCGGGTTGCCCGGTTGGAGGGCTTTGGCCGCCCTTTGTTATCGGGGGAAAGGGTGGCCTTGAATCTCTTGAGCCGTCTTTCCGGCATTGCCACCCTCACGAGGAATTTCGCGAATGCCATCAAGGGTCCACGGCTTTATGACACCCGAAAGACGACCCCCCTTTGGAGGGTGCTGGAACGCTACGCGGTCCGGGTTGGGGGAGGGAATAACCATAGGTTCAACTTGGTGGGACATGTTCTTATCAAGGACAACCACCGGAGGCTTGGGGGTGGGGTTTACGCCTGCGTGAAAGCAGCCCGAAAGAAATATGGCCCTAAGGAATTTATCGAGGCCGAAGTGGAGAATTTCGAGCAAGCTTCGGAAGCGCTCCGGGCGGGAGCCGACATCATCTTAGTGGACAATGCCTCACCCAAGGCTTTTCAGAAAATCCTAAATTTGGTCCGAGGGAAGATGCAAGTCGAGGTTTCGGGTGGGTTGACTTTAAAAAACATCGGCCGCTATTCCCGCTTACCCGTGGACCGCTTTTCATCAGGGTCCTTGACGCATTCGGCTCCGGCCATTGATTTTTCCATCGAGTTGTACCCATTTTGAAATCCCTGAAATCTGAAATCATTCTCAAAGGCTTAAAGACGAAAACTTTCGGAAGATCCCTTCTTTGTCTTGAGAAGGTCAGTTCCACCAACGATGTTATCCTGAAACTGGCGGAAGAAGGTTGCTCCGAAGGAACGGTGGTTATCTCAGAATCCCAGACCAAGGGCCGTGGCAGACAGGGCCGTCATTGGACTTCGGTCACGGGTAAATCCTTAGCGTTTTCTGTGCTTTTGAGGCCTTTTTTAAAAGCCGATGAGCTTCCCGAAATCACGCTGGCGGCTGCGGTGGCAGTGGCCAAAACCATGGAATTGTTCCGTGTGCGGCCTCAAATCAAATGGCCTAACGACCTATTGTTAGGGGGACAGAAGGTTTGCGGCATTTTGACCGAAATGGGCCCCAAGAAAGATAAAATGCCATCGGTGGTTTTGGGTATTGGAATCAATTTGAACCAAAGCACGAAGGATTTCCCAAAGGAACTCCGGCAAACCGCCACCAGTTTTTACCGCTTTTCAGGGCACAAAATTGATCGGGTTCGGTTTTTCCAGAGGTTAATGCACCACCTGGAAGAGACCTACCAGTGGGTTGTGGAACGCCGGTTTTCTAAAGTGTTAAGTGAATGGCGGAAAAGGTCCGTGACATTGAATCAACAGGTTAAGGTGAGCCAGGGTCACCATGCTTTTCACGGCCAAGTGGTAGACCTGGATGTAAAGGGCGCCTTGTTGGTGAGAAATGATTTGGGGATGATCGAAAGAGTCACCTCCGGGGACGTTGATATTTTGACCCTTAAAAAAGGAAAGAGGCCTTCATGATTTGGGCTGTCCTGATCGGCAACACCCGCACCGTGGCGGGACTCATGAAGGGAAATAAAGTGGTGAAACGGTTGGTAGTTCCAACCGATTCGCTTAAGACCCATTCGGGCGCGAAGGACTGGGCAAAGTTGGTTCGCAAAACTTCGTTGGCGAAAGGGATTATCGTGGCCAGTGTTGTGCCTCCAGTGGATTCTGCTGTTAAAAACTCCATTCGGGTGGCCTTTGGCAAAAATCCCGAGTTCATCGGAGCGGGGCCCAAATTGGGGGTTACCGTTAAGGTGAAAAAACCTTCTGAGGTAGGGGCGGATCGCTTGGCCAACGCGGTGGCGGCCAAGGAACTTTACGGTTCTCCGGTGATCGTGGTGGATTATGGAACGGGGACGACTTTTGACGTAGTGGATAAGAAAGGGGCCTATTGCGGGGGGGCCATACTTCCGGGCCTGGGAATTTCCCTGCGAGCCCTCAAGGCCTTCACGGCCAAGATTCCCTTGGTCAAATTCGAGAAGGTTAAATTCGCAATTGGGAAAAGCACCGAGGAAGCCGTCCGCTCGGGCATTTACCATGGCGCTGTTGGAACAACGAAGGAATTGCTCTTGAGGATCAGGAAGGAATTAGGAACAGCAACCCCGGCGGTGGCTACCGGGGGATGGTGCGCTGTTTTTGAAGATACCCATTTATTTCGCCACATCGAACCGGATTTAACATTGATTGGCCTGGCCCTGATTTGGAATAAGAACCATGCTTAAACCAAAATCTGACACGAAGCCACTAAATCTCGAAGAAAAGATTGAATGGATTGGGACAAATTCATCTTTTTCTACCTTTGTGTCTTGGTGGCTTTGTGTTGGCAGTTTTTATACGGAAGTGCCTTGTGCGTAGCATCGAGGAAGTGGCGGCGGAAGAAGATGCCCGTCTCCGGCAGGTCAGGGGGGAGCAGTTTGCCCGGTTTTGCCGTTGGGCATCCCTCGGCTTGGGTTTATGGAGTTGGACCGTTTTTTACCAGGGTCAAATGGGAAAGGGGGCCTTGGGAATCGTATTCTCCCTTTTACTTTTGGGTTTTGGTTTGGGACTTGGAGCGGCCCTTAGAATATCCTTTCCGGCTTTTTTTCTTGGCCTCCTTGCGGGGGCCGGACCCCTACTCCTTTATTTATCCACCCGGCTTCCTTTCTTTTATTGGGGGAAGGACCCGGACTTTTGGTTGTCCGTTCACGCGGGGGCGGTGACAGAGCCGTCCTGGTCCCCGCTGAGTTATTTGCTGGGTCAGTCGGCATGTTTTCTTTTCCCTTCCAGGGTTTTTACTCTCCTTCCTGAACTTTCAGGCTTCGTTTTATCTGTAGCCTTGTTTTTTGTCATGACCGGCTTTTATTCTCGGATAAAAAATAAATCAGCCACAACATCGGGTTTAGGATTAATGTTTTGCTGGTTGATTTCCGTCAGCCTTCCTTTTTGGAACGCGGCTACGATTGGTATGGGCCTGGTTACGTCCCTGGGCTTTTTTATTTATCTCGTCCAAAAATCCCTCTTAAACCTTGAGGAAAGGCCCTGGGCAGCGCTTTATTTGCTATTGGGCCTGCTTTGGTCTGTCCACCCCTTATGGGGTTTGTTTGGCCTTATCGCCCATGAAGCGGCGATGGATAAAGAGGGAAAGAGTTGGAGCCGTTATCTTTTTCCCTTGTTCGTGGGCTTTACCCCTTATCTTTGGATCGGCTTCAGGGCGAACCGATTCTTTCCGTCATGGGGCGGCGAAAATCTCTTTTGGGAATTTGTTCGGCAATGGAAATCAGATTGGAAAGACTTACTGGGGGGAGATTGGGACCTGAAAGGCGCGACAGAGGCCTGGGGTTGGATTCCCGCGGCGCTATTATTGTTGGCGGTATTTTTACTGTTCTTAAATTTTTTCAAATGGAAAGCCGGGAATAAGCCGCTGCTCCCCGCGGTGGATTTTTGGCTTTGGCTTACTTCGGGAATAGTGGGCGTACTTTTCTTTTCGCTGAAAACCGGGTTTCTGGCGCCTATTTCCGTGGTTTTTCTATTTGGATTGGCGGAATTTAATTTAAGGCTTTTGGAAAGAGGGATAGAGAAAAAGCATTCCAACCTTTTTTCCGGTACCCGCCTTGTGGGTGTGGCGGCGGTCGCGATCTTCGCAATGTTTGGTTTGGCCTTTTTGCCCGGACAGAGCTATTTCCGAAACCAATTCTATTTTCCAGAACAACACGCCCTTAACCTCTTGAAGATTCTCGAGGGTCGTTCATTGCTGGTTTGTGAGGATTCCTTTGAGGCGGCGGCCTGTTTGGAAGCCCGTCTGATCGAGCCGGTGGCCCTCCAAGCGGTTATCCTGGACAAAAGATACCTGAACCAAAGGTGGTATGTATCCCAGTGTATCTTGCGGGCCCCCCAACTTTTATTTTCGAACATCCAGGGCTTGCCTGACGACGTTTTGCGAAATTTAATCCGGGATAACCGTGACCAATGGGCTATCCATTGGGGATTATCGGTCCTGCCGGCGGGGTGGAAAGACCCCAAAGCATTCCCGACGGTCTTAACCCAGGTGTTCGAGGGCAAAGCCACCGGGCCGCAAAGCCCAGAGGAATTACAATACCATTTAGACCTGACAGCTTTGCCACGGATGAATGAGACCGTGAATTCACTGACAAATCATTATTTTTTCCGCTACGCGGAAGGTTTTAATGAGTTGGGAAAAAACTTGATGGGCCGGGGGTTTTATTTGGCCTCCATCCACGCATTCGACCGGGCCTTGAAATTGAATCCCTCTTACGCAGAACCCCAAACCTACCTTTCCCAAATGTATTCCCAACAGAAAATATTGGAAGCCGCCCAGTTGGAATTCGAAAAGACCATTGATACTCATCCGGGGAAAATTGGGGTTTTACTTGGTGAATTGGAACAGGACCAAAAGGAAGGGAACGAGGCTAAAAGCGTGACTGTTTTGGACAATATGATCCGAATGAACGCTGAACTGGCCGACGCCCAATATCAATTGTCCGTCATTTACAACCACCAGGGAAAGACCCAGGAATCGAAATCCCTATTGGAATCCTCCATTCAATTGAATCCCAAACAAATTGAATCCCAAATGACCCTTGGACATCTTATGTCCCGGATGGGGAACCGGTTGAAGGCTGAGGAAGCGTTTCGGGCGGTTCTGGGTATCAATCCGGAAAACAAAGAGGCACAAGTTGAACTTTGGAAATTGTTGAATAAACCGTAATAGCTTACAAAACGAATTTAGTTGAAGGATATTACGTTTGCCTATTTTTCCTGGCCTTGCACGACTTTTCCTTCTGTTAAACTTGATCTTATGAGAATCGCCTTAAGACAAACGCGAAATGAGCCGAAGTCCCTCCCTTTTTGGGTCTGGCCGCTTTATCTTCTCCTTTTGTGGCAAATCCTTCTGTCGGCTCAGAATCCAGGTTTGATGTCGGATGACAGTGGGGAAATGATCGCAGCGTCTTGCCGTTTGGGGTTGCCCCATCCACCTGGTTACCCTTTGTTTAATTTAGTCGGATATCTTTTTTCTTTTATTCACGTCGGCTCGGTTGCCTTTGGCTTCAATCTACTGGGCACTCTGCTGGTACTTTTTTCCCTGGCGCTCATCCTGGATACTTGCCGACAACTGAAAATTTTTTCCTCTAGCCAAGGCTATTTTATGGAATGCCTTTTAATGTTATTGGGCGTTCTTTTTGTAGCTAACCGGAGTGTTTTTGCCCAGTGCTTGACGGCCAAGGGGTGTGTTTATGGCTTTACCCTCCTCTTTGTATCCCTTTTGCTATGGCTCCGAGTCAAATGGGTTTCATCCTGGTCTATTTTTCTATTAACGTGGTTCCTCTGGTCGGTTGGTATGGCGAATCATTGGCAAACCCAGGTTTTCTGGCTGCCCTTTCTCTTTTTTTGGGGTGTTAAAACGAAAATCATTAGGACCCTTAAGGTGGCCCTTTATGCCTCCTCATTGGGTGTGATGGGCTTATCCCTTTACCTTTATTTACCCCTCAGGGCTGTTCTTGGAGTTTTGCCTTGTTGGGGGAATCCGATAACCCTGAGGGGATTTTATTGGGTGGTTTCCCGCCAGCTGGTGAAGAGATCGGAAAACTGGATACAGCCTTTTTCTTTTTACGTTCAATCAGTTCAATGGATTTTTAAAACTTTGATGTTTTATTGGATGCCGGGGTTTATCTTTTTGGCATTGATCGGCGTCGCCGCGCTTTGGAAAAGGAACCACTTTTTTTTAAACAACCTGCTTTTGTTGTTCCTGCCTGTTTTGATTGGGGTAGCCCTAGTTCATGAAGAAAGAAACCAATACCTGGTTCCGGTTTACTTAGTTTCCCTCGCCGGAATGATGGTTATTCTTGGTTTTGCTGGGCTGAACTGGCTTCAGGAGAGGCTTGGGAAGGAAAGCAAGCTCCATTGGGCATTTCTCTTGATGGCGGCGGTTCTATCCGCGAGTTGGCTGGTCAATGTCTATCACCTTGAAAATAAGAGTCGTTATACTTTGGCGGAGGATTTCGGTCTCAATGTGCTGAAAGGACTTCCTAAAAATGCGCTGTTAATTGCGGACGGGGACCACTATGTGATGCCGATTTGGTACCTGCAATACGCAAAAGGCCTGCGACCCGACTTGATTTTTCAACCCTCGGTCTTTCTTTACCACAATTGGGGGTGGGCCCAACTGGCGGAACACTCGGCGGACATAAAAAAAGCTATTTATTCCACCCCTTTATTCGCGGGAAGGTTGACCGCCCTGACAGCATTATTTCCACAACAACCTTTTTATTATTCGCTGGAAAGGGATTACCTACAACCAGTTTTGGATCAAGTGCCAGGTGAATGGATTCCGAGTGGACTGGCTTATGAGTGGAGAGAAAAGACACCTGCGGCTCGGGATGTGTTCAATCGGTCGGCGTTACTTATAAATACCGAAAGATTGCGGGGATTAGAGGAATTTCCAGACTTTAAACGGATTGATCCCTCTACAACCCAGATATACCGCTATTACGCTTTGCAAGATTCACTATTGGCCCAATTTCTTAAGAAACTTTCCGCGACAAGTCCAGAAACCCCAAAATAGGGGTTTTCCAACCCGAGAATTGCTATAATAATCACAGATTTCAACACCTCCGAACACTTCCAGGAGATTTATGGATCTTCAACAAGTCCTTTATTCCATGGTGGATAAAAAGGCCTCCGATGTGCACATGAAGGCTGGCGCTCCTCCGCTTTTCCGCATTGATGGTGACTTGATTCCCCAAAGCGATACACCCCTCACCCCTCCCGAATTGGCTGAAGTAGCCTCATATCTCATGGACGAAAAGCAACAAAAGACATTTTTCGAGGATCACCGCGAAGTGGACTTGGCTTATGCCGTGGAAGGTTTGGCCCGCTTCAGGACTAACGCCATGTGGCAGAGAGGCCTTCCGGAAATCATCATGCGTGTTATTCCCCAGAATATTCCCAAGATTGAGGATATCAACATGCCCACGGCGGTCTTGAAGCAGATCGCAATGGAACAACGGGGATTAATCCTGGTGACCGGTATTACTGGTTCAGGAAAATCCACCACCCTAGCCGCCATGATCAACGAAATGAACATGAACCGGGCCGCCCATATTGTCACGGTGGAAGACCCTATTGAATTCGTCCACCCGGACAAAAAATCAAGCATCACACAGCGGGAAGTGGGCCTTGACACCGAGAGCTTTAAGTCAGCTTTAAAGTACGTTCTGCGGCAAGATCCTGACATTATCCTTATCGGCGAAATGCGCGACGTAGAAACGGTTTCGGCGGCCATCTCGGCGGCGGAAACGGGTCACTTGGTTTTATCAACCCTCCACACTATGGACACTGTCCAGACCATGGAGCGCATTTTGGACTTTTTTCCGCCAGCCCAGCAAAACCAGATCCGAATTCAGCTTTCCAACACCATCCGGGCCGTCATTTCCCAGCGCCTCGTCAGCAAAGCGGACGGCGTGGGTGTGGTACCAGCGGCTGAGATCATGATCGCCACTCCGACCATTAAGTCCCTTATCGCGGAAGGGAAAATATCCCATATCCGCGGCTTCATCGCGGAAGGCCACAGCCAGTATGGGATGCAGACATTCGACCAATCGCTTATCGAATTGGTGCGAAAGGGCCTTATCACCAAGGAAAGCGCCATGGAACAAGCCACTTCTCCCAGCGAAATCGACTTGGGCCTTAAGGGAATTTCCTCCTCCCGCGCCTCGGCCCAGTCCCTTATTTCCCAAATGGAAAATGCCCAGCAAAAGGACCGCGTCAGCGGCTGGTTGAAAAGGGCCCAGGAACTTTACGCCAAAGGTCGGTTGGAAGAAGCCCGAGGCGAACTCAAACGGGTCCTCCAGGAAGTGCCGGACCACAAGGAAGGCAACACCTTGATGGCCCGTTTGCGGGAAATGGATGACAAGACCGAAAAGAAGAAAGATTCTTCCTCTGTTATCAAGTCGGCACTTCAAATGTACCGCGAGGGAAAACACGAAGCCGCGATCATGGAATTCCAGAAAGCCCTGGAAGTGGACCCCGAAAACAAACAAGCCCAAGGCTACGTCAAGGCGATCCGGGAAGAGATGGAAAACCGCACCAAAGCCCGGGATATGTACCAGGCCGCCTTATCTTTCAAACAGCAAAATGACATGCCTAATGCCTTGGCCCAGGTTGAGCAAGCAATTGTGTTTGACCCCCAGAATGAACAGGTGAGGGTGCTTCAAAAAGACCTGAAAACTTCCATTCAAAAAGAACAGGCCAAGGCTAAAGCGGATTCTTTCAACCAGTCGGCTATTGAACTATATAAGGCTGGCGACCTTTTGGGGGCCTTGGTGGCCTGGAACAAGGCTTATGACCTGAACTCGGACATGGAAGATGTAGCCCGTTATATTCAACAGGGGATCACGAAACTACTTTCCTTTGGCGTCGAGGGGCTGGAAGCCAACCCGGAAAAGGAACCAATCCTGAACCTGTTCGAGCAGGGGGTTCGCAGTTACGTGCGGAGCGACTTCCAAACTTCCATCGAATTTTTCAAAAAAGCCTTGTCCAAGGCTGATGGAAACTCTTACTTAAGCGCTTACCTTCAAAAGTCGCAACAAATGCTTGAACAACAAATCAACGAGATGTTTCAAGAAGGTTGGAACGCTCACCAGTCGGGAGAATTTGGCACCGCTCAAAAGGAATATACTAAAGTTTTGAGGCTTTCCCCGGGGCACCCCGAGGTTGTTCGCCAACTTGCGGCGCTTAAAGCCACTATTCAACAGGAAAGTGAAAAACTTTATAACGATGGAAAACAACATTTCGACCAAAATGACATGGATCGTGCCATCCAAATTTGGGGGAGGATATTGGAAATGGATCCTTCCAACGAAAGAGCCCAAAAGAAAATCGAGGAAGCCAAGATAAAGAAACATACCCTTAGCGGAATTTTCTCAAAAATTAGTTAGCCTCTATATTTGCCTGATTTTAAAAGTTTTTTGAAAGGGATTTAAATTGAAAAAAATGATTTACGGCGCCATCGCCCTCATCGTTCTCTTTATTTTGGTGTTGAATAGTTCCATCTTGGCGGACCAGGCCGTCAATTGGGTCAACGCGAACCCGAAAGATCCGGACGCTCCGCTTACGCTTTACCGCGCGGGGCGTTATTGCAATGTGATGGGGGATGAAAATCGGGCTTTGGAAATTTACGCGCAACTATACGCTCAGTATCCGGAAAGGGCGGAATTGTGCGCGCCAGCAATGTTTTACAGCGGGGAAATGAAGGCTAATGGATCGAATATCCTGGCTTATCGCAAGCAGGCTATTCCTTATTTAAATATCGTTACAGATCAATATTCTTCACAGGATGAATGGCGAACAAAGGCTAAAAAATTACTGGATGAGGTGAATTATGCGCACTAATATTTTTGATTGGCGAACAAAAATTTTATTGGTAATGATTATCTTTGCCTTAATCCCCAATTTCTCCAAGGCGGTAACTGTCGAAGTCGAGGAGGATGAGGAGGATGTTGCCGCTGTCCCGACTGTTGTTTCTCCAGAAAACAAGCCTAAAACAGAGCAGGTTAAAAACACCTTGAGAAGTCAAGCTTCGGTTCAGACTGTCGTTCCTCAAAACTCGACCGCCCCCGGAACAGAATCGCTCAAGCCGAGAGTTCGAATCAACGATAAAATAGGATTTTATTATTTCGTAAGGGCCGGCTTTGTCACCCGAAGCCAGGTCCAGCCCCATTTCATTGGGAAGGTAGTTGGTAATTTTGACAATCAAACTCAATTTAGCACTCCTCATAAAACCTATATTGAGTTAGCCTCTTCCAAAACCGAAGTAAAACCTGGGGATTTGCTGGTGGTTTTCCGGAACGACGAACCTTTGAAAGAGTCCGGTAATGACCTTTCTGGTTTTTGGGTCCAAAACTTGGCGATTGTAAAAGTCCTTGAGGTGGAAAAAAAACGGTGCCAGTTGGAAGTTCTCCAATCGTTTTATCCCTTTGAGGTAGGGGACAAGGTTCGGTTTTATGACGACGAAATTCAACGTTGGAAACAAGCCCAAATCAAAAAAAACCTACCCGATCACCCCGTGAAATGTTTTGTGGTTGGGGGAGGATTGAATCAGACGAAATTCAATCAAGCCGAATGGATCATCCTATCTGGGGGAAGCGGAAAAGGGATAGTGGAGGGCCAGAAGTTTCAGTTGAGAGAATACAAGGAAACAGGATTGTTTCAACCCGTCCTTCAAACTCCTCAAGGGGTTGCCCAGGTTTTTTACGCGGGAGAGGGTTTTTCCATCGCGCAAATTCTCTTTAACCACATTCCCATTGAAAAGGGTTTTGAAGCTGTCTATCAGCCTTGAGGAGGGGTTGGAGCGAAACCAAAAGGACAATCCGATGATTCCGATTCAGGAGGAGGATCCCCATTTTAAAAAAGTTTTGGCTTTTCTCCTAAAAGCCAAGGGGTTTGATGGCCATCACTACAAACCTAATTATATTAAGCGTCGTGTCGCGGTGAGGATGCGGGCCATGGGGACGCCGACCTACCAAGATTACTTGCACGTTCTCCAGAACAATCGACAGGAACCATCCCTTTTGCTTGACCGATTAACGATCCACGTAACTGAGTTTTTTCGGGACCCGGAGGTCTACCAGGCCATTCGTTCAAAATTGCTTGTCTCTCTTCCAACTGTGGATGGGACCAGGATAAAAGTTTGGTGCGCTGGTTGTAGCACGGGCGAGGAACCCTATTCGGTCGCCATATTGTTAAAGGAATGGACTTTCACTCAACCTGGTGTGGGGTTTGATATTTTTGCCACTGATTTTGACGCCGCCAGTGTCCGGACCGGGGAAAAGGGGGAATATCCGATGGAATCCCTGAGAAAGATCACGAAGGCTCAAATGACTCGCTGGTTTCACCTAGAGGGACAAAAGGTGAGGGTCGTTTCCGACTTGAAACGAAGCATTCGTTTTAGGACACACGACTTGCTTTCTGATTGGACCACGGATTTTACGGATTTTCATATGATCTTTTGCCGTAATCTTTTGATTTATTTGACTTCCGAACAACAACAAAAACTTTACGAAAGGTTTGCCGGGATCATTGCGCCGGGTGGCTATTTGATCCTTGGATTGACCGAAACCCTCTTGGGGCCCTCCCGAAAATATTTCCAATGTGTTGATATTCGTCACCGGATTTACCAGGTTTTGCCCGGGGTTGGACTTCCCGGAAACAACGCTAAAAAAGAAAAACGGGCCACAGATGGATAAGGCGCAAGATCACATTAATTTGGGAACCGCCTTCACGCTTTCCAAGAATTACGAAGACGCCATCATTGAGTTCAAAAAAGCCCTTGAGTTAAGCCCCGCTGACGGGGAAGTCCTGTTCCAGCTCGCGGGCCTATGCACCAATATGGGAAATTACGGCGAAGCTGAAATTTATTATCGCCAATCCCTTTCGATCAACTCGATGAACCTAAACGCCCATTGCAAGTTGGGACTGCTTTTAGAGGTTCAGGGAAAATATCTCGAGGCGGTTGTTGAATTCCAGAAGTCCATCGAGTTAAACCCGGGTGACGCGGGCCTTTATAACAACCTGGGAAATGTTTTTTCGAAAATGGCAAAGTATCATGAAGCGATCGAACAATACCGAAAATACACCAACATCAACTCCAGCAACGCTGAAATTTTTTTCAAAATGGGCTTTGCCAATGAGCAGTTGGGACTATTGGATGAGGCCATTTCCTCCTACGAAAAGGCACTGGAAATCAATCCCCGTCATGCCGCTGTTTACGGAATCCTGGGGAACACCTATTCCAAACGGGGAAAATATACCGAGGCTGTTGAACAATATCAAAAAGCATTGAAGATCAACCCCAATGAACCGGACGTCCACTTAAAATTAGGCCAAGCTTATATGGCGTCGGGGCATTACGATAAGGCTTTAGAGGTCTTAAAGCAGGCCCGGGATAAAAATCCGAATAACCCAGAGGTATACCTCAAACTTGGAATGATTTACGCGGGAAGGGGCCAGCACGAGGACGCTATCCAAATGTACCAGAAGGTCATGGAGATCAACCCCCATGACGCGAGCGTCCATAACGTGTTGGGTTACATTTATGATAAACAGGGTGATTTGCAAAAAGCCCTTGAAGAATACAAGGCCGCCAAGCAGTTGAACCCGAACGATATCATGATTCTGGATAACCTGGGAAATTTGAACTATAAACAAGGTCATTTTGACGAGGCCATCTTGGAATATGAGAAGTTGGTTACCCTTAACCCGAACCACGGCGACGCCTATTCAAAACTTGGCAACATGTACCTTAAAAAAGGTGACAAGGAAAAAGCGGTCCGGCATTGGGAACAGGCCTTGGTTCTGGACCCCTCAAACGAGATAATAAAGAACAACCTGAAAATCATGAAAGGGAACAACGTTTAATGAAGTCACAGGAAAAATCCCTTGGGGAGTTATTGCGTCAGGCGGGTAAAATTACTTCCCGGCAAATTCAAGTCGCCCTAGGCGAGCAAAAAAAGACACATGAACCCATTGGAAAGGTACTTGTCCGATTGGGGTTTGTTGAGGAGAGGGACATACTACAAGTTATGCAGGGGATGATGGTCTTAACCTTCCGGGTGGATAAGGAACTTTATGGTGTCGAGACTTTTCGTGTCCGGGAGGTCCTGAAGTACGCCCCCTACCAGGCTTTGGCAAAATCCCAAGAACCCTGGGAAGGGGAATTTAGACTCCGGGGAACCACCCATCCCCTGATCTCATTCCGCCAATTTCTTGGAATGGATAAGGCCCCCAAGGCGGAAGGCACTTGGTACATTGTCCTGGAGACAAAAGGGTATACCTTCGTTCTTTGGGTGGACAAGGTCCTGGAGGTGGCCAGGTTCAAAATCGACCAGATTGAACCCTGTCCCCCCTATCTTTTTGGAAAAAGAAACGAATTGTATTCCTGTTTGGGTAAAATAAAAGATGACCTTTACTCGATTTTGAACCCGGACAAACTGGTAGAAGAGAACCAATTCCTATTACCGCCCCCTGAGGTTGATTATGCCTTCCCGCCCTGAAACCAAAACCCTCCGTGAAATGGCCCATGGGACTGACCAAGGGGATGCCTCGACCCATAACAACCTGGGGGTTTTCTATTACTCAAAAGGCATGTACGCCGAGTCGCTCAAGGAATTCAAAACCGCCCTGGAAGTCGACCCTGAAAACAACCAGGCCCTGGAAAACCTAAAAGCGGTCAACCGTCAAACGGGCCTTTTTGACAGGTCCATCGAGGCCTATAAAAAATCCGTCCAGATGTTTCCCCAGGATGCGGAAGCCTGCTACAACCTGGCCAATGCCTACCGATACACGGGCCAATTCGAGAAAGCGGTGGGGGAGTACAAGAAAACACTAGAACTGAATCCCGACCACCCCTTCGCCCGAACTTACTTGGGCATCGTCCACAAGTGCATGGGCAATTTTGACGAGGCCATGGCGGAGTTTCGGAAAGCCATAGAGAAAAACCCTTTTTTCGCGGATCTTCACAATAACCTGGGTGAGGTTTATTACAAGAAAGCCATGATCAACGAAGGGTTGATTGAGTTCAAAAAAGCCATTTCCCTGAATCCCGAATACGCCATCGCCCATTACAACTTGAGCTTCATTTATGGCGACAAAAACATGATCGAGGAGGCTGAAAGGGAATTCAAAAAGGCCGTTGACCTCAACCCGAATTTTGGGCAAGGGGCCCAGGCCCTGCTTGCTATCGAACGCCCAAAAAGCATGGAAGAAAAGGTCGCTGAAAAATTGGCCACCCAACCCCAAGGGGCTTCGGGAGTGGAAACTTACATGAGCCTGGCCGCGGCCTATAAGGGCAAGGGCCTTTTGGAAGAGGCTTTGAAAGAATACAAGAGGGCGATTGAAGCGCTTCCCAATGAGGAGAAACTTTACCGGGCCGTGGGGGAACTTTACTTGATGAAGGGCATGTTGGAAGACGCCCTTTCGGCTTCCCAAAAAGCGATTGAGTTAGCCCCCCAGCACGTGGAAAATTACATCCAATCCGGTATCGCTTTGCGGGAGTTGAACCGAGCCGACCAGGCGGCGGCGCAATTTTTGAAAGCCATAGAACTAGCCCCCCATTCCAGCATGGCCCATTTTGAATTGGGCGTGACCTATTTCAAAATGGGTGAAAGCGAAAAGGCGACCCGAGAAGTCCGGCAGGCCTTGGAAATTGATCCCCAAAACGCCGAGGCCCATTATTACCTGGGGGTCTACTACTACAAGGTTAACCTTTTTGATGAGGCTATCAGGGAAATCACCCAGGCGATCGAGCTGAATGTCTCGATCGCCTCGAGCGCGGAGGCTCTCACCTATTTGGGCCTGGCACTTGCCGACAAGGGCCGGTTTGAGGAAGCCATCGCCGAGTATAAAAAAGCAATGGAATTCGACCCTAAAAACCCCATCATCCACAACAGTTTGGGGGTGTCCTATAAAAACGCCGGGATGATCCAGGAATCGATTTACCATTACCAACAAGCCATCGCTTTGAATCCCCGGTATGCCAAAGCTTACAACAACCTCGGGGTTGTTTACTTCAAACAGAGCCAATACGAGAAGGCCATCGAAGTCTTTAAAAAAGCCGTTGAGATCGAGCCGGATTACAAGACGGCTCAAAATAACCTGGCCGTGGCCATGAAAAAACGGAACGTGCTTTCGGAAGCCTCGGAAGTCCTTATCAAGCAAATCATGGCCGATCCCGAGAACGCCACCCTTCATTTTAATCTTGGAAACCTCTACAAAAGCACGGGACAATTTCCGGAAGCTGTTAAGGAGTTCCAGGAAGCCATTCGTTTGAGTCCGAAAAATCGGGAAGCCTTGACCCGCTTGGGAGAGGTTTACCTGGTGATGCAAGAATTGGATGACGCGGTAAAGGTTTTGGCGAGGGCCGTGTCTTGCGATCCCCAATATCCGGACGCGCATTTGCAATTGAGTAAGGTTTATATTAGGCGCCAATGGTGGGATGAGGCCCTGGTCGAATTGAAGAAAACCCAGGGGTTGAACCCTGGTATCAGCGAAATTCATTTCCATTTAGGCCAGGTTTATCGGTATAAAAGCTGGTGGGACGAGGCCGTCATTGAGTTTCAGAAATACATGGATTCCCCGAATCCCGAGGAAGAAAAAACGCTGCAGGCTGTTGATATGATCCACCAGATCCAGGCTTGGAAAAAAGACTTGCAGGTTTCTCCCAGCGCCGGCCAGTCGAAACTCATTAAATAGGATTTTTATGAAACTTCTCGTGTGTGTCATAACCCCTAAAAAACTTGACCAGATCAAGAAAACTTTATGGGAAGCGGGGGTCCGAGGGGTCACGATTTCGGAAGGATCAGGTTATGGGTATCAGAAAGTCCAAGTGGAGTCGGTGAAGGGGGCGGATTATAAGGTACAATATCAGCCAAGGATTCGGCTGGAAATAGCCCTGCCGGACGATGAATTGGAGAGGGTGGTTGAGCTTCTTTTGGATACGGTGAGGACGGGTCGCATCGGGGATGGTAAGTTTTTTATCCTACCCCTGGAAGACGTGATCCGTGTTCGAACCGGGGAACGAGGGGAGAACGCTCTTTAGAAGATCAGTTTGAAGTGTTGAGTTTTGAGTTTTGAGTGAATGAAATTTCCAATCCGTTTCCCGGACTGGAAATAACCAAAACTAAAAACTTAAAATTTAAAACTTCCGTCGCGTAGTGAAAAAGGTTCAAAGTCGGTTTTGCCAGTGGCTCAAACGAATTGAAGGAGGGGATTGTGGCCCATAAAGTAATGCTCGTGGATGACGCGTCGTTCATGAGAATGATGCTTAAAAATATCCTGGTGGGTTCGGGGTACGAGGTCATTGGGGAAGCCGAAAATGGCGCCAAGGCGGTGGAGCAATTCAAGGCCTTGAAACCCGATCTGGTAATCATGGACATCATCATGCCCGAAATGGGAGGTATTGACGCTGTCCGGGAAATCATTAAAACAAACCCCGGCGCGAAAATTCTGATGTGTAGTTCCATGGGGCAACAATCACTGGTGGTTGAGGCTATCCAAGCTGGAGCGAAGGACTTTATCGTCAAACCGTTTCAACCCTCCAACGTCCTGGACGCGGTCAAAAAAGTACTCGGTTAAAAAGATCGGCTGCCGGAGGACGGTAGGCGTTAATTCGGGCTAGGCAATAAATAGATAACTGGAGACCGCGGCCAGCCGCTGTCGGAATTATTGGTGGATGGAATGGGCATGGAAACAGGACAATTTACGGAATTCCAGATGGATGCCCTCAGGGAAATCGGAAATGTCGGCGCGGGTAACGCGGCCACCGCCCTTTCCCAAATGGTGGGACGGCGGGTTGACATGTCGGTCACCAAGGTGATGGTTCTTCCGGCGGACGCCATCGCCAAATTCCTGGGCGGCATCGAGAAAAACGTGGCCGCGGTCCATATGCCCGTTTATGGCGAGATGCTGGGAATCGCCCTCATTTTTTTCCCCCTCGAACGCTTGCCGGAACTTTCGGCCATGCTCATCGGCCAAAAGGAAGAGGACCCCGCTAATCTTTCCGAACTGGGACAATCCGCCATCAAGGAACTGGGTAGCATTTTAACCGGGGCTTACTTAAGCGCTTTATTCCGTTTTATCCACATTCAGCTTATCCATGGGGTCCCTGGGCTGGTCATTGATATGGCCCAGGCGATTTTGGACACGGTGTTGGTCGAGTTGGAGCAGAGGGAAGAGGTGGCTATCGTCATTGAGACCGAGTTCCTCGAGGATGATAAGCAGTTAACGGGAAGTTTTTTCCTTTTGCCTGAAGCGGGCTCCTTAAAGAAGTTTTTTGAGGCTTTTTCAAAAGCGTTGGGAATCCCCAGCGATGGGTGAGAAAAACATTGTCGTTGGAATCGCGGAGTTCAAAACCGCCCGCGATCCCGACCTAATGGTCGCTTATGGATTGGGTTCCTGCGTGGGGGTCACCCTATACGACCGCCTTCATAAAGTCGGGGGTATGGCCCATGTGATGCTGCCTTCCAGCCGGTTGCACTCAACCGTTTCGATTCCGGGAAAATACGCGGATACGGGGATCGAGGCCCTTTGTTCAGCCTTGATCGGGGAAGGGTCTAATTCCAAATTCTTGGAAGCCAAGCTTGTGGGAGGGGCCAATATGTTTGTTTCCATCATCCAACAAGCCGTACCCATTGGCACGCGGAACCTTTCCGCGGTGCGGGAAAAATTAAGGGAAAAAGGGATACCCATCAAGGGCGAGGACGTCGGCGGAATCCACGGAAGAACCATGTTTTTTAACCTTTCGGATGGTAAGGTCGAGATACGAAAATTGAACCAACCCAATAACGTGATTTAAACCATGAACTCTGGGGAAAAATGAATGGGCGCGCCACTCACCGAAGTTAACCAAAATCCGGCCAAGGGTAAAACCGATATTCAATTGGTGGTTTTCACCCTGGCCGGCTGTGAGCTGGCGGTTGAAATACATGAAGTGCGGGAAATTATCAGGGCCGCGGAAATCACCATGATGCCCAAGGCCCCCAAATACGTTGAAGGAATCATCAACCTGCGGGGCCGGATATTCCCGGTTTTGGATTTAAGAAAACGCTTTGAGATGCCCATGGTGGATAGGACCAGCGAATCCCGGATCTTGGTCGTGGAAAAGAAGGATCAAATGGTGGGTCTTTTCGTCGATAAGGTAGTGGAGGTTCTCAAGGTTCCACCCACCGCCATCGAGCGGGACTCCCGTGGCCTTCTGACGATAGAAAAAGAGTTTATTTTGGGTTTTTTGAGCATGCCGGAAAGGCTGATCGCCTTGTTTCACCTGGAGAAAATATTTACCTTTGAGGGCTTAAAGTCCATTCAAGATTTAGACACCGTTAAAAGCGAAGAGGTTAAGAACCATGGCCACTAGGGTGCTTTTCGTGGACGACTCATCCTTTATGCGCGCCATCCTTAAGGGAATAATCTTGAAAGAGCCTTTCGTTTTAGCGGGTGAGGCGACCAACGGGAAAGAAGCGGTGGAACTTTACAAAAAATTAAAACCAGACCTGGTCACCATGGATATCGTGATGCCCGAAATGGACGGGATTGACGCCGTTAAGGAAATCCGGGCTTTTGACCCCGGGGCTAAGATTGTCATGGTCAGCGCCATGGGGCAGCAAAGCATGGTCATTGACGCCATTCAAGCTGGTGCCCGTGATTTTATTATCAAGCCTTTTCAGCCTCCCCGGGTCCAGGAAGCGCTGAAGAGGGTTGTGGGATCATGATTTTATATCAGGTTGGTATGTCATCCTGAGCAGGGCGGAGGATCTATGTTGATCCTTCAAAACATGGATTCTTCGGTAAAAACCGCCTCAGAATGACAGTTTAGAAAATCAAAGCGGGATCACCCCTATGCCTTCCGAAAATAAAACCTCTATCCGGGTCCTCATCGTCGACGATTCTTTTTTCATGCGTAAAATCCTAACCGAAATCCTAAATGAGTCCGGTGGGGAGATAACCGTTTTGGATACGGCGCAAAACGGCTGGGAAGCCGTGGAAAAGACTAAAAAGCTGAAGCCTGACGTCATCACCATGGACGTGGAAATGCCAAAGATGGACGGGCTCGCCGCGCTCGAAAAAATTATGGAGGAAACGCCGACTCCCGTCGTCATGCTTTCCAGCCACACCGGGAAGGGAACCGAGACGACCATCAAAGCCCTGGAGTTGGGGGCGGTCGATTGCGTGGCTAAACCGACGGGCCGGGTTTTGGAAAATGCCCGGGCTATCCAGGGGGAATTGGTCGAGAAAATTAAAATGGCCGCCCTGTGCCGTCTCCGGCCAAGGGTGCCCGCCGAATCTAATATCCCCTCGGTGGAAACGAAAAAGCGCGAGAAACTCCCTGATGAGGAAGTTCCTGATAGACCCGCCTCCTTCATTGTTGCGGTGGCATCTTCCACTGGAGGGCCCCGGGCCTTGAACGAGTTTTTCTCAAAAATCACTCGTAGTCCAAGCACCGCCTTCGTCATCGTTCAGCATATTTCGGTGGGTTTTACCAAGGCTTTGGCGCGCCGCTTGGGAGAAGTTTCCTCATTGAAAATTTCCGAGGCTGAGGAAAACAGTTTCCTGATGGGGGGGAATGCTTATGTGGCCCCGGGAGGGATGCATCTTTTGGTAGAAGGGTCGGCGGGCCGTTATCGGTTCGTTTTCAACGACCATCCACCCAGGCTTGGGGTGAAACCCTCGGCAGATTTCATGATGACCTCGGTGGCCAAAGCGGCTGGCAAACAAAGCGCCGGGATAGTTTTGACGGGTATGGGCCGTGACGGAACATCGGGGTTGAAAGACATTCACTCGGCGGGTGGAAGAACCTTCGCCCAGGACGCTGATTCCTGCGTGGTTTATGGCATGCCCAAGGCGGCGGTGGAATCGGGAATGGTGGACCGCCAGTTGACACTTGCCCAAATGGCCGTGGAAGTAAACGCCCTAGTGTCCAGCCGGAGCCGCTAAAGCCGTGGCTGTCCACGACGGGGACCCATCGTGGAGTGCGCCAAGAAGCTTGG
>PLZG01000038.1 GCA_003152075.1 candidate division FCPU426 bacterium
CCCACAACTTTTGCAGAAGAGCCTTAATTAGTAACAACCGATTTTTGGATTTTCTCGCTCAAATGTAGTTTGATGTCCACCACGATGTTTTCCACGTCCAGTGCCTCAAAACACCTAACCGTTTTGCAAGTTTTGAACATCTTATTCACGCAGGTCACATTATGGCAGAGGCTTTCTGTCGCATAGGACCTGGACTGCACGTCTTGATTGGCCGGCAGAAAAAGCGGATTCTTGGAATCGTACCCCGACACTCTGGCAGGGGTGGCTCCGAAGATCGAAACCACGAATGTTTTATTCTTGAACTTGAAATTACCCGACCTCGAGACTTTCCTTGCGGCAGCCATGTGCAAAGGACCCGTATCCCCCGATATAAACACATCCGCAAAATCGATCAAGGCGGTATAGCCATCGAGTGACAGGGTGGTTGGTACGTAAACCACTTTATCCCTTTCCTCGGGCGACAGCTTTTCCAACAATCTCTGCTCAAGGGTTTTTGTGGTGAAGTCCGTTCCCAGCAAGATGCGTCCTGGAATCTGGGCAAGACGCTTTAACATAACTACCTGGTCGTCAAAAGGAATCCTTGTGTAGTTTGAGGCTGTGTCCGGATTAATAAAAAGGATGGGCTGATTTGTCGGGACCTGGTTGACTTTCAAAAATTCCTGGGCTTCGGCGATGGCTTTGTCCGAAAGGGTCATGGGCACCCCTTTGAGCGGCTCGGTACGCTTGGGCGACATGAACCGGGCAAGCAGGCGGCGGGGAAAGTCATAACATTGGTAGATGGTATGGTTGTCGCCCGTTTTGTCTATTTCGTTGCGCATGATTTGGGGCGCTGAGGAGAGGAAATTAAGAATGACCTGGCCTTTGGGGAAATGGGTGGAGTTCTCGAAAAAAGGACTGCAGTTGTAGCAGAGATCGTACTGGTTATCCGTGATCAGCTTTTTGAGGCTTTCGATGTCACTGGGGGAGGGAAAACTCCCGCCGGTGAAATAGGGATAAAGGTTCGAAATGTCCGGGTTTCCTTCCATCAGGCAACCCACTGCCTTTTTAACGATGTAGTCGATGCGAGCTTCGGGAAAGAAATCCCGGAAACCCGACACCGCCGCCTGCATCATGATGGCATCCCCAATATGGATGTCGGGGATAACCAGGATTCTCTCGAATTTTTTCACCCGCCGGAGAAGCTTGAGGTTTTTCTTGAACAGATGATTAACCAGCATCCGGTTGCCAACAATGGGGGGCAGCACGGTATTGAAAAACTTGGCCCCGCCGCGGGGGAACCAATCGGTCAGGCGGCTGGTCAGGTGGAAGATGGTTTTTTGGAGGTTGTTGCTGAGCATTAGCGTTACTTTAGGGAACCTTTTTAAGTGGGTCAATACCGGTTCTTCTCTGTGTTAATCTAATCCCTATGAGCCAGCGTCTTATCCTCTTCGCCAAATATATCCTGACCATGGACCGCCCTAAGCCGATTGAGGATGGCTTTGTGGTGATCCAAGGCTCCCGGATCATCCAGGTTGGAAAGCGCAAAGACCTCTATTTGCGCCCATCCCTGAGGATTCTGGACTTGGGTGAAACGATACTGCTTCCTGGTCTCATCAACGCTCATTGCCATCTGGACTACACCTCTTTCAAGGGGCGGGTTCGATACGCCGGGGGTTTCCGGAAATGGCTTAGCAAGATGGCGATGAAAACCAGGGCTACGATCCCTGCTGAGTTCAAGCGATCCATCCAAAAGGGAATCAAGGAAAGCCTGGCCTATGGCACCACGACCCTCTGTGACATTTCCACCAGTTGGGAAAGCTATCCCTTACTTCGCCAATCGGGGCTCCGTGCCTTCGTGTTTTTGGAATTGATCGACCTGGGGAATCCCTCGGCCAGAGATTATTGGAAAGGGTTTCAGGAAAAGCTCCGGGGTTTGATTCGCTCGGCCACGCCAACTCCCACCTTTCGATTGGGTTTAAGCCCGCACACCCCTTTTACCGTTTCCAAGGAATTGCTTCAGTTGGTCCGTGTTTTTTTACAGGACCACCAAGAATTGTTGACCACCATCCATATTGCCGAGAGCAGGGAAGAGACTGATTATTTCAGGAAAGGGAAAGGGTCGATCACCGAAAGAATCAAAATTTTGAATCCCGATTGGAACCGGCCCCGGAAAACCTCACCGGTCCAATATTTGAATGATTGCGGATGGCTGCCCAAGCTTGATTTGGGCGTTCACTTAAACGAAGTGGATGAAAAGGACCTGAGACTTCTTGCTAAAAATCGAATCGCGGTGGTGCATTGTCCCGGGAGCCACGCCTTTTTCAAGCGTGGTCCCTTTCGCTATAGCAGGATGCGGCGACACCATATCCCCGTTTCTCTGGGTACGGACAGTTTGGCCAGCAACCAATCCCTCTCGCTTTTCAGGGAGATGAGGCTTTTCCAAAAAGCCCATCCGACCGTTTCGGCCCAAGAAATCCTTTCCATGGTCACGGTTAGGCCAGCCCAGGCCCTGGGTTTTGGGGACAAACTGGGACAGATCAAGCCTGGCTACTTGGCCGATTTAATTGGGTTACCGTTGCCCCCGGGAAAGGCTGATTCGAGTGACTTGGCGGGGCGGGTTCTTCGGCACTATGGGCCAGTTTCTTTTTCGATGGTCAATGGGGAATCAAAGTTGCGGCTTTCCCTTACAAAATAGGCGGATTTCACCCTGTTTTTGGGCTTTCCATCCTTGACAGCCCCTCCAAAACCCTTATAATTCAGGCCCTTGTCCCACTTTTGGGATCAGTTGATTTTCAGGAAGGAAGATAGAACCGAAATGCGAAAGACTCATCTCTCTACAGCAAAAGATATCCAACGTAAATGGTGGATTGTCGACGCCAAGGATCAAATTCTGGGTCGCTTGACCTCACAGGTCGCGGCGATTTTGCGCGGAAAACACAAAGTTAATTTCCAGCCAAACCTGGAAAACGGCGACCACGTGGTCATCATCAACGCCGAGAAAATTGTCCTGACGGGAAAGAAATGGGAAACCAAAACCCACTACCGTACCTCGGGCCGTCCGGGTGGTTTGTCCGCCGAGCCTTACAAGGAACTCCGCAACACCAGGCCGGAGAGAATTTTGGAATACGCCATCAAGGGAATGCTGCCCAAATCGTCTCAGGGCGACAAGATGTACATGCGGGTGCAGATTTACAAAGGGGACGCCCATCCCCACAGCGCACAGAAACCCCAGCTGCTTACTTTGGCCTATAGCGCCAAAAGAGGAGAATCCTAATGGCCGCAGTGAAAGAACAATTTCAAGCTACCGGACGCCGTAAAACCTCTGTCGCCCGTGTTATTTTAAGGCCGGGTAAAGGCCTGTTTGTGATTAATGGAAAGCCTATTGAGAAGTTCTTCCCTGAGATGAAACTGGCTGTCGTGCGTTCACCCTTGGAACTGGTCTCAGCGTTGGGCAAATACGATGTGTTCGCCAACCTCACCGGGGGCGGCGTCACCGGACAGGCTGAGGCTCTGCGCCACGGCATCTCAAGGGCCCTGCTCAAAGTCGACATCGAAATGCGCAAAACCCTGAAGGCCGCCGGGTTCCTGACCCGCGACCCGAGGATGGTCGAAAGAAAGAAATACGGGCGCAAGAAGGCCCGCAGACGCTTCCAGTTCTCGAAGCGTTAAAATCGAAGGTCTTCAATCCCACGTCCCTTACGGGGCGTGGGATTTTTTGTTTATACGGAAGGTGACGCGTGGATCACAAACCCCAAACCACTCCCAAGATCGCGGTCAACGCTATCGTTTTTAACGACCAAGGTGAAGTGCTTTTGGCTAAACGCACGGACAATGGGTTGTGGTGCATTCCTGGCGGTCACGTGGACCTGAGGGAAACTCTGGCAAATGCTTGTTTGCGGGAATTAAGGGAAGAGACAGGCCTGGAAGCCGAAGTCATCAAATTGGTCGGTGTTTATTCCGACCCTCAAAATTCCCTTCATATAGCTCAAGGGCCCGAATGGCACACGATACGGGTTTCGTTTCTGTGTAAAATCACGGGTGGTACAATAAGGCCGAGCGAGGAAACCAGCGAGATCAAATATTTTAAGGCCAATCAACTGCCAAGTTTGATCACCGACCATGTTCGGCGCATTCAGGACGCGGTGGCGAACCGTTCCGAAGCCAAATTTGACTAAGTTATCAAGAAGGGGAAATATGAAACGACGCAAAGTACAACGCACCGAAAGGCGGGTCATTACCCGCCCCAAAAACGGGAGTTCGCAGAACCCCTTCATCGCCAACGATTTCAAGGAACAAGATACATGGCGGATGTTCAAGATCATGTCGGAGTTCGTTGACGGATTCGAGAGCCTTCGCAATGTTCGGCCAGCCGTTACCCTATTTGGTTCGGCCCGCACCCTTAAAGATACTGAAGATTACCAATTGGCCCGTGATATCGCGTACGGATTGTCAAAGAAAGGTTTTTCAATTATCACGGGGGGTGGCCCTGGCGTTATGGAAGCCGCAAACCTTGGCGCTCACGAGGCGGGGGGGCGTTCCATCGGTTGTAACATCGAGCTTCCTTTTGAGCAAAAACCCAACCCCTTCATCAACTTGCCTGTGAATTTCCATTATTTCTTCATTCGGAAGGTCATGTTCCTTAGATACGCCGCGGCGGTGGTGGTTTTGCCAGGCGGGTTTGGAACCATGGACGAGCTCTTCGAGGTTTTGACCCTGGCCCAGACCCATAAAATCGACCCCATTCCCATTATTTTGGTCAACCGGAAGTTCTGGCAGGGGGTCATTGACTGGCTTCAAAACACCGTCTTGGGGGATCGGAAATACATTGATAAAGACGATCCGAATATTTTCAGCGTGGTCGACAAGCCCGAGGAAGCCATTCAAATCATCACCAAGTACTACAAGTATAAAAAGAGCAGTTGACCGTTGACCGTCGAAAGCCGGAAGGGGACAGCTAAGGCTTTTTTTCTGCCACTTGCGGCCCTTTTTTTAACCCTATCCCAAGCCTTGGCCGAACCCCATTTCATCGACCTGTCCAAGGCGGCAAACCGGGGCTTGGCGGAATCCTTCGACGAGGCTTTTTCCGGCATCAAAGATCTCCAGGAAAAGAACGGCCTAAAAGACATGCCAGTTGGCCCTCAGACTTTCCGAGGCATCCCTTTTCAAGTTATAGATCCCACAAAAAATCAGGGCCGTTCTTTTGTGGTCTTGAAAGGCCGCCGGAAGCCTGATTTTCCCGATGGGGTTTCAATCCCAACGGGAAACCTGAAGACCTCCTACCTTTATTTTCTTCACACTTGCCGATGGGGCGGGACCGCCCAAAATATCACCGTAGCCGAATACGACATCGTTTATGACGATGGGCAAGTCACAGTTATTCCCTTAAGGGTTGGGGTGGAATTCACCAATTTCTTCGGAGCGGATGATACGGCCTCAAGTTTCCTGGCCTGGTGGCACAAATACAAAAACACCGAAATGGGTGTAAATCTTTTTCCTTGGAAGAACCCCAGGCCAGACCAGGTCATCCAATCCATCCTTTTTAAGTCTCGCGGCAATATGCCCGTCCCCCTTCTTTTCGCCATTACGGCTTCCGACAAAGAATTACCGGTTTCCCCGGATTCCCCGAAACCTGAAAAGACTTTTCAAACCGATACTTCCGAGTGGATTCCCTTCGAATCCTCTGATGCTTCGCCAGTAAGCACCGCCATTGATATGAGTTTTTTATTGGATGCTCCGGCTGGAAAACACGGCAAGGTCAAGGTTGATGGAGGTAAGCTGGTTTTTGAGGATGGAACACCAGCGCGATTTTGGGGGATGAAGTTCAATAATAAAAATGATTCAATCCCTGGGCTTGTTGTATCCGTTGCGCCTGTATTACTTCCGATTTACGGAATTAATCTAATTTCTTTCGACCCACCTTCTGTAAACGAAGTGAAACCCAGTCTTAAAGATATTGTTGAAAGTAATAAGGCCAAAGGAATTTATGTCGAATTGGACTGTAATGATAAATGGGTAATTTCAAACGGTGTATGTGGTGATCCGGCGGTTGTGCCGAAAAGCATATGGGTTTCCGGACAGGTTGTTCAAAATGGCCCGATGGTCAAAGTGCAAGTTCCATTTAATTTTGACAATAAGCCAATGGTCCTTTATCCAGAACAAAGTTTTCCTGGACACTTAAACCAACAAAGAATATTGGGTACTCCGTTTTTAGCGGCGTGGTTTAAAGGATGGCCTAATGAATACTTGGCTGAATCCTCCCTTTTGATGGCGGCATACGGTTCATTTGAAAACTGGGCAGGTTGTTTAAATATTGAACCTCCTTCCGATAATGAAGGAATAAAGTTTTCTTTTTTTGGCTCAGATCATGAAAATGAAAAAGAAGCAAAAGATCAACCAGTTATTAATCAAAGTCCGCTAGATGAGCAATCGCCTGTAGCTGCTTTGGCTTATCTAAGAGGCGATATTAAAGAGGGAAGGGTTTACGTATTAGACAAAGACGGGTCACCTTTGAAGGCATTAGCTCACAAGTCGGGTTTCCAACCGGAAAACGGGAAATTTAAAACAGACGCTGGCGGTCTGCTAAAAGCCAAGGTGAACGAAAAGACGAAGTCTTTCGTTTCCGATACCGGTCAAATCTCTTGGCAAGGGAACGTGGGTGTGGTGAAGGTGGAATCCCCCAGGTTCCAGGCGCTGATCGGATTCTTGAGCCACCGGAAGTTCAACAACGCATATTGGGCGGTGGAAACACCGAACCCCTTCGCGAGCCTCTCGGTGATTTCTCTTAATAAGGAAAACATCAGCCTATCTGACCACCTGTTGGTGACGGGGGTCACCCGAATGGAGAACACAGGGCAGATCTATAACGCCGCAAAGACTAAACTCATCTCCCCTGGGATGGCACCTATATTGGTGGAACCGCTCTCCGCCAAGTTCGTCTTATACCGCCCGAAAGCCGACCCGAAATTGAAGGTACGGGCTCTTGACGTTAATGGTCAGCCAATTAAAACAAGGGTTTCCGCAAAATGGGTGAAAAACAGCCTAGTTTTTTCATGGATTCCTTCAGCTTTTTATCTGGAAATTTTCAAATAATTTCGTTGAAAATCATTGCTAAATTTCCATGAAAAAGCGCTTCCAACTCCTATTGGTTTTAAGGTTAATTTGTCGGTTTGAAACGATTTAACATTAAACAGAAAGTTTGGTAGTATTTGTGACCGGTAGGTTTGTTTACCGTTTACCTAAATCTATAGAAGCGAGTATCAAAATGAGTCCAAAGAGCGGCAAGCATCCTGAAAGACGGAAATACAACAGAGCTAAATTCCAAGAAACGGTCACTGTTCACCAAGTGGCCGAATCGAAATCGGGAAACGTGTTTGAGGTACAGGGAAACCCTATCGCGGCCAAGGCACAGGATGTCAGCGAAGGCGGCATGCGGCTGGAAATCGGCGACGTCAATTCCCCCAGCAAGATTTTCAAATTGAATTTCAAGCTTCCGAAAAACGGCTCAGTGGATGTTTACACCAAGCTCGCCTGGAAAAGCGAGGGGGCGTGCGGGCTTCAGTTCATTGTTTTGGACGATGAAAGTCGGAAGTTCATCAAGGGCTATGTTGGGAAGTAAGTTAGCACTAGAAAATAAAACTCGTTTATAAGACAATCCCCAAATCCCAGGCTCGAAAGGGCCTGGGATTTTTTATTTTATACAACATTTCAAAAAACTCTATTGCTGTCATTGCGAGGAATGACCGCCGAATAGGCGGTCGAAAATGACGAAGCAACCTCGGTTTAAGTATGCCTCATCAAATCAAACGACTTTAACTGGGGTTGCTTCGTCGCAAACGCCCCGATTGGGACGGCTCCTCGCAATGACAGCAGTTTTTACCTTTATTGGAAACCCATGAAACGCAGTTACCACGATTTAAACGACGAACAACAGCAAGCGGTTATCCATAACGCCGGTCCGGCACTCATTTTAGCCGGGGCTGGTTCGGGCAAAACCCGGGTCATCACCTACCGCATCCTGCGACTCATCGACGAACTCAAGGTTTCTCCCTTTCGTATCCTGGCAGTCACATTTACCAACAAAGCCGCCCAAGCGATGAAAGACCGGGTGGGGGGGTTAATAGGTCCCCAGAGGGCCCGGGAAATTTTTATCGGTACTTTTCACCGTCTTTGCCTTTCCATCCTTAAACTTCACGCCGACAAACTGGGCTACCAGCCCGGGTTCACCATTTACGACGATTCGGACCAGAAGGCCCTCATCAAGGAATGTCTTTGGGATCTCAAGTGGGACGAGAAGCAAGTTCACCCATACGCCGTGCACTCCTATATTAGCGCTGCCAAGAACGAGTTAAAGAACCCCAAGGAATACGAGGAAGTGGTGGCGGGTGCTTTCATGGAGAGGGTGGCGCAGATATATCCCCGTTACCAGGCGAAGCTCAGGGAAAACAACGCTATGGACTTCGATGACCTTCTTTTCAACGGGGTACTCCTGCTCAAACAATATCCCGATATCCTGGAGAGCTATCGCAAGCGGTTCGAATATATCCAGGTGGACGAGTACCAGGATATCAACATGGCCCAGTACCAGCTGATCTCGGCCATAGCCCATCCTTTGAATAACCTCTACGTGGTAGGCGATCCGGACCAATCCATTTACGGCTGGCGGGGGGCGGACATCCGCAATATCCTGCGGTTCGAGCAGGACTTTCCCGGGGCCAAGGTTTTTAAACTCGAGCAGAATTACCGCTCTACCAAGTCGGTTATCCAAGCCGCCCAGGCGGTCATTCGCAACAATTCCCAGCGCAAGGAAAAAGAACTCTTCTCCCTAAGGGAAATGGGAGAAACGCCCACCTATTACCAGGCTGAGGACGACAAAGATGAGGCGGAATTCGTGGTAAAGACTCTCTATGAGCGACTGGGGGAACCGGGTCGAAAGTTCAGCCATGTGGCCTTGTTGTACCGCACCAACGCCCAATCCCGCGTGTTGGAAGACGCCTGCCGGAGGCACAACATTCCCTACGTCATCGTGGGCGGGCTTAAGTTCTACGACCGCAAGGAAGTGAAGGACCTATTGGCTTACCTGCATGTGCTGGTGAACCCCAAGGATTCGGTGTCCCTCAGGCGCATGATCAACGTTCCCATTCGCGGTATTGGCGGCGGAACGGTGACGAAGCTGGAAGAAAGCGCAAAGAAGCAGGACATAACCCTTTTAGAGGCCGCCCATCAGGCGGCCCAAAGCGGGGAATTCCCCAAAAAAGCCACCCAAGCCCTTCTTAATTTCACGCAGATAATGGAAGGGCTGATCGCCGAGAAGGACCTGATTCTCCCAGGGGAGTTCGTTAAGATGGTTTTGGAGCGGTCCGGCTATTTGACCGACCTGGCTAACGATGACACCCTTGAGTCCAAGATGCGCGCGGAAAACCTGAAGGAATTGGTGAACTCGGTCGTGGATTACGAGAAGTATGCCGAGAAACCTACCCTGGAAGGTTACTTGGACCAGGTATCCCTTTTCGCTGACGCGGACAAGTTGGATGATAAGAGAAACTGTGTGACACTCATGACTATGCATAATGCCAAGGGGTTGGAATTTCCGATTGTGTTCATCACCGGCATGGAAGAGGGGCTTTTTCCCCACAACAACTCCATGGAGGAGGACTCCGAAGTTCAGGAGGAACGCCGACTTTGTTATGTGGGAATGACCCGGGCCATGGACATCCTTTATTTAACAGGAGCGGCCTGTCGCTATGTATACGGAACACCCCAATGGCGCGCGCCCTCGCGATTCCTCTCCGAAATCCCCAAGGATATGATCCAGGTGACCGGCAAGGCCGCCTCCATCGTGGCTACCCAAGGCGGTCTCTACGAGGTGGAGGGAGCCAAAAAGAAGAAGGCCTTTGACGAACTCAAGGACCCGGAATGGGATGAGGAGGGGGTGGCGGCGCCCTTCGCCCTTGGTGAAACAGTCAAACACAAGAAGTTCGGGAAGGGCATGGTGATTTCGATGATTGGCTCAGGTGAGGATTTGAAAGTGACGGTATCCTTTCCCAATCACGGCAAGAAACAACTTTTGGCGAAAATGGCCCATTTGGAAAAAGTTGAATAACTAGTTGGGGGTATTAAGTGTCCAAAATTCATGAAAGTTTGGTTGAACTCAAGGTCTCCGACGGAACACAAATGGCGGTTTTTGCCGCGAAGCCGGACGGGGCGTGTCATGGAGGCGTCCTGGTTTTCCAAGAAGCCTACGGGGTGAACGACCATATTGAGAACATTACGCGGCGCTTGGCCCGCGAGGGCTTTATGGCTATTGCCCCGGAACTTTTTCACCGTGCCGCACCCGCCGGGTTTGAGATACCCTATGGGACGGACTTCGCGGTCATCAGGCCCTATATAGAGGCCTTGACACGGGAAAATGTGCTGTTAGACGTCCAGGCCTCTTACGACTGGCTCAAGGCGGAAATCCAATCCGATAAGATCGGGTGCGTGGGTTTTTGCATGGGGGGCAATGTTTCCTTCATGGCCAACTCCCGAGTGCCCTTAAAGGCCGCAGTTTCATTTTACGGAACCCGAATCCTCCAAAACTCCGACCTGGTCCCGGATCAAAAGGCGCCGCTTCTGCTGGTTTGGGGCGGGAAAGACAAGGGAACTCCCCCGGAGAAGCTCAAGGAGCTTACAGACGCCTTAAGGGCGGCCGGGAAGGACTTTGTTAACACTGAATTTTCCGAGGCGGGACACGGCTTCAACAGCGATGACCGGGTTGCGGCCTATCATCCAGCTTCCGCCACCACGGCTTGGGGCATGACAATGGCCTTTTTCCAACAACACCTCAGCTCTCGATGAGTACTACCAAACCACGTTCAGCTGGGCATCCCCATCCAGGGATATCCTCGTCTTGAGGCCGTCACGGTCGGCGAAGGCGTCAAGAATTCGTAAGGAATGAACTTGGGTCGTGATGCTGGCGAAAGAGTTCAACTTTCGGTTCAACACTTGGTTCATCCTTTCTTGGATGAGATCCAGTTTGGGACCGACGAGTATCCGGGCTTTCTTGCGAAGTTCCTTCCGGATGTCCGACTTTAAAATCCAACCAGCCACCTGTACCAGAAAATCACTGGTCTTCACGTCGAAATCCAGGTCGGGCATATAAAAAAGCCGGTGCTTCAGGCTGTAATGGGGCGTCCCCCGGAAGTAAATCGTCATTTGGGCGGGCTTACCCGCAAGGTTGATGAGAAATGGGTTGTAGCTCAGCTTGACCTCGGCGATGACTTTCCCGCCTGCTCCATAAAGCCGGATTCCCTTAACCGTCAGCTTTTGGGCCCCGGTGCCGGGAATGACGGTATTGATCAACCCGGTTTGCGGATCGGTCAAAAAATGTGTGGCTTCCTTGAAACTGATGGAGGTATTACTGATGGCGCGAAAACCCGACCGGCCTTCTTGGTAGGGTTGCAGGGGCGGAAGGGGTTTCTTATCCACAACAGGGCTGTCCCCGAAATAAATGAAGGGGTAGGCCGACATTTCCAGGACCGTCACCAGTTTGAGGGGGTTATGGGGATCGGGCCTCATGACGCCTGTGGCGATGTTATCCGGGTGGATCAAGAGCCAAGCCCCCTTGTCCAGGTAGATGGGCTCTTGCATCAAAGCCCAGATGTCCGCGGTCTTGGGGCGCAAGTCGGTGATTCCCTTCAAGACCTGATTGAGTTGTTCCAATTGGATATGGGTATAAGACTGCTCCATTTTCAGGATGGCCTCAGCCGTTTTTCGGGGAAATGATTTGTGGTTGTTTTCAATGATGGGTGTTGGAAAGGGAATGGTAAGCCGCCATTCCTTGTTCCAGGTCAGCGGGAGGGCCACTTGAAAGGAGCCGCCGGTCTTTTCATCCTTGCCGGGAATTGGGGTCCCCTGGGCCGCCGTGTTTTTTCCCGCGGATTCCAACCAGTGAATGGTGGTTCCCAAAACCAACTTCCCGCCCGTCACATTCCATAAAGCCAGTTGCTTTGAAATCTTGAATCCTTCGTTTCCAGTCCAATGGGCCAAGTCCGGAACGCCCTTTTTTATGTCTCCGTGGAACAACTCGGAAAGGCCGTGGCCCAACCCGTCCACTTGCGGAACGGTCACCATGACCGGCAATCGAATGAGGGCCGGTGGAGCGGGGGGGGAAGGATCGTACCGGCCCATTTGGAGAAACATAAAGGGGGGAAACAGTGCTGCATCCGCCGCAAAGAACGCTCAGGAAAAATAACAAGGCTGGGCGAAGTTGGATGGGACGCATAACCCTAATTTATACTTGGGTTATCCATTCATAAAGCAAATGCCGATCACATGCCCCTGAAATTCGGTGAAATTGTTGAGCTTTTATCCCTCTTCTGGCAATATAAGCGACCTTAACCCTAGGAGTTCAAATGGCCCTATCCGAAAAAGACGTTCAATATGTCGCCAAGCTGGCCCGCCTGGAAGTCACCGATCAGGAAGTGGCCAAGTACACCCAGCAATTGGCCAATATCCTCGAGTATGTAGAGCAATTGAACAAGCTCGATACCGCCAACGTGGAACCCCTGACCCATCCCTTGGATGTGAAGAACGTATTTCGCGAGGACAAAGTTCAGCCTTCTTTGACCCAACAGGAAGTTCTCTCTAACGGGCCGGAAGTTCAATCGGGACATTTTAGGGTACCAAAGATTATGTGATTGCTGTCATTGCGAGCCACGAAGTTTGTGGCGAAGCAACCCAAGTTCATGGGTGGTGTGGAAGGCATATTTAAAACTGAGGTTGCTTCGTCGTAAACGACCGCCTATGCGGCGGTCACTTCTCGCAATGACCGCGATTAAATTTTGTTAAGGTAAAAATGGAACTCCACCAGAAAACAATCCACGAAGTTTCAGCGGACCTGAAAGCCAAAAAGCTTTCTTCAGTCGAATTGACCAAGGCCGTCATGGATCACTTGGAAAAGGTAGAGCCCAAGGTCCAAGCCTTTATCACCATCACCCGTGACGAGGCTTTTAAACAAGCCGCCGAGGCGGACAAGCGCTTAGCTACGGGCAAGGACATTACCGCCTTGACAGGCGTACCGGTGGGCATTAAAGACCTCTTGTGTACCAAGGGCGTTCGCACGACTTGCGGTTCCAGGATGCTGGAAAATTTCGTGCCCCCCTATAACGCCACGGTTGTGGAAAAACTCTATTCGGTCGGAGCCGTTTCGGTGGGGAAGACCA
Source organism: candidate division FCPU426 bacterium (assembly GCA_003152075.1). Lineage (GTDB taxonomy): Bacteria > Oederibacteriota > Muellerivitia > Muellerivitales > Muellerivitaceae > PALSA-1180. Next base: position 13,179 of record PLZG01000038.1, read on the forward strand.
ACATGGATGAGTACGCCATGGGGTCTTCGACAGAAACTTCCTTTTACAAGAAAACTAAAAATCCCTGGAATCTCAATTGTGTTCCGGGAGGATCCTCGGGCGGTTCAGCCGCTTGCGTTTCCGCTGATCAGGCTTTTGCATCTTTGGGTTCGGATACGGGCGGTTCCATCCGCCAGCCGGCGGCCCTTTGCGGCATCGTGGGCCTTAAGCCCACCTATGGCCGGGTCTCCCGCTACGGCCTTATTGCTTTCGCCTCCTCCCTGGATCAGATAGGGCCCTTTGGCAAGGATGTCGAGGATTGCGCCATTATGATGCAGGTAATTTCGGGTCATGATTCTAAGGATTCTACTTCAGCGGATATTCCGGTTCCGGATTATCTGGGTGAAATGCGGAAAAGTGTGAAAGGGTTAAAGGTAGGAATACCAAAGGAATTTTTTCCGGATGGGTTAAATAAAGAAGTTTCAGAAGCCGTTAAAAAAGCCATTGAGGAATTGAAAAAGCAGGGAGCGGAGATTCATGAGGTTTCCTTGCCCGCGTCCCCTTACGCCTTGGCCGTTTACTATGTGTTGGCTCCCTCTGAAGCTTCATCCAACCTGGCCCGCTACGACGGCGTCCGGTATGGGTTAAGGGTTCCTGGCGAAAATATTATGGAGATGTATTCCAAAACCCGCGCGGCTGGTTTTGGCCCTGAGGTCAAGCGCCGCATCATGCTGGGTACTTATGCCCTTTCTTCAGGTTATTACGACGCTTATTACTTGAAAGCCCTCAAGGTTCGTCGCCTGATCAAGCAGGACTACGATAAGGCTTTCGAGAAGGTGGATGTTATCGCAACCCCCACCGCTCCCAACCCGGCCTTCCGCTTCGGCGAAAAGACAGGCGATCCCCTTACCATGTACCTGGAAGATATATTTACCGTTTCCATCAATATCACCGGTCTGCCGGGATTATCGGTGCCTTGTGGGATGTCCAAGACCGAGTTGCCCATTGGTTTGCAGTTGATCGGCAAGGCTTTTGACGAGGCAACGCTGTTACGGACCGCCTACGCTTACGAGCAAGCCACGGAGTGGCACAAACAGAAGCCATCATTGAAAGAGGCGTAAACCAAATGCTGACACAAAGCCACGAAGACACAAAGAAAGACAGAAGATTTCTTTTCTTTGAGGCTTAGAGACTTCGTGTCAGAAGTTTTTTAAAGGGGTTTTATGGAGTACGAACCAGTCATAGGACTTGAAGTTCACTGCGAGCTCAAGACAGCCACCAAGCTGTTCTGCGGATGCCGCACGACCTTTGGCAATGAGGCAAATACCCAGGTTTGCCCCCTTTGCTTAGGCCTGCCTGGCACCCTGCCGGTTATGAACCAAAAGGCCGTGGAATACGCAGTCAAGATCGGCCTGGCTCTTAACTGCACCATCGCCAAGTACTCCAAGATGGACCGGAAGAACTATTACTATCCGGACCTGCCGAAGGCCTACCAGATTTCTCAATATGACAAGCCCCTCAATTACGGTGGGCATTTGGATATTGTGACTAAAGAAGGAACGAAGCGGATTGGGGTTACCCGCGCCCATTTGGAAGAAGACGCGGGCAAATTGGTACATGCGGGCGGCAAAGCGGGACGGCTGGATTCCTCTGACTACTCCCTGGCCGACTACAACCGGGGCGGGATTCCCTTGGTAGAGATTGTCTCCGAGCCTGATCTCCGGAGCGCTGACGAAGCCTATGCCTACTTAACCGCTCTCAAGAACATCCTGCTCTATATCGATGTCTCGGACTGCAACATGGAAGAAGGCTCCCTGCGTTGTGACGCGAACGTTTCCATCCGCCCGAAGGGCACCGAAAAGTTTGGCACCCGGACAGAAATCAAAAACATGAACAGCTTTAAGTTCGCCAAGCAGGCCATTGAATACGAAATCAAGCGCCAGGCGGCCCTGTTGGACAAAGGCGAAAGGGTGGTTCAAGAATCCCGCCTTTGGGATGTCACCGAGAACAAGACCAAGACCATGCGCTCCAAGGAAGAAGCCCACGACTACCGCTATTTCCCCGAGCCGGACTTGGTACCCATCATCCTGAGTGAGGAATACGTCCAGAACATCAGGAAGAGCCTGCCTGAATTACCCTCGGCGAAAAGGGCCCGGTTTGTATCCCAATATGGCTTGAGCGACTATGATGGCGGCGTTTTGACCTCGGAGCAGGTATTGGCCGATTGGTTTGAGACGGGCGCGAAACATACCAAGAACGCAAAAGGCCTGGCCAACTGGATCATGGGCGATATGGCCGCCAAGATGAAGGAACAGGAAAAAGAACTCAAGGACCTGAAGTTCGACCAGAAGAAACTCTGCGAGTTGGTGGATTTAATCGAAGCGGGAACTATTAACAGTAAGCAGGCCAAGGAAGTCTTCGCCGAGATGTTTGACCTGGGCGTCTCGCCCGCCGAAGTGGTGAAAAGCCGAGGCATGGCGCAGGTTTCTGACCCCAAAGCCATTGAAACCGCGGTGGACAAAGTCTTGGCTGAAAATCCCAGCGTTGTAGCCGATTACAAGGGCGGCAAGCAGGGTGTCATCGGGTTCCTGGTGGGGAAGGTCATGCAGGCCTCCCAGGGCAAAGCTAATCCGAAGTTGGTGAATGAGATTCTGAAGAAAAAGCTAGATGCCTGACCGTTTTTAAAATATCTCAAACAATTCAAAATTTTGGTTTAGGTTTATCCCTGGCTTCTTTGGGTGTAGGCTATTGAGGTTTCAAATAGAGGGTAAGCAAGGAGAAGCACATGATTAACTACATTTCGGGGCTGATATTTTTCATTCTTTTGATTATTGGTGGCGCGGTGGTGGTACCCATGGGCATGGCCAGCCCCGGCTTAGGCATCCTGGCGGGAATCGTGTGGCTTGTCATCGATATCATCATCTCTTCCGGCTGTCAGTTGGCGGCCCAATGGGAAAGAGGCGTAGTCTTCCGCTTGGGCCGGTATAGCGCCATCAAGGGGCCTGGTCTCTTTTTTATCATTCCCCTCATTGACCAGGTGAAGCTAATTGACACCCGCATCCGGGCGATGGACATACCGGCCCAGCAAATGATCACCAAAGACAACGTGCCAGTCAAAATCAACGGTGTTATCTTTTTCAAAGTGGAACAGGTGGCTGACGCCATCATCAAGGTACAGGATTACAGGTACGCCATTGGCCAGTATGCCCAGACGGCTTTGAGGGACGTGATCGGCCAGATGACCCTTGACCAGCTTTTGAGTGAGCGGGAACAGATCGCCAAGATGATCGAGGCGGCTGTAGAGAAAGACACGCAAGGATGGGGATTGGAAGTGACGGGAATCAACATCCAGGACGTGGAAATGCCGGAGGATTTGAAGAAGATGATGTCCCGGCAGGCCTCAGCGGAACGTGAGAAGAGGGCCACCATCACCAAGGCGGAGGGCGATAAGGAAGCGGCTTTCAACCTGGCCGCGGCGGCCATGACCATGGCGGCTTCCCCCGGCGCTATGCAGTTGCGTACACTTCAAACCATTGACGGCTTGGGTCCAACGGCTTCCAACACGGTGGTCATCGCCGTGCCCATCGACCTGATGGACGCCATGCAATCCATCGCGAGAAACTTAAAAGCTAAGCCGTGATCCAACTAAAGCCGTGAGCCCAGTCAATTTCGGTCCTTCGGACGTTCATAATCCCCGGGACGTTCCTTTCGGCGGCATGGTGCCGGAAAGCTTTTGGCTGACCAAGGCCCTACTCTTTGATTTTGACTGGGTTGTTAGGGATTCCAAGAATCCCCATTACACCAAGACCGATTATCCCGAGGAATCCCCTTTAGCCGCCTTGAAGAGTTGTTACCGCCTGCTCCGGGGTTTTGAAGTCCGCACTGCGGTTACCTCGAACCTTGCCCAAAAAACCGTAGTGGCTGAGTTGGCTGGGATGAACCTGGCGGAGGATTTCGACAATATCCGTTGCTTTGAGGACGTGACGGAGCTCAAGCCCAAGACCGAACTCCACTTGCTTTCCTTGGACATGATGGGGGTAAAGGCGCACCGGGCGGTGGCTTTTGAAACCACTCTGGATGGGGTTAACGCGGCGAAAGAAGCGGGGATCTATTGCGTGGGAACCCCCGACTTAAAAAGCCACGTGGACATGGTGCTGAATTCATTTATTGAGGGGCCTTTGATTCATACCCTCGAAATCATCGACCGGAAGAAGCGGGAAAAATTGGGAATGAAATAAAGTGTCATTGCGAGTGTTTTACTCCCCACTTTAACAAAGGGGGGGATGGGAGGATTTAGACTGAGGCTTACGACTAAATCCTCCTTTGTCCCCCTTTTTCAAAGGGGGACATTTCAGGGTTCCTCGCAATGACAGCCAAAATTTTCAATCATTTGTGTGTGTCTGCGGCCAAGCATTTGCCGACAAATTCCTGAATTGGTTTCTGATAATCGTAAGCCACACTGGGAAAGTCATTGTGGTTGATGCCCTTGGCCATGAGCCATTGTTTCGGTTCAGCGGCCTCCTGAAATACACTCCAGCCCAATTCAATCGGGATAATGGTGTCCTTTTCGGCGTGAATCATCAAAAGCGGACAGGCCCGCTGGGTGACATAACGTCCCGTTTCAAATTTATCCTTAATCATGAAGGGTAGGATGAGCAGCCAGGGGTTTCTTTGGCGGCTGACGGCGTAAATGGAAGGGAAGGCCCCCTCCAGAATGAGCCCAGCCGGATGGGTCAGGGTGGCCAGTTCAGCCGCTACTGACGACCCCAGCGAATGGCCCCAAATCATGATCCGGTTATCTTGGATGCCTCTCTCCTTCAACCATTGGTAAGCCACCAGGGCGTCACCCTCTACGGCCTTTTCACTTAAAGGCGCTTTCCCACTGGCACCATAATCCCGGTAATCAAAGATCAACATATCGAATCCGAAGTTGTAGAAAATCCTTGAGACCTCAGCGAGCTGGGAGACACAGTCCGCGTTGCCATGGCAGTACAAAAGAATTGGCCGATTGGAATCCTTTTGGGGATGCTCAATCCACCATCCCGTCAGGGTCACGCCGTCGAAAGAAGGGAAAGACACGTCTTGAAAAGCCAGCCCGTAGTTTTTGGGGGTTGTTCCGGTCACGGGTACGGGGTGGAATATGAGTTTCCGTTGGAGGACAAAGTAGCCGCCCACAATATTGAGGTAGGCCAAAAGCAGGGGAATTAAAACTATACGTAATTGTTTCATCGATTCCCCCTTTTTGTTTTCCATAACCGTCGTAATAAATGGGCGGCCAGCTTGGGTCGGCGGTCGCGGGTAAAGACCCCCTTGTAGTTCATACTATTGGGCCGGTGGGTGGCCTGGGCGGTCCTGAAGTCGCATAGGTTCCAAACGTGGGTTCCCGCAATGTAGGGTTTTTTATTCATGAGTTCGATATATCGGGAGATCATGGCCTCCTGGTATTCCTCACTGAACATGATCGGCGGATTGGCATGGCTTCCGGGAATAGCGTCGGCCCCAAACTCAGTTACCAATAGGGGCTTTTTGAATTTCCGGTGAATCGCGTCCAAGTCGCGGGATAGGCGTGGAATGGCTTTGTCGAGATCGCCGGGTTCGGTATACCAGCCGAAATAACGGTTTACGCAAACCAGATCCAAAAAGCGGAAAGAATTCTCCGAGGTGCCCAGGTAACTAACCAGGGTAACAGGCCGGGTTTGGTCCAGGCTTCGGGCTAGTTGGGCGAGGTTCTTAAAGAACCCTTGAGCTGCCGCCCGCTTGGAATGGGGTTCGTTGGCCAGGCTCCACATCACCACCGAGGGATGGTTTTTATCCCGATCAATCATTTCTTTGGTGAATTGGCGGCAAAGTTTTAACCTTCGGGCCAGACCCTCTTTTTTAAAGAAAAGCCCCACGGCCGGGGTTTCGTCAATGACCAAAAAGCCCAAACGATCGGCCATGGCCATATCCTCGTCCGAATAGGGGTAATGGGTGGTGCGGAAAGAATTGGCCCCAACCCATCGCATGTTGCGGTAATCCTTCGCGAGCGCTGAGGGGGGTAGGTTTCTACCCTTGCCAGGAAAGTCCTCGTGCCTTCCAAAGCCTTTCAGGAAAATTGGTTTGCCGTTCAAGAGAATCTTATTCTTATTGATCTTAATCGTCCGAATTCCCACGAGGAGCTTTATTTGATCGATAGTTTTGTCTGCCCTTCTCAATTCCACCTTGAGTTGGTAAAGATGGGGGGAACTGGGCGCCCAAAATTTAGCTTTGGGGATTTTGAGGAAAGCGGTGCATCCCCCGGATTGAATTGGAACCTCCCGAGTAGCTTTAAAGCCAAAACCTTCTAAGGAGACCCGCAAGGCGCTGTCCTTGGCGTTGGTTGCCAGGGACTTCACTTGAACCAGTCCGGTATTCCCGCTAATTTCCGTAGTCACGGTGACATCTTGAATAGATTCATTTGGAACGCTGAATAAAATCACGGGCCTTTGTATTCCGCAAAAGGGAAAAAAGTCGAAGGAGGCCGGAGGATTGAAGTTGTTGTTGAAAGAGTCCAGGGGTCCGGGGGGGACATTTCCTGGTGGTACGCGGTCGGGTTTGAGGAAACCCTCGGCCCGCACGACCAATAGGTTCCCTTTTTTCTTTATTAGCCTGGTTACTTCCAATACGAATGGCAGGTGGCCTCCCTCGTGTTGGCCGAGTTTGAAACCATTTAACCAGACCTGGGCAAGATAATTGACCGATCCGAAACGGATAAATATCCCCTTGTTTTGGTGGCTCCCAGGCCAGTCGAATCTTGTTTGGTACCAGGCCGGGCCCAGGTAATCCCTTAGGTCTTTGTATTGCTCATTCCAACTGGCTGGAATGGTAATGGCCCGGTCTTTGGTAAAGCCCCTAAACCATCTTTTTCGCGTTCCTTGGTTTTGGGGGTCCGGCCTGAAATCCCATTTCCCCGAAAGATGTCTCATTCGCCGGTAAGGGTTCGTTTGGGGAAAAATCATGGTTTCTTTTTAGGCTTGGGCGGTTTGCCTTGCGGGTATTTGCTTTCGTAAAGGTTCAACATATTTCGGTAGGAGGGATTCGCCCAAAGGTTTTTTACTTTGGAAGATTTTGTCTTTTTATGGGGAGTTTTGGCTTTCAACAGCATCTCCTAAAATAAAACCGCCGAAAGGCTGATGGCGCCCGTCACGGAAATAGCGGAAAGAAGGGTAGTGATAAAAACCACGTCGGCGGCGTAAGTGGGTTCCTTATCGTATTCAATGCCGAACAGGACAGTGGCCACTGCGGTCGGGAAGGCGCTGGAAACGAACAAGACCCTGGCCATTAATCCGTGAAAACCCATGGCGGAGATCAATATCCAAGCCAGTAGGGGGCAAAGGAGCAACCGGGCCGCGATGGTAATCCATAATTCCTTCGGATGCTTTAATGAAATTCCGCCCTGGCCTAACTGGGCGCCTAAAGTGATGAGGGCAATGGGGGCCATGCCGTCCGACACCCATTTCATGGGTGTCATGAGGGTGTCGGGCATGTTGATATTAAAGCCTCTTATTACCAGGGCGAGAAAAAGGGCGTAGAGGATGGGGAGTTTCAATATGGTTTTCACGCCCCTTTTCCACTCGCTCCACCCGCCTACAATGAGGATGCCCAGAGTGTAAGTGAGGACGTTCATGGCCGTGATGGTGATGACCTGAATGGCCACGCCTTCGCCTTGGTAGGCCAGTTGAACCACGGGTATACCGTAATTGGCCGAATTAAAGATCATGACCGAAAGAGTGGAGGCGGCGGCCAGGTTGCTTCCGAATTTCATCCAGCGGGTAATCCCGTACATCATTAGAAAGGTCAGCACCGCCAGGAGAAGGTTGAAAAGGATGGTCATCCCAATTTCCCGGTCACCCGGCTTAAAGATCAGGAGACTGTGAAACATGAAAACTGGAATAAAGAGGTAAAAATTCAGTTTGGAAAGAGAGCCTAAGTCGAGGGTGAAGTATTTGGCAACCAAAAATCCCAAGATCATGACGATAAAAATCGGAAGAATGACGTTCAGCAGGATATAAAAAAACAAGAAAGAGTCCTTGAAATTTTTTTTGGAGAAAGAAGCGAAGTTATTTTACAGGAAGATTTCCCCAAGCAAGTGGAAACATTTATCTTCAAAAGGCTTGTTGGTATCGGCTATACTTTAATTCCAGTATGAACTTTTTCCCAAAAACTGATTTGTCGGGCCTTTTACGGGCCTTTTGTCCCATTTCCCTTAGAACTTTAATGAAAATCGAGAATGGGAGGCTTGGCACACAGCCCTCGGCTGTGTGCCAAGCCAGGCCTTTTCCTAAATCAATTTTTAACAATGAAAAAAGGCCGGTGGTTTAATGGCCAAAGACAACCGTCATCATTTTCTCATCGTTTTACTCACCGGATGCGTTGGAATTATTTTGGCTCTTTCCCTTGTTCCGACAGGCGAGAAACCAAACCTTTTGGGCAACCTTGGCTCTCACATCTCCTATTTCCTTTACAGTGGCTTCGGCCTTTGGGGCTGGATATTCCCACTTGTTTTCATCCGGTTTGCCATCGCCCGCTTCACGGACGAGCCTATTGTCAAACCCGGCCTGAAACTCTTGGGCCTTCTATTAGCACTGGTTTCCCTTTGCGCTATTACGAGGGTTATGTTTCCTAGTGTCCAAATGTTCTCCACTTCCCAGATGCGGGAAGGGGTGGAATGGGGCGGGCGATTGGGCGTTTTGGTGGGGGATCAAATGGAAGCGGTTTTGACACGTTTTGGAACCATAGTGATCTGCCTGATGATCTTGGTTCTTTCCGCTTGGTTTCTTGAAAAAGAGGTGTTTTTGCAGACCGCAGGGCGAAGGGGTTGGGTGGGCATGGCCCGGGGAGTCCAATGGTTCGGTGAGCATGGCCTGGAAGCTTTTGTCCTGATCCACGAAAAAGCCCTGAAGGCTTTCGCTGATTGGAAGGCGCGGCGGGGCGAGAAAAAAGCCGCCGACATGGCCCGGGAAAAAATTGAAAAACAACATAGGCAACTTGATAGTCCTAGGGAAGAACCCTCTATCGTGCCGCCTAAACCCGGCCCGGCTAAAGTCGTGCCCGTGATATCCACTTCCAAGACCCTGAAGCCCCCCAAGTCCAAGGCCCTCTTTACCGGGGAGGCGGATGATATATCGACTCCCATGGCGGAAAAGGCAAATGGCATTACCAAAGGCCTGCCTGACATGCCTGGGGATGAAGAGGATATGGTCTCAGCGGCCATGGCGGAAGCCAAGAGCTCAGACCCCATGACCTTGAGGCAAAAAATGGAGGCGGCCAGCAGTGAAATGGCCGACGAGGATGAGCCGGAGGAGGAAGAACCCAAAAAACCTACCCGGGTTGTTCGCCAATGGCAGTTACCCACCGTGCATATCCTTAAGACTTCGGAGGATTCCAAAGACAAACCCTTGGATGATTTTGAGGGTGTCAGTCGAACCATCAAGGAAGCCCTTACCAATTTCGGCGTGGAAGCCAATGTAGTGGGGGTTAACCCGGGCCCCACGGTTACCCAGTACGAAGTGCAACCCGCCGCGGGGGTTAAGATCAACCGGATCGCGTCCTTGGCGGATGATTTGGCCCTGGCCCTCAAGTGCGGCCAGGTAAGGGTAGTCGCTCCCATTCCCGGCAAAGCCACCGTGGGTATCGAGGTGCCCAACCTTAAAGGTCGTATTGTGACGCTCAAGGAATTGATCGCGCAGGAAACCTTCATGGCCTCGGCCAAGAAACTTCTGGTGGTCCTAGGCAAGGACATCGCGGGGGAATCCTGCAACGCCTCCATCAAGGAAATGCCGCATGTGTTGATCGCGGGTTCCACGGGTTCGGGAAAAAGCGTTTGCGTGAACACGGTGATCGCCAGCCTTATCTTCAAGTACACGCCCGAGGAATTGCGCCTCGTGTTGATTGACCCGAAGCGAGTGGAGATGGCCATCTACAAGGGCCTGCCCCACCTGGCCCTGCCCGTGGTGAACGACCCCAAGGAAGCCCACCTAGCCTTGAAGTGGTTGGTTCGGGAAATGGAAGAACGCTATGAGATGCTGGCCCATGTGGGCGCCCGGGATATCGATACATACAACACGAAAATCCTGCAGAAGCGGGAGGCGGGGGAGACCGACGCCTATCCCATGTATTACATCGTCGTCCTGGTGGATGAGTTGGCGGACCTCATGATGGTGGCCAAGGACCAAGTGGAGGATTCCATCACGCGTCTCGCCCAGATGGCCAGGGCCGTGGGTATCCACCTGGTGCTGGCGACCCAGCGGCCCAGCGTGGAAGTCATTACCGGAATCATCAAGGCCAATTTCCCCTCGCGCATCGCCTTTCAGGTTTTCTCCAAGGTGGATTCCCGAACTATTCTCGACATGAATGGCGCGGAAGCGCTTTTGGGCCGTGGGGACATGCTTTACCTTCCCTCGGGCGCCCCCAAACCCTTGCGGCTCCAGGGGGCCTATGTTACGTTGGAAGAAATCGAGCGTTTGGTGGATTTCTGGAAGTCTCAGGGAGGGCCCCAATTTTCCGCTGATTTGACCGTTTCCAAGTCCAGGAATGTGGTTTCCGAAGATTCGGAAGACGAACTTTACGAACAGGCGATGGAGATTGTGATCCGGGCCAAGCAGGCCTCTACCTCCCTTCTTCAAAGACGCCTCAAAGTCGGTTATAGCAGGGCGGCGCGTCTATTAGATGACATGGAAGTGCGCGGTGTGGTGGGTCCAGCGGATGGCAATAAACCCCGCAAGATATTGGTCCAGATACCGGGTGGCGCGGATAATTCATTTGAGGAACGTCAGGAAGAACTTGATGAAAAAGTCGACTGAAAACTCTTACCACGAAGTTCACAAAGTACACGAAGTAAGTCAAAAGCATTTATTAAGAAATGCCTTTCCGGTTTACTTCGTGATCCTCGTGTACTTCGTGGTGGGAGCTGGATGGGCTGATTCTTCCAAGAAGGACCTGACGGTAACGGATGTCACCCAAAAGGTCGAAGAGGCCCAGGCCGCTTTCCAAGACGCCCAGATGGACCTCCAAATGAAAATGAAAGACACTCTTTCGGGAACCCAGCAAAATTCCAAAGGCGCGGTCAAGATGAAATCCCCCGACAAAATCTTCGTTCATTACACCCAGCCGACCGAACAATTCCTTTATATCGGGGGAAACCTAACCGAAATGTACCAGCCGGACCAAAAGACCCTTTACCAACAGCACAACGGCAAGGGGAAGGAAGCCGCTCCTGTTTACCTGGGGGTGGGAAAACAGTTGAAAAAATACGTTGAGATCAGCAAGGTCACTTTGTTTAAAAATTCGGACAGTGAGGTGGGTTTGCTCTTTGTGCCCAAGGATAAAATGACCGCGGGGTTCGACAAGATGAAGGTTTTGATCCATAAAAAGGACTGGTGGCCCTACGAGATTGAGATGGAAACACCCTCCATGAATTCAAAGGCCAAATTCTCAAATATTTCTTTTAACCAGGGCCTAAAAGAAAGCCTGTTCAAGTTCATCGCGCCTAAGGGTGTTCAAGTGGTGGAAGGAGCGGTCTTTTGAGCATCGGATCGGAACTGAAGGAAGCGAGGGAATCCCGGAAGATCACCCTGGAGACGGTTTCCAAGAAAACCAAAATTCCGGTGAAGTACCTGGAAGCGATCGAGGAAAACCGCTTCGATATTTTTCCCTCGCACACTTACGCTAAGGGGTTCATCCGCGCTTACGCGAAAGTGGTGGGTACAGATCCCCAGGTATTGACCCGCCAGTTTAACGCCGAGGCCCAACCCGAAAATGTGCGCCTCGAAACCAAGAACGCCGAGGCGGAATTAGAAAAGACCTTAGGTTGGCGCCCCACCCTGAACCGCCCGCCGGTTTTCCGCCGTCTTGACACTCCCAATGATATGAACCTGGAAATGGTGGATGAGGAATTTGCTGATCCCGCCCGGCGTGAGCCGACGGCCGTACGACGCCAGCCTTTCGCGTTTAGAAAAGGCCTTTGGACCCAATTGGCTGGGCAAGCGGCCGCGCTTTTGGCCGTGGTTGTCCTGGTCGGCGGCGTTTATTATTTGGGCCATAAGGTGATTTCCAAGGTCCATTGGAGCTCCGCCAAAACCGCGTCCGGCGCCGGTGGCACGAATGGCTATGAGCCAATAAAAATGGTGGATAAGTACCAACACCTGGTTTTAAAAGCCTTGGACAAGTCCTGGGTTTTAGTCACCATGGATGACGGCCAATCCAGCTCGGAAGCGGATATGGACCAGGGCGAGGTTAAGACTTACCAGGCGGTCAAGAATTTCACCCTTAAGCTTGGCAACGCGGGTGGCGTGGACGTGCAGTTCAACGGCAAGCCCCTGGGGGTTCTTGGGGTAGCGGGACAGGTGATTGAAATCCAATTACCGCAGGTCGAGGGAAGCGAAGCTAAAACAACAGACAGCAATTCCTAAAATTTCAGGAGTCTTCGATGGCGGATACCTATTCATTCGATGTCGTTTCGGAAGTGGACATGCAGGAAGTGGATAACGCGATCAACCAGGCCATGAAGGAAATCACCCAACGGTACGATTTTAAGAACAGCATCAGCAAAGTCACCCTCACGAAGGCCACCAAGGAACTGGAAATTGTTTCCGATGACGAGTCCAGGCTCAACGCCGTAAAAGATATCTTGATCAGCAAATTCATTAAACGAAACATTTCCCCCAAAGCCCTGGATTTTCAGAAGTTTGACCCGGCCTTCAGCGGCACCGTCAACCAGAAGGTCAAGATCATCAGCGGCATGCCCATGGAAACCTGCAAGGACATTGTGAAAAGGGTCAAGGATTCCAAGCTCAAGGTCCAAGCCTCAATTGTGGATGAAAAGGTGAGGATTTCGGGCAAGTCCAAGGATGACCTCCAGGGAGCCATGCAGCTCATCAAGTCCTTTTCCGACCTCAAGGTGCCGGTTCAATTTAATAATTACAGATAGAAAAATATTAATTAACTGTCATTGCGAGGAGTGGCCCGCGAATAGCAGGACGGGTACGACGCGGCAACCCCGGTTTAAAAATAACTGTTACCTCCTTCCTTGACGGGAGAAGGCCAGGATGAGGGTGATCAAGCCACACTTATTGCCCCTCACCCTACCCTCTCCCGCAAGGAGCGAGGGATTATTTAATTCCTAATTGGAGTTTCAATGGTAAAAGTAAAATCAATCCCGCCTCTCTCGGACGTCTACCGGAAAGCCTGGGAATCCTGCCAGGCCTTGTGGCCCCTCTTCATTCTACGTTTTGTTTTTGTGATCCTCAATTTCGGGGCAATCCTACTTTGCCTTTTCTTGGTCTGTTGGCCATTCATTAAACCCTTGATAGATGGATTTGAACAATCGGGCGCCAATTTTATCCCCAATAGCACCTTACTTTTCGAAAATTACGCTCAAGACCTGGGATGGCTCGCGATGGCAGTCGGTTTAATTCTTCTTTTCATAACCTGGTGGGGTTTGCTGGCGGCGCTTTTTGACGGGGCTGTTTATTCCCAAATGAGGGAGCACCAGGAAAATGGAAGGCTTTTTTCATTGGGAGATTTTTTCAAGGATGGGGCGCGTTATTTGATGCCGATGATCGGGTTGCAAGTCCTATGGAGCCTTCTTTTTTTCGGAGTGATGATGATTGGTTTTCTCGGGGGAATATTAGCAGCCCTATTATTGAAAATTCTTTCGATGTTATGGTTGGGCATCCTCTTGGGGATTCCCTTATTTTTCTTGGCGGTGGTGGTCATGATCGGTTTGGCGGGTTGGGGTATTTTAGCTGGAGCTTATTTGATGGATAGAAAAGGGGTTATGCACGCGATGAGGCAAGGTTATCAAAAATGCCTTGAGGGTCATGGGAGGGCCATTTGGGGAATATTACTCCTCTGGGTTATTTATTTCGTATTTTCGATCGCCTTCCAGGTGGTCATGAGCATCTTTGGGTTGATTCCCTTGATTGGCCTTCTTTTTATCATCGCCCAATGGGCGGGTTCTCTTTTCCTTTCCGTCGCGATTTGGGTTTATATGCCGGCGCTTGCCGTGGCCTTTTCACTGGAAAAGGAAAATTAAAAGTTGAATTTCATCCCGGCCAGGGGTTTCGTGCTGGAAACCCGCAATTTTGCCGAGACGGATAAGATTGTCCAACTTTACACGGTTCAATTAGGTCGGGTGAAAGCCATCGTCAAGGGCGTTCGCAAGCCCAAAAGCAAGCTGGCTTCCGCCATCGACCTTTTTACCGAGTCCAGCTTTTCCCTTCACAAGAAGCCCAGCGCGGATCTTTATGTCCTCACCCAGGCCAAGGTCTTAAACGGCCATTCGGATTTGAAAAAGGATTTTAAGACCATCACGGCCTTACAAATCCTGGCAGACCTGTTGGTTCAATCCCTCCATGACACCGAACCCCATCCGGAGGTTTACTCGCTTTTGGGCGAAACTCTCGGGGCGTTGAAAGAAAAGGGCGACGAGCCTGAATCGATCCTAACGGCCTTCGGCTTGAAATTCCTGGATCTGTTGGGCTATCCCCTGGAATTAAATCAATGCGTCGAGTGCGAGACGATCCTGCGGGGTAAAAAAGCCATATTGATTCCTCACCGGGGCGGCGCCCTGTGCGAGGATTGTTGCCCATCGGGGCCGACCCGATTGAGGGTCAAGCAGGTGGACCTTGAGGTTCTCAAAAAATTGAGGTCCTTGCCGATGGAGAAAGCTCACGTGATAAAAATGAAGCCCCTTTTCTCAAGAAATCTTTTGTTGACCTTGTTGGAATACGTGGAGAGGACAATTGAAAAAAAATTAAGAGCGGTGGAATATTACCTTAAAGTCATGCCGGTCGAGGACTGACCATGGTTATTATTATCATGGGTGTCTCGGGGTCGGGTAAGACAACAGTCGGCCTCAAACTGGGGAAAGAGCTGGGGTGCCCCTTTTACGATTCCGACGATTTTCATACCGAAGCCGCTAAAGAAAAGATGAGCCGAGGGATTGCCCTGACGGATGAGGACCGCTTTCCTTGGCTGAGAAGACTAGCGGACGCAATGAAGGGCTGGGAAAGGGAGAATAAACAATCCGTGTTGGCTTGCTCCGCCTTGAAACAAAAATACCGGGACATATTGGAAAAGGACTTACCGGTGAGATGGATATATTTAAAAGGGACTCCGGAATTGATTCGACAACGTTTGAAAGAAAGAAAATCGCATTTTTGGAATCCCCAACTTCTCGACAGCCAATTCGCGGCTTTGGAAGAACCGGCTGGGGCGATCACCCTCGACATCAATCAGGATTCGGATAAAATGGTGGGGTCCCTTGTTCGTCAACTCAAGGAATTTTAAAAAAGGAAGGTTGTTCTCTTGTACATGGAAGGCAGTACCAAGGGTTTCTTGGCCATTCTCTTTGCCGTCCTGTTGGTGGTTTGCGTCGCTTTTTGGGAACAAACCAAGCTTGTTGGGCGGATTATTTTTGATTTAATCTTTTTAAATGGCCGTGTGGCCTTGCAACCCCTTCTCGAATTCCTGCACCAACATTCCCCGTTTTCCCACTAACCATAAAAAAGACTTAAATCCCTTGATTTAAAGGCCTTTTTGCCTATACTTGACTTTCTTGTCTACATTGAGCAGATTTGATGTAACGAGATGTGTTTAGGAAGCCAAGCTTTCGAAAAGAGATAACCCATGAAATTCTCATCGACCGAAGAATACGGCTTGCGGTGCATGCTCCAAATGGCCAAAAAAGGTCATCAGGGAACGACCACCATTGTTGAACTGGCTAAAAAAGAAAACCTAACCACCGCCCACGTCGCCAAGATCATGGGCATTTTGCGCAAGGGAGGAATGGTCCAGAGTATTCGGGGCCAGAGCGGGGGGTACCAATTGTCCAACCCCCCACAGGATATTAACGTCAACGAGGTTTTGGAGGCCCTGGGAGGAAAGTTTTTCTCGAAGGAAGAATATTGCTCCGATGCCCCCGGCGAGCACAAGGCCTGCATCCACACAATGGATTGCTCACTTCGTTCCCTCTGGACAGGGTTGGAATTCGCAATGACTAACTACCTCAAAAAATGCAAACTTTCGGATTTGGTCACTACCGAACCGCAAATGGAAAAATGGGTAAGCCAGACCACTTTTAAAGTATTCGTGCCAGTGGGAAAATCCGAATTGGCCCAAGGCATCCTGGCCAACCAGAAAGGGCAGGGAGCTTGACATGAAACCCAAGGTCCAGGAACAGCCGGTCGAAAACGTCACCCAACAGGAATACAAATACGGATTCACCACCGATATTGAGGCCGACTCAACCCCGCCGGGATTGAACGAGGACATCATCCGGTTCATTTCCGCCAAGAAAAAAGAGCCAAAGTTCCTTTTAGAATGGCGTCTCAAGTGCTATCAAGTTTGGTTGAAGATGACCGAACCCACCTGGCCCAGTGTTCATTACCCCAGGATTAACTATCAGGACATCATTTACTACTCGGCTCCCAAGCAAGGCCCCAAGAGTTTGAACGAGGTTGACCCGGAGATCCTCAAAATGTTCGATAAGCTGGGCGTTCCCCTGCAGGAAAGGGAAGTGTTGGCGGGCGTGGCCGTGGACGCGGTGATGGACAGCGTATCGGTGGGGACGACCTTCAAGAAAAAACTGGGGGAGATGGGTGTCTTCTTTTCTTCCTTCTCGGAAGCCGTGCACGAACACACCGAATTGATAGAACAGTACTTGGGTACGGTAGTGCCTTATAACGACAACTTCTTCGCCGCCTTGAACAGCGCGGTCTTCACCGATGGTTCCTTCTGCTACATCCCTAAGGGCGTGCGTTGCCCCATGGAGCTTTCCACTTATTTCCGCATCAACGCCGCTAAGACGGGACAATTCGAGAGAACTCTCCTGATCGCTGACGCCGGCGCCTACGTGAGCTACCTAGAGGGTTGTACGGCCCCCATGCGGGACGAGAACCAACTTCACGCGGCGGTAGTGGAACTGGTGGCTTTGGATAACGCCGAGATCAAATATTCCACCGTGCAGAATTGGTACCCCGGTGATAAAAACGGCAAGGGCGGGGTTTACAACTTCGTCACCAAGAGGGGCGCCTGCCGGGGAGTAAACTCCAAGATTTCCTGGACCC
>PLZG01000111.1:0-11749 GCA_003152075.1 candidate division FCPU426 bacterium
ATGTCTCAATTATACGATAGGCTATCGTATTAAACCAGCCAAAAAGACCGTCGTTTTATTGTTCATTACACCTCCCCGTCGTGGACAACCTGGCAAAGATTAAATTATTGGGCCGTAAAATAAAAAAGGCACGGTCGCCCGTGCCCTTCCTTCATTCAAAATTCATAATTGCCGTTTTTGGTCAGTGTTGGTACCCGTCGAACCTCGGCATCATGACGAACTTGCGCCAGTCACCGCCATGGGCATGAACCGCGAACATTTCCTTGGGGTTGAACTTCTCCTTGGGGCAAAGGTAAACCATGGCCTTCACCTTTTCCCCCGTAGGCGTCAGGGCCACTTCGCGCACTTCCCTCACCAGGCGGCTGTTGCCGATGGCGTCCTCGCGGTAGCCTTCCTGGCGGTCGATGATCTTCATGACCTCGTCCATTTCCTCGAAAGTCATGACTTCCCCGAAAACCTTGCTCGGGGCTGCTGGCACTGCGGGTGCGGCAGCGGGGGCTTCTTCCTCCACTACTATAGGAAGCCCGGTAGGCAGTTGATAAAGCTTGCCCGGCATCTCAGCCCTCGACCAGGTTTTGATATAAGGATAGATTTGGACGTGTTTCACGGCGTCCTTCAGGAATACGTCGTAAACAAACACGTAGGGTGTGGGGTAATTCGCCATGAATAGCCTCCGGAAAAAATTTGGAAGAACCAGTATGGTACTAAAAAGCCGTACAAAAGGAAATATTTCCAGGAATTCCTGGTTAAAAGCTCACCACCACGCTGGCGGTGGCGGTGCCTTGGTCGTTAGCTCCGTCCGTGTAAGGTCCGATGCCCACGGGATAGGGATTTCCCCCGGATAAGGCATAGTCGTATCTTCCTTCCAGCCTCGCCAGGAAGTGGGCCGAAAAATTATGCTCGAAAGTTAAAGTGGCTTCACGGTATTCCAAGTTGGTGGCAGGCAAAACAAAGGAACCGAAGAGGGTATCTGCGGGCGACGAATTATCGGTTTCTTCCAAGCGAAAGGCCACCGCCCAATCCTTGGCGATTTGGTAACGTCCATATAAGGCGGAACCCCAATAGGTGTTGGACGCAGCCGTCAAAGAGGATTGAGGGTATTGGTAATTCAACGCCGCGTCCAAGGCAAAGGAAAGTTCCGGCGTTACCTTCCAATTCAAGATAATTTCCATTATCGACTGGCCGAATACGTCGTTATTAGTATGGGGATCAGGGCCCGTGAGGCCATTGAAAACCAAATTGAAGTTGGGGGCCGGTTGCACGCTTAATTTTAACCCGTAGGTTTTTTCCTCACCGGGCGCAACAACTAAGCCGTCATTATCAATTCCGTTATAAATGTAACCCGTCGCTCCAAATACCTTGTCGGGAGTGGTGTAATTGGCGCTGAGCCCTACATGGTAATGGGGCATGAGCATACTGCTGAAAAGAAGGGACCGGGTGTAATTCCAATCCTTGTTGCTCTCGATTACTTCATTGCCCATATGGGCGGCCAATTTCCCGAATTTGAAGGCCCAATCACCCGGGCTATAGGAAGCGTAGACTTCCCAAATTCCCAACAGTCCCGTGGGGGGAGGACCGCCAAAAGTAACTACCGGGTCTATGTTCGGCATCTTATCGGCGGTCTCGCCATAGATCGTGGAGATATGAAAAGCCGCCTCCCCTTGCCTGGCGGTAAAGGAAATCTCGGCCAAGGCGAGGGTGGCGTTAAAAATCGTCGGGTTAAAGTACCCCACGTTCCCATCGGTGGGACCTAAATCCTTCCGGGACACCTGTTGGAATTTATAACTGTAGTAAGTGTCGACCAGGGCCCCGACGGAAAACTTCGGGTTGGGTGAGGAATCCACCGCCGGGGTGGGGTTGGCTTCTTGGGCGCTTAGGATATTGAAAGCTACCGCGAAAAAAGAGAACCCACTGAATAAGACCGCTTTCTTCATACTTGCTCCTAACAAAACCCGGATTTAGATATGAAAACTTCGACGAAAACTATTTCATTATAGAAATTATTTTCAAAGGAGGGCCAAATTATTCGGAAATCTAAAGGAAAAGAGGGATTCGAGAGGCATTTACGGGACTTTCTACTTCTTGAAACCCTTTTTAACCAAGGCCAGCGGCTCTTTCATGGAAATGGCTTGGGTGCCCCGTTCCCCGGTGCGGATGCGGATGGCGTCCTTCACTTCGGTAATGAATATTTTCCCGTCGCCCATTTCGCC
This sequence comes from candidate division FCPU426 bacterium, assembly GCA_003152075.1. GTDB lineage: Bacteria > Oederibacteriota > Muellerivitia > Muellerivitales > Muellerivitaceae > PALSA-1180. Next base: position 2,211 of record PLZG01000111.1, read on the forward strand.
GGTCTTGGCGCCGGAAATAATGCCCTTGATGACTTCTTTTTGGTGCTTGTTCTCCACCACAATATCAATCTTAACCTTTGGCAGGAAATTGATCCGCATGCCCTCCGGCCAGTCCGAATGGAGCCCTTTCTGGCGGCCATGGCCTTCCATTTCGGTGACCATCATTCCGGGATAGCCAATTCGGCGCAGTTTCAACTGCACGGCTTCCAGTTTTTCGGGACGAATAATGGCTTCAATTTTCAACATTAGGAACTCCAGTTATCAGCTTTCAGCTGTCAGCGTTCAGTTTTCGGCTTTTTTCTTTAAAGCCTACCTGATAGCTGACACCTGACAGCCGATGGCTGTCTTTAGAAACAATAAGGGGGCTAACCTTGGCCGGGTTAACCCCCACTATTGCCCTGAGACTTAGAGAGAGAGAGAAAAGCTGCCTTACAAAATCGCCTTATCTCTTTCTTCGTCCCATCCTTTTCAGGGTTAAGCCCCCAAGTGCCCCGAAGGGCATTTAGGAGATCCCCCCACTTAAATCACTAACTTTAGAAGCTCATCACCGCACTGGCCGTGCCGGTCGTCTGCGTTCCACTTCCACCAGCGAAGGTGCCCGGAACCGTAATCGTGCTGGAAGGGGTAATCGGGGCGTACTGGGTGCCACCCGAAGACGCCATGTCCATGCGGCCTTCCAACCTAAACAACAGGTTGGAACTTAAGTTATGCTCAATGGTCAAGGTCACTTCGTCAGCCGTCACATCGTTGGAACCTTTTCCAGTCGTAGGGGTCTGCGGAATCAGGCCGTAGAGACCAAGGCCATAACCATCCGTGTCGACCACTTGTTCCAAACGGAGGGCGGCAGCCCAATCGCTGGAAATTTGGTAACGGCCATAAAGAGCCGCGCCCCAGAAAGGAAGGCTCGAGATCTTGGTCGTTCCATCGTTGGCGGTAACGGTAACAGCGCCCAAGCTCGTGCTGCCGGCTTCGGCATCCAAAGCGAAGGACCAAGCCCCTCCACCCGGTACAACCGTAATGATAGCTTCTCCAACAGACTTCGTCGTATCAGGGTTAAAGAAGGTCCCGGCACCCCCATTCGGCCCCATGATTCCGTTCAAGACCACGCTGAAATTGGCGTCCGGTGCGTATTTAGCCTCGAGTCCGTAGGTCTTTCCCAAATCGGCTCCGTCTCCCATAGGTCCAGCGGAAAAAAGCACTCCGGAGTTGTTCCAGCCCTGTGTCATGTAGCCGGTAACAGCGACTTTGCTGTCTGAAGTAGCCCAGCCCACGCTCAAGCCTTGGTTGAAATAGGGGATGGTGTAAACGAATAGCAAGGAGCGGCTGTAGTTCATGTTGCTCTTGCTTTGGATAACTTCATTGCCCATCCAGGTAACGAAACGGCCCAGGTTGAATGTCCATTGGCCCGGAGCGTAAGAAACGTAGGCTTGCAGAACGCCCACGCCATAGGTTCCGGTGCCCATGATGAGCCCGGCTGAGTCTCCGGTGATCAAGGACAAGTGGCCGCTGGTGCTACCCAAAACAGCGTTCACATCCACTTCACCCAATCCCAGGTTGAAGGTATCATCGGCGCTGTTGAAGTTATAGCCCAAGTTCCCAGCCCCAACCTTTCCAGCTGACGAGTTGGTGAAATTGTAGGTGTAATACCCATCCACAAACCCATTCACAGAAACAGCCGGCGTTGGCGCCGGAGACGGCGTCGCGGCCGGGGCGGCAGCAGCATCCGCCCAAACCATCTTGCTCACCATCGCCAGGGCGAGGGTGGCCATTAGACTGAACAGCTTGATCGTCTTTCTCATCTCATCCTCCTAGATATATTTAAACCTAGTGGGCTTTCCTCATCAGGGACAAGGGGCACCACCCAAGACATTTCGGCTATGTAAAGCAAGCCTTATGCCAGGGATGATAGGGATGAGAAGCATTAAAAATCCATTAAATTAGAGCTTTTGTGGATATCTGAATCTTACAATTTTGTATCGAGATACACAAATGGGCCTTTTTGTCCATTTAAGTTGTCGTGGGTTTTATGGGGATTTTGGAATCCCTTCGCAAGTCAAATAGGTTGCCGGAAGACCCACTGAAACATGGACCCCTTGGGCTATCTTTTTTTGTTAGAGAATTTTGCCACGGCTTTGCCACAAGCGAAGAAAAGGAAAAAAACGATAGAATTCTATATGAGTCGCAACTTGGCCACGGTTGCACTCTTAATGAGCGACCTTAATCCAGACTGCCATACTCAAGGCCTGATAATATAGAACTGTCGTTTGTCCAATCAGGGTCCCCGTCGTGGACAGGTTTAGGACCTTGGATTTGTGCGGCGGTTATGTCTGGGGTCAAACCTTACTACGGTTGCACTCCAAACAGAAATCAAAAACCAATTAAATAACGACCAAAAAATCTAATCGTTGTATTGAATTTAAATCATGAATCTAATTGTTAAAACATTGGAATTAAAAGAATATTTCCGTGCCCAAAGAATATTTTTACCCTACGGGGTTTCTAATTAATTATTTTAAAACATAACAAATAAATTAAAATTATTTAAAGGCCTTTTTCTCCGAACCATTAATATCTTTAAACCTTTTATCAAGTAAATGAAATAGTTTATCAACGTTATTCATTGTTTTGTGGTCAAGGTCGATATTCCCATTTTTTAAAGACTCTAAAAACAACTTTGAATCTAATACCTTGTCTCTTTTACTAATTTTTGCGTAGGCAGAATTTAAGCTTTTTACGTCTGCTTTAGGGTCATCAAGGATTATTTTTTTGTAATCTTCCGTAGAAAATATATCTTCAATTGCTCCATCAGGCACAGGCAATTTCTCAATCATTTCCTTTGTAGTTATTACCCATTCCGCCTTAACGTTTTTCACCGCTTCTTTCATTCCTTTGTCATCATCGTATAAATAAACTACTTTAGTTCCCCAGCCTTGTAAAATCGTACCAACTTTTGGCATGTTTCCCGCTCCCCCGCCAAAAATGAAATTAAGATTTTCGTTCTTTTTTATTCTCTTAAAAGCCTGCAAATAATAATAGTCAGATGGGCCTTCAACGATAACATTATTGAATTTATCAACTTGATGAATTCCATCAACCATTTCTAAACCAATGGCTGTAAGTATTGGCGTAAGAGTTTCTTTATCTGCAACTTTATGAATTTTATTTTCTACACTGGTTCCCTGTTCCTTTGTTTTTTGAACCAACCTTATTCTTTCAAGCTTATCTGCTTCCAATAAATATGGGGAATGCGTAGAAATCATTACAGGAGCATCACTCGAGGCTTCGTCTAATTTTTTCAAAATATCACGTTGTGCTTTGGCGTGCAGATATAATCCGGGCTCGTCAATTAGAATTATATTAAGCTTATCTTCTCTAGATCTTGCAGTAACACGAATATAGAAGGCTAAATGCCACTGCTTTCCTTTGCTCCGAATATCCGGCTCATAAAAATACCCGTCTTCCACAATCCAGAAAGATAGTTTTTGGTTATCCCATTCAATAAGTAATTCAGAAAAATCTTGTTCCCAAAATCTTTCATATTCTTCATTTAATTTGATATTTAAACTTCTTTTATGTGTTGCCTTTTCCCGCTCATCAGACGAAAGTATTGTTTGCACTTTTAAATCACTTACCAATTCCAAATCTTTGATCCATTGATTTTTTGAAAGATCAGACAAAGGAACAAAGTTTGGAAAAATATCATCAAAAGAACTAAACAAAATAAAGTTTGGAATTCTTTTTTTAAAACCCTCAACAAATTTAATCCGTTGAGAGTTTAGTCCAACGCAAGAATTTACAAATCCAATTAAATAATCAATTTCCTTATTAAGAATTCTTTGAAGTTCCTCAGGAAATTTCGATAAGTGTGGTTGTACGAGCGTTTTTAAAGCATCAATTTTTATTTTAAAATCATCTGTATCATTAAAATCAATGTCAGGAAAACCAACTTTCGTTAACGGAAAAACATTAGAGTTGTAAAGAATGCTTAGCTGTTGAAGCGAAGTTTGGTTTGCAATTTTGTTTTGCTCTCTTAAGGCCACAGTGCTTAAACCTATAAGTTCTACTGATTCTTGATTGGTTGAATATATATTTGGATATTGTTTCGATAACAAAAACACCACTTCTTCTTCTAAAACCTCAAAAGAAAATTTAATATCATCAAAAATTTGTTTAATAATATCTCTCGAAACCTTAAACCAAACAGATACCTGAGGTCTCAATTCTTTATTTTTAATTGGAATTGCTTTAGCCCTTATATCTGTACCGACATTGAAATCTTGTAACGCCTCAAGAATGGAAGTTTTCCCAGATTCATTTTTTCCAGCAAAAACAGTAACCCCATTCGCCGGATAACAATCCCCCGAATCAATAATTGATTTGTAATTCCATATTCTGAATTTCAATATTTTCATTGAAGCAATCTCACTTTCCGATTCGTTGTTAGCCCTCGTTCCCTATCGCCCTTAAACAAGGCGGTGGGGGCAGGTTTTATTCTCTTAAATCAGGTCCATTTCCATGGTTCTTCCTATGTGGATGCAGGTACCGGATTACACCTACAATCTCCTATTCTTTCGAAATCAACTTTCTAATTGTCCGTTGCCATCCCGGCGACGGGGACGGTTTATTTCTTTTTTTTAATTTCTAATAAAATTTTCAATTCGTCAATTTCGTTTGTGAGATTTTCATTTTTAGTAACCAATTCACGATTAGCCTCTTTCTCAGCGTTTAATTCAGTTAAATATTTATCTCTATCTTTAATCGTTTGATAGAGATCGAAATTTCCAGGCGTGCCGGGATACGGTGAATAATTGACTTGTATTCTTCTCGTTTCCTGAGAAGCTTTCAAATCCCTTTCCAAGGATTCAATTTTTCTACTCGTGCTTTCACGCTCCGACGAAATTATTCTTGCGTATTCCCTTTCCTTAACTTCTTTTTCGCCTTTAAGTGTTTTAAGGTCAAGATCATATTGTTTTTTGAAATTATCAAATTCGTACTTAGGCTTGGGAGAGAATTTTTCCATGTTTGAATGGGTCCATTCTTTCCAACTGTCATAAAGTTCATGAAGCCATGGTGCAACTCCAAGAAATAAAATTGTAATCAGGAGAGGTACAAAGAATAAGTTGAACCAATTATCAAGAGTGAGGTATTCACGATGAAGTAGATTTACAGTTGCTTGAGCAGTCGAAAGCCCTCGAAACATATAATAAAGAATTTCCCAATTCCAAACCAAAACAGACGTAATAAAAGCCCCAATAACGGGGTGATTTATTCTTCCTAAAAACCCCCCGGTGGCATCCTTAATTTCATCGGTCATTTAACCCTCGAAAAAACTTGGTTCTAAATTCACTTCCAATACTCCTGCTGGAATTTTTCCCTTTATCCAGAACAATGCAAACCTTCGACTATGCGATGTGGATTGCCATTCAGGAACATCAAAATCTCTAGAAGATAAATGGGGGCCGGAATAGTGAACCTCTTTATTAAAAACCACGAGATAGTAAACCCCGATCCATTCCGTAGGATTCGGATCATCGACCAACCTGTTTTCAGTAAAATTGTAGGAAAAAATATTCCCAGCTTTTACTACAACAGGCATTCTGTTGTCATTAAAAAACCTAAGATGTAAAAATGTATCCTCGGCCTTTTTGAATAAATTTCTTTTATTCCAATCCCTTATGAAAAGAATAACAGCAACAAAAATTAAGGATGCCAGAAGAGACAAAACGATCAATGAATAAAATTGCCATCCACGCAAACCCTGTCCATAGGCGATAATTGGAGCAAATTGAGGGAGAACAAAACCAATTAAATAAAGAACGAACCCAACCCAAGCTTGTTCCCAAATTGGTTTGATAAAAGTTTCGTAAATTTTTGACATTTCTGCTCTCCCCTACGGCTCATCATATGTCTTGATTTTATTGTCCCGAAAAAACTTATCAATCTCATCAAAAACCAACTTTTTTTCCGCAATATACTGAACAAGTTTTTTCGGAGATTCACGAGATTTAAATACAAATTTAAAAATGTTCGAGTATAAAAGCCTATTGATTGTTTCAATACTACAGTCTCGCTCTATCAATTCCCTCATCAATGATAGCTTTTCCCTTAAATCACTAGAAAAAGGTTTCAAGTCATAATTCAATTCATTTGGGTACTGATGAATTCTCGGTTTAAACAAAAATTCTCTCTGCAATTTATGATAAATGTAGTCATGCACATCTAACGTTTTGTCCAAAATATTTCCCGTTGCTTGCTGATGAGCCTTTTTTATTTCGACAATTTGGTCCATAAACTTTTTTCTGAATTCTTCAAATTGCCATAAAGCATTAAACTCTAGGAAATCTAACATCCGTATAACTTCAGAAATCGCATACCAAAGGTTATATTGCTTTTCTCTCCGTTTAGTATTTAGTTCAAATCTCAACTCATGGAATTTAAAATAGCTGTTAACAAAACCCGCAACCAAAGCGCCAACCAATGCCGCCAACAACGGAATAAGAGACTTAATGTCTTGAAAACTAAAAGGGAACCAGCAGGTTGAAAGTTGGCAAAACATTTACAATAACCTTTCATTCAAAGGTGATAACAACCCATTAATGATAGGTGATATTTTGTCACAAAAAAGCCAAAGCGTTACCTGAAACGTTACCTCTAGGGATTTTTAAACGGAGTTAGGGCAGGAAAATTTTAAAAACTGGTGGTATTCGTTAGGAAAAGATGGAGGCGGCATCCGGATTTGAACCGCCGAATCGCGGTTTTGCAGACCGTTCCCCTGTCTTTCTTTTGTTAATGCGATATCCGGGTCAACATCTTAGGTCATTTGCCGTGAAACAGATGATTTTCGACGTCATCCTTCTAAGCCGCAAAACACTAGTAGAGCGCAACTATCCCTTGGTTGCATTCCAAAAACACCACAAGCGGAATTCCAAAAGGCTCTTTGTGGTATAGCCGTGGCAAAGTTTTGGTGTCACTCTGTGTCATTTTATGGCACTTTGTGACACCTTGACTTTGTCTTGTGGCTCAGGAAGCCGGGGCAAAAAATTTAGTTTGTTGTTTATTTACAATGGTTTTTCAGAAAAAAACTGGAACCGGGAACCCACGTTGGCAAGGTTGCACTCCACAAGAATAGACTAAAAATAGATTTGCTAGCCCTACGAGTGATAATGATCCATTCCGTTAATTTTTTTCCCTTTCAAATCCTTAACAATTTTCTACTCCAAACAGATCTTAAAACGTCGGCGCCCAATCCCCTTTTTCGCGTTATTTAATGCACCACCAATTCCACCCTCTTCCGCTTCGGGTTGAAAGGTTTTTTGTAGCGGCCAAACTGCGGCCCGTTCCCCCAATCGGTGGGGGTCACGACGTAGAGAAAATGTTTCCCCGAAGCAAGAGTTTCCAGTGCCGACTCTAAATAAGGGTTACCCTGCGGTTGTATTGTTTCACTATCCAAACTCCAAATCACTTCACCTATTTCCACCGCAAGGTTGGCGGGGCTTCCAGTCCAAATCGCCGTTACCTTGCTCTGGCTATCCAACCGCAGACCTTGGGACAAGTAGGGAATTCCTGTGATGGGTGCTTGGCGGCCCTTGCCAGCGGCCCCGATCCAAAATTCGAAGGCGGATACCAGGTGTTTTAATTCATCCGCCGAGGCGCATTGGACCGTGAAAGGTTTCTTCAAGCCGTTCGCCACCAGGCCGAATTGGTAGAATCTTCGGGTTCCGGCAGTGATTTCATCGCAATGGATGGTCTTCACATCCTCCCAATAAAATTCTATTTTCGAATTCCCCCCTAAAATTCCCCCGATGCCGGAAGGGTCGGTATAGGTTAGAGTGAAGCCGGTCATTGCCGGGGAAACGGATAGGATCTTTTGCGGGTCCTTCCCCACCTTCAAGGTGTATTGATCCTGGTTTTGGAGATCCTCCAAGCGCCGCATGGACATTTCCGCGCTCATAGGGTCGGGCGGGATGGCGTAAGCCTTGATCCTCTTGTTCAAGGGCAGGGCGGCCATTTCCCCTTCCAAATAGGCTTTTTCCTCCATGTCCGAATTCCAGGGTTGTGCCGAAGCTGTCGCCTGAGTGGGTGGTGGTTCTTTTACCGTTGGCTTTTTAACGGTCGTCGGTTTTTCAGCTTTAGATGGTCCCGCCAATTTTGGGGTTGTCGGTACTTTTGTTTCGGGAATTAATCCTTTTTGGCGGGCTTGGCTTGGCGGTGAATCATTTTTGAACGGAAGTTTTTCGGTTCCCCATCCCCTTCCGTAAAACCAACCCGCGCCGAGCAGGACAAGGAGTACAGTCGTGTGGATCGATTGGGTAAGAAAGGCACGGCCAATTCCAATCAACAAAAGCATCCCCGCAATGATGGCCAAGACCAAATGTTCATTTGCCTGATGCCAGACCCAGGCCGGGAAATCCACTGCCAACAAATAAGCCAGGTAGCGGATAGGAAACTCCACCCAGGGCTTAAGGCCCGGGGCAAAATGCGAGGCCAACCCGCACAGCAGGACCCACCAAAAAACCAGTTGGCAGAGGCTATAGACCCCCCAATGCAGAACCACGGGAATGGGATTCGTTGATCCCGAGCCATATCCCCCGCCGCGCCTTTGGCCGGAATGGCGGGATTGATGAAGGGGTACGGCTAGGTTGGCCACCCACTTGCAAAGGTAGTGGATGTTTTTTAGGGTCCAGTGCCAGAAAATCCTGACTATCCACTTACCAACCTTTTCAAAATCTTTAACCCCGCCAGAAACAACCTTTGCAGAATGACTAATCCCCCCCTTTTTCAAAGTAGGGCTTTCTTCAGGCATTTTTGGGGCAGAATTGGCTCCCGAGGCGGGGTTAGACCCTTCCTTAATCCGCCCTAGAGCCCCGTCAACGGCCATGCCGATTCGCTGGCCAATGGTTTGGGGTATCAAATCGGGGGATTTTGGATTCGAATTGCTATCCCCATTTGACAAAGGGGGATTTAGGGGGATTTCGCCTTTAGCTGCCGCCTGTGAACTATCAGTTAAGACCTTCCTTGACTGCCGCTTTTGGGGTTTTACATTGGTGGGGTCAAACTCAACGGCGGGCTTGCCGCTGATGATCCAAACCACCAGGGCCTTGATCTGCTCGGTAGCCAAGCCGCGGGATAGGACCACCTCCAGGGCCGAATGGACGGCGCCCGTGAGGTCCGGGACCTTACCTTTCAGGCCGGCCAGGGCTAATGCACTGTTAAAAGAGAGATTAAAAGATGTTGGTTCCTGGGCCGCCAGACGGACTTTTTCCACGGCCCCTGGATCGAAACATGCTATTAGGTTGAGATAGTTGGTGATCTGACTGTTTTTGAGATTGAGTACCTTTTTAAGGACATCCCTGGTTACAGAGGATTGGCTTTGACCTTGCTTATATAGAGAATCGAGTTGGTCAAACCAAGGCTTGGATTTTGATTCAAATTTGGGCATTTATACCACCTAACTGTAAATTCAATATTGGGCTTCACCAAAGAAACGCGCCTATGCCAACGGGCATCCTGGCCCATGCCAACGGCCAAACCGGCAATGC
>PLZG01000111.1:11822-109023 GCA_003152075.1 candidate division FCPU426 bacterium
GCCAATGCCAACGGCCATCCCGGCCTATGCCAACGGCCACCCGGCCTATGCCAACGGCCAACCCAGCCCATGCCAAAGGCCAACCCGGCCATGCCAACGGGCATCCCGGCCCACGCCGACCGGAAACAAGGCTGCGGGTTTATAGACTCACGGACCTTGGCCGTTGGAGTAACTTACAACACTAGAAATTTGGGGTTCAAGTGGAAAGTGGTGGGAATTTATGACGGGAGGGAAATTTTAAAAATTTTGCCTAATGACTGTCTCGTAAACCGTTTTCAGGATGCCTTTACAATCGGGAATCCATCCCACCTGGCGGGCCCGCCACAACCTGGACCGCCCTCGGCAGTTACCATTCGAATAAGGAACCTGACCTCTTTGTTCCTTCGGAATCAGACCCTAAATAGCCTAAAAATATATATTTAGAATAATCGTGCCAGGTAACATAAAAACGGCCATAGGGAACAACTGAAATAGCAGGGCCCAGCGGGTGGATTTCACGCTAAGGGGTTGAAGATCGGTCCTGGTCAATTTTTAAATTCAGTTTCTTGTGCCGTTCTTCCACGGTGGCGATCGTCACCGTCGCGGGCTTCACGCCCTCATCGTAATAATTGTCGGCGATTCCATAAAATTGAATGAGGAAGTAACCCCTGTTTCCCTTGTAATTTTTAAGCAAGGCGTCCTCGTCATCGATGAATTTCCCCGTCGCTAAACGGTAGGCGTCCGCCGGAACCTTTAAATCCGGGTAAAGTTTTTTAAGAAGCTCAAAGACGTCCACCGTCACATCCACATGGTTTGATTCCGCGGCGGAGGCTTGTTCCGTCCCAAGCGACAAAGCGTCGTTCAGTTGGCTTCTCATTTTCCCATGTATCAGTTCCACGGCATCGGCTTGTTTTTGGGCAGCCGACCGGAAATGGAGAAACTCAAAGATACCCCAAGAATCCGGCAACCCCCCGGCCAAAACCGGATTCGCCGCCAAAAGGCAGGATAAAACGAAAATCCTTGAGGTCATTTTTAGAATTTTGAGCATTTTTTTCTCCGGATCATTTTATTTTATTAAACGGAAAGTTCATAAATATTTATTTTCACTCCATCTTCCCTGCTTAATTTGTTCCATTTAATACTTCGCTTTTTCGTGACCCTTCTTGCCAGTGTGAGGGTTGATGTTCCCCTCGGTGCTGTAATTGTCCTTTTGAGTCTCGTTCGGCTTAGTCCGCCAATACCCGTTAACATGGGTTCCGTTTTTTTTCGTGTAGCCACGAACATAGGTATCTTGGCTATTAGAACCTGTTCCCAAATAACCGTAACTGGACGATTTATGATGTTTAGCCTCGACATTTGAAACAGCCACAAATAAGACCAGGAATAGAAGAATTGCCCGTACAAACTTATTAGCATTTGGCATTAATAAACCCCGTCTGGAATAACTTCTTTTTCATGGTAGAGCTTTTTAGACATGAGTCAAGAGTGACCTGGCTCCGATTTTTGCATAATAAAAGGGTGTTTTTGCTGGCGGAAATTTATTGCCTCGAAGGTGTACCTTTGCGAGTTTGTAGCATTTTCTTACGCCAAGTTGGCTTTGCCCAAAGGGCCTTGAAGCGCTTTGACGTTTTAAGTTTAAAAGCCTTAGTATGGTGAACCCCCTTGTGAAGTTTATTACCAGCCATCTGAATTTTCCTCTTCCTCTGGATAGTTTTGAGTTGGTTAAGTGAAGTTAAAAAACGACTTCGTTTTGCCCTTATATCAAGGGACAAATTCATCTTTTTACCTCTGGTCTTAATATTTCCAATATTCGCCCAGCTAATTTTTCTACGGGCTTCCCTGCTGTGGATGTATTTAACACGGAATTTTTTCTTGTACTCATTTACACCGATGTCGTGGGTTGCCAGATGGGAACCGGTGAGGGTTTTAAATTTTTGATGGCAGATTTTGCAATCAATCATATATCTCAGTTTGAATGTTGGTGTCCAAATTGGCCAAAGAAAGAGTCTTTAAAATTTCATAGTTTTCTTGAAAATTAAAAACCCTTTTCTTTTAAACGAGCCTGAAGTCTTTCTGAAATAAAACCTATTTCAGTTTTGGAAAGCTTCCTTCCAAGAACCTCTGTACTTGTAATAAAAATCGATCCTACTAACTTGTGGTAAAAAAACGAAAATCTGTCATCTATTTCCTCTTCTGTTCTTGGGTCGAGTAAATTTGCCGGCAAAGAAATCTCATTGATGATTTCGGCACAACTAAATTCATTAACGATTTTCTCGATTTCAATAAAGTGGGAAGGGGCCATTTTCAAATGATATAACAAAATGTCATTACGGATTTGAAATATTTCGCAAAGGGGATTTCGCCTCGGCCAAAAAACTCTTGGAGCAAACCCTCCAGCTCCAACCCACCCACCTGCAGGCCCAGCGGAATCTGGACCGCCTGAAGGAAGAACACCCCGAGCTGAAGTAGCTTCCCCTCAGTTGCAAAATCTCCAAAGCCTTTCAAAATAAAAGGTTGGGCCAACAAAAAAACTGGTCAATTCTACAAATCTGTAAACCCAACTTGAAAATATGTCCTACCGAAACGATAGCCCTCAATTTTTTCCCAATAAATAAAGCCATTTCAACCCAATCAAAGTTGGTATGACAGTTGCTTTAACTAACTACAAGCGGTTGAAAATGATTTGGCGAACTGAAACAACATTGGGAAAGGGGTGAACGCGGTTAATACGCTGACAACTCAATTGATATTAAATCATAGTTACGGAAAGTTGGCTCATGCGTGTAGCCGCGTTCACCGCTTTTCTAAAGGATAAAAGATTCGGAGGCTGAGAATGGTTGACTTTATTTTCCGTCATTTCAAAACCATTTTCGATTTGGGGGAGGCTCATTTGGCTTGGTCCCTGGAATCGTTTATGAAGACGGTTTGGCCAAAGTAAGTTTGACTGCTCTTGCCGGGGACTTCTCTTCCCTGCTGGTGCCTGCCCAAAACAGGCGCCAGCCTCTCCTTAACGATAACCTTCCCAAAAACCCTCATTTATTTCATTTACCCCTCACCCTACCTTCTCCCGCAAGGGGCGAGGGTTTATTTATAAAAGCTTTACCAATATACCTAGTTCCTAATTTTATTATTTTTCGTTGTTCTTGGTGCCGGTCATCCTCGAAAGAGGATGTTGGTTCAAATTGTCTTTGGTTTTGGTAAAAGGTTGTTCATTAAGTCGCGGATAGCTGTTGCAGGTACTGGGTATTGATGTCCACGCAGAGAATCTGGAGTTTTCCCTCCAGGTCCTTGAACAGCCGGGCGAAAGTCACGCAGGGATGGCCCGTGGCCATGGATAAATAAGGCTCACTGATAAAAGTGGACTTCTTCAAACCGCCGTCCATCATCATGTAATAGTAATCTTTCATGGTATGGTCCGTGCCCTTGAGTGGAGCCCTGAACAGAAAGCGGTTCTTCGCGTTACCCTCCAAATTCCCAAAAACCGTATCGGAAGACTGTAGGCCGTTCTCCCCGATGACATAGAGGCATTCCACCAACGGGAAAAAGCGGATCAAGTCCGAAAGCTTTTGGTCAAATTCCTCCACCCTGGCCTTGGACAGCTCCGTCTGGACTTCCCTGGTCATGAGCTCGTACTTTTTCATGTTGAATTTCTTGATGTTGTGTTTCCGCATAACCATGGCCTTGTACTGCCGCGACAGGAACTGGATTTGGGCCTCCACGGCCTGGTCGTCGATCAGGTCGTAACGCTGGGGTTTCGAGAAATAAAAACCCTGGATCATATCCACCCCCAGCTCCATCACGAAAAAGGCCTCTTCCTCCGTTTCAACCCCCTCGGCCAGGACCAAAGCCCCGATCTTGCGGGCTAAGCCCACCAGGGACTTGAAAACCTCCTGCTTATAAAAATCCTTGGAAATGTTCTGGACCAGGTACCTGTCCACCTTCAGGATGTCGGGCTTCAACAGCGGGATGCGGTTCAGGTTGGAATGGCCGGCCCCCACGTCGTCCAGGGCTATCAAAAAACCGTAATCCCGGTAGGTTTGGATGAATTTCTGCAGGTCGCTTAAGTCGCGAACGTTGGACTCGATAATTTCCAGGGCGATGCACTGGGGCTTCAAACCCAGGGAAGTCACCTGGTTGATCAGGTTCCCCGACCCCACAACCCCCTGGTCGATAATGGAAGCCTCGAAATTCAGCGACAGGAAACAGTCGGGCCGTTCCGCCGAGATCCCCCGGAAATACTCCAGGACTTTTTTCCGGCAAAGGCGGTCCAGGTCCAACGTCAGGCCCTTTTGGGACGCCTCGTAAAAAAGCTGATCAGGGGTAAGGGCCGCCCGGCTGACGGGATGCACACCGCGGATCAGGCCCTCATAACCCATAATGGATTTTTTCCGCACCGAGACCAGGGGCTGGAAGTGCGCGGCAACGAATTCCCCTTCCAATATTTCTTTTAGGTCGAAGGAATCGGAAGGCGTTGTGGGGTTCATTTGTAGGGTTTCCATAGTTTGTCTCTTATTCCCTGTCCCAATAGGACATGCCCAAGTTCTTATTCAATTACCGTGCCATAAGATTTCGCCCGACAAACCATGGGAGGCAAACGAAATGGGCATAATTTAAAATAGTAATTCTATCCCGCCCCCAACCTTAAGGGCGAAACCACAAAAATGTAGGGTTGTTCATTCCCTTTCCTGACAGGGGTCCTAGGCCATATCCCAAATCCTGTTTTTTGAGCAAATAAAAACAAAACAAGAACCCTTTTGTCCCGAACCCGGTGAAAAAAGGATTTTCGCTTGTCAAAAATGGAAAAATTTTACCCCCATGGATTTTGCCTTTGGCACAGGGGTTGCTCTTACTTAAACCCAAAGGCTAGACCGGTCGTGACTCAGGTTGATGTCATTGCGAGGAGCGTCTTTCATTGGTTTTAGCGACGAAGCAACCTCAGTTTATGTTTATTAAATACGCTTTTTGAAGTTGGATTGCCGTTCCGTTTAAAAGCGAAAACAACCCATGAACTGGGGTTGCTTCGCTTCAAAATTCGAAGCTCGCAATGACACCGATAAGTCCATCCCCCAAGGAGTCAGTAATGGAAACCCTATCACCCGAGAATCCCCCGGCCATCACCGATGTCTTAGCTTTGATTGAGCAAAAAAGCGCCGCGGCTTTTTACCAGCCGGTCATTTCCATCAAGAAAAAATCCGTGATCGGCCTGGAAACCGTGGGACGGGGCATCGACCCGGTAAACCGCCAGCTCATCGAGGCGGACGCCCTTTACCAGCTTTCCCACAAGGAAAACAAGTCGCTCGACCTGGACCGCCTCTTTCGCCTGAAGGGGTTGGAAGGGTTCCAGGAAATCCAATCCAAAATCCCCGGCCTCTTGTTGTTCCTGGGCGTGGAAACTTCCGTCCTAACCAATGAGGTGGTCGGTTCGGGCCACCTATTGGACATGGTCAGTGAGCTGAGGCTGGACCCCAACTCCATCGTGATTGAGCTCTCCCGCGGCCTGGAAAGTAACCCCGAGGCGGTGCGGAAATTCGTGGAAAACTACCGCGCGGCGGGCTTTCTCATCAGCTTACGGGACGTGGACACCAGCCGTTCCGGCCTGGACCGGGTGCTCCGCTTGAACCCCGACGTCATCAAAATGGACCCTTCCCTAGTTGGCGGCATCTCCAAGGACAGCTACAAGCGCGACCATTTCAGGAGTTTGGTGAACTTGAGCCGCAAATGGGGGGCCCTGGTGGTGGCCAACGGGGTGGAAAACGAGGAAGACGCCCTGGTGGCGCTGGAACTGGGAGCCGACATGCTGCAAGGCGGTTATTTCTCCAAGCCTCAAAGGACGGAGATATCCACGAAGCTTGGGCTCAAGGCCCGCATCGTTTTCGTGGCGTCCCGTTTCAAGCGGCAATTGTCGGAGAAGGTAAGCAAGGACAAGGAACGGAAAAACCGTTACGAGAAAATCACGCTGGAAATCCTCGAAAAATTCCAGGAAATCTCACCGCTCGACGCGGAGAGAAAATTCGGGGAATGCCTGAGGCAGTACCCCCAGTTGGAATGCCTTTACCTCTTGAACCAGGATGGCGTCCAGGCCACCGAAACCGTTTGCAATAACCGGAAGGTTTCCGACCGCAGGCGGTTCCTTTTCCAACCCGCTCCCAAGGCAACCGACCATTCCCTCAAGGACTATTACTACTCGTTGATTTTCAACGGGTTGGACCGCTATTTCACCGAGCCTTATGTCTCCATGGCCTCGGGTAATTTATGCGTGACCGCTTCCGGCACGCTCAAGGACAGCGAGGATGGAAAGCCCTATATCCTTTGCCTGGACTTGGATGTGAGCAAAATTTAATGATGAATTGAGTTTAACCCGCCGGCAACGCGAACCGGCTCTAACCACGGTGTTAAAGGAGGGTCGGAATGGAAAAATCTTTAATCATGTTTAAATCTTTTTGGAATTCATGGCTGGGACTAATAACCCAAATGGTTATTTTCATGCTTCTCGGCTTACTCGCCGCCTTAGCGGTTAGTAACCTTATCGGATATTGAATTTGGCTTAGAGGCTCCAACAAAACCTCTATTACCACGAAGTACACGAAGACCACGAAGTTAAATCTTAATCGTTTTTTCTAAGATTTTCTGCCGCGCTTTGTATCCTTTGTGAACTTCGTGGTATGAGTTTAGGGGTTTTGAAGCAAGTTCCGGGTTCAACAAACCTTTGGTTTTCCAATGCCCCGCGCCCCGGGTTTCTTTCCTAGTTTTTCGCGTGGGCTGGTTTGCGGTGGGCGGCGTGAGGATGGGGATGGGAATTGAAGCTTTGTTCCTGTTCCAGGATAAAATCTTTCAACTTTTGTAGGTAAGGATGGACCTTTTCGTAATCCGGGTCCTCCATTTCATGCCAGGCCACGGTTTCGGCTTCCTCGATGGGGTTGAGGTATTCGTACCATTTCCGGACCAGCTCCTGGTCCCGAAAGCCCGCGCGTTCAATAGCCTCTTCCAGCCGACCCACCAAGACATGAAAACTCATTTTTCCATGGTCGAAATCCTGGAGGAGTTGGACCATTTTTTCCAGAAGGCGGTATTGGAATTTACTCATTTCCGCCCTCCAAAAGCCTCGGTAGAAAAGAAATAGGATTGGGCGTGATCGGCTAGGTGGAACAGGGGGTTTACCGGGGGTGGTGAGTGCCCGCGGGAATGCCCCCGGGGGGGCTGGTGCGCCTTGTCTTTAGAACTTTCCACCTTGTGGTGGTAGTTATAAACCTTCCTGATTTTTAGTTCGGTTTTCATCCCAAACCTCCTAAACCCGCGTCAACCCAAGTGAACCCCCGAAATGAGTTTCATAAACTTATAACCCTTCCAGCCTTTTCCTCAAATTCCCTGCGTTCAGGATCGTCAATTTCCCATGAGTCGAGGAGATGAAGCGCTCCTTCTCCAGCCGGGAGAAAATACGGATGCAGGTTTCCACCGAAGTCCCCCCCATTTCGGAAATTTCCCGCCGGGTCAGGGGGATGGTGGTTCCATATTCCCCCGCCATTTCCAGGAGCGCGTGCAGGAGCCGTTTTTCCGCGCTGCTCGTGGAGATGGCTTCCAATTCCTTGGCCCGGCGAAGATGTTGGGACAAGTGGAAAACCACCGCTTTGGCGATGACCGGATACCTGCCCATGACTTCCTGGAAAACCTGGACGGGAATGGAAATCACGGTCGCTTCGGTCTCGGCCATGCTGTAAACGCCGTAATCCCCAATACCGAAAGCGGAAACCCCGAACATACCCATGGGGCCCATCAGCCGAAAGGTTTGGCTGCGCCCCTCCGCCGAATAATGGGCCAGCTTGACATGGCCCTCTTTGACGAACCAGACACGATCCGCCGGGTCGTCTTCCATGAAGATGTATTCATGCCTCGCGTAAGTTTTCTCGGTTATATTTTTTTCGATTTCCCGGAGGGCCCCGGGGGGGATGGACTTGAAAAGTTCCAGGGTGGAAAGGGGGCTTTTGGGGGCCTTTGGACAATCAACCGGCCTGTTTTTCGTTACCGTCAACATGGGAACCTCCTTTTGCGGCACTGGAAGGTTAGGGAACAATGTTTAAAGGTTTAGGAAATGGCTGTCTTCAGGAAGTAATCTTAATTGGATTTTTAAATTCTTTTATGATTTAAGTCACAATAAACAAAATTTTTAAGCGGAAACCAATGGTTTTTTGGTGGGTAAAATGAAGGCTCTTAAAGAAGTCGGTGGGTCGGGAGCGGTTCCTAAAGGAAACGTGATCAATCAAAAACACAATAAAAAAAGCCCCCTCAGAAAAAACCTGTGGGGGCTTCAGGGTATTACTTGGTTTTGTAGCTTTTAAACCGCGGCGACTCCGGTTTCACCCGTGCGGACACGGACAGTTTCGTCCGTTTCGAGGACGAAGATCTTTCCATCGCCCTTGTTACCGGTGTACAGGACTTCCTTCATGACGTCGATCACGTGCGGGACATCCCACTCGCTCACCACGACATCCACCCGAACCTTGTCGAGGAACTTGACCTTGGTCGGCGAATCGTCAGTCTTGGATCCCTTGGTGCGGCCGAAACCCTTCACGTCGGACACCGTCATGCCCGCGACCAGCTCTTCCTTATTTAAGGCGTCCGCCAGGCTATCCAGGGAATCGGGCCGGATGATGACCGAGATCATCTTCATGCCGTGGGATTTCAAGGTGGAGTGCGCCATGACCCACAGGCCGTAAATCAAGGCCCAGGAAGCGGCGATGATGAAGCAAATCTTGATCTGGGTGTGTTGGTCCGGCGTAGCTAATGCGGTGGTGTTTTCGTAGAAAATACCCCAACACATGGCCGCGTTCATCACCAAGCCCAGGAACGGAACAAGAGCGTGCTTCAAGAAGCTGAAATCCTTCCGGTTCTTATAGGCGACAATGGTCCAGATACAGACCGCGCCATAAAGAACGAAGGTTCCCAGGTTGGAGGCGAAGGTGATGCCCAGCCAGGTGTTAACCGATTGGATCCCGATGATGCCGATGACGGAAGAAAGGGCGACCAGGAACCAGATGGCCGTATAGGGTGAGGCGAATTTCTGGTGGATGAATCCGAGCACCGGCGGCAGTTCCCTATCTTCCGCCATGCCAGTGGTGACGCGCACGGCCGTGTTGATACAAGCCAGGGTCGTGCCGATGACCGCGATCAAAACGGTAGCAGCCATGATGTACATGAGCAGGAGTCCGATTCCGCCCAGCATGCTGTTGCCGATATGGGTGACCATGTCACCGATGGGCGCCGAGGAGGCGGCCATGGCGTCCATGCCATAAACAGCCTTCGTGGTTGCGGGAGCGGCGGCGACAGCGGCGACAGCAGCGGTCGTAACTCCACCGGAAACGCTTTCCGGAACGGCGGCCACAGCCGCGACGGCCGGCACAGCCACGCTTCCAACAAATTTCTCATTCACCACCATGTTGGCGGCGAAATATTCGAACGTATAGCAGAAAAGGCACTGCACCACCAAGGCCACGATGATGGCCTTCGGAATGTTCTTCTCCGGCTCCCTGGTCTCCGCCGAGAGCGACGTGCAGCTCTCGAAACCGACCAAGATCAGGATGGCGATGGTGGCCTGGGTTAGTACCCCTTTCATGGAATGGAACTTCACCACGTCAAAGCCGTCAGAGAAGGCCCAAGTGGTGGCGTGTTCCGGGTTGCCCATGCGGTAGGCGATGGCCAAGACACTGAATACGATCAGGGTTCCCCATTGAATGAGGTTGCCGTACATATTGGCTTTCGTGGAACCTTGAACCCCCCGGTGGGCGATATAACCCACGAGAACGGTAAAAAGCACCACAATAGACATTTCCCATGTCATATCTATAGTTTTGCCGCCGGAAACCACGCCGTAAAGGTAAGCAATCAAGTTACCAAACGTGGCCACCATGACGCCGGGGTAAACCCAGTAGAACAAATGGGCGGCCCAGCCGGTGATGAGCTTGGCGACGCGGGCCATGGAGGCCGGCCCGGGACGCTTCAGCTTCTGGTCGTCGATAAAAGCTTTTTCGGCGAAATAAACCGCGCCGGCGAAACCCGCTTCCGGGTAGATCTTCGCCAACTCAGCGTAAGAAAAAGCCGTCAAGAATGCCAACACGAGGGCCACCAGGATGCCCGCCCACATGTCGGTCGCGCAACCCGCGCCGGTCCAATCCGATCCGGACGCTTGCCCTTGATAGGTGATCCACAAAAAGGCGCCAGGAGCAATCAACGCCATGGCGTTAGTGGCCGCCCCTTTCCAATCGAGTACCCGTTCCACCACGGATGGTGCCGCGGGTGTCATTGACTTAGCCATAATTTCCTCCTGTTTTTGAATAACTGCACTGAATGTGGGTTGATGAAAAGCAATGGTCGTGCCAGCGGGAAGGGCTTGTTAGGAAAAATCCAGGGGACCAAAATTTGAATTTGAGGCTTTGTATTAAAATTTTGTTAGTAGGAACGGATAAAATCATTTTGTCGTATCCGATTGAACCGGATTAAGAATTCAAATCTTGATGGTTTGTTGACGTCAATAAAATATTTATTGATACTTTCTTGATACCTATTTGGTACAAAACCCATTAAACCCAGGATGCCCCCCCTCGCAGAATATGTATCAAGGAACAATCTAAGTTCCTTGAGACAATTGTGTAGAGTCTTATTTAAAGGATTTTTTCGCTTTTCCCCGCGCGACTTTCCCGGAAGAGCACTTCCTACAAAAGCGATTGGCTATACTGAGCCCCAATTCGATCAAGAAAGGAAAGACGTTCCAAAAACGTCCTACCCATGACCGACGGCCTTGAAAATAAAAATTTCCCCATGAAAGTCCAGCCCGCCCCGACCGTTGCCGCCAAACCCGGGGAATGGAAAAATTACCTTTGGAGTTTTTTAGTCATAGGGGCCCTCACCTTTCCAGGCTACCTATTGCGCCAAACCCTGGACACCGCCGCAATCGCCATGTTTTACCTTCTGGCCCTGGTCGGCATCGCCGTCTGGCTCGGGCGCGGGCCCGCCATCGCGGCTTCCTTCCTGGGCGTCCTGGCGCTGGACTACTTCATCAATCCCCCTTATTTCAGTTTTACCGTTACCAGTTTCGCGAGTTGGATGACTCTCATCCTTATGCTGGTGGAAAGCCTGGTCATCAGTACCTTAGCCGCCCGCTTGAAGGAACAGGTCCGGTGGGCGGAGGAACGGGAGATTTTCACTTCCCTCCTCTATGACTTGGGGCCCCAAATGGTGGAAGAAGGGGGCGAGGGGTATTTCCTGGAAGCCGTCGAGAGCTACCTGGGCCCCGCCGTGGAAGCGAGAGTTAACGTTTTTTTGGCGGACAGGCAAAACCACCTGCAAATCCTTACCGAGTCATCCGATGGAAACTGGGAAGAAGACGCGACCCGTTGGGCCTACAGCCATGGTCGGAAAACCGGCATGGGTTTCGGTTCCTACCCTCGTTCCCGGAAACTCTACCTTCCCATGCGCTCTTCTCCCCGAGTCCTTGGGGTTTTGGCTTTCGATTTTCCTGATCCCCGAAAAGCCTTTTCAACCGGACAAATGGGAAGGTTGGAGGGTTTCGCGGCACAGATCGCCGCGGCTTTGGAACGCCACCTCCTTTTCCTCCAAGCCGAGGAACACCGGATAGCCGCCGAGAATGAAAAAAACCGCAGCGCCCTCTTAAGCGCGGTCTCCCATGACCTGAGGACCCCTCTGACTGGGATCATCGGCGCTTCCAGCAGTCTATTGGAAGACAAGGGAAATTTAAGCCTGGAGTCGCGCGTCCAATTGACCCGATCCATTTACAATGAGGCGGAACGCATGAAGCAACTGATCCAGAACCTCCTGGACATGACCCGCTTGGAGGCGGGGGCTCTCGTGACTAAAAAGGAATGGGAGTCCATGGAGGAACTGGTGGGTGCCACCGTGAACCGTCTCATACCCCGGCTCGCTACCCATCCCCTCGCCCTTGATCTCCAGCCGGGACTTCCGCTGGTCTTCGTGGACGGCCTGCTAGTTGAGCAGCTTTTGTTGAATCTTTTGGAGAACGCCCTCAACCATACCCCCGAGGGAGCTTCCCTCCAATTGTCGGCGAGTGCCACGGATGGGACCCTGAAATTGGAGGTCGCGGACCGTGGACCGGGGCTGGTTTCGGGGGAGGAAAAATCCATATTCGAGAAATTCACCCAGGGTTATCATAGTGGCGGCAAAGGGGCTGGGCTGGGCCTGGCCATCTGCCGGGGAATCGTCCAGTCCCATGGCGGAACCATTGAGGCCTCCAACCGCGAGGGAGGCGGCGCCCTTTTCACCGTCCACCTTCCCACCGGCGGCCGGCCGCCAGTTCTCCAGGAGGAATAAATTTGGAAGTTCCAAAACAAATCATTCTTTGCATCGAGGATGAGTCACCCATCCACCTTTTCCTTAAAACCAGCCTTACCGCCAACGGTTATGCCTACCTACAGGCTTTCACGGGAGAGGAGGGATTGGTGCAGGCCGCCACCCGCAATCCCGACTTGATCCTTTTGGACCTTGGCCTTCCCGACATGGACGGCCTGGAAGTTACTCGCCGCCTGAGGGAATGGTCGAAAAAACCAATCATCGTCATTTCCGCCCGTGAGCGGGAAACGGAGAAGGTCGCCGCCTTGGACATGGGGGTAGATGACTACCTTACCAAGCCTTTCGGCGTACCCGAGCTCTTAGCCCGGATCCGCTCGGCTTTACGTCGCGCCAGCTCTTCCGTTGGCCCTACGGAGGAACCCGTCTTTAAACATGGGGATTTGAAGGTGGACTTGGCCCACCGGCGGGTCTGGCACGGGGAGGAGGAAGTCCATTTGACTCCCCGGGAATTCAAACTCTTGGCGGCCCTCGTTCGCCACGCGGGAAAGGTAGTTACTCAGCGCCAGCTATTAACCGAAATTTGGGGAGAGGCCTACGTCAACCAGACCCATTACCTACGAGTGCATATGAATAACCTGCGGCAGAAATTAGAAAAGGACTCTGGCCGGCCTCAACATTTTCTGACTGAGCCAGGCGTGGGCTACCGTTTAGCGGTGGATTGAGATTTGAATCTTGTCGTTTAGAAAAAAATAAAAGTGATCAATATAAAAACCGGGATCAGGACAGCCCCGGGCCGAAGTATTTACAGGCCCGAAGGAAGGCATCTTCATTGCGGTTGGCAATTAATAACTTATGTATGGTTTGAATATTTGAAATGATTGCGCTTGAAAAACCATTATCCAGCTTTAGAAAAAAATAAAAGTAATCAGGGTAAATACTGGGATCAGAACGGCCCCGGACCAGAGCATGTATCCCCCAAAAGAAGGCATCTTCACTCGGGCCTGCTCGGCGATGGCGCGAACCATGAAATTGGGTCCGTTGCCGATATAGGTATTGGCTCCCATAAAGGATGCCCCACAAGAAATGGCAGCCAAGAGGTTCGGGAACCTGGCCGCTAAGTCACCCAAGTGGTTAGGATTGATGCCGTTTTGTCCCGCCGCCAGCACCGCGTAGCTCAAGTAGGTCGGGGCGTTATCCAAGAAACTACTAAGAATTCCGGAAGCCCAGAAGAACTGCCAGGGATGGGTCAAGGCGATGGTTGGCCCTTTGGCTTCCAAGATGGCCAACGAGGGGATCATGGCCCCGAAAATACCGAAAAACAACACTCCCACTTCCACCATGGGCCCAAAGGAAAACTGGTTTTCCTCGTGGATGTTGGGAGCAGTGGTCTTATAAGAGAGATAAGCCAGCAGGGACATGAGGATGATTTGGAATAATTTTGAGGCCGTTTCGGCCTGTGCGGCCCAATGGGCATCCAGCCAGGGGTTAAGCCAATAGCTGGATCCTAAGGCAATAAGCATGATCGCCAGAAGGTAAAAAACGTTCGACCATCCTTCGATATGAATGGGCTGTTCAGCCTCCTGGATGGCTTGGATGAGGGAGCCCCGGATATGGGTTTCTTCCCCGTCGAAGATCTTATCGTCGATCAGGTGGAAAATAAAAAGCAGGATCAGGATCGTGAGGGACCATTCGGTGATAAGCCGGAAAGTCCAGAGGAAGGGCACCCCCCTGAGGAACCCCAGGAACAGCGGCGGATTTCCCAAGGGCATTAAAATACCGCCGCAGTTGGAAACGATGAAAATAAAAAAAACCACTACGTGGGATTTGTGCCGTCTTAACTGGTTGGCTCGAAGCAGGGGACGGATCAGCACCATGCTGGCGCCGGTGGTGCCCAGCAGGCTGGCAAGGATACCGCCGAACCCCAGGAACAGGGTGTTGATATAGGGCAAGCCCGCGAAAGCCCCTGAAATGTGGATGCCGCCGCTGGCGGTGAAAAAGGCCCCCATCAAAACCATAAAGGATAAATAATCTAGATAGGTTTGAAAAATCTTGGAAACGTCCCCCGTAGGATGGAGGTAGAGGAAGACACCCGAGCCGGCGCAAAGGGCGGCCGTCAGGAATTTGTTTCCCATCTTTTCCCACCAGCCGGCCGTGAAGGAAATGAACGGAAGAACGGCGATGAGGACCAGCAAAAGCCCGAAAGGAAGGAAATTCAAGGACACCATTCCCCAGCTCATTTGCTGCCAATAAAGCATTGAACTCATAAAACCCTTTCAAAATCCTGTCATTGCGAGGAATACCCGCCGCATAGGCGGGTGTTAATGACGAAGCAACCCCAGTTTAAATAAGTCTTCTTTGGCACCTTGGTTGTTCGCTTTTAATTCATAATTTAAAATTCAAAATTGTTGTGGCCTAACCGCGCCTCGCGGTTAGGCCACAACCGTGTCGCCCTCTTCCCCGCTGCTGATTTTGTAGGCCTGCTCGATCCGGTGGACGAATATCTTCCCGTCCCCCGTTTTTCCCGTCCGCGCGGATTCCAAAATAGCCTTAACCATTTTTTCCGCCAAATCGTCCACGACAACGATTTCCAACTTGATCTTATCAATCAGTTCGGTTTTGAATTTCTTTCCGAACCAGTTGTGCTCGATGCCCTTCTGTTTCCCGTGGCCCTTTACCTCGGTGATGGTGATGCCCGGGTAGCCGGCCTCGGCCAAGGCGGCCCGGACTTCCTCGAACTTCCCCGGTTGGATGATGGCCTCAATTTTTGTCATTCCAAACCCCAGTTGACGGTCGACAGCTCAAAGCCGACAGATGACTACCCACAAACAGACGAATGATTCAGGATTTGAAGTCTTTGCTGCGAACTGTCGACTGCGGACCGCCAACTGCCGTTAGGAAACAGCCGTATCTCCCGACTCCCCGCTGCTGATTCGGTAGGCATCGTCAATGGTGTAAACGAAGATTTTTCCGTCCCCCACTTGGCCCGACGAGGCGCTGGTCAGGATGGCTTTCACCAGCTTGTCGATGTCGGCGCTAGGCGCGACAATCTCCAGCTTCAGTTTGGGCAGGAACTCCACTTTGTATTTATAACCCTTCCATTGCTGGGAAAGACCCTTTTGCTTGCCGTGCCCTTCGACCTCGGTGAGGGTAACCCCGGTATAACCGGCTTCCTCAAGGGCTTTCTTTACGGTGTCAAACTTATCGGGCCGGATGATAGCTTCAATCTTTTTCACGGAATCTCCTTAATAGAAAAGACTTAAACAGAACCTATTGAGAGGCTGCAGAAAGACTTAACAATAGTGCTACAAAGCAGCCTCTAACCCCAAAAATTCCGCAGGAATTGTGGGGTTTCCAAAACTCGTCAGTTGAAAAAATCTGGTTTAGAGATTTTTTTAACAGCCTTTATTTACCACCAAGACACCAAGTCACCAAGGAAAATGGATTTAAGAAACCAAAAATCGTAACTTTCCGAATGTCTTCGTGTTTTGAGGGTGAACCACCGGGAATGAAAAGGCCCCCAAATGGGGGCCTTTTTCAAACTTTCGCCTCAACAAACCAACTGATTACTTCGAATTAACGTTCTCGGAGGCCGGATCCATCTTGATTCCACAATAGCCCACCGAACCCATTTCAGGAATGTCCAACCCATCGATTTCAGTCTTGGGATCGACACGGTTCCCGACCAACATATCGGTGGCCTTGAACACGATGAAGGACAAGACAGACAGGGTGACGAAGCAAGTGAAACACCCTATACATTGGGCCACGAACTGGGAAGAATCGCCGTAGAACAACCCGGTTAAACCCTTGCCCGCCACGCCCATGTACTTGTCAGCGCCCACTCCGTTCCAACCTTGGCCGTAGGTACCATCGGCGAAAAGGCCGAGGGAAAGAACTCCCCAAGCTCCGTTGGCGCCATGAACTGAAATAGCCCCGACCGGATCGTCAACCTTGAGGGTGCGTTCCACGAAGAAGCAGGATTCAACCACCAGGATGCCCGAAACCAAACCGATAATGCAGGCGCCCGGAGCGTTCACGAAGGCGCAGGGTGCCGTGATGGCCACCAAGCCCGCCAACATTCCGTTCACCATCATTCCTGGATCAGGCTTGTTGCCGCGAACGAACCAGATATAGAGCATGGAAGCCAAAGCGCCAGTGGCCGAGGCCAGCATGGTGTTGACCGCCACGACCGAGATGCGCAAGTCCGCGCCGGCCAGGGTGGAACCGGGGTTGAACCCAAACCAGCCGAAGGCCAGGATGAAACAACCGGCGATCGCCATCGGCATATTGTGCGCCGGGATGGTGTTGGCCGATCCGTTTTTGTTGTACTTGCCGATGCGGGGCCCGATGATGATGGCGCCGATCAAAGCGATCACGCCGCCCTGCATATGAACCACTGAGGAACCGGCGAAGTCGCTGTAGCCGTGGCCCAGGCCGAAGTTCACGCCGAGCTGTGACAACCAGCCGCCGCCCCAGACCCAGTTACCGAACACGGGATACATGATGGTTCCGATAGCCGCTCCATAGAGGCAGAAAGAAGACCATTTCCAGCGTTCCGCCATAGCTCCCGTCGGGATGGTGGCCGTGGTATCCATGAACACCATTTGGAACAGGAAGAGGGTGAAGACGCCAACGTCATAAGCTGGGCCCGTCAGGAAATACCCGACATTGCCGAGCATTCCAAAAGGCTTGCCCAGGATGGTCCAGGTGATCTCATTGCTGAGGCCAGCGTAACCGCCCAAGGTTCCCAAGGATCCCAAACCGCCGAACATGAAGGCGAAACCGCAAACATAGAAGCCCAACATGCCGAAGGGATAGATCATGAAATTCATGGTCATGGTGTGGTTCACGTTTTTGGCGCGGGTCATGCCCGTTTCCACCATGGCGAACCCCGCCTGCATGAACATAACCAAGAAGCCCGTGATCAAGGTCCACATGATGTTGATAGCGACGCGGTTATGGCCGACAGCCGCCGCCAATTCCAACGTGGTCGGATTTTTGATGTCCTTGAAGCTATTGAAGGACGTCAAGTCCGAGATTCCGCCGGTGGCCGACCCATTGGGGTCCGCCGCTTGCGGGGCCGGCGCGGCTGCCGGAGCCGCCGTCTGGGCGTTTACCACCATCGGCACGCTGAGCGCCATTAGGTAGTAAAGCATCAGCCCGATGCTCCCTATCTTTCTAATTTTAGCTAACATACTTCCTCCTTAGTTTTCGGGCTCCCTCATCAGGAGTCCGTCTTTCCCGACCCAACACTTCCACCCTCCCACGGAGGGAACTTCCTTCAACACCACTCAGGGCACAAACAGCCCAACAATCTGCCAGAGAAAAGCAAGCCTCGTGCCACACATCAAGAAATCGTAAAAATAAGTAAAAATGCCGTTAATATGGCGTTGGGATTAATAAATATTTTGTAAAATTATTCCGTTTTCAAGTACAAATATGTAGATATTTACAAGAAAGGGGTTTTTGCCTAATTTTATCGAATCTTTAAAGTCTCCCCAAAAGCGGTTACCCCGCCTTTTTTGAAAAACAAAGTTGGAATGGCTTTTTTCGCCTTTTTGTTTTTAAACGGCTGTTAGAATCGTTGGGCATTTAAGACAAGACCCTTTGCTTTCAAATTCGAGAGAATGTTTCGGCCAGCACATAACTTAATTACCGGAGTTTTAAGATGAAACTGGGAATGATGTTTTACCGCTTTGGAGCCATGGGCCTGCTTTTCTCGCCCGGTGTTTTTTTTGAGGAACCCGTTAAAACCTACCTGGCCCAGAACCACTCGGCCCTGACAACCCTGCTCCTGCTTTACGGCTTTCCCGTCTTGGTGGGTTTTACACTTTTGATGTTAACCGAGGATTTCTTCCGCAGGATCGATAGCCGAATTGCCCTATTGGTCAAGGCCCTTTCGGCCCTGACCATATTTTGGTTCATTCTTTGGTGGGTTATCTGGGGCTCCATGGCCCCCCCCAATAGCGCGGACTTGTTTTTAAAGTATCTGACATACCTGAACTCCGTGGGCCTGGCCCTCGGACTAGCCTTCTTCATTTGGGCTTTGACATCCTCATCGGCGGGTAAAGGCGTCACCCGCTTCATTATGGCCGCCGGCTGGATGATCAGCTATACCTCCGCCGTCAGCCTTCACGTTCAGCCCACCCTGCGGCATTTCATGGGCCCAGGAGTTGGGGGACTTTTACTCCTCCTCGGCGCGATCTTCATCGCTCAGGATTTGAAGGATTAGGTCCTTTCTTAAGGGGCCTGCCCTGGAGCCTCTGGAAAGCCTACCCGTTTAAGTCTTTAAAAAAGCCGATTAAATAAATAACCCATTATTAAAATACTTAACGTTACGACCCCTACAAAAATCACAATCAACTTTGGCCTCAATACTTTGTGCAGCATGATGACTTCAGGGAGGGAAAGGGCGGTTGTCGCCATCATGAAGGCCAAGGTTGTTCCCAAAGCCGATCCCTTGGCAAGTAAAGCCTGGAGCATGGGAATCATGGCCGCCGAGTTTGAATAGACTGGAACCCCAATTGAGATCGCCATCGGAACCGACCACCAGGCCGATTTCCCCAATAAAACCACTATGAGGCTTTCAGGTACAAAAGCATGAATGCCCGCGCCCAAAAGCATACCCGCCAGAATGTAGAGCCATACTGCGCCTACGATGTCCCACGCGGCTTTCCGACCCCTCTTCATTCTTTCGGGCCAGGAAAGATGTCTTTCGGCGATAACCTTGGCCGCGAGGACCTGGTGAACCCAAGGCTCCACTTGGTCGTCCATTGACATCAAGCCAATAAGGTTTCCCGTGGTCAGGGCAACGGTCAGGCCAGTGACCAAATAAACACCCGCTACTTTCCAACCCAGCAAGCCGAAAAGCAGGATGAGGGTGACCTCATTCACCAGGGGTGCGGCGACCAGGAACGTAAAGGCCACTCCGAGGGGTATGCCCGCCGTGACAAAACCAATAAAGAAGGGTACGACGGAACAGGAGTCCAGAGGGGCAAGAATGCCCAAAAGGGCCGCCCGAAAATGCCCGGTCCTATGCCCCTTGACCATGAGTAACCGATGTATTTGATCTTTTGAGAAGAAGGTCTGGACGGTGCCCATGACGAAGATAATCAGGGCCAGGAGCATGAGAACTTGGGGGAACTCCAACGCGAAGTACTCCACAGCGTTGGCCAGGGGCGAATCGGCTTTTAGGCCAAGCCAATCGCGGGTCAAGAGATGGGAGAAAGCTGGAAGGCTTAGGTAATCCGTGAGCCAGAGTGAAAAACCTAAGGCCAAAACTAGCCAGGCTGAAAAAGTTTTGTGGGAATTAACGGGGGTGGAAGGAGGAAGAGTCTCCATTTAACCTGGTATAGCCTTGCGGATAAATTTCTCCATCGCCTGAAAAACTTGGGAAACGCTGAGCGCGTCCATGGTTTCGTGTTTCTTGCAGTAGCCCACCTGACAGCTGCTGCAATTGGGGTTTTCTGGGATTAAAACGTTAGCCTCATTTCCCCAGGGCCCCCACCGAACCGGGGTGGCCTCGGGCGCCGGTGAAAAAATCGAAACCGTGGGCGTGGCCACCGCGGCGGCCAAGTGCATGAGCCCGGTAGAACCGGAAAGGAAACAGATCGCGCCTTGGAGAACCGCCGCCAGCGGCTTCAAACCCAGTTCCCCCGTTATCACCACTGGTTTCTGTTCCGCGGGCAGGGAAAAAAGATAGGCGGTTACCTGTGAAACCAATTCGCCCTCATGTGCCCCTCCGGTGATGACCATCCTCAAACCCTTAATCTGGCACAAGTGGCTCATCATCTGGGCGTACCTTTCAGGTTTCCAGTTTAAAACCGACTTTGGGCTTCCCGGATGCACGACCACATAGGGAGTTCCCGGGGCAATGCCCTTTTCCTTGAGGAAATCCAAGGCCAGCGCCTTATCCACCCCATTAATCGGAAATTCGATTTTTTTCGGAAATTGGCTGATGCCTAAAGGCCCTAACATTTCGAAATTGTATTCCACCTCGGGCCGGTCGCAGACCATCCGGTTCACCTTGACCGTGTGAGTTTGGAAAAGGCTATGCCAACGCTCGGCGGGCCCAATACGGGTCGGAATTTTGGCCAGCCAAGCCGCCAACACCAACCGGGACCTGGGGAAAAGGGTAATGAATGTGTCGGCGTTTAGCTTTCGAAGCCGGCCGGCCAGTTTGAAGATTCCCTCTTCCTTTTCCACCAGCTCAATGGCGTCAATGGCGGGGTGCCCCTGGGCCATGGCCTTTGCGGAAGGGTGGATTAGGGCCGTTAAGCGGGCCTGGGGAAAAGCCGCCCGAAGAGTTTGAAATACCGGCAGGGCCAACAGGACGTCCCCCGGAGCTTCGGTACAAGCGACGATGATATGCTGGGGGTTCGGGGGTGGATTCACGCTGGTTTCTCCATGGTGGTTCGTGGATTTAAAGAAGGACAAGATACAGAAGCGTTCCCTTGACGGCAAGGGGCGCGCCCATTCCCCCTAAAAACCATTTGGGCGCAACCCTTCCCGATACAAAATCGTCAAAATAACGAATATTCACAAACAGGGATATAATAAAGGTTATGGGAGATTGTCATGCGCTGGAGAAAAAAAATATACCACGGTCCCCGTATTGGGGATCTTCGCGTCCGCAAGCATTTCGCCTTCTTCCCGGTAAAAATCGGGGTCTTCACGGTTTGGTTTGAGTTTTTTTACCAAGTGGAAAAATGCTGGCACGTTCACGGCGGATTCGCGGGAGCCAGGTGGATGGGGGAATATACTTCCTTCGACCTTCAATCCTCGGTCAATTACGTTTTATCCAACTACGAGACTTATAAATACGTCCGCACCCTGCGGCTATACCGGGATCCTTCCAGCGTTTACGGCCAAAGCCCCTGGTACCAAAATAAAAACTTTATCGAATGATTTTTAGCCGTTTCATCGTAATTCCACTTGACCAGGCGCAGGTATCCTTCGAACAAGCTTCCGAAAAAAATTAATGGCCCACTAAAAACTTTCCCCGTCCCAGGACATTGGTTCCACTTTGAATGACGTAATAATAAATTCCCGTTGCGACCTAAGCGATCAACTTTTGGCCAAGCTGGTGGCTTACCTTACCAAAAGTATTCTTTTAATTTTTCGATTAAAGGGCTCGATCAAGTAAAAAATATAAACCCCGCTGGCGCAGGCGTCCCCGTTTTTGTTGGTCCCGTCCCAGGTATAGGTTTGGTTCACGGGCGCGTTTAGCCTTTTCGCGTCCAAAGTCTTGATGTGTTCCCCCGCCGTATTGTAAATCCGCAGGCTGTATTCCCCCGGATACTGGTTGTAAGCCACGGTGATGGAAACGGCCTTGTCGCTGGTGGGACTAAACATGTTTTTGTCCGCGTAAAAGACGTCCACCGGAACGGGCGTATAGGTCACGGTCGGGGTAACCGTGGGGCTATTGGTTGGAGTGAAAGTGATTGTGGGCGTGTTGGTGATGGTTGGGGTTGACGTAGGGGTGAAGGTTGGAGTCACCGTAGGGGAATGGGTGGGAGAGATCGTATTCGTGTTGGTAGGGGAAAGGGTCGGGGAATTATTGGGCGTAAGGGTGGGAGTCTGGGTGGGCGTGCTGGTCGCCGTATTGGTCGACGGCAGGGTTCCCGTGTTGGTGGGGGAAAGGGTCGGGGAATAGGTGGGCGTAAGGGTGGGGGTCTGGGTGAGCGTGTTGGTCGCCGTATTGGTCGGCGGCAGGGTTCCCGTGTTGGTGGGCGTGGGAGTGGGTGTGGGCAAACCTGAGGTCGTGCAGAGATTCAGGGCTTCCGAAACGTGCCCGTCTCCGCCATTATCCCCGCAACAGCAAGTGAGAAGATCATCGATGACGATGGAAATGTTCGAGGTGGTGGCCGTGAAGGTTAAAAGGTTCGAGGCGGGGTTGGCGATCAGGTAATTAATCGCGGCCGCGGTGGTCGTAAAAATGTAATTCCCGAAAAAACTAAGGGGAACGGCTTGAAAACAATTAAGGCCGCAACCCGACGCGAAATTGGTCCACATCTCATTGGCGCTTCCCGCTCCCACCGTTCCAATCAAGGCTGCGTCGCTGGCGCTGGGTTGGGAAAACCCGTAAACCCTCACTTTCGTCCCCATAAAGGATACCCCGACATTGTTAATATCGTGCCCGTAACCAAAATAAACCGCGTTGTTGAGATTGGTGGTATCCACGGAAAGGGTGTAGGTTTGGCCCGGAATTACCGCGGCTTTGACTCCAGCCTGGGCGAAATTTTGGTCAATGGAGCCTGTATTACCATAGCAGTTAGTCAGGGAGTTGACCGTGATGGGCACGCAAGTTTGGGCCTGACAGAGCGAAGTGAATAAGAACGAGGACAATAGGAAAAGGATGGGGGAAACAACAGGAGAAAACCTTGAATATTTCATATTCATATAGTCTTTTTTTGATACGTCGATATATGAAGAAGTTTTTTTCTTTTTTATCCTGTTGGGTCGTTTGAGTTAACTATTTTGCCCGGTCCTTGGAGGTCTCAAGCCGGTTGAACGAAAAAACAAAGGAATACAACTGCCTCAACCGATAAAATCATCGCAGGAACCTTTACGGGTATTTCCTCCAGGACCTTGCCCCCGTGATTTCCCTCGCGGCCGTCGTCAACTATTACTCAACGACTTATTAAAAATTTCCCCCGTCCCAGGACATTGATCCCATTTTGGATGACGTAATAATAAATGCCCGCCGAGACAGGTCGGCCTTGGGTGTTGATCCCTTTCCACTGGGCCATTCCCCCTACCTCATTAGCCTGATTCACCAGTTCCCCGGAAAGGGTATAAAAATTTACGGTTGAACCCGTCGGCAGGCAGCTGATCTTGAGGGAGTTATTAAAAGCGTATTGGGGATTGAAGGGATTGGGCCAAACGTGTGTTTCGCAGGTTGGGGTATAAGTAAATGTGGGAGTGAAGGTTGGGGTGATAGTAGCTGTCACCGTGGGGGTGCCGGTCGGGCTATTTGTAGGGCTCACCGTAGCGGTGGAGGTTGGGGTCAAGGTGGGCGTTATGGTGGGGGTATTGGTAATAGTAGATGTTGGAGTCGAGCTGGGGGTTGGGGTGGGAGTGTCCACTACCATAACGAATTTCGAAACATACATATATTCTTTCGCGGGGCCGGAGGTAGGTTCATAAACCCCGGCGGTGATGGGAAAGTCCGTGGCATAGGTGGAACCCGCCACGTAAAGGGCCCCCGAACCATCCAAGGCGACCTTTGACCCTTCATCCTCGAGATCATAAAGACCAATCCCGCCCCAATAGGTGGAATAGAACAACCCCCCCGTTGGACTGAATAAGGACCAAAAGGTGCAATTCAAAGCGGTACCCATGGAGGTTTGAATAGCCCCGGGGGTAGTCGGAAAATTGCTGGATTGGACGGCTCCCGAAACATAAGTTTTTCCCAAGCCATCCAGCGCGATACCAAGCCCTTTATCCCCTGAAAATGAAGCGCCCGATCCTCCCAAAAAGGTGCTAAAAACTAAAGTCGTCCCTGTGGGATTTATTTTTGTGACAAAAGCATTTCCATAGGTCGTGCCGAGCGTGGGTTGATAAGCGCCGGGGGTGACTGGAAAATTAGATGAACAGGTCATCCCGGTTAAATAAGCGTCACCGAAAGGGTCCACCGCGATAGCGAATCCATTATCCCCGTTACCCGAGGAATTTCCCGACCCCCCCAAATAGGTGCTATAAACCAAGGCCGTCCCCGTGGGGTTTAATTTCGTGACAAAGGCGTTGTAAATCCCCGCTAGGGTGGGCTGGAAAGCGCCGGGAGTCACTGGAAAATTTGACGAATAGGCAGTACCCGTAATATAAGCGTTGCCGGAGCCATCCACCGCGATGCCAGCGCTAATATCCCCACTCCCATTGGTGCCTCCCAAAAAGGTGCTATAGACCAGAGCCGTACCTGCGGGATTTAATTTTGTGACAAATGCGTTTCCAGTTGAAGTGCCCAGCGTGGATTGGAATGCGCCGGGAATCACGGGAAAATTAGCCGAAGTGGCCAGCCCAGTAATAAAAGCATTGCCTAGGGAATCCACCACGATTGCCTTTCCAATATCGTTAACGCGCCCTCCCAAATAGGTGCTATAGACCAAGGCGGTCCCCGTGGGGTTTAATTTCGTGACAAAAGCATTTTCCACACCACCGAATGTGGATTGAAAAGCGCCCGGGGTCGTCGGAAAGTCGCTGGAAAAACTCTCCCCCGTCACAAACGCGTCGCCCGAAGTGTCTACCGTGACGGCATTAGGACTATCCATATTGCTCCCACCCAGATAGGTGGTATAAATCAAGGCCGTTCCGGTTGGATTTAGTTTGAGGATTAATACATTTTCGAACCCTTTAGAAGCCGGTTGATAGGCCCCTGGGGTTGTGATAAATCCGGCTTGATAATATTCAACCAGGTAAGCGTCACCAGCGGGATCCACCGCCATCCCCATCATCTCGTTGTTAACGTTGGT
The DNA here is from genome assembly GCA_003152075.1 of candidate division FCPU426 bacterium. GTDB lineage: Bacteria > Oederibacteriota > Muellerivitia > Muellerivitales > Muellerivitaceae > PALSA-1180. The sequence goes on from PLZG01000111.1 coordinate 36,587, forward strand.
CACATTCGCGCCCGCATAGGTGGAATAGGAAAGTGTGAAGGACGGGTCGATCACTAAAGTCTTGGTGGGGTCGTATCCTTCCACCTCAAAACCCACCGTCCCTTCCCGGTTCCGGACAAACCTTCCGCCCAGCTCCTTCTTCCCGGACCCATCCTCCTGAAAAAGAATTGGGGCTTTGAAGCCCAAGCGAGTGTCCTTCAAGCGGATATCCAAATCCTTATCCTGGTCCAATTCCAAGCTTTTCATGCCCTCGAACTTAATTTGGATATCCTTGGGGTTCCCCCCCGGCTTCACCACGAAGTCATATTCCAATTTTCCGTTGGTTCCGTAATAAACCAGGTCGATGTGGGGATAAACCTCCCTGAACTTCACCCTTGCGTATTGGGACAAATTCGTATACCAACAGGAAGGGGCTTTCCCGATCAAATAATTACTTTTGCCCGGCAGTTCCTCCAGACCTTCGGCTTCACAGCGCGGATTGGCCCCCCTCAATTTCATCCAGAGGTATTCGGGTTTTGTCCACCCCCTGTTTTTCATGGCTTTTGACTTGGAATGATGAAGGGGTTTTTGAAAGCACCAAACAGCTTGGGTGGGGGTCAGGTAAAGGCTATAGCCGCGGCCCCGGGCCGTGAACCTTACGGAAGGGTCGGACTGGCCCTGGTTTTCCTCGAAGGCCATTGCCAACCGTCCATAAGCTTTTTCCGCCCGTTCTTTCGAGAGAAGGGTTGAATCAGGTAAAGAACAACGCCGGTCCGAGAGGAACGGCCGGGGGCCGAAACCAAAGATGAGGGCCATAAAGATCAAGCCCAAAGGGTTGCGAGAAACCAATTTAAGAGTTTGTCTTCGGGGATGGTCATGTGGGTTCATTAAATATTTCCAGGCCATATTTACTTCAATAATTATTAAAGGGATTATACCAGTTTTCGCCAGCCCCTCAGCAGACGTCACCCCCGTCAATTCCTCTGTCTGCTTTCCTGTGCCTTCTTGCCTTGTTGAGCCTTAAAATAACCCCATGACCCACTTCGGCGATTTTCTCCAGGACCTGGCCCTGGTGATGTGCGTGGCCGCCATCACCACTGTTATTTTTCATTGGCTCAAGCAGCCTACCGTCCTGGGTTACCTACTGGCGGGTCTCATTCTCGGCCCCCACGTACCCCTTCCACTTTTCGCCCATGAAGACACCGTGAGGACCATGTCCGAGCTGGGCGTCATTCTGGTCATGTTTTCCATCGGGCTGGAATTCAGTATCGAAAAATTTATTAAGGTTCTTCCCACCGCCGGCTTGACCAACTTAATCGAGCTTTCCCTCATGACCTGGTTGGGTTACACCGCGGGGCGCCTGATGGGCTGGACCAGTTTGGAATCCCTTTTCACGGGCGCCATCGTTTCCCTGGCCAGCACCATGATCGCCTCCAAGGCCCTCACCGACCGGCGTACCGATCCCCAATTGATGCGGGTCATCATCGGCATCCTGGTCGTACAGGACATGGCGTCGGTTTTATTAGTGGCGGTCCTAACACCCCTGGCGGAGGGGGTCCACCTTTCCTTCATGGGCCTGACGATGACCGCCGGAAACCTGCTGGGATTCCTCGGGCTCCTTTTCGGCCTGGGCTACCTCATCATCCCCCGCGTCATAAGGGCAGTCGTTGCCTTGCGGAGCCCCGAAACCCTGCTGGTGACAACCGTGGGCCTTTGCTTCGCCATGGCCTTACTGGCCCAAAAGGGCGGCTACTCGGTGGCCTTGGGCGCTTTCCTGGCTGGCATGCTGGTGGCCGAATCAGGCGCCACCGCCACCATCGACCGGCTGATTCATCCTTTAAGGGATATGTTCGCGGCGGTATTTTTCGTGTCCGTGGGCATGTTGGTGGACCCGGCGGTATTGCTCAACCACTGGGGAGCCGTGCTGATCTTGAGTTTCCTGGTGATCGCCGGCCAAACTCTCACCGTGTCCGTGGGAACCTTCTTGAGCGGCCGGCCCTTGAAAACCGCGCTGCAGTCCGCCATGGCCCTCACGCAGATCGGTGAATTTTCCTTTATCATTGCCCAGATCGGGGTTTCCCACGGGGCTATCGGGGGCTTCCTATATGACGTCACCGTGGCCGTATCCGTGGTGACGGCCTTCACCACCCCCCTCCTTCTGAAAGCCTCCGAACCCTTCTCACGCTTCGTGGACAGCCACCTGCCCAAGCCCCTGCAAACTTTCACCGCCCTCTATGGTTCCTGGCTGGAGGGACTGAGGATGGGAAAACAGGAGGAAACCGTTTGGCGCCGTTCCCGCCGCCAGGTACTTTTAATCATCCTGGACGCCTTTTGTCTCGCCGCCATCATCATTACCACCGCGGCCACGCTTAAGCGGTGGCTTCCCCAGTTGGAAAACCAACTTCATCTACCATCCGTTGGCGGCAAAGCCCTTTTGATCGGCGCCGGCCTGGCCTTGTCCGTTCCCTTCTTCCTGGGAATTATTCGTGGGGCGAAAACTCTGGGAAGCCTCATCGCTTCCGCCGCCATCCGGCCAGGAAAGGATGGCCAGGTGGACTTGGGATTGGCCCCCCGCCGGGCGCTTACCCTTGCCCTTCAATTGGGCGTCTTATTCGCCATCGGCTTTCCCCTTTTGGCCTTTACCCAACCCTTCCTGCCCTTTGGTTACAGCCCCGTCGTTTTCGCGGTCTTGCTCACCCTCTTGGGGGTGGTGTTTTGGAAAAGCACGGTGGACCTCCAAGGCCACCTCCAGGCCGGCGCCCAAATGGTAGCCGAGGCCTTGTCCTCCCACGCGCCCAAAAACCAGGAAGTTCTCCTGGAAGAAATCAACAGCGTGGTGCCAGGTATCGGGGCGCCTTCTTCTATCGTCATCCAGCCGGGTAGCCCCGCGGCGGGCAAAACCTTGGCCGAGCTCAACTTAAGAAGCCTAACCGGAGCCAGCGTGATAGCCCTCACGCGTGGCGGGGACCGCCATTTGATGCCAGCCGGCAAGGAATTGGTACAGGCGGGTGATACACTGGTTTTGGTGGGAACCCAGGAAGCCGTGGGAATGGCCAAAGACCTTTTGCGAGTTGCCCATTGAAAAGGAGAAACTAACCATGAAACGAAACCCGTTAAGAAACCAAAGAGGCTGGGGCCTGATGGATGTTATTTTCTGGGTCGTGATCATCGCGGTTGGGTACTGGGTGTATCAACAATATATCCTTCACCCTGAGGGCCTTAACCCAAGGGGCGCTACCCATAGCCAGTATGAGGACAAAAAATAGTCCGGCACCGGCTTAACTGTCCTGGTTCATTTTCTTTTCAGCGTCCTTCAATTTCATTTTCGCTTCCGCGTTATCCGGTTCCAGTTTCAAAATATTCCGGTAAACTTTAGCGGCTTCTAGGTGAAGGCCCTGGCGGGTGTAAATATCCGCGACCGCGATGGACATGAATCCCCTCCCCAAAGTACTGGTCAGCGTCTCCAATTCTTTTTTCGAAAGCGCGTCCAGGCTTGTGGCTCGGGAGTTGGGAGTTGGGAGTTGGGGGGAAAGCGTTCCGGCCAATTCCAGGTCGGCGAAGGAAGCCGCGAAAGCGATGACTGCCCTTACCCCTTCGGGAGTCATTCCTGGATAGGTCTTGACGATGTTTTCAATTGTATCTCCTAAGGCCAAGTGCCCAAGGACCGCCTTCAAGGTGATTTGGGTGCCCTTAATGACCGGCTGCCCGTCGCATATTTTCGGATCACGGATAATCCAATCTTTGTAATTCATCAATGCCTCCCCACGTTGGACTTGAACCAATGTTCCGCGCCTATTCCAAGAACGATTTTAATCCTGTCTTGCCACATTCTTTGACGAATTAAATCCCTGGATTCGCCTTCAAAAACCATAGGTTTTAGGAATTCCACTTGAAAACCAAGATCAACCTAATCAAGATACTCCGCTTATATGGCCGAGTTGCCCTGTGGTTATGCGGAAACGCGACCGACAGGACAAACGGGGGACCCAAGACGTTTGGGGCTAACACCATCCAGGTTTTTGTAGTTGTCATTCTGAATCCGATTTTCGGGTGAAGGATCTATGTTTAAAACATAAATCCTTCACTTCGTTCAGGATGACAGATGAAACCGATGGGGCGGCGAGCCATTCGCGCCGAGCCCGACAGCTAACCTCGTAGGCTTCGGAGGCTTCACTTGTCCGATTCCAAAACACCCACAATTAAAGTTCACCAGCTCGGCTGGATCCTGGTTTTCGCGATCGTTTACGCGGATATCGGAACCTCTGTTTTCTACGTTCCCGGCATCCTCTATAACTCCATCGGCAATCTGGCCACCGTGGCCCAGTTCATCACTACCGGCGTCTTCATTTCCATCGCCTTGAAGTACGTGGAGATCTGCGAGCGCTGCCCGGACGGCGGAGGGGTGGTATCCGTCGTTCGGGAAGCCTTCTCGGCTTTCGAGTTCCTCCCCCTGGTCGGCGGCTCCTTCATCACCGTGGATTACTTCCTCACCTCCGCCATCTCGGGCGTGGCGGGCCTCTATTACCTCGCCAGCCTCATGCCTGAGACCAAGGACCTGGTAGTCATGGCCTCCATGGTGCTTTTCCTGGTGCTCATCCTCATCAACATTATCGGCATCAAGGAATCGGCATCGGTGACCTCCAGTTTCGCAATGGCTGAAATCATCGTGACCTTCCTCCTGTTGGGCTGGGCCTTTTTCCAGATCACTTTCAACCAAAAATATTCCTGGGGAGGCTGGTGGCACAGCATCACCCATCCCGGGGTTCCTTTAAGCTTCAGCACCATTATGATCGGCTATGCCACGACGTGGCTGGCCTACTCGGGGCTCGAGTCCGTGGCCCAGATTTCCGGCGCCATGAAGACCCCCGTGAAATTTACCGCTTCCAAGGCCATGTGGTGGGTTATCGGGACCGTCGCCATCGTTTCCTCGCCCATGACTTCAGTCGTTCTTTATATACTTCCCGACTCGGTCAAGCAGTCCCAGTCCGACTCGCTTCTGTCTGCCCTGGGTTTCCAAATCGGCGGGCCCATCCTGGGCGTGGCCGTGGTCATCGCGGCTTCCGCTTTGCTCTTCATGGCCTGCAATACCGCCATCGTGGGCAACTACCACGTCAATGTGCGGCTTTCAGACCTGGGGTTCCTTCCCTCCTTTTTGAGAAAGCGCCACCCCACGCTGGGAACGCCCTACCTTTCCATAGTGCTTTCAGGCTTAATTCCCATGGCCATCATCTTCGTCACCAAAGCGAATGTGGACGCCTTGGGTGACCTTTACAACTTTGGCCTTTTGGGAACCCTCTCCCTTTCCTCGGCAGCCATCGACAAACTGCGCTGGAGGGACGGGGAAAAGGGATGGAAGTTCTGGTCGGGGCTTTTCACGACGGTGGCGCTTTTGGCCGCTTGGGTCATCAATATGGTTCACAAGCCCGACGCGCTTTTATTCGGGGGAACCCTGGCCGCCATCCTGGTGGCTACGGGCGTATGGCACCGGGTAAAGGCCTCCGAAAAAGCCGAGGTGCAATTCGCCGAGGCCGAATCCACGGTGGCTGACCTGCCTGAGGCTTCCAATATACTTACCCTGGAAGAGGCCATTGAGGCTTCGGCCATGGAATCCTCTCCCATCATCGTGGCCCTGCGTTACGTGAACGAAAAGCTTTTAGAGGACGCTACTATTTACGCCAAAGGACTTAAACGGACCAATGTTTACGTGATTTATGTGGATGAAATGCCCGGCCTTTTCCTACCGCAGGAAGTCAAACCAACCCCGGAAGCCATCAAGGTTTTGGTGGGTTCCTGCGCCGCCCTGGAAAAACGCGGCATCGCTGGAATCCCCATCTGGCGCATGGCCGAGGACGCCGGTTCCTCCATCGCCGAGGCCGCCCAAGAGCTGAAGGTCAAGCACGTCTTCGTGGGTTCCTCCCAGCGCACCTTTTTCTGGCGCATGGTGCGGGGGCGCATGCTGAAGAGTTTGGCCAACCACTTGCCCGAGTCCGCCGAGCTAATCATCGTCGGTTGAACAAAAAAGGCTCTGCGTGATTGGCGCGGAGCCTTTAAAAACCGCCTTGAAATTAATTCTTCAAATATAAAATTGACATCAAAAGCATAAGTCCCATCAGTCCGAAAGAAATCCATTCCGATCCCATTCTCAACCTCCTTTAAATTAGCCTTCCAAGGAAATGTTAAGGTTGAATCACATTAAAATTTCATTAAGAAATGGGATCCCATTAAAAAAATTAATCGATTTTAAGGGCTTTATTTCCACACCATCATGCAAATTCCTCCCGCCGTCACGAGAAAGCCACCCACCATCCGCCCTTGGGTTAAGGGTTCATGGAAGACGAAGTAACCGGTCAATTGGGAAACGAGGAAAAAGAGAACGATGTAAATCCCCAATAACTGGCTGAAGTCCCACTTCGGTTGATTGACAGCCAGGCCATAGGCAAAAAGCACAACCGCCCCCAAAGCAAACCCAACCCAATGACTCGATTTGAGTCCCCAACGGACTAGGGCGTCCCCTCCCACTTCCAAAAGCGCCGCCCCTATTAAGACAAGTATTGAAACCATGGTTTTCTTCCCCCGTTCTTAAGCCCTTTTACCATATCCGCCTTTGGCCCGGATAAAAAAATTCCCCAGCCAGACTCGCCGGTTGGGGAAAATTCAAAGCGGGTTTTAAGAAAATTTAATCGTTGAAAAACACGTAAAAGACCGCCATGGCCAGGATCGCCACGATTAGCATGGCAGGAAGCCATACCGAACTCATATAGTTCCCCTTCTTGAGCCCTTATTTTAAAGAGTCCAAAGCCAGATTCAGTTTCAAAACATTCACCCCCGGATCGCCGATGAAACCCAGCCAGCGACCATCGGTGTTTTGGGCGATAAGTTCTTCCACTTTCGTCAGGGACAAGCTCCGAACCTTGGCTACCCGGCTCACTTGGTACTGGGCCGCCGCCGGGCTGATATGGGGGTCGAGGCCAGAACCTGACGTCGTCACCAGATCCATCGGCACCGGAGCCCCGTTATCCGGGTCGGCTTTTTTGAGGGCGTCCACCCGCCCCTTGACTGTGTTGACGAAATCCGGATTGGTCGGTCCCAGGTTCGACCCGCTGGAATTGGCGGCGTTATAGGCGTAAGGGGAGGTGGCGCTCGGCCTGCTCCAAAAATATTTGGCGTCGTCAAAGGGCTGGCCGATGATTTCGCTTCCCACTTTTTTCCCATTTACCTCGATCAGGCTTCCCCCCGCTTGCCGGGGAAACAGCGTCTGCCCGATCAAGGTTGAAATCCCCGGATAAATCAATCCGATTAAGACCGTGAAAACCACCACGAACAGGATTGAGAGTCGTAATTGGGTTCCAATTTCCTTAAGCATACTGAGCCTCCTTCAATTTAGTTAAACCAGTCCAAGTCCTACCAAAATCAGGTCGATAATTTTAATTCCCACGAACGGGACCACCAGGCCCCCCACCCCATAGACCAGGAAATTCCGCTGTAACAGATGAGAAGCCGAGGCCGGGCGGTATTTGACTCCCTTGAGGGCGAGTGGCACCAGGAACACGATGATGACCGCGTTGAATATCACCGCCGAGAGGATGGCTGATTGCGGCGTAGCCAACCGCATGATGTTCAAGGCGTTGAGCTCCGGATAGGTGACCGCGAAGGCCGCGGGAATGATGGCGAAATATTTCGCGATATCGTTAGCGATACTGAAAGTCGTTAGTGAGCCGCGCGTCATCAAAAGTTGTTTCCCGATCTTGACCACCTCGATCAACTTGGTGGGGTTGGAGTCCAGGTCCACCATATTGCCGGCTTCCTTGGCCGCCTGGGTGCCCGTGTTCATGGCTACCGCCACATCGGCCTGGGCCAAGGCCGGCGCGTCGTTGGTGCCGTCCCCCGCCATGGCCACCAGCCGTCCTCCCGCCTGAGCCTCGCGGATAAGCTTCAACTTGGCCTCGGGTGTGGCTTGGGCCAGAAAGTCGTCGACTCCCGCTTCCGCCGCGATGGCCGCGGCCGTGAGGGGGTTATCCCCCGTGATCATGACGGTCTTGATTCCCATGCGACGAAGCTCAGCGAAGCGCTCCTGGATGCCGCCCTTCACGATATCCTTCAAGTGGATGACGCCAAGCACTTCTTTTCCCTGAGCCACCACCAAGGGCGTACCGCCCAAGCGGGAGATGGAATCCACGCCCCGGCGCACATCCTCCGGATACTTACCTCCCTGGTCTTTCACGTAGGCCTCGATGGACTCTGCTGCCCCTTTGCGGATGGATCTTTTACCGATGTCCACCCCGCTCATACGGGTTTGCGCCGTAAAAGGCACGAAGGTGGCTTTGAGGTCGTGGATTTCCTGGCCACGGAGACCGTATTTCTCTTTGGCCAACACCACGATACTGCGTCCTTCGGGTGTCTCATCGGCTAGGGAAGAAAGTTGTGCGGCTTCCGCCAACTCCTTCACGTCCACATCGGAAGCGGGAATAAATTCGGTGGCTTGCCGATTGCCAAGGGTGATGGTCCCGGTTTTATCAAGAAGAAGCATGTCCACGTCGCCCGCGGCCTCCACGGCCCTCCCCGACATGGCAATGACGTTGGCCTGGATCATGCGGTCCATTCCGGCGATACCGATGGCGGATAACAGCCCCCCGATGGTGGTGGGCGCCAGGCACACGAACAGAGCCGCCAGTACGGTGACCGTCACGGCCTTGCCCGCCCCCGAGGCCACCACGCTATAGATGGAAAAAGGAAGCAGGGTGGCGCAGACGATGAGGAACACGATAGTCAGGGCCGCCAGCAATATATTGAGGGCAATCTCGTTGGGGGTCTTCTGGCGTTTGGCGCCTTCCACCATGGAAATCATGCGGTCTAAGAAGGACTCGCCGGGGTTGGAGGAAACCCGCACGATCAACCAGTCGGAAATAACCCTTGTGCCGCCGGTCACCGCGCTTCTGTCACCGCCGGACTCCCGTACCACGGGGGCCGACTCACCCGTAATGGCGCTCTCATCCACCATGGCGATTCCAACTACGGCTTCACCGTCAGCGGCGATAAAATCCCCGGCTTCCACAAGAATCAGGTCTCCCTTGCGGAGGTCGCCGGATAAAATCTCGGTTTGCTTGGCATCCTTCTCGGCCTTGGCAAGTTTCTTGGCCTTTACTTCCTGCCGGCTCTTGCGCAGAGTATCGGCCTGGGCCTTGCCCCGCCCTTCCGCCATGGCTTCGGCGAAGTTGGCGAAAATCACCGTAAACCAAAGCCAAAGCGAAACGGCGAAGATAAAACCGGAAGCCGCTTCCCCCTTGCCAGTGAGGGCTTGAAGCCACAATCCGGTCGTGAGGATACTGCCGACATACACCGTGAACATGACCGGATTCTTGATCATGTGCAGGGGTCCTAGTTTTTTAAAGGACTCGAGAATCGCCTTGCGGGTGATTTCCCCCTCAAATAATTTGCGGGCTTTTACGTGTTCCGTCATTTTCGTTTCTCCTCTTTTCAATTCGACAAGTACTGGTTTTCCGTCTTTGCTGGTTTGGGGCACTTTCCGTGTTTTTCGGGCCGTCAGTGCCTTTGGTTTCCGCTTTGATTTTCTTTTCATGTCCCATCACCCATTCCTTTACGGGTGGATCATTTTCAGGTGTTCCACAATGGGTCCCAAGGCCAGCGCCGGGAAAAAGGTCAGAGCCCCCACGATGATGACGGTTGAAGTCAGCATGACCACGAAGAGAACCGTATGGGTGGGAAGGGTTCCCGCGCTCTCGGGCACCACTTTCTTTTGGGCCAGGCTGCCTGCCATGGCCAGAACCGGGATGGCCAGCCAGAAACGGCCGAACCACATGGCCGCTCCGCCCATCAAGTCGTAAAGGGTGTTGCCGGACAACCCCGCGAAAGCGCTGCCGTTGTTGTTGGATTGGGAATCAAAGGCGTAGAGAAGCTCGGAAAAACCATGTGCTCCCGGGTTGTTGGTGCCCGCGCCGCCCGTGGCCACCGCAACCGCCGTGCAGACGAGGACCAAGAGTGGTGGAATGAGAATCATGATGGAGGCCATCTTCATCTCATAGGTCTGGATCTTCTTTCCTAGGTACTCGGGCGTGCGGCCAACCATGAGCCCCGCCACGAAAACCGCCAGGATGACGAAAGCCAGCATGCCGTAAAGTCCCGACCCGACCCCACCGAAGGAAACCTCGCCCAGCATGATCATCCACATGGGCACCAGGCCGCCCAGGGGCGTGAAGGAATCGTGCATGGAATTAACAGAACCGTTGGAAGCGGCGGTGGTGACCGAGGCCCAGATAATCGAACCCGCGATACCAAAACGGGTTTCCTTTCCTTCCATATTACCGTCACCCAGGGCTTCGCCATGGGCACCCACCGTCAGTTTGTTCAGGAGTGGGTTCCCCGATTGTTCCTGCTGGCCGCAAAGGTACATCATGGGTGCCAAAAGGAGAAACATGGCCGCCAGAATGGCCCAGCCCTGCCGCGAATCCTTGACCATCGCCCCGAAGGTAAAACACAAGGCCGCGGGGATGAGGAGAATGGCTAAAAGCTCGAGAAAGTCGGTGAAGGGGGTCGGGTTCTCGTAAGGATGGGCGGAATTCACGTTGAAATATCCGCCGCCGTTGGTCCCGAGCATCTTGATGGCTTCCTGGGAGGCCACGGGCCCCAGGGAGATGGGTTGTTCAGTAACTGTCACGTGCGTCATCTGGGGCTTACCGTCTTTACCGGTAACAGGTGCGCCTTGGGCGTTCGTCACCGGCTGGTCATAGGAAGTGGGCTGGACCAGCGTGGCGGTGGCCGTATTGGCGAAAGTTTGGGGACAACCCTGCTGGATCAAGATCACCGTGAAGCTCAGGCTCAGTGGCAAGAGTATATAGAGGGTTCCTCTGGTCATATCGACCCAGAAATTTCCCAAGAATTTCGTTTCCTTCCGGATAACCCCTCGGATAAGGGCCATCAGGGTAGCCATACCCGATGCCGCGCAAAGGAAGTTGTGAACGGCCAGGCCCGCCATCTGGGTAAAGTAGCTCATGGTGGTCTCGCCGCCGTAAAACTGCCAGTTGGTATTAGTAATGAAGCTGATGGCGGTGTTGAAAGCCAGGTCCGGCGGAACCGCGCTTTGGCCTGCCGGGTTCAGGGGCAAGGAAGCTTGGAGGCGTTCCATCGCGTAAAGGATTAGCCCTCCCACAATATTAAAAAGGAGCATGGCCAGTGCATATCCCTTCCAATCCATCTCCTGCTTTGCCTTGACTCCGCAAACACGGTAGATCAGTTTCTCAAGCCACCCAAACCACTTGCTGAGGAAGAAGGGCTTGTTCTCGTAAACCTTTGCCATGTAGCTTCCCAAAGGAATTGCCAGTACCAAAAGAACTACGAAATAAGCGATGATTTGCATCCATTGATTTGCCGTCATCTTTTTTTCTCCATTTGCTGTTGAAAAGGTTTTGCTGATAACTGATAGCTAAAAACTGATGGCTGCCTTTAGAACCACTCCGGCTTCAACAATGCCACCACCAGGTAAACCAAAAGCCCCGCCGCCACAACCGCGCTAATCAAGTAAACCGCGCTCATAACTCGCCTCCCATCATCCTGTCCAAGGCGCCGATCAATAAAACCGTCGACACCGATAAGGCCAGGAACAAGGCCACACACCAAAATTCCAACATGGTTATTTCCTCCTCTTTCTTCCACTTTTTTTCTTTTTAGTGGGTTTTCGAACAGCGCGTTTTTTATTTTTCCTTCGCCGAAGGATGACCCAATGGGTGACCAACGCGATCACTAGCCAGGAAAAACAAAAGCCTAAAAAAACTTCCCAAAACAACAGGTGATTCGCGTTCATTTTTTCTCCCCGGGATATTCTCAACCTTTCCCGAAGTCATTCTTATGACTCTTGTCATGGAGAAGATAAGGCTAAATCGGATTAGGATGCTGTTAAGAGGGAACGATAAGACATATGGGAAAGATTAAAATGAAGGGGTTTTATGACTCCCTTCATGGACAGGCTTCCCTGGCGAAGCGTAAAATCGCCAAAGATACATCTGACACGAAAACACTAAGGCGCTAAGAAAGGCACCCAAAATCTTGATCTCCTTTTCTTGGTCTTTAAACACACTTAGTTTTTCTTCGTGTCTTTGTGCCTTCATGTCGGCATTGGGTTTTCTTTTTTTAGTTTCTGGAAGGTTCGCATGAATGACAAACGTCCCGATCCGGACGCCCTTTTAAACCGGGTTCAAATGGAAGCCGCCAAGGAAAAACGGGGGAAGCTGAAGATTTTTTTCGGTGCCTCTCCAGGCGTTGGAAAAACTTATGCCATGCTTGAAGCCGCGCGGGCCAAGAAGGCCGAAGACTTGGATGTTGTAGTTGGCCTACTGGAAACCCACGGCCGCAAGGAAACCGCTGCCCTCTTAGAGGGATTGGAAATCCTGCCGCCCCAAGAACTGGATTACCGGGGAACCACCCTGGAGGAGTTCGATATTGACGGGGCTTTGAAACGTAAACCTGGCCTCCTGTTAGTGGACGAGCTGGCTCACACCAACGCCCCCGGGGCGCGGCACACCAAGCGCTGGCAGGACGTGCAGGAACTGCTGGACCTGGGCGTCAATGTTTACTCAACCCTCAATGTCCAGCACCTGGAAAGCTTGAACGATATCGTGGCCCAGATCACGGGCGTCATCGTTCGGGAAACCCTCCCTGATAAGGTCCTAGAGGAGGCTGACGAGGTGGAACTGATCGACCTTCCCCCCGACGACCTGCTGAAGCGCCTCCAGGAAGGCAAGGTCTACGTGCCCGAGGCGGCCCAAAGGGCCATCCAGAACTTCTTTAGGAAGGGAAACCTGATCGCCCTGCGGGAAATGGCCCTTCGCACGACCGCCGACCGGGTGAACGATCAGGTCCAGGACTACCGCAAGACCATGGCCATCACCCAGACCTGGGCCACGTCGGATCGTCTACTGGTGTGCGTTTCCCCCAGCCCTTCCTCGGCCAACTTGGTGCGGGCCGCCCACCGCATGGCCAAGTCTCTTCGCGCCGACTGGATCGCCCTTTACGTGGAAACCCCCGCCCAAATTCGCAAGACCGCCGAGAACCGGGCCCAGGCCATCCGGCACCTGCGCCTTGCCGAACAGCTGGGCGCTGAAACCGCAACCGTGATCGGAACCGATTTCGCCGAGGAAGTCATGGATTACGCCAAAGAAAGAAACGTCACCAAGATTTTCATCGGCAAACCTCCCTCTTATTCCTGGCGCAACCTTTTTTACCGTTCTCCCGTGGACCAGCTCCTTCGCAAAAGCGGGGAGGTCGACGTTTACGCCACCCGGGGAGAGACAGAGGAATCTTGGAAGGCACGCCCCAAGTCATCAACTCCAGTAACCCAGGACATCGGCTGGCGGGGATATCTCTGGGCGCTCTTCACCGTAGGGCTCTGCACTGGCGTTGCCTGGCTATTGTTTGCGTTCACCCACGTGGATTTGGCGAACCTCATCATGGTGTACCTGTTGGGAATCCTGGCCGTTTCCTACCGCCAAAGCCTGGGAACCTCGACCCTAGCTTCTTTCTTAAGCGTGCTGGCCTTCGACTTTTTTTTCGTGCCCCCCCGTTTTTCCTTCGCGGTGGGCGACACCCAATACATCTTCATGTTCTTCGTCATGCTTCTGGTAGGGCTTTCCATCAGCAACTTGACCGTCCGAATCCGTGATCAGGCCCGCTTTTCCCGCCTGCGGGAACGCCGCACCGCCGCCCTCTATTCCCTCTCCCGGGAACTGGCCAGCACCTGGGGGACAGCCGAGCTTTTAGACATCGCGGTCAAGCACATATCCGAGGTCTTTGAGTGCTCGGTCATCGCCTTTCTGCCTGACGAGAACGGCAGGCTTCAGGTCCAGTGCGGAGCCGTCGCCGACTTCAATTTGACCGCGAAGGAAATGGGCGTGGCCCATTGGGCTTTTGACCTGGGCCAGACGGCCGGACGGGGCACGGACACCTTGCCGGGCACCGAGGCGCTTTATCTTCCCCTCTTGGCCTCCGGTGAGCCGGTGGGGGCCCTGGGCGTCAAACCTAAATACCCGGACAAGCTTTTTATCCCGGAGCAATTGCACCTGCTTGAAGCCTTCGCCCATCAAACCGCCCTGGCCGTGGCGGCGGACAAGCTCCTGCGCAAGCAGCAGCAAACCCAGATGCAGGTGGAAACGGAAAAGCTGAGAAGCTCCCTTTTAAGCTCCGTATCCCACGACCTGCGGACCCCCCTGGCAGCCATCACGGGCTCCATCAGCAGTCTTTTGGAAAATGGTGAAACCCTTGGTGCCGCTACACGCAAGGACCTCCTCGAGAATGTTTACGACGAGTCCGAAAGGCTGGAGCGGCTGGTGAACAATCTGCTGGAAATGACCAAATTGGAATCGGGCGCGATCCGGCCGAATAAGGAACTCAATCATCCCGGCGAGGTCATCGGTTCAGCCATCGCCCGCCTGGAAAAAAAGCTTGAGGGCCGCGCTCTTACCACCCATATCCCCCCGGACCTGCCCCTGGTGCCCATGGACAGCCTCTTGATCGAGCAGGTCCTGGTCAACCTGCTGGACAATTCCCTCAAATACACCCCGCCTAAGAGTCCTATTGAAATCTCCGCCCGCGGTGGAAAAGGCCAGCTCGTGGTGGAAGTCGCGGACCGGGGACCCGGATTGCCGGAAGAAGACCTGATCCATCTTTTCGACAAGTTTTACCGCGGCCCCCAGGATGGAAGGACTAGTGGCGCGGGGCTGGGCCTTTCCATTTGCAAGGGTTTCATTCAAATTCATGGCGGGACCATCACGGCCCAAAACAGGCCAGGCGGCGGCGCCCTTTTCCGGCTGACCCTACCTTTGGAGTCCAACTATGGTTGACAGCGGATCGGTTTTAATTATTGAGGACGAACTGCCGATCAGGCGCTTTTTAAAACCCTCCCTTCAAAGCCAGGGCTTCAAGGTTCTGGAAGCGGTCAAGGGTGAGGAAGGCCTGGCCTTGGCCTCCTCCCACAATCCCGATCTCATCCTTTTGGACTTAGGGCTTCCCGACATGGATGGCCTGGAGGTGGTCAAACGCCTACGGGAATGGAGCAAGACCCCCATCATCGTCATCACGGCCAGGGGAAAGGAACAGGACAAGATCGCGGGGCTGGACGCGGGGGCTGATGACTACCTGACGAAACCCTTCAGCGTGGGCGAGCTGATGGCCCGCATCCGGGTGGCTTTGCGCCATTCCCAATTGGTCAAACAGGGGGACCAGGAACCGGTATTTGAAACTCCGGATTTCAAGGTGGACCTGGCGGCCCGGGTCATTACGGTGCGGGGCAAGGAAGTTCACCTGACGCCCAACGAGTATAATTTGCTGGCCTTCCTCATCCGTCACGCGGGCAAGGTGGTCACCCAAAAGCAGATATTACAAGAGGTTTGGGGCCCGGCCAGTGGGGACCAGGTGCAATACCTGCGGATTTACATTTACCAACTGCGCCAAAAGATCGAGGCTGACCCTGACCGACCCCGCTATTTACTTACCGAATCCGGGGTAGGATACCGGCTCAAAACGGATTAAACTGGCGTCTAAATCAAAGCCATTTCTTACTCGCTAAGGAACCCTTATGTTTAGACGAATTTCCCTAATCGCCTTCTTCTTTTTATTCCTTAACCCCGCTTTTTCCCAGAACCTCTCCCACTTAAAAGCCGAGTTACTTTGCGAACAAACCTGTGTCCAACCCGGGGGCAGTGTGACGGTGGCGGTCCATTTCCGCATGCAAAAGGGCTGGCATGTCTATTGGCAAAACCCGGGTGACTCCGGCCAGGCCCCTTCCATCACCTGGACTCTTCCGGAGGGCTTCACCGCCGGGGATATCCAATGGCCAGTCCCCCAACGCCTGGTCGCCTCCACCTTGGCCGATTACGGCTATACCAACGACGCGGTTCTACTGGTCCCCCTCCAAGCCCCGGCCAATCTTAAGCCGGGACACATTGTGCGGCTATCGGCCCGGGTCCACTGGCTGGTCTGCCAAGAAATCTGTATTCCCGGCAGCGCCCAGATGAACCTGCGCCTGCCCATTCGCAAGAAACCTTCTCCTTATAATTCCCGCTACGCCTCCTTATTTAAGGGTGCCCGCCGGAGCATGCCCATTCCCCTCCCAGACGACTGGAAAGCTGAGGGATCCCTGGGTGCCAAGGAAATCCATCTTTCTTTTGACACGGGGGCGGCTGTTTCCAAAGCCACGACCGCCCTGTTCTTTCCGCTCCATCCCAGCCAAATTGACAACGGCGCCAAACAGGTCAGCACCCTATCCGAAAATTCCATTAACCTTTCCCTCAAGAAGTCCGATCAGCTTTCCGCGGACGTTAAAACCATTGAAGGAGTCTTAGTAACAGAGCAAAAGGGAAGTGGTAAAAAAGGCTACCTTGTTTCAATTTCATTAAACAATTGAGGAGAAAAAAATGAAACGGATTCTGACGCTGGTGATGACTCTAATCCTATTTGGTTTCGGATCGCTATCCCATGCGGCCAAGGTGGGAAACCCCGCCCCGGCTTTCTCGGCGGTCGACAGTCAGGGAAAACCAGTGAAGCTTTCCGATTACAAGGGAAAGTTTGTTGTCTTGGAATGGCATAACCAGGACTGTCCCTTCGTGAAGGCGCAATACAACAAGGGCAAGATGCAGAACCTCCAGTCCAAATGGACGGCCAAAGGCGTGATCTGGCTGAGGGTGATTTCCTCCGCGCCAGGAAAGGAAGGTTACCTCATCAGCTCTGAAGTGGAGGAATCCGCAAAGAGGCAAGGGGCCAAAGCTACCGACACCCTTTTGGACCCCGAGGGCGTGGTCGGCCAGGCCTACGGTGCCAAGACCACTCCCCACATGTTCGTCATCAACCCCAAGGGAACACTGATTTATAATGGTGCCATTGATAACACCCCCCGCGAAGAGGATACCGTCACTAAGAATGAATCAGGTGAACCCTTCGTCAATTACGTGGACCAGGCCCTTCAGGAATCCATGGTGGAAAAAAAGAAGGTCGCTATCTTTTCCACCCCACCCTATGGCTGCGGCGTGAAGTATAAATAAGTTCTTGAACTAAATTTCATTAGCTAACTGCAGCCCACCACAACCCCTTAATTTCTTCATGAAACAAAGGGGTTGTGGTGGGCTTTTTTATTTGACAATTCCCCAAAAGATGAGACAATTTATACGTTAAAACGTAAGGTTAATCGCACATCCCTCTGCTGGAGGATTTATGGCCCTGCGGCCCCTTCAAAAGCAGAGCCTTCTGAAAAAGGCCCTCCGCGAAAAAAAAGTCCTAAGCCAAGAAGTCCTCATGTACCAGCGCCTGATGGAAGTCATGCGCAACGAGAATTCCTTTGAGGATATTCTCAAGCTTCTGATTACCTCCGTGACTAAGGGTTTGGGTTATGACCGTGCCGGCATCTTCCTCGCCGATCGGGAAAGGGGTATCGGGCAGCGGATGATCGGCATCGACCGTTACGGTAAGTTCGAGGGCAACTGCGAGGATCTTCCCCTTTCCCCCGTCAAGGGGACCCATTGGTTCTCCGACATCGTGCATGGGCACACCAAAGCCTCTTTCACCAACAACCTGCGGGCCAGGATCAAGAAAAAGGATTGGGAGAAGAATATCGATCCTGGAGTTTTTTGCAACGCGCTGGCTCCCATTGTAATCGGCAATAACGAGATCATTGGCGTCCTCGCGGTAGACAACCTCTTTACCCGCCGTCGCCTGAAGAAATCCGACCTACTATCCCTGATGAATTTCGCCACCCAGGCCGGCCTGGTGATCGAGTCCTTCCGCCTACACGAGAAAATCCGAAACTTGACCATCAAGGACGGGTTAACGGGGGTTTTCAACCGGAGGTATTTCGATAATTTCCTTCCCCGGGAAGTCTTGCGGTGCCGCAGGTACAAGAGATTCTTAAGCCTCCTTTACGTGGATCTGGATCATTTCAAGAAGGTCAATGATGTCTATGGTCACCTGGCGGGGGATCTGGTCTTAAAACATGTGGCCGACCATTTGGTGAAAGGACTTCGAAATGTGGATATGGTAGTGCGCATGGGTGGGGACGAGTTCGCCATCATCCTGCCGGAGGTCGGCCCGGACGGCGCCAAGATGGTGGCCGACAGGCTTTTCAAGTCTATCATCGAATCCGCCGTTCCTGTGGAAGCGATGCGCCATCGGGGCGAGAAGATCAGCATTAGCATGGGAATGACCTGTTACTCCGAATCCATCAGTGATTATAAGGAACTGATGAAACAAGCCGACGAGAGCCTTTACCGCGCCAAAACCTCGGGCCGCAACCGCGTGGGTGACTTGACCGCCTGACAGATATAAGATAATCCCGGAAAGTGGGAAATCGCCCATGTCAAAACCCCTCCCTCAAAAAACCGACCTTCTCCAAAAAGCTCTGCGGGCCCAGCGAACCCTAACGCAGGAAGTCCTGATGTATCAGCGGTTGATGGAAGTCATCCGTGAGGACCATAACTTCGAAAACATCCTGAAATTCATCATCACTTCCATCACCAAAGGCCTGGGTTTCGACCGGGCCGGTATTTTCCTGCCATGCCTTGGCGGCCAAGCCCTGGAGTTGGCCTTGGGGATCAATGACAAGGGAAAATATGAAATGAACAACCGTGCTTTTCCCATCGTGGATAGGCCCGGCAAGGACGCCTTTTCGGACATCATGTTTGGGCACAAGAAATACTTCCTATCCAACAATGTCCCCAAGCGCAGGACCCAAACCGGCAAGTTAAGAAACGTTGATCCGAGGGTGATGAGCCATGCCATCGTGCCCCTGGAAATTGGGGGGGACAAGATTATCGGCCTCCTGGCCGTGGATAACCTTTTCACCCTGAACCTCCTGAAAAAATCTGACTTGGCTTCACTCATGAATTTCGCCACCCAGGCGGGCTTAGCCATCGAATCCTTCCGGATTCACGAACAAATCCGTGAATTGACCGTCAGGGACGGGTTGACGGGCGTCTTCAACCGCCGCTACTTTGACGATTTTCTGCTGCGGGAAATCTTCCGCTGCCGCCGGTACGATCGGGCCTTGAGCCTGCTTTTGGTGGATTTGGATCATTTCAAGGCGGTTAATGATAACTACGGGCACCTTTCCGGAGACGCGGTCTTGAAATACCTAGCGGGCCGATTGATGAAGGGGGTTCGTGCCGTGGACACGGTGGTGAGGATGGGTGGGGACGAATTTGCCGTGATCATGCCCGAAGTAGGGATAGAAGGAGTCCAACTCTCGGCGGAACGATTGTACAAGTCGATCAACGAGGCTCCTGCCCTTCCGGTGGAAGCCATGCGCCTCAAGGGCGAAAAAATCACGGTGAGCATGGGGATCGCCTCCTTTCGCCCATCCATGCAAAGTCACGAAGACCTGGTGAGGCTTGCGGACCAGAGTTTGTACCAGGCCAAAACTTCAGGCCGTAACCGCATAGGTGAATTGGCCTCCAATAACCAGTAAGATACCCCCCATGAAAACCCATACCGTCGCTTCCCTCGCCAAGTCCATCGACCATTCCCTCTTGAACCCCGTGCTGACCGACCAGGCCATGGTCGAGGGAATCGAGATCGCCAAGAAATACAAAGTAGCCTCGGTTTGCATCAAGCCCTATTTCATCTCCATGGCGGCCGAGATATTGAAAGGTTCAGGCGTGGCCGTTGGCGCGGTGATCGGATTTCCCCACGGCGGGCACACAACCTCAATCAAATTCCTCGAGGCCCAACAGGCCATCCACGACGGGGCCACCGAGCTAGATATGGTGGTTAACATCGGCAAAGTCCTGAGCGGCGATTGGGAGTTTGTGGAGACCGACTTGAGGGCCGTCGTCAATATCTGCAAGGCCCGGGGCGCCGTCAGCAAGATTATCTTCGAGAACTGTTACTTGGAAGACAAGCACAAGCTGAAGCTCTGCGAGATTTCGGAGCGCATCGGGGCCAATTACGTGAAAACCTCAACCGGCTACGGTTCAGGTGGGGCCACCAATGAGGACTTGAAGCTGATGAGGGCCAATGTCGGGTCCAAGGTCAAGGTGAAAGCCGCTGGGGGCATCCGCACCCTCGACCGCCTGGTAGAAGTGCTGGATCTGGGCGTTTCCCGCGTAGGCGCCACCGCCACCGTGGCTATCCTGGATGAAGCGGCGAAAAAGTTTGAAAAACCGGCCTGACAGACGGGCTTTTTAAGCCTCCCGCTATAACCCAACCCAAGTCTTTTTTATGGAATAAGGGGTAAAATTAAACCTCTATAGTTATGGGCCCGATTCCTTTTTTATGGGATGGCTTTAGATATTTTTCGCCCGGGGATATTCCTTGGATTCAATTTTTAAACGTTATTTAGCGATTTCCCTGCTCACCACCTTTTCGGTTTTCTTTCCGGCGCAAGCCTTCGCCCTTTCTAACCCGTTAATAGAAGAATCGCCCCGCCCCGCCAACGCCACTTCAATGCCCTCGGTTAAAAGGGACCGCTTCGTCAAAATTCACGAGGAACAATTCGAATCCCTTCATCCCCGGAACTTTAAACCGGGGGTCCGGCCCTCTTTACGGGTCAATTTATTTGACGACGCAGATTACAACCTGATCGCCACCCACTCCGCAATCCGGAACGGGGGGCGAATAGTGGTGACCGGCCATTTGGAAGGCGTTCCGGGAAGTTTGGCCGTTTTGAGCCATTCCACTGGAGTGGTAACCGGCATACTTTTCATTCCCGGGAAGGGGACCTTTAAGATCCTGCCTTCTTCCAATGGACTTCACCGGGTCCTGGAAATGGACGAGGAAAATGGTTTTAGTTGCGCCATGGACTCGAAACTTCCCTCGACTTCCGACCCCCAGGTGCAGGCCAGCCTTCCCCAAGAGGGGATGCCTTACCTTATTCCCCCAAATTACCCGGGGGGCTGCAACTATGCGCAAAACCCCACCGTGGTGGACCTGATGGTGGTCTACACCCCTTCCGCCCTCGCCTTTATCGGAAGTACCCAGGCCATGGAGTCCCTGATCGACACGGTGGTTTTCTATAACAACATGGTTTATTTCAACAGCGGCGTTAACGTCCAACTGAGGCTGGTCTATTCCGGACAGATCGGTTACGCCGAAAGTGGGAGTTTTTACACGGACCTGACGAGAATGGGCAACGGCTCCATTCCCGCCATCCAGACCTTGCGAAACACCTATGGGGCCGACTTGGCCGCCATGTGGGTGGCCAATCCGGACCCGGTGATGGGTCTGGCGAACATGCCGGGTAATTATAGTTGTGAGCACATTTCATTCGCCGAATCCATGATCCACGAGATTGGCCATAACTTCGGCTGCGGCCATGATTTCGCCAACGGCGGACCAGGGCTTTATTCCTACTCGGCGGGAAACCGCTACACGGTCAATGGCGTCCAATACCGCACCATCATGGCCTACGCCCCCGGGGTCTACACCCCTTACTTCTCCAGCCCCCTGGTCACCTACCTGGGTTCCCCCACCGGCGTGGCCAACCTCACTGATAACGTGCGGACGATCAACCAAACCGCCTCGATCATCGCCTCCTCCGAGCCCACCCTCGCCACCCTGCCCACCATCTCCGTCACCGGCCCCACCGACGGGTCGGTTTTCACCGGGCCGCTCAACCTGAACCTGACGGTCAACGCTTCCAGCGGCGGCTCGATCGTCCAGGTGGATTTTTACGTGGACAGCCAATACCTGGGTTCCACCACCACCTCCCCCTACAGCCTCAATTGGCCCCTGGTACCCTCGGGCAGCCACTTCATCACGGCGCACGCGGTGGACAACCAAGGTGCCATGCAATTTTCTTGTCCCGTCAGCATTTACGTGAATCCCACCCTGCCCAACCCCTGGATCGAGCAGGACATCGGTTGGCTCATGCAAACCACGGTAACGTTCCAGGAATTGAAATACATGGGCCTCTTGGGAAGCGGCAGTTACTCCGGTGGGGTTTTCACCGTTAACGGGGCCGGGTCGGGTTTGAGCTTGAATTTGGCGGGAAAGGAAGAAGATTCCTTCCAGTTCGTCAATCAGCCCTTTTGTAATGTCTCCACCTTGACGGCAAGGCTGGCCAGTCTCACGGGCGGGGGAGCCAAAAACGAGGCGGGCTTGATGATCCGCGACAATTCCACGCCACTTTCCCCCTATGCTTTTGTCGGGGTTGCCAAAAACGGGACCGCTGTTTTCTTCGGGTGGCGTTCCACCGAGGGGGGCAATACCTTGGTCACCCTGGGTACCCCCTTGGCCATGCCTGTCTGGTTCCAGCTTCAAAGAAATGGAACTACCTTCACGGGCTATGAGTCCACCGACGGGGTCAGCTGGACAAAAGTGGGTTCGGCGACCATCTCCATGGGTGCCAACGCGGCCGGCGGCTTCGCCGTATCCAGCGCTAATGACGTCTCCCTGGCCACGGCGGTTTTCGACAATGTGACGGTCACGCTTCCTTGCGTGCCGCCCACCAACACCTTTACCCCCGCGCCCACCTTTACACCCACCCCAACCCCAACTCCAAGTCCTACCCCCAGCCCCACGCCCACCAACACGCCTTCCTGTGTTGGAATCATCACGACTTACGCGGGAACAGGAGTCGCGGGTTTTGCTGGTGACGGGGGTCCTGCGACCTCAGCGGAACTGGACCAAAATGAGGGGATCGCGGTGGACGCGGCGGGCAACCTTTATATCGCCGACTCCCAGGGGGTTAGAATCAGGAAGGTCAGCTCCTCAGGGATTATCACGACTTACGCGGGAAACGGCAGCTGTTGTTACAGCGGTGATGGCGGTCCCGCCAACGCGGCTTCCATCGGGGTCATTGCCCCTTCCACGGATTGCGCAGGAAACCTTTACCTGGATAACGCTTATTACAATACCGGCACCGGCACCAATTACGCTTATGTGCGTAAAATTAACACATGCGGAACCATTTCAACCATCGCGGGAACAGGTCTCAGCGGATATTCGGGTGATGGAGGACCGGCCACGCTTGCCGCAGTAAATTTCCCCTACCAAACCGCCGTGGACAGCCTTGGTAACATTTATTTCGCCGATTCCACCAGCGCGGTTGTCCGCAAAATTAATCCGGCGGGAACAATCTCAACGGTCTTAACCCCACCCCTGAGCAACCCTGGCGGGGTAGTTTTGGACGGCCTGGGGAACCTTTACGTTTCGGATGCGGGCACTGGAAATGTCTTGAAGATCACGCCCTCAGGTTCGGCGGTAACCCTGGCCAACCTGCCCTGCCCCGACCAATTGGCGATGGACTGCAACAGCAACCTTTATATTTCCGATTATTGCAGTCGAAAAATAACCAAAATTGACTCCGTAGGAATCATCACCACCGTGGCGGGGACGGGAGCCGCCGGTTATATGGGCGACGGCGGTCCCGCCACCTCCGCCACTTTCGGCGAAATCCGGGGGGTGGCGGTGGACCAGGCGGGGAACCTTTATGTCTCGGATGTCACCTATAACGTCGTGAGAAAAATCACCTCTTGCGTCGCTGAGGGTCCTTGCCCCCTGTGCGCCATTACCCCGGTCTGTCCCCTTATCATTCCCACCGCCACCCCGACTCCAACCATGACCCCAAGCTCAACCCCAACAGCCTCCCCTACCAATACCCCGACTTCCACGGTCACTGAAACCCCGACACCACCCAATCCCCCACCTACAGCCACTTCGACCCAACCCGTGGATGTTCCCATCCCAACGGTGACCGAAACTTTCACCCCCACTAACTCGTGCACCTCCACGCCAACTTCCACGCCTACCCTGAGCCCCACCATGACTCCCAGTTCCACCGCCTCCAACACGGGGACCCCGACCTATACCCTAACTCCCACCTGCGTGATTAATATTTGGCCCAACCCTTACCGGCCTAGCAAAGCGATAAATGGGACGCTCAAGATCAGCTGTCTCCCTCTGAACGCGAAGGTTTCCATTTATACCTTGTCGGGGGAATGGGTGAATAGCGTCTCGGAAGCGGGGGGGATGGCCAGTTGGAACGGCCAGAATAGCCGGCTCGTTAGCGTGTCCTCGGGCATTTACTACTACGTTGTCCTTACTGTGGACGGCCAAATATTGGAGAAAGGGAAATTCCTTATTGTGGATAATTAACCCTGCCTTTTTCGGAAAGCGGTTTTTTTCGAGTTTCCCTGAAACGTTAAAGCCTCGCAATGTAGTCGGTTTCCAAAAATAAGACCTCGGGATGCCCCAAAAACCAGGGAACAATGATATTTTTATCGATACTTACAGACCGAAACCGCGTTGACGCGCGGGATTCCCACGAGGGTGTTTTGAAACGATTTTTACCTATTCAATCCAAAATTTTCAAAAACCTCTTAGCCTTCTCCTGGTTAATCCTGGGGCTCCTATTCTTTTCAGGTTCCACCCTTTGGGCCCAGACTTCCCTGACCACTTACCACAACAACCAAGCCCGTGACGGGTGGAACCAAAACGAGACCACCCTCACCACCGCCAACGTTAATCAAGCAAATTTCGGAAAGCTCTTCTCCAACGCGGTTGATGGCCAGGTTTACGCTCAGCCCCTTTACATGCCCAATATCAGTATCGGCGGCGGCACGCATAACGTGGTTTATGTCGTCACCGAGCACGACAGCGCCTATGCCTTCGATGCCGACAACGCCGGGGTGACCTATTGGCACGACACCTTCATCGGGGGCGTCACGATGGTCATATCAACGGCGGCTGACGCCGGCGGTTGCCCTCAGGTTACCCCCGAGATCGGAATCACCGACACCCCGGTCATCGACCCCGCCACCGGCACCATGTATTTCGTTGCCATGACCAAAATCGTTTCGGGTGGCGTCACCACCTACCTCCAACAGCTCCATGCGGTAGACATCAGCACCGGCAACGAGAAGTTCAACGGCCCCACCACCATTCAGGCCGTCGACCCCAAAAACGCGGCAGTCACTTTTATCGCCCGCGCCCACAAGGAACGCTGTGCCCTGACCCTTTCGAACGGGGTAGTCTATACCGCCTTCACTTCCCACTGCGACTTCAATACCTGGGGCGCTTACCACGGATGGGTCATCGGCTACAACGCTTCTAACATTTCCCAACAAATGAGCGTGTACAACACCACGCCCACCGGGACTAACCCGGAGGGTTCGCTTTGGGAATCGGGTGATGGGCCATCGGTGGATGCGGCAGGCAACCTCTATTTCCTGACTTCGAATGGGAACTTTGACCAAACCGCCCCCGTTACGGATTATGGCCAGTGCTTCCTCAAGCTGAACACTACCGGAAACGCCGTAACGGCGTTGGATTATTTTTCACCCATGAACGAAGCCACCATGAGTGCCGCGGACGATGACGTGGGTTCGGCCGGGCAATGCCTCTTGCCTGCCTCCTGGGGTTCGGCGGCCCATCCTAATTTGATCCTCGGGGCGGACAAACCCGGGGACCTTTACGTAGTGGACACGGCAAACATGGGTCATTTCAGCGCCACCGCCAACAACGTACCCCAAACCGTGGCGGCTATCGGCGGTCGGGGCTACACCACTCCCGCCATCTATAGCAACGGCGTGACGAAATACGTCTATTGGGGAATGACCGCCTCGCCTTTGAAAGCCTTTACCTTCGCGAACGGCCTCTATGTCACGCCCTTTTCCTCCCAGTCCACCGCAACTTTCGGAGGGCAAGGTTGCGTGCCGAGTGTTTCTTCCAACGGAAATTCAAATGGTATCGTTTGGGGTCTCGCGAACGGGACACCCGTCATCCTTCACGCCTATGACGCCACCAATTTGGGCACCGAGCTTTACAACAGCGGCCAAAACTCCGCGCGGGATTCGGCCGTGGGCGCCGTCGTCAAGTTCGCGCCACCGAGCATCATCAACGGCAAGGTTTACGTGCCTACCGCCAACAGCCTTGTCGTTTATGGGCTTCTTGTGACGGCAACTTCCACACCGACTGGTTCCTTCACCGCCACCCCGACGGTGACACCCACCCGGACGAACACGGCCACCAGCACACCCAGCAGAACCGCTACCAACACACCAACACTTACAAGAACCAATAGTCCCACGAATAGCCCGACGGCGACAGCGTCCCGGACTCCAACAGCCTCTCCTACACAAACTGGGACATCCACCCCCCCCAATAGCCCAACCCGGACGCCCACGAACAGCCCCACCAACACGATGGCCAATACCGCAACAAATACCCCCTTGAACACCGCCACCCGGACCCCAACCCCAACAGCCACAAACTCCCCCAGCAACAGCGCCACGGCCACACCCACCATCACTCCGTCGAATACGGCTACCCGAACGGCCACCAATAGCTCAACCCCTTCTCCGTCTAATAGCCCAACCCTTACTCCTACATCCACCATTTCAAATACCGCAACCAATACACCCCTGATCACCAACACCGCCACCAATACACCAACTGTTTCCCCAACCTCAACGCCCACCAACAGCCCCACCCGTACGGCAACTACCACACCCACCAATAGCTTTACTCTTACCTGGACGAATACGCTTACACTGACCGCGACCAAAACGGCTACCCAAACCCCAACCGTAACCGCAACGAATAGTCCCTCAAATACAACCGTGATAACCAATACCGCTTCAAATACCCCGACCAACACCCCGACATTAACTCCGACCGGGACAGCCACCCTATCCCTAACGAATACATTTACCAGGACCGCGACCAACTCTCCCACTCACACCCTGACCAATACGGCCACCAATAGCCCGGTTAATACCGCGACCTTCACGCCCACCTCGGTGACGGTGTCGGTGGTTTCCGGACCCGGCGTGCCCTCCAACGGCACAAAGCTTCCCGGAGCCTCAAACGTGCTGGTGGATCAAGTGGTCTTGAGCAACCCCAGCAGCTCCACGGTAACCTTGACCAACCTGACCATCACCAATACCGGAACAGGGACCGGCTCCACGGGCATTACGAACATCACGCTCTCAAACAACGGGACATCCCTTGGAACAATCCCCTTCGCCACCAATACAGCGGCTTTTACCGGGCTTAACCTGGTGATCGGGGCAGGGGCAAGCGTGACCTTGCAAGCCAATAGCAATTTCTCGGTTGGGGCTCCAAGCGGAACGACTTACACTTTCCAAATCTCCGGAATGGCGGGGACAAACGGCCAAACGGTTAATTTCAGCGGATTGCCCTACTCGGGAGCCACGGTGACCATCATGACCGCGACATCAACACCCACCTCCACCCCAACCCCTTCGCCAACCTTCACCATCACCCCGACCAGTACCTTTACGGTAACATTCACACCTTCAAATACGTCAACGGCTACGCCGTCGAGTACTCCTTCGGGCATTCCCACTTTCACACAAACTCCTTCTTCCGCCCCCGTTCTTTATCCCAACCCAGCTCCAGGTGGCAGTTCCACCAACCTGCAATTAACCCTGGGCGCTTCCTCCGACGTCCACTACCGGATATTCACCCTTTCCTTCCGGAAGGTTCAGGATCAAACCATTCCCAATGTTCCGGCAGGACTGAACAATTTGAAGATTCCCCTAGTGGATAAGAACGGGGTGGCCTTGGCCAATGGGCTTTATTACCTGGTTATTAACTACGATGGGAAACGAGTGGTTTTGAAGCTTCTGGTGATTGGATAAGGAAAAGGCATTTACCACGAAGTTCACGAAGGACACAAAGCAAGGCTAGAATTCTTTGTGAAAAGCCTAAGGATTTTACTTCGTGATCTTCGTGTACTTCGTGGTGAGAGATTTTGTTATAATTTTTTTGTTAAATTAGGGAGGAAGAGATGGAAAATTTATGGATGAAGCCGCAAATCGAGATGGTCAGTGTCTGTTCTGAATGCACCGCCTATTCCGGCATTGACGAAGGGAACGTTTTGATTTGAGGTTCCCGCTCTAGGTTTTCCCTTGTTCGTTCGTTTGCTGGGCACCGCCGCGGGCGGCGGTTTTCCCCAGTGGAACTGTAACTGCGCCCTCTGCCGGGAAGTCCGTTCGGGGCGTTCCGGAACGTCCCCCCGCTCCCAATCCTCCGCCACGGTCAGCGCCGATGGCAAATCCTGGTTCCTCTTAAACGCCTCTCCCGATATCCGCCACCAGATCGAGGCCTTTCCCAAGCTTTTGTCCCCACGCGATCATGTCCGAGGCACCTCCATTGAGGCCGTTCTCCTTACCAATGCCGACCTGGACCATGTGTTGGGAATTTTCATCCTCCGCGAAGGCGGGGTTCTTCCCCTGCACGCTCCCCCCGGAGTACGAAAAGCCCTAGACGAAGGCTTAAGAATCTCCGAAGTTTTGAAAGCCTATGGCGGGGTCTCTTGGACAGAACCGCCTTCCACCCTGAAAGCCCTTTTGAAAAGCAACGGTTCCGAAAGCGGGCTGCTTTATGAAGCCTTCGAAGTTCCGGGCAAACTTCCCCGCTATGCTGGCTCCAAATTCGAGAAAGGAAGCGCTGTGGGCTATCGCTTGGTGGACCCCCGCACCAAGGGCCGCCTGGTTTTCCTACCGGACACAGCAGGCCTCATTGGCCCGGTTTCGGAAAAGCTCAAGGATTGCGATGCCCTCCTATTAGACGGCACCTTTTGGGATGAGGATGAAATGAAAAAGACCGGCACCGGAACCCTCACCGCTTCCCAGATGGCCCATATGCCCTTGGGCGGGCCCCAAGGCAGCCTCGAAATTCTCCGTAACCTTCCCATCAAGCGTAAAATCTACTTGCATATCAACAACACCAACCCGATCTTGAACGAATCTTCCCCCCAGCACCGTCAAGTCAAAGAAGCCGGGGTGGAAGTGGGAACAGATGGGATGGAGTTTGAAATTTAGACTCATGGATATATGGATATATTGAACAAATCATTTTTAAAAAGGTTTCGCAAATGAAAATCAAATATCTATTTGCTCTAATCTTAACATTACACTCTCTTCTGGCAATGGCGGCTCCTGAACCAACTCCAACTCGTGAGATTTATTCGACACAAAAACCGAGCAGAACAACAACAAAGAGAGCCGTACCTATACTTGCGGTCAAATCGAATCAAAGACCTCATGTATTTCACGCCGACAAGGGAGTTAGGGAAATACCTATCGATGAATTAGATAGTTATCAAAAGGAGTCCGTTGAGAAAGCTAAAAAGATTCTGCCGCCCGATGAGACAACTATAACTAACACCCGGGTTTACCAAACTCCTTTGGGTTTGTGGATAACAATTGTGGCGCCTGAGAAATCCGGGGCATATTTTGAGTCGTATGAACTGTTACGCAAAAAGGATGCTGAACCCATATTATTTTACAAACACGAACGCGCCATCGACATTTTAACCAGCCATCACGGGAGATTGATAGTGGTCAACGACTCCCCTGCCTCCAAATCTTCCGAGATTCTCGTCGTGGATCTAAAAATAAAAAACAATTGGCAAATCGACCATCAGTTAATAGCCCGGTATCACAAAGAAGTTGATGCCGAAGGATATCTTGTCCTTCCTGTTCCAGTTGAATTTTCACCCGATGATCAAAAAGTGTTAATTCGAATGCGGCTTGGATACAACTTTAGTCATCGGCCAGAGGAAACGGAACTTTTTCAAAAAAAATATGACAACTGGTCCTATGTCGTTGACTCGAAATCAGGAAAAATTCTGAACGAATACAAAGCAAGTTCTGTCCCTGAAAAATGGTGGTTAAATAATTGACGATTTCGTCTTCTGTGGAGAATTAATGGAACAACCCCTGGACCGGGCGGCGCTCGTGGAGCGTCTGCGCGCCGTCGGCATGACCCACTACCACGATAAGCATCCCTTCCACCGCAACATGAACGAGGGAAAGCTCACCCCCGACCAGGTTCGGGGTTGGGTTATAAACCGCTTTTATTACCAACGCAATATTCCTATTAAGGACGCGGCACTCATTTCCAACTGCCCCATCCGGGAAGTCCGCCGCGTCTGGTTGCACCGCATCAGCGACCACGATGGCCTGAAGGAAGGCGAAGGCGGAATCGAGGCCTGGCTCAAGCTGGGCGAGGCCTCCGGCATTAGCCGGGAGGACCTGCTTTCGGGCAAGGGGCTCCTGCCCAAGGCCAAGGCCGCGGTTGATTCCTACGTGAATTTTGTCCGTACCAAATCCTGGCCCGTGGGCATCGCTTCCTCCCTCACCGAGCTCTTCGCACCCGACCTGATGAAGGAAAGAATCTTGGCGTTTGAGAAGTACTACACTTGGGTGAAACCCTGGGGTTTGGAATATTTCCGTTCCCGTGTCAGTCAGGCCAAGACGGATTCTGACCAGGGCCTGGACCTAGTCTTCACCTATTGCAACACCCATGAACTGCAGGAAGAGGCCGTGAAGGCCCTGTCCTTCAAGTGTGGCCTGTTATGGGACCTGCTGGATGCCATGGCTGAGGCCTATGGCGGGGGGAAAGCTGAATAATCAGTTCCTCTAAAATTGCGGACTCCCTTCTCCCTTGAGGGGAGAAGGATAGGATGAGGGTGGTTTGAACAACTACAAGCACCCCTCACCCTACCCTCTCCCCCAAGGGGCGAGGGGAAAATGATTTATTAAGGTGCCTTTCATGAATGAACGTCTCGCTCCCAGGCTGGCGTCCCGGGCCAAACTTCGCAAGGACCCGGCCACCGGCGGATGGGTTCTCCTCTTCCCCGAAGGCCTGATGAAGCTCAATGAAAGCGCGGCCGCTATCCTGCGGCTTTGTAACGGCCAAATTCCCCTGCCGTGGATTTTGGAAAAACTTTCCCAGAATTTCAAAACCCCCGTGGTCAATATAGAAAAAGATGTCCG
Organism: candidate division FCPU426 bacterium; assembly: GCA_003152075.1. Taxonomy (GTDB): domain Bacteria; phylum Oederibacteriota; class Muellerivitia; order Muellerivitales; family Muellerivitaceae; genus PALSA-1180. Next base: position 67,303 of record PLZG01000111.1, read on the forward strand.
GGAAGCCCTGGACCAGTTTCTTTCCAAGGGCTTGGTGGAGTGGGTCGAACCTTCACATGGTTCCCTGGATAACAACTGGCCACAGGAAAGCGGGTCTCTCCCCTCCCCCTCTTCAAGCCCCCAAACTTACCGGCCCCTGGGACTTTTGGCGGAACTGACCTATCGCTGTCCCCTCCATTGCCCCTATTGCTCCAACCCCGTCTGGGAACAGGCCTCTCCCCAAGGCTCTGAGCTGACCACGGAAAAATGGAAAGAAGTCCTGAGCCAGGCCCGTGACCTGGGGGTACTACACGCGCTTTTTTCCGGCGGCGAGCCGCTCCAAAGGATGGACCTGGAAGAACTGGTAGCCCACGCCCATAAACTTGGCCTTTACACTAACCTCATTACCAGCGGCCTGGGTCTTTCAGCCAAAAGGGCGGCTGCCCTGAAGGAAGCCGGCCTGGACAGCGTCCAGCTGAGTTTCCAGGCGGATGAGGAAAAGCTAGCCGATGAGATCGCCGGGACTAAAGCCCACGCGAAGAAGCTTGAGGTGGCCGGGATTATCCGGTCTCTGGAATTGCCGCTCACGGTGAATATCGTCTTGCACCGCTCCAACATCGACAGGCTGGAAACCCTTATCGCCCTGACAGAGGAATTGGGCGCCCACCGGCTGGAGCTGGCCAATACCCAATATTACGGCTGGGCTTTCCGCAACCGCGCCAAGCTATTGCCCACCCGGGAACAGGTGATGGCCGCATCCAAAATCGCAGATAAAGCTAAGGCGCGCCTCAAGGGAAAAATGGAAATTCTTTATGTCATCCCTGATTATTTCTACGATAGGCCCAAACCCTGCATGAACGGTTGGGGACGGCGCTATATCACGGTGAACCCCTCCGGCCAGGTCCTGCCCTGCCCCACCGCCTACTCCATCAAGTCATTGAAGCTTGAGAACGTGAAAGACAAAGCCCTGGACTGGATTTGGAATGATTCGGATTCCTTCAACCGCTTCCGGGGTACCGAATGGATGCCCGAGCCCTGCGCCTCTTGTGATTTGAAGGAAGTGGACTTCGGGGGATGCCGTTGCCAGGCTGAACTGCTAGCCGGGGACCCGACAGTCACCGACCCCGCCTGCGGCTTGTCGCCCTTTAGATCCAAGCTGGAGGAAGCCCTTGCGGAAGTACTGGCTGTGCCGGGTACCTGGGACTACCGCCAGAATCCTTAAAACATTTCACCGCCAAGCTCGCCAAGTAAAAAAAAACAGAACCAAAAAATGTTCTTTTAGTTTCCTTGTTCTTTCGTTGTTCTTGGCGAACTTGGCTTCTTGGCGGTGAAATAGGTTTTTTTATTCCCTGGTTCTTTTGAAGATCAGGTAAACCCCCGCCATCATTAGGAAGCAGAATATCCCGCCCGCCTGAAGGGCCGTACCCGACCCGGTCTTCCCCGCCAGCCAACCCATGCAATAGCTCCCAATCGGCATGCCGCCCCCGAAAACCATGGCCCAGAGCCCCATGATCCTGCCCCGTAAGTGCGAGGGGGATTGGGTCTGCAGCAGGCTGTTGGAGGTGGAAAAGAAAATGGTCAATCCGAAGGCCGCCCAAAACAACAGTCCATCGGCCGCCCAAGGATTTTTTTGGAACCCGAAAAAAAAAATGAAGAAGCTAAAGAGAGCCACTCCCCCGTAAAGGGTGGATTCCCTCACCAACCGTTCTCCATGGGTAGCCACCAGCAAGGCCGCCACGCAGGAACCCAACCCAGCGGAAGAAAGGGCGAAGACGTAGCCCCATTCAGCTTGGCCCAGTTGAATTTTCACGAATGCCGCGAGTTGGGATTGGTAGGCCCATCCGCCCAGGCTCATGATGAAAAGCATCAGCATGGCGCGGAGCATCAGCGGGTTCTTAAGCACATAGACCATCCCCTCCAGTAGGTGTTCCAGGCGGTTGGTGGGCCTCGGTCGGGGCTCGTGCCTCAAGCGGATACGGTAAAGGCCGTAAAGCACGGCGAGGAAACTGAACCCGTCCAGGAGGAAACACCAGGCCGGGCCGAAGGCCGCCAGTAGGGGTCCGCCCAAAGCTGGGCCCAGAATGCGGGAAGCGTTCACCATGGCGCTGTTCAGGGAAATGGCGTTCACCAGGTCCTTCGGGCCTACCAACTCCATCATGAGGGCCTGGCGGGAAGGCATCTCAAAGGCGTGGGCCGTCCCCCAAAAGAGGGCGAAAAGCTTGAGCTCGCCGATGGTGATATGGCCGGAAAAAACCAGGATAGCGAGAGCAAGGGAAGAAATGAGGGCGGTCCAGCTGGCCACCTTGAAGACCAACAATTTGGAAAAACGGTCTGCCACCGAGCCGGCGTAAACCGAGAAGAGGAGGTTGGGCAGGGTGTGGAGGGTGTAAACCAGCCCCAATTGGTACTCTGAGTGGGTCAGGTTAAAGGCCACCCAGCCCATGGCCATGGTGCGGGCCGCCGTGCCCAGCAGGGAAACGGACTGACCCAGGTAAAAATATCGGTAGTTGGGAATGCGAAGGGAGGAAAAGGTCCTGGTCCAGGCCGAAGCAGTTTTCATGACGCCATACTATCATTGAATGAAGGCGCCGATTCCCGGAAAACTTTGCCCGCTAAGTTTTCGGGCGGTTTATGGCTTAAACCGGATTATTGGATCACCATCAGCTGAAGAGTTTTCCTTCCCATCCATTTTCCATTGGCGTCAATCCATTTCACGGTCGCCAGGTAGGTGCCGCTGGCAATCCCCTGCGCTTTCCAGGTGGCCTGGCTAGTCCCCTTCCCGCCATTGACCACTTTCACCAGTTCCCCGCCGAGAGTGTAAATCCTGGCCGTAAGAGTCGCGCCCAGGGATGAATCAACCTTGAAAGTGGTTTGACTGGAGGTTCCCGACAAGTGGTTAGGTTGGGCCCAAACAACACCGGTAGCCGCTCCCCCAGTAACAGTGATATCCTTCACAATGGTTCCGTTTCCTCCTTTCCCGTCCTCCCATCGCGATTCCACCCAATATTTACCCTGGGTAACTAAAATTCCGCTGTCCGACCTGCCGTCCCAAGTCAAAATCACGGAAGCGGCTCCCGCCGCCGTCACCTGGATTTGAACCGAAGAGGCGCTGCCCCCCGGAGGACCGGAGGCGCTCAACACGGAGGAACTCAAAACTACGCCCGTCATCTCAGAAGAGGAGGAAGCCGCGACAAGCGAATATAAGTGACGAACTATTTCCCCGGCCTCATTGTAAATGTTGACCGTCACCCGTGCCAACGAACGGCTCACCATGACCTGTTGGGTCGTGCTGGTGACCGCCCCCACCGAATCCACATTTTCCACTTTGATGTGATAAACCCCGTTGAGAACGGGGTCGCCGTTTCCGTTGGTACCATCCCAAGTGACAATCTCCTGTCCCAGGGCGTAAACCCCCACCAGGCTCCCCGAACCCTGAAGGGCCGAGATAACACTGCCACCGTTTAAGGAAAAAGAGTTGATGGGCTGGGTGGAATACCGGACCCATAACTGTTTCACCAATTCCCCAGCCTCGTTATAAACCCCAATTTTGACCGTAACCTGCCCAGCTGGCGTGACTATGGGTGTGGGCGTAAAACTAACGGTCCAGGTGACGGTAAAGCTGGGGGTCCAGGTCCAAGTCGGGGTCGAGGTTGAAGTCTTCGTGGAAGTGAGGGTTGGGATGAAAGTAAACGTGGATGTTGAAGTCGGAGTATTCGTGGAAGTAGAAGTATTAGTGGGCGTAGGGCTGTTGGTGGAAGTGGGTGTCGCTGTCGCCGTCCAAGTGGCGGTTGGGGTATAAGTCTGGGTAAAGGTTAGGGTGAAGCTGTTGGTAGCCGACGGGGTAAAACTGTTGGTGTTGGTTGAAGTTGGTGTGGCCGTATTGGTAGAAGTAAAAGAATTCGTAAAGGTAGCCGTAAAGCTGTTGGTGAGCGAATTTGTGGGGGTGGAGCTATTCGTCGAAGTAGGAGTGAAGGTCCTGGTAAATGTTGGAGTGGAGGTGTTCGTTGGCGTGCTGGTAAAGGTATTTGTTGAAGTATAAGTGGGGGTGAAACTATTGGTCGCGGTGAAAGTATTCGTCGGCGGGGAAGTTCCCGTGAAGGTCATGGTAGGTGTTGGGGTAATGGTGGGTGTGAAGCTATTGGTTGAGGTAAAGGTACTGGTAGGCGTGTTGGTTGAGGTGCTGGTGGAAGTGCTCGTCGAGGTATAGGTGGACGTGCTGGTGGAGGTGTTGGTCGATGTGAATGTTGGAGTAAAACTACTGGTAGGCGTATTGGTTGAGGTGGGCGTTGAAGTGGCTGTGGCCGTAAAGGTCTTGGTGGAGGTGTTCGTAAAGGTTGAGGTAAAGCTGTTAGTAGAAGTCGAGGTCGAGGTGGAAGTACTGGTGCTGGTGAAGCTGGAAGTCGAGGTAGCCGTGGCGGTCGACGTTGAAGTGTTGGTTGAGGTACTAGTCGAGGTCGAAGTAGGCGTACTAGTCTTCGTGGAAGTCGAGGTAGCCGTGGCTGTCGAAGTAGAGGTACTGGTGGATGTGCTCGTTGAGGTAGAAGTTGAGGTGGATGTGTTGGTGGAAGTGCTCGTCGAGGTTCGAGTGGGGGTAAAAGTAGAAGTAAAGGTCCGGGTGGCGGTGGAAGTGGACGTCGACGTACTGGTGGAGGTGCTCGTTGAAGTACTCGTTGAGCTAAAGGTCTGGGTAGCGGTAAAAGTGGGAGTGGCCGTGGGCGGACCCAGCGTGGTAGATTTAGTCGGCGACGGCGTTTTGGTGGGCGTGCACCCTCCCCCCGTGTTGGTGACCGCGTTGGTGACTTGTCCCCCCGTGAGCACGTCCGTTTCCCAGGCTTGGTTCACGATGTCCTGACATCCCTTCTTGACGGTCACGTCGAAGGTCAGCGTGCCCCCCGTTCCCGCCGGCACCGTTCCCACATCCCAGCAGATGGTGTCACCCGGACTTGTACCCGTCCAGGTGATGGCGCCCAAGGCCGGGTTTGCGGCGGCCGTGGTAGAAATAAATTTCGTGTCCGTGGGGATGGAATCGCACACCTGCATGCCGTCGATGGCGACCGTTCCCGTATTGGCGTAATTAATGGTGTAGGTCAGCGTGTCGCCGGCCATGACTGGTCCTGGCGGATTGACCGACTTGTTGATTTTCAACTGGGGGGTTATGCAGGTCTGCCAGGCTACGTTGTCCAGGTATCCCAGGCTGTAATGGCCGTCGCCGTCGCAGTCATGGGCGGTAACCACCAGCGTCACCTGCTGCCCCGCGTAAGCGCATAAGTTGACGCTTTGTTCCGTCCAGGGGATATATCCCCAATCCGGAAGGGGGCTGTCGTTGGTGATGGGGCAACCCGAAAAAGTTCCGGCGCCTTGGGTGCCGGTGGGTACCACCAAACTTGTGGAATAGCCCCAACCGTAACGAATGCTGGAAATCGTTACGCCGCCCGCCCCGCCTGTTCCACCGCCGATGATCACGTCGGCTTCCACGTAGGAGTCCTTGAAGGTATCCCCTGTGACATAATGCTTGTCCTCCAAAACTGCGGCGATCCAGTAGGAGAGGCAGCATTGGCCGTTGGAGGGTACGGTGTCCGATTGCCATACTTGGGCCCAATCCGCGAAGGCGGCGTCGCCCATGGAGGAGAAAAGCTGGATCGCGTAGGTGCCCGACTGGACCATGGACAATCCCCCCGGGGTTAGGGTGCCGAGCGAATCAGGAGACGGGCCCATTCCCGTATTGACTACCTTGGAGGTGGGATTACCGCAGACCAGACTGCCCGCGTTTCCCGTGGCAGTGGTCCAGCCAGTCAGGTTTCCGGTCTCGAATCCTGGATTGACCCAGGCTCGGGCCGGCGTCATTCCCACGGAGATAAATAATCCCAACGCCAAGGCAAAGATATCCTTAAAAGCCTTTTTCCGGGAAGGACACGTGGGTGCGAAGCCTCGAAAGAAGCTTAATGGAACCGGTTTCATTTGTATCGCGCCGAGTTCAACCGTCGCAAGATTCATTTTCATTGGTCTTCTCTGGGGTGGAGCCATCAAGCCCCGCCGGATCTAAAAAGTCGCGCGTCCCGCCCGGCGGGAAAATTAACGCTTCTGTGCCGAGACCTCAAGTCGAGGCACACTCTTTGAATGTGCTAACGCAAAAAGCGTTAGCGCACTTATGCCGAATCCACAAGATGAGGCATAAGCCTTAGCGTGTTGATGCCCAAACAGGCATCAACGCAGGATTAGTAATTTCTCAACGTAGTGCTTGCCGTCGATGCGCACATCCACGTAATAAACCCCGTTGGCGAGGGCCGCTCCCGTTTGATCGGTCAAGGGAATGGTGAAATCCACCGTGCCCGGGCCCTTTTGGCCCAGGGTTTCCTTCCAGATTTTGCGCATGGACACGGTAAAGAGTTCCACATCGATATAGGAACTGCTCGTCAAACCAGTAATTTGGATATGAGCGGGGGTCAACCCCGTCGAGGGGTTCGGATAAATGACCACTCTAATTCCCGAAACCGGAGTAAAGGTCGCGGTGGAGGTAACTGTTGCGGTGGGCGTGTTAGTGGAAGTATGCGTTGGCGGAACCGAAGTAAAGGTCGAAGTAAACGAGGGAGTCGCGGTTCTCGTAAACGTTAGCGTAGGAGGCACCGGAGTTTTGGTGGAAGTGGGCGGAACAGGTGTGAAAGTGGCCGTGGGAGGCACGGGGCTATTGGTTCGTGTCGGTGTCGGAGTACTGGTGGCGGTGGGCGGGACTGGTGTTTTGGTTTTGGTAGGCGGGATCGCCGTGAATGTCGAAGTTGGAGGCAAAGCTGTATTGGTGGGAGTTGCCGTTGGTGGAACGGCGGTCGTAGTAAAGGTGGGCGGCACCACCGTAAAGGTATTAGTGGGAGGGACTGGAGTATTGGTATTGCTAGGCAAGGGAGTATTCGTGGCGGTCGGGGGCACCGGGGTATTCGTCATCGTGGGCGGCAGGGGCGTAAGCGTGGATGTCGGAGGGACCGCCGTGAAGCTGTTGGTAGGTGAAGGAGTCAAACTGGGCGGCACTGATGTGTTAGTTGGCGTAGCCGAAGGCGTAGCGGTGAGGGACTCCGTAGGCGTCATCGAAGCCGTGGGCGGTACAGGTGTGTTCGTATTGGTCGGCGGCACGGGTGTATTGGTCCTCGTCGGTGAAGCCGTAAAGGTCGAAGTAGGAGGAATGGGTGTATTGGTAGGGGTTGACGTGGGTGGAACGGACGTAGGGGTAAAGGATGGAGTTGCCGTTTTCGTGAAGGTTGAAGTCGGCGGAACCGGCGTATTTGTCATCGTCGGGGGTACCGGTGTGTTGGTGGAGGTCTTGGTCGGCGTGGAGGATAGAGTAGGTGTTTGAGTGAAAGTCGAAGTCGGTGGCACAGGCGTATTGGTATTGGTGGGAGGAACCGGTGTATTGGTTTTAGTGGCCGTAGCCGTAAAGGTCATCGTCGGGGGCACAGACGTATTCGTCGTGGAGAAGGTAAAAGTGAGTGTGGGCGGCACGGGAGTATTGGTTTTGGTGAAAGTCATCGTATTCGTGGACGTTGGTGGAATGGGTGTATTGGTCTTGGTAGAGGTAAACGTCGGTGTATTCGTGGGTGGAACCGGCGTGAATGTGAAAGTCCGCGTGGGAGTGTTGGTCGCGGGCATCGGAGTAAAGGTACGCGTAAAAGTCGGCGTGGGATTCGACCCGCAAGACGGATAGGTAATAGTGGCGTCGAAAGAACCAATATCCGTGGGCGGCGCTTGGCCGTCTACGCGGACGTTGCACATGACAGTGACACCCCTGGCGTGGTGGAACTCGAAGTTGACCCCGCTGGGGCCGGTCACGGTAACCGCATCCAGCAAAACGTTGGAGACGGGGGCTTCCGGCACGGCCCACATGATACCCGGGCTCTTGGCCCCGCTGGCCGTCGAGGCCGTAATGTTGCGAAGGGTGATGTTGCTCCAAAAGGGCGTGGTGCTGGTAACAGTGGCCGATGTATCCGATGTGGGCGGGAGGGAGGAAGGATTGGGATACCAGCTGGTGAGGAAGAAGGGATAACTCAGGATGCCCGTCATAGTGATATTGGAATAGGTGAGGTTGTCGATGATTCCCCCGCGGTCACGGCCGGTTTTCCAGCGGATGCCATACTGGGTCCCGGTGAAGGTGCAGCTATCCACCAGCAGGTTGCTCACTCCGCCCTGGGTATAACCGCCGATGGAGAGTCCGTGGCCTGTCCCGAAGGCGCAATTGCGGATGGTGATTCCCTGGCAATTGTCCGAGCTGCCGCCAATCTGGATCACGTCGTCCCCATCGCTAATATAACAATTCTCAATCAGGTAATTTTTTCCCCGCAGGTCGATGCCATCCGTGTTGGGGGAAGGCCAGGCGGCGGTGATGCTCACCCCCCCGATGTAAACACCGTTCATGGACCCTAAGGTCTGGACATGGAACTTAGGCGAGTCCTTCACCGTGATCCCCATCAGCGTCACATTCGAGGACTTGGTGATTTCGATCATGGCTGGCGGCCGGTTGTCCGTACCGCCGTTGTTGAAGGCCGTCCACCAGGCCGCGCCCTGGCCGTCCATGGTTCCGGAGCCGTTGATGGTGAGGTTACTCAAACCCGTGCCGTAAACGAAATCCGTGTTTTGGGGGAAGGTCCCCATGGCCGTCATCCGCAGGATGGAACCGGCGGCTAGCTGGAAGGTCATGTTGCTTTTCAGGGTAACGGGGCCGCTGAGGAAGGTTCCGGAGGGAACCACTACCGTTCCGCCGCTTCCCACCGCGTTGATGGCGGCTTGAATGGCGGAAGCGTTATCGGCACTGCCCGTTGAGGCGTTATAAGGGGCGGAGGTAATCGTGAGGGTTTGGGCCGATGCGGAAAGAGCGGAAAGGAAAAGAGCGGCGCAGAACAACCGAAAAGACCACGCATGGCCGAAAACGTTTTGATAGGTTCTCATTATTCCACCTCGGTTTTTAAGTCCCGTTCTTCAAAACGAGACAAACTTCTATGTCCCTTAGAGACATGACCGGGCGGCTTTATTCCCTTGGTAGGTTTTTTTTATAGTTTTTAGTTTATCGATAAAAACGAAGGTTTACTTGGACATATTTGAAGCTTTATATTTTTCCAACCACCCCCGGAGGGGGCTATTATCCGGTTTGAGTTTCAGGACATTCTCGAAACAACGCACCGCGTATTCCTTCTTCCCCAGCTGGTAATAAAGCCTCCCCATGGCGGACCAAAGCAGGTCGTTTCGGGGTGTTTCCTTCAAGGCTTCGGCGTAGATCTTCAAGGCCTCGTTCCACTTCCCCTCCTTTTCCAGGCCTTGTCCCTCGGCCAGGGGATCGGTGGAAATTTTGAAGTGCACTTCCACGTCCTTCGGGTTTGAGACAGGTTCTGGCACCGGCTGGAGCACGGTGACAGGCACCTGGACCTTCACCACTTCCTTGGGCAGTTCGAACTGATAGGACAGGCTGACGCGGTGGGACACGCCCAAGCTGCCGAAGGGCAGGTAGGCGTAATCCAGGGACAAGGACTCAATCTTTACGCCGGCTCCGGCGGTGAAATTGGTGAACCCACTGACCTGGTTGTCGGTAAAGGGCAGTTGGTATCCGGCCCTCAAGGACCAGCGCTTGTCCAATACCAGTTCCCCTCCCGCCTGCGCCGCTCCCAAGTTGGTGGAAAACCAGGAACCCGAAAGAGCTAAAAGAAACCGATCGCGGGAACTCAAATCGAAAGTGGCCGAGGCCCCTCCCTGGAATTGTCCAGTCAGGGAATGGCCTGCGACGGCAGTGCCCAGGTTGGAATAGGCCGCCCCCAGGCGGAAATTCTTCACGGGCGACCACAAAACCCCCAGGTCGCCCGCCAGACTGGTATAGAGGTCGTTGACGACTTTTTGCTGAACCGCCCTGACCGCTACCCCTGCGGAAAATCCCTCAGTCCACTCCATTCCCCAGGCCGCCGTGAGGCCGATGTCCGTATCATTAAAAGCCCCCTGGGAAACACCCGAGCTGTCCCGCAAATCCAGGGCCCCCCAGTTGATGTAACTCAAGGCCAAGCCCAGTCCCCCCTTGTTTCCGGCGGGAAAGGCCGCCGACAGGGTTTCCTGGAAGGTTCCGGCCAGGTAGCTGTTGTGGTGCAGGGAAACCTCCGGACTTCGCATTCCGGACAGGCCCGCGCTGTTGTAAAAGAGGGCCGAGCCGTCATCCGCCACGGCCACGAAAGCCGACCCCATCCCCAGGTCCCGAGCCGAACCTTGCAGGTTCAACAATGGCACGGCGCCACTCGCCGCGCTTGTTGCCGTCTGCGCAACAGCAACACCCAAAACAAAAAAGGCCAACACAAAGCCACTAAGACACAAAGTTTTAAATATAAAAAATATCTTTACCTTTTTCTTAGAGACTTCGTGGCTTTGTGTTGGCCTTTGGTTTTTCATCTCTTGACTGCCAAAACTTTAGGGTCGAACCAGTCTTCCTTCCCCGAGTCATACTTGAGGTCCACCTGGTAGAAATAATGCCCCGGTGCGAAAGAAGTAATGTCCATCTGGCTTTCCTGGCCGCCCGTGGACTTCACTTCCTGTAAGCTGGCCGCCAGCTGGGCCGAGGCGTTCCAAACCTTAATGAAAGCTGTCCCGTTTTCGGCCATGGTGTAGACGAAACGCACCGTTGGCCCGCTGGAAGGGTTGGAATAAACGTAAGGAACCCCGTTGGGCACGGGCGGGGTGGGGCTGGGCGTAGCCGTGTAAGTGGGGGTGGAAGACGGTGTAAAAACTGGCGTAAACGTGGAGGTTGGGGTTGAGGTAGGAATAAGTGTGGGCGAATTAGTTGGGCTAAGAGTTGGACTGTTGGTCGGTGTTTTCGTCGGCGTATTGGAAGGCGTTGTAGTAGCTGTGCTGGTCGAAGTCTTAGTAGGTGTACTGGTTGGAGTCGGGGTCGAAGTCCTAGTTGGTGTTGAAGTCGCGCTATTCGTGGGTGTCCTTGTGGTGGAATTGGTTGGGGTAAGAGTTGGACTGTTGGTCGGTGTGTTAGAAGGCGTTTTTGTAAGCGTGCTGGTCGAAGTCGGTGTTGGACTGTTAGTACTGGTTGGCGCCAGGGTAAGAGTTGGGGTGGGTGTCGGAGTGGGTGGCTGGGGTATGACTTGTAGCGCGTTGACCTTGGGGCTATCCGCGCTCCCCGGGCTGAAGGAAACCGTGATCAGTCCTCCGGAAGGGGAAATATTATTGAAGATCTTGTCGTCCGCTATCCCGGCGCCGCCCGCGTCGGCAAAGGGGTCGAAGTTGGAAAGAACGGGCGAACCGTTCACCGCCACGTTGAAGACCCTTTGGCCCGCGCCGGTGAAATCTGTTTCCGCGAACTTCAAGGTCAACTGGTAGGAACCCGTCTGCACCGGGAAGGAATAGCTGAAATTATTGGAACTGAAAAGGTTTCCGTACCGCTCGGTTTGGTAAAGGGCGGCGTCCGAGGTGCTGGTAATGGGGACGGCAGCCGTTACGGCGTAGTTGTATCCTCCCAAGTACTGGGTGTCGGCGGCCCAAACATTACTCGCCAAATCGGTGTATGCGGGGCCCCCCGCCACAATACGCCAAACGGTGGCCGCTGCGGCCGCGGGTGTGGGGGTGGCGGTGGCAAGGTTGCCGCAAGGACCCGTCCCGGAAGCCGCCATGGTGGGAACCAGGGCCGGGCTGTCGGGACTGTAGGCGTAAAAGGTCGCGGGATTGAAGGCTGTCCCGAAAGTATCCTGGGAGCCGGTAGCGGTCGGGTCGAAAAGATTGTTCACAGCCGTCAAGCTGGGTTGATAGGTTGGCGTGGGTGTGCCGATCGCGAAGGGGTTGATAGCGCTGACCCCGAAATTATTGTTTTCCACCACCATCTGACCCGCCATGGTATCCCAGGCGCAGTATTGGGCCACGTTGGTGTAATAGTTGTTGAACAGGTGCGCCAGGCCGAACCGGAACCGGGGGGTGCTGATCCAAACATGGTCGAACCAATTGTGATGGTAGGTGACCTTTAAATAACCGATCTCAGCCGTGTAGGAATCGCTTCTTCCCACCAGGGACGCTTTGTTGTGGTCGTGGAAATGGCACCAGGAAACGGTGACGTAATTAGCCTGGTCGGTGATGTCGCAAAGGCCGTCCTCGGCGTGGGAAAGATCGCAATGGTCCACCCAGACATGGTGGGCCGAATGCCAGATGGTGATGGCGTCCCAATTGCAGCACTTGCCCAGGGGATCGCCGGGAACGTAAATCTGGCCCAGGACCAGGTTTTGAATAATGACGTTGGAGGTCCCATCCACCACCACCGGGCCGTTCACGATTCCTGACCCGCATCCCAAGCCCAGTAGCGTCGTGTTTGAGGGAACTTTTTCCGTGTTGCCGTAAGGGGTCAGAACAATCAACCCCTGGACGCAGATGGTTAAAGGTGTGGCTTGGCCCAAGGCCGTTTCCAACTGGGCCTGGGTGGAAACAGTGACAGCCGTCCCTCCCGCTCCCCCGACCGTGCCGCCCGCGATGGACATGCCGATGGAGTTATCCCCATCCACCGCCGCGAAGCCGACACAACCTGGCGCCGCCCCATGAAGGGGGGAGGAGAGGAATAGAAAAAGGAACCCAAACGCCGGAATAAAAGAATTCCAGCGTTTAAAAATTTGATCTTGTTTTTGGAAATAACACGGCGGCATGAACCCCTCCCCGAAAATCATAGCATCCCCGGAAGGTTTGTTCATATTTCGACAGCAAGAACTGGATTTCCCTATTCAATACTGACGGTTTTGGACATCTCGGTAGAGCCGGATTTGACCTGAATACGGTAGTTCCCGGCAGGCGCTTTGGAACCGTTGTCCAAAAGGCCGTCCCAATGGAGGGACCACTTCCCGGGCTTGAGGCTGCCCGTGAAAAGTGCCCGGATGGTCTGGTTATGGGGATCGAGGATGGAGACCTGTACGGAAGAAGATTTCTCCAGTTCCACCACCACGCTTAAGCGATTACCCTCGGCGGTGGAAACCAGGCGTTCGGGAATCGTGATAGGCGGCGGAAGCAGTTTCACCTTGGGCCGGGAAACGGTTTGGGGAATCATAAACGGCGCCAGGGAAACAACGGCCGGCTTGGACCAGAACCACCAGGCCGTGGTTCCCAACCCGGCAAAAACCGCGGTCAAGAGGACGGCTTTAATCCAGGTCAGGCTATGGGGGACCGAGGAAGCGGAGGGGGAAAGGGTTTGGGGGTCGGGCAGGCCTAGGGCAAGGTATTCACCACGCAGCTTCTCGCCGAAACCCAAGGCGTCGCCGCTGGATTTTTCCAACAGTTCTTCCAGGGCTTGTGATTCGCCTTCGGTCAGGTCACGTTTGAAAAATTCCTCGACGAGTCGGTTCATTGCTTTCCTTCTTTTAGTATCCGTTCCACTTCCGCCTTGAGTGCGGCGGTGCAGCGCGCCAGCCGGGACATCACCGTCCCCAGTGGGATCTTCAATTTCCGGCTGACCTCTATATAACTGGCTTCGTCCTTGGCCCTTAGTTCGAGGATTTGGCGGCAGGGATCACCGATCCCCTTCAAGGCCTTCTTCAGGATTTGAAGCCTGTCTTTTTTCTCCCTTGACCGGTCCGCCTGGTCGGCGGCTTCCAATGACCGGGACCGGAGGAACCCTTCCAGGTCTTCCTCCGCCTGCGCGGTCACCTGGCTTCGGCTTCGGTAGTGCCGGTAGCACTTATGGATGCAAATCTGCGTCAGCCAGGTATCCAGGGCGGACCGGAACTCGAACTGCGGGAGCTTCTGGAAAGCCACCATGAACGCTTCCTGGAGGATATCTTCGATCTCCGGGTCATTGGCGCCCATGAAGTAGACACAAAAGCTGTGGAGCTTTTGCCGGTAAGCCTGGTAGAACTCGGTCCTTGCCCCTTCGTCGCCCTTTAGGACCCTTTCCACCAATCTCCGCTCGTCCAATGGAACTCCCAATGACTTAGAGCCTCCAGCGGGGAAAATATTCCCTTAAAAGGCCCAGAATTTAATAAACCTGGTGGAATTATAGATGAAACCGCTTACAAAGCCGAAGTCTTTGGTGGAAAGAGCCGCTAGGACCTTGCCAATTCTTCTTTGAATAATAAACCCATTGAACTTAGATGGTAGGCCGCGGGGCCGGTTTCAAAGGGGTTGCTACCGGCGTAAGCGCCGGGGTTGGCGAGGGCGGTTTCACTTTTGAGAACCAATAACCTGAGTAAAAGATTCGCGGATTCCCTTCCTCATCCTCCACCCCGTGCAGGGTTCCCCCGTCCCCGTAAAAAAGCCCCGGCACCACCACATCCTCATCGGAAATGGGCAGGAGGGCGATCTTGAATTCCTTGTCCTTGATATGAAGCGCCTTGAGGGAGACCTTCAATACCACCGTCAGGTAATCCCCCTTTTGGGCCAAGGTAATCCGGCTGAATTCCATTTGCCCGTCGGAGTTTTCCAGGACATATTCCCCCTGCCGTTTTTTCCAGGCTTCGGGTATCACGACCGGGGCGATCCTCACGAAAGGAATGGGAAAATGAAGGCCTCCCAAAAGGATGACGTCCTTCCCTCCCCCGTTGGAAAAAGTCAGGGGATATTGGGGCAGGTCGATGGGAAAGAGGATGAATACGAAGCGGGGGATGAAGGTGACCTGGGATACGGATAGGAGGTCCAACTGGTGGCCATCAAAATCCAGTCGAAGGTTTTTTTCCCCAAGACTGATACCGGCGAGCTGGGCCAGGGCCGAGTAGGTGCCGGTGTATTTCGCCAGGGTCTCCCGCGGAACCACCACGAGGGGCGGCATCTTGATTTTCTTTTTTTCCAGGTTCGCCTGGATTCCCTTTTTCACCTGGAGCGCCAATTTGAGGGTCCTGGCCGCCAAGTCGTCCGCGATCTTGCCCGCCTCGCTGGAGTTCGAAAGGATGGCCACGCCCAGCCCTTCTTCCCGGGAAACCATCATGGCCGCGAAATAGCCCGGATAGGTCCCGTCGATCCAGGCCAGGTCCTGCAGCCCGTCAAAGTTAAAACCGCTCAAGTTCCATCCCATTCCCACATCATGGCCAAAATCCAGCGATAGTTTCGGGAATTGGGGCGTGAAAAGGCCTTCAATGGAGTTTTCACTCAACGGCGCTTCCTCCGGTGCCTCCGCGCCGAAAAGGAAGCTGAGGAACTTGGCCAGATCGTTGGCGGAGGAAACCATCCCACCCGCCGGGACATCCCGCAAATGCGCTTGGGCTATGGGATTCCCCTCAAAGTAACCTTTGGCCGTGGACGCGTCCGGCAGGGGCGTCTCAAAGGCCGAGGAATCCATCCCCAAGTGATCAAAGAAGTCTACCTTCATGGCGATCGCGAAGGGCTTTTTGCGGTTGAGTTCCACCAGCCGGCCCAGCAGGTCGTAATCGGTGTAGGAATAGCGGTAGTGGGTCTGGGGCGGATCGTAAAGGTAATCGCTTTTCAAGTCCTTGAGGAACTCAGGGAGGGTCTCCGGCTGGTCCACCCAAATTCCCTTGAGGAAAAACCCCGGCAGGCCCGAGTGGCCGGCAAGGAGGGCGCGGGGCGTGATGGGTTTTGTTTTTGGGAAACGGCTTTGGATGGAAAAACCGGGGACGTAACTTTGAATGGGCTGATCCAACAGGATTTTTCCCTGTTCGCTCAAATGAACCACCTCGGCCGCGGTAAACACGCGGGAGACACCCCCCAGGGCGTAGCGGGTATTCTCCGTGGCGAGGATTTTCTTTTGCTGGTCCGCGTAGCCAAAGCCCTTCACCCAGACAACATTGGGCCCGTCCACCAGGGCGATGCTCAAACCCTTCACGTTTTCCTTACCCATTTGCTCTTGGATGTACCGGGTGAGGTTTTCTTTTAATTGGTCATAGGTATAGGGGACCGGGGTCGGGGTGCCGACAGGGGCTTGGGCATAAGCCTGGATGGAAACGAATAATAAGGCCGTGGCGAAAGCATGAATTTTATGGTTTTTCATAGGTGGTCTTCAAAATTTTACCAGAGCGGCGTCTATCCCGGCAGGTAAATTAATGCCCCGCGCTCTTGGGAACCTGCTCAAAGACGTAATTTTTTTGGGGCGTCTTATAGGTCATGGTCTTGTGCCCTTCCTTGTCGTTCAATATGAACTCAGACCAGGTCAGGGGAGGATCCACAAGATAAATATAAGTATCCACCCTGTTTAACGACTCATAACCGGTGATATGCGCTTTCCATTTGCCCGCGTCGAACATTCCGCCCTCCTGGGTCACTAGGAGGGAAACATGGCCCAAGGCCTCATTGACATAATCCCCCGTGAAATTGTAAAACCAGGATTGGGCCGACTGACTGGAAACTGCCCGGGTCAATATATCAGCTTGGGACTTTCGGTAGCTGATATCCCGATCCAGGTGGTCTTGGGCTTGGGATTCCCTTCCGGTAACAAGCTCCATAAACCTCTCATAAACGGTTCCGCGGAAATACCCCGCCTGGCCGGCGTTAGTCAAAATTACCACTCCTATATTTTGGGCCGGAAGCATGAACATATTAGAGGTATAACCCGTTGAATTGCCGCCGTGGCTCACCACCGAAACGCCTTTGTCATCCTCCACCACTAAACCAAGACCGTAAGCCGCCTTGTCCGATATCCGGGCCTGGGGTTCCCGGCGCTTCAACAAATTCGCTTCCGACACGATGCGGGTACCGTCCGGTCCTATTCCCTTGGCTAATTCCATCAACATATATTGGGATAAATCCTCCACGTTGGACCAGGCGCCCGCCGCCGGGGCCACCGGGCCAATCCAATCGTTATAGGTCAGGGGAACGGGAAGGTAATCATAGTCCAGCTTGTAACAATGGGGGCTCCCATGCTCGCTTTGGGCGATGGATTGGAAATCCAGGGTGGTGTCTTTCATGCCCAAGGGGCCGAAAACATATTCCTTCATCACCGCCGCGTAGGCCGGGCCCAGCGGCAGTTCGGGATGAACCACCCGCGCGGCCGCGTATCCCCCCGCCGCCACCATGATATTGCTGTATTGGAAGGTCTCCCCGAATCCGGTGGTGGGAGCCATGGTCCTCATTTTTTCAATGACGTCCTCGGGGCTGGTGTATCCGACGGGAAAAACCAAATCCGCATCCTGCCGGGGCAGGCCTGCGCAGGCGCAGACTGTGTATTTCATGGTCAGTTCACCGGTCACTTTGGGATCGGCCAGTTGAAAACCGGGGATGAGTTGGGTGATTGGGGTATCCCAGGTTAATTTTCCCGCGTCCACCAGCCGGGCCATCAAGAGGGTCGTCAAGGGTTTGGTCATGGAAGCGATGGAAAAGAGCGTCTTGGTGGTGACGGGGACTTTCTTGTCTTTCTCGCATACCCCAAAACCCTTGGCGTAAACAACTTTACCGTCTTTCACGATGGCCACCGCCGCCCCCGGTATATCACACCGGGTCCGGGCCTGTTCCAGGAAATCCTCGAAGGTCTTGAAAAAATTGGCGTCCAATCCCCCTGTAGGCGTGGGGACGATTTTCGCTTTTTCTCCCGGCATTTTTAAGCTTCCGAGGATGACATCCAATTGGGCGGAGCGTTTGGCCGCGGAGACTCGGTCATAATCGAGAAGACCGACATACCAACGATTGTTTCTTTTCTTGGAAATGGCGTAGAAGCCCCTGGTTTCACTTGCTTTTCTCGGGTTCTCGTCGCTCGGCACAAAATACCAAACCCGGTACTCTTCATCCCAATCGTCGAGTTTGAGGTTATGTTGCTTATGGGCAACCGCCAGGGAAACATCGGGGCTGTAACTTTTCCGGGCATCGTTAATCACGTCCAACCCGTCGCCTTCCTGGCTTTCCGATAAAACCAGGGTCATTTTGCCGTCTGGATCCTTGAGGATAAATTGACCGTTCTTGGGCTGAACGAGCCATCCCTTGGGAACGTTGAATTGGGCCCCCGATGGCATCGAATATGTAACTTCGGGATTTAATAGGGTGCCCGTATCTT
This sequence comes from candidate division FCPU426 bacterium, assembly GCA_003152075.1. Lineage (GTDB taxonomy): Bacteria > Oederibacteriota > Muellerivitia > Muellerivitales > Muellerivitaceae > PALSA-1180. The sequence continues at coordinate 85,202 of PLZG01000111.1, forward strand.
GGGCCGCGACGAATGAAAATCCGTGGGTGAGAAATAACAAAGCCGGGAATATCACACGAAGGGATTTCATAAAATTCCTTTCTTATAATCAAATCAATTGATTCAAATAATTTAACTAGTCAAAGCCTTATCAATCTTATCCAAATGGTTCCGTCGGTGCTGGGCCCGGTGGAGATTGCGCTCAAAACCCATTTTGATCAGTTCCTCGGCTTGGGCCGGGGTCAGGCTTTCCACTTCCTTATCAATCGCCTCCGCCGCCGCGATGACAAGGTTAACCACGGAAGGCGAGGGAATAAATTCGGAAATAAGGCTGATGGGATCATTGATCGAATCCGCGTCCACCGACACTGGTTTTTTGCCGTCCATGATCCATCGTTTGAGCATGCTTAACTGGCGCAGGTCCCAAAAGGCCAGGTGAGTGAGGGTTCCCTTAACGGTCCAGCCATTCATCAACCGGCGACCCAGGTCCACCCCCTTCTTGTTGGTCAGAAGGGCCATAAGCCTTTCCCTTTCCTTGCGGTTGTCTTGGATTATCGTTTGAAGATCAGGCATTGGAAGCCTCCCTTAGAAATTAACCGATCAGCTGGTCGTCCCAATCATGTACGGTGTATTTCACCACCAAACCTTCCGTCACGAAAGGGTCCTTATTCACAAAGGCTTCAGCGGCCTCCCGGTTTTTGAAGATGGCCATGGAGCCGTTCTTTCCCCCGTTGAAAGTGCCAACCCCCAGGACTTCCTTTTGTTCGATGAGGGGGTCCATGACGGCCTTGTGCCGCGGAAAAGCCGTCCGAAAGGCTTCCACGGGAGTGGTTCCGGTTTCATAAAGCAGTACAGCTTTCATATTTCCCCCTTAAATTGAGTCAAGTGGTGGGTCAATTTCACCCCGAAGAATAGTCACGGCCTTCCCTCCCAGGTATACCCGGTCGCCCTCACAACGGACCTTCAACTCCCCGCCCCGGGACGAGGCTTGGGTGGCGGAGAAGTTATTCTTGTTAAGCCGGTCCATCCAAAAGGGCCCCAAGGCGCAATGGGCCGAACCCGTCACCGGGTCTTCCGGGATACCGGCCAGGGGCGCGAAAAAACGGGAAACAAAATCATAAACCGGTTCATCCGAGGCCGCCGTCACAATAACCCCGTGCAATTGGGCGTTCAAGTAGGATTCCATTTTCTTAAAGTCCGGCTTCAGGTTCCTGACAATCCCGGCGGATTCCAACTCGGCCAAATATTGGGTTCCGTTATGGCCCAGGCTTACCACCTTGGCTCCCAAGGATTCCTCCAAGCCCGAGATCTTTTCGCAGGGGACTACCGGGGTCGCCGGAAAATCCAGTTCAATCAAGCCGTCCTTTTGGACTGCCTTCAAGAGGCCGCTCTTGGTAAAGAACCGGGCTTCCTCGTCCTTTTTCAAAAGGCCTTCCTGCCAAAGAGCGTGGGCGCTTGCCAGGGTCGCGTGGCCGCAAAGGGCTATCTCGAGGACCGGTGTGAACCACCGCAAACGGTAGCCGTCCTTCTCGGGATATAGGAAGGCCGTCTCAGCCTGGTTGATTTCGCGGGCCAAGCCCTGCATCCAGGTTTCCTCCGCCAGGCCCGGCAAGAGGCAGACCCCCGCCGGATTACCCGAGAAGGGTTTTTGGGTCACGAAAGCATCTACTTGAAAAAAGGGAATCCTCATATTTTACCCTAACTTCATTTCACCAGGGTCACGTCATCGATCCACAGGTCAAAATCCTGGTCGCTCATCTCCGAGGGCTGGTAAAGGATTTGAGTCACCGAACCAAAATCTCGAAGCACCTTTTTCCCCCAGCCCGGCTGGTTGAAGGAATCCAGATCCATATGCTGCAAAGTCCAGTCATTCGAACTCTTAAAGGGAACCCGGAAATAACAGTAGTCGGTAACGGAGGGAGTATTCATCATGACCTCATAGTTTTTGCCGTCACCCTTGGCCATAAACACAATGGCCCTGAACCCACTCAGGTCCACCGGGCCTTGGGTTCCCAGCGTGGTGAAAAGCTGGACATAGGGCCAAGGATCCCGGCTAAACCCAAAGTGGCCGTAAATGCGGGCGCAATAACTGGAACCTTTTGGCCCGCCCTTGACGATGAACTGGTCCTTGTCCTTCAGCACGGTGCCCAGATTGTGGTCGTCAAATTGAACCACCCATGAACCCCCCAAAGGATTTTGGGTTTTTCCCGATTCAAAGTTGTCCACGAGTAGTTTTCCCCCGGGAGAGTCCAAGGCCTTGCCCTTGGATACGAGGGGCCATTCCATCGGATTTCCGGAGCTGTCCAATTTTCGAAGGGTCATAGAATAGATTTGGTTCGGTTTCGTGACCATTCCTACGATTTGGCCCTGGCTGTCTTTGATGGGCGAAAAGAGAATAGTACCGTTTTCCTCAAACAGGTCGCCGTTCGACGTTAGGTATAGGGGGGAAGTCACTTTTGTTATTTCATTGATACTGACAAAATGGCCTTTCTTCGCCTCGAGTTTATAGACTTTTCCCGCCAGGTTTTTCGAAAGGGAATCCACCTGCTCGACCCTATAGCGGCCCACAAAAGGCTTCAGTTTGGAAGCGGGCGCTTTCACCATTTCGGGAAGGTCCAGGGGGATGGGTTTGATTCCCTTGACCACTTTCCGGACCTCGGCGGCCAATGCGGACGCCTTCATATTGCACCGGCTTCCCCAAACCACAACAGCCCATTGGTTGTCCCGGTCGACGTAGAAGGAGCTGTTGAACTGGGCAGTTTGACCGTCATGGGTGACGAAGTAACCCCAGCCCAACTGATCGGCAAAGTTATAAGTAGTGAGCTTCTGGAGGGGCTCGGTAGTAGTGGGCTTGAAAAGGTCCTGGGCCAGCTTGAGCAGGTCGTTCGCCGTGGAATGGATTGCCCCGGCGCCGATGAAGGTCGGCTCGGTCCATTTCCAAAGCGGGGTGGGGTCCCCTTTTCCGTCATAACCTTGGGCGGCGCGGGAAAGCTGGTCCTCGGTCCAAACTACCCCAGTGTCCTTCAGGTCCAAGGGCAGGCAAACCAACTGTTGAAGGTAGTCCTCATAGGACATTCCGCTTTTCGAGACGATCATATCCCCTAACAAGGCTACCCCGGTGTTGCTGTATTCGGGCTGAACACCCGGCTCCCGGGTCAGTTTGACGCGGCCCAGATAATCGTAAAGCCGTTGAAGGGTGTACTTGGATTGGGGATCCGTATCAGGACCGTTCCAATCAAGATCATCCGGGTCGTGGGGCAGACCCGCCAAGTGTTGGGCCAAATGGAAAAGGCTGATCTGCTTGCCATTGTAGGAAGGCATTTTAACCCCAGACGGAAGGTACATTTGGGCCGGGTCGTCCAGCTTCATTTGGCCTTTTTGGATCATGTCGATGAACATCAGCCGGGTGAAAATCTTGGTGATGGAGCCGACTTCGAATTCCGTGTCGCCATTGGGAACTTTGTCCCCTGTTAAAGAGGCGTTGCCGTAGCCCCAAACCCGCTTCTGCCCCTTGTAAATCACGCCAACGGCCATGGCCTTGTCCCACCCTCCCTTGATCAAGGGTTCCACTAACTGGTCGATGGTGCGCTTTAACCCATCGACGTCTTTAGCGTCGCGCACATATTCAAACACTGGGACCTTGTCGATCTTTTTCAAGGTCAAGGGATGCGTTCCGTTCTGGTTCCAGTACCCCTCCAATTCGGTTCCGTCCTCGCTCAACTTCCCGTTGTAAGAGGACTGGATAACGCTGGAATCGAAATGTAACACCTTATCCTTGAAGGTGGCATTTTCAGTCGGGATGTTGGAGCCGCGCTGGTCGAGGCTTTGAACAATAACACTCAAGCTGTGGTCTGGTTTTTCGGAAATGATAAAAACCAAGCGGAAATTGAGCAGGGTCCCAAGCCAGTTGCCGGTAATTGCTGGGGTGGACGGGACCGCAAAAGCGAGCATCGGTAATAAACATCCAACCATCAACCCCAAAATCATCGGATAAATAACGCTGCCACGGAATTTTTTCATATCAACTCCCAATATAAATTCATTTCAACTGGTGATTTTTAGACGTCGCGCGATTCACAGAGTGCTAAAAAAATGATTTTACACTCTGTCTACAGGCATGGGTTAGGAGCGAATCGCAGTTAACCCCTTTATTTTTAAGGGGTAATTCGCGACGATAATACGAAAAAGTCCCGTTGGGACTTTTTCAACATCCTGTATAGTTAGGACATCATAAATCAGAAAAGAGGAAAAAACATGGAAGCTCCCCAATACCCAGTGGGCCCCACTCCGAAAGAGGAAGAACAACCCTCCCGGGAAGAACAAATCCGTCTCATTGAAAAGGCCCCCCAAGCACTACGGGATGCCGTGAAAGGCTTGTCCGACACCCAACTGGATACCAAGTATAAGGACTGGACCATCCGGCAGATCCTCCACCATTTGGCGGACAGCCACACGAACAGTTATATCAGCTTTAAATTGGCCCTGACCGAGGACCAACCCGTCGTCTACGCCTATGACCGGAACAAATGGATGGATCTGGAAGAGTCCAAAACCGGGTCTGCGGAGGGGCCCCTGGCCCAATTCGAGGGTATCCATAAGATATGGGCGCAGTTGATGCGGACCCTGACGGAGGATCAATTTGCCCGGACCTACATGAACCCCCGGAACAACCAGTTGACGAAACTTTCAACGGCCTTGGGAATCTTCGCCTGGCATGCTCGCCACCACACGGGCGCGATTCTTTGGATGAGGGAGAATAAACGGGTCTAAGCCATCACCCTATTCAGCCTTGGATTGGCTTAGGGCGTGAATTGAATCCCCACGTTGATGGGAAAGAAGACATAGATATTCGCGGTGAGGATCATATTGGCTTTGCATTCCAGGAAGAACGTCATGTCATCCGGGCTCGTGTAAGCAACCCCCAACCCAGCCTGGGCCATGCCGAAAATGTCACCGCCGCCGGAAAAATTCGTGGTGCTGGAAGGATAGCTGGGGTTCTTCGAGTCAATGGTAGTGGACCCCGAAGACCCGGGCCGTGAAAACCCCAGGCCGCCCACGGCATAGGGCGCCAAGTCCGTATTCTCGGTCAAACTGTATTCAACGGTGGCTAACAGGTCGAAAGCGTAATAGGTGTTGCTGGTATTTAAGTCGATCCGCCCCGTCCCGCTGGAACCGTCGTCGATGACCGTCTGGGACGAGTTGAAGATGCTTTGGAAATCGAGCGATCCCCCGATCCCCCACCGGGGTCCCATCAAGTAGATGCCCCGGACACCGCAGCTTAACCCAGCGCCCGGGTTCCGGTTATTGAACGCGATCCCTCCCATGACCTCGATCTGGTAAGGGGACCTGCGTGCGGAAGGAACAGGAGGCTTGGGAGCGTTGATATCGGGAGTGTCCAGCCGCCATTCACTGAAAAGCTTTTGCAGTTCGGAATTGTCGGGATGGAGGGTCAAGCTGGTTTCGGCGGCTTCGATGGCCTTGGCCTTGTTCCCGACCTTCTCATAAGCCTTGGCCAGGGCCTCGTGGGCCTGCCAATAGTTTGGGTCGGCCTCCACGGCGTCCTTGAAGCTGTGGATGGCCTCGTACCACTGGTGGGTCTCTTGGAAATACCTCATGCCTTCGTTGTAGCTTTGCTCCGCGGTAGCGCCAAAAGCCGGATAAGGCCGGAAGGTCAATAGGAACAAGACGGCCAAAACCCCTGTCAGGGCCATTCCCCTTATCCAACGATTCATTGTTGTTTGGGACATAGTATGCGCCAAGTATAGGTCAAGTGATGTGCCAACCCAACTCTGGAAAATCTAATGAATCAGGCCCAGGATGGCCACCACCAGACGGGGAGATTCTTTGGATGAGGAAAAATGAAAGGGTTTTGTAGTTGAAGGTTGGACAATTTATTGAAGGCCTGACCTAAAAGCTTCAGGTTGATTTCACCGATAGGGTTCCCCACGGGAATAGCTTCTTCAGCTACATTCCCGAAAGCTTCAATTCGTTTTTCCCCTCATCATCAAATGGATAGGAGATCTTGGGAGGCCTTGTCTTTTTGTTCACAACCGCGAAGGACGTCATTTCATGAGGCCGTTGGGTGGTGATACTCATCAGATGTTCAACCCGAATACCCCGCGCGATTTCGGCGTCCGCGATGAGGGACCGGTGACACCTCCAAGGCACGGCTTCAGCGCACATCACGGCGGTTTTTCCGCTGGGCAGCATCGCGTTTAGAGTTTTCAAACCCTTCTCAAACTCTGGGGTCTCCATGTAATCAGCGAACCCGCGGAAGCTCGCGTTGTGCCATCCTCCATTCCGTGAGTCCTTGTGGGCATGCCGTAGCCCCCCTAGACCCGGAAGGTGGATATAACGGATTTCCGCCTTTCGAAGACTTAAAGCCAGTTTTTCTTGGTTAAACCAAGGAACGTAACGCGACTTCGGAACGGTTCTCACGTCAACCAGACGCCGGATTGCATGCGCTTTCAAGAGAGCTAGAAACTCTTCCAAGGCGCGGGTGGAATGACCCACGGTATAAAGGGTGGAGGATTTCTTGGGCAGATGGGAGGATCGGGGACGCCCTCTCTTTACGGTTCTTAAAGCCATTACATGGCTCCTTATGACGAATGAATAAAGGGAGGTTTATCCAACAGGTCAACGGCCCGCTTGTGTTATTTCTTTATGAGCTTCTACCCAATCGGACAGTGACTCTCCATGGCCGCATCCACGATGCTGCCACTTATAATATGCCGCCACATGCACATGCTCACTCGTCGGAAAATCTTCTTCCAGAAGCTCCTTATCGCTTTCTTCAGACATGATATTTCTCCTTTTCTTTACAACCGCTTTTAGTCTCTTTTCGACTTGATACCCAATAGAGCTTTGCCTTGTTTGACCGCATCCGTAACGGCTGCGCTTAATTTCTGAATCTGGCCTTTTGTTTTTTGAATCGTGCCTTCGTTCTCCAGGTCCGCGTTTTGAGTGGCCCTGCCGACACGTTCTTTTAAACTTCCGGCGAAGGAATTGATCGTCCCTTTCACCTTGTCATTGTTTGGTTCCATCATTTTTTCCTTTTTGGCTTTTTAAAGGCCGAGGTTTCTAAATTCTGTAATCCACCTTAGAAACCCTCAAAGGAAATAGATACCGTTCGGGCGTGTTTATTCAGTTCAGCGTTTCGATCGAATCATATTGATAGACGCGGAGTCGGGGTATAGCGCTTTCATAGGCTTTGGGGGAAATTACATCTGGCATAGCCATCGGCATAGGGGTACGATTCTTTGGATGATGGATAAAAGAAAGTCTAAAGAAGACTTCTGTTAAACTTTTGTCAACGGCATAGAGGGCCGGTTTGGCCATACTTAAACTCTTCCTAACGTAAAAGATCCCTATTTTGGCGAGAGATCTTTTCTAAATTTTTTTTGGGGGGGTTATGGGAAGGAAAGCACCAAACCGGGGGCCACTAGTGATGAAGAGCATTCGCAGTCTTTCAGTTTTCTTTTTCCTGCTTCCTTCCATGTTTTGGTGCGCCGAGGGGGACACCCCCAATGTTCCCCGCGAGACCGGTAAACCCTCCGCCGATTCCACCCCTATAACCCCCTCCGGGGTCGATGATTTGCCGAAATTGAATTTGGAAGACTTGGTGAAGACTGACCTGGTTTTTGCCCCCTCCAAGGAGGAGCAAAGAGCCTCCGAAGCCCCTTCTTCCACCACCATCATCACCTCCCGGGAAATCAAAGCTCAGGGATACCGGACCCTGGACGACCTTTTGCGCGCGGTCCGTGGTATCTATATCACCGACGACCGCAATTACAGTTATATCGGAATGCGGGGATTGGGAAATTCCGTGGGCTATAATTCCCGGATCCTTCTTTTGGTGGACGGCCACCAGATTAACGACAATATCTATGACCAGTTTTATACGAGACAGGATTCCATAATCGATCTCCAACTGGTGGATCGAGTGGAAATTATTCGGGGGCCCTCCAGTTCCCTCTTCGGCAGCAGCGCGGTTTTGGGCACCATCAACTTGATCACCCGCAGGGGAAAATCGACGGACGGGTTGGAATTTTCCGCTGAGGGTGGAAGCCTGGAAACCGTCAAGGCGGGGTTCCTTTACGGTGGACATTCGGAATCGGGATGGCTCTGGATTTTCCAAGGCTCCGCCTATGACAGCGGGGGGAACAAGACCCTCTACTACCCCGAGTACGACGATCCCTCCACTAACAACGGCATCGCCGAAAATGTGGACGGAGAGCAAAGCCAGCACCTTTATTTGTCCATCGTCAAGGACGATTGGGCCCTGAGGGCGGCCTACAACAACCGTGTAAAATATATTCCTACCGGCTCCTTCGGCACCGAATTCAACAACCCAAATACCCATACCGTTGACCAAAGATTCTTCACCGAAGTGCGTTACCGGAATGGAGACCCGGAGACAACGGCAGGGGAGTTGACCGGCCATGCTTCCCTTGATATTTCGGATTACGAGGGGTTTTATGACTATACGGGTATAGGGATCAACTATGACATCGGCAACGGCGCCTGGTGGGGCGCCGATCTTCAATGGACCATGGAACCGGATCAGCGGAACAAACTCACCCTGGGGGCCGTATTCCGGGATAACTTCGAGCAAATCCAAAAAAATTACGACGTGGCCGTCTACCTGGATGATTCCCGGCAGTCCATCATGGGGGCCCTTTACGCCCAGGATGAGATCAAGTTATTCCCCCACCTGCTCCTGAACCTGGGGGGCCGTTACGACTATTACTCCGATTCCGGAAGCCATTTAACCCCCCGGGGCGCCTTGATCTGGAACCCTTTCCAGGATACAACCCTGAAGCTCTTGACCGGTTCGGCTTTCCGGGCCCCAACCGTTTTCGAGCTGTATTACAGTGACGGGGGTATCAGCCAGGAAGCCAATCCCGCCTTGAAAAGCGAATCTGTTGATACTTTCGAGGTGGCCCTGGAACAAGGGTTCTTGAGGAACCACCGATTCACCCTTTCGCTCTTCCATTACGCCGGGGGGAATCTGATCCAGCAAACACAGGACCCCATTACCGGTCTCGCGGTTTACCAGAATATCGGCCAGGCATCCTCCAATGGCGCGGAAGGGGAATACCAGTTTCAGGAACCTGGCGGAATCCTGGCCCGGATCAGTTACTCCTACCAGCGGGCCCAGGATGACTCCACCGGCCAATTGATCGTGGACACGCCCCTCCAATTGGCCAAAGCCAGCCTTCAGGTACCCGTGCTAGGGAATGACCTCACGGTTTCGGGGGAGTTTCAGTATTCCGGCGCCAGTTTAAATAATGACGGCCCGACTACGCCCGAATATGCGGTGATCAACTTGAAGCTTTATTCCCAACGCCTTGTTTTTGACAACCTGGAGGTGAACTTGGCGGTTTATAACCTCCTGGACCAGCGTTATGGCCAGCCCGTTTCCAACGGCTTCCGGCAGGAAACCATCCCGCAGGATGGCCGTGTCCTATGGGCGCGTTTGGTTTTCAAATTATGAGCCTCCCCACCAACCCTTTCAGGGAGGAACAGTGATGAGGTGGAAATTATCCAAATTTTGGTTATGGGTATTATTCCTTGCCTCGGGCCTCCCGGTCCTGGGAGCCGGCATTTCCGAATACTCCCTGAAGGGGCTCTTTCTTTATAACTTCACCAAGTTCGTGACCTGGCCGGACAAGTCTTTTTCCGGGGCGGAGGCGCCATTGATCATCGGGGTTTTGGGGGACGACCCTTTCGGAAAGACCCTCGAGAAAATAGTGGATGGAAAAACCTTCCAAGACCGGCCCATTCGGGTGGTGCATTTCGACGGTTTTGATCCCCGGCAAGCCGCTTCCATCGGTAAATGCCAAATCTTATTCATTTGTTCCTCCGAAAACGACGATATTGGGGTAATCCTGGACGCCATCAAGGAGTCCAGTGTTTTGACCGTCTCCGAATACGTGGATTTTCCCGCTAAGGGTGGGATGATTCTCCTCTTCCGGAAGGAAAACCGATTGGCTTTAAGAATCAACCCGGAGGCGGCGAAAAAAGCGGGGTTACAAATCAGTTCCAAGTTGTTGCAAATTAGTGAAATTTACCAGGCTGAGGATAATTAATTTTCATCCATCTAAGGGCGCCACCACAGGCGCCAAATCCTTTGGATGCGGAAAAGTAAGACGGTATGATGGTGAATCACAGGATGCTTAAAAAAATGCATTTACACCCTGTCTAAAGCCAAGGGCTTGGAGCGAATCGCATTTGATCCCTTATTTTTGAAGGGATGATTCGCGACGCAGATTAGGAAAAAGTCCGTCTTTTGGACTTTTTCATCAACCTGTACATTTAAAGGAGTCGTCCGCATGTCTTTCAGAAATATTCATTCCGTTCTCACGCTCGGTCTCGCGATGCTTTTTTCCATTCTGATTCCCGCGGGCCTTTCCGCCATGGACGCCACCCCGGTTCCAACCGTGACGGCCTCGGGGCCAGAAAATTTAACTTCGGTGGAGATGGTCCATAATATGGGCCTGGGTTGGAACCTCGGCAATACAATGGAGTGCGCCGGGGATTGGATCAAGGGCGGGATAGTCCGCAGTTATGAGACCGCCTGGGTCAATCCTGAAACCACCCGGGAGATGATCGACGCGATCAAGAAGGCCGGGTTCAAATCAGTCCGCATTCCTGTGGCTTGGTCGAACATGATCGGGGACAACTATACGATCAACACGGCTCTGTTGGAGCGGGTTAACCAGCTCATCGGTTACGTTATCGCTGACGGGATGGTCGCCGTGGTCAACATCCATTGGGATGGCGGTTGGTGGTCCAAATTCCCAACCGACCCCGATAATTCCATGAAGCGCTATACGCGGATGTGGTCGCAGATCGCCGGATATTTCAAGGACGCTCCCGGATCGCTGATCTTCGAGTCCCTTAATGAGGAAGGCTGTTGGAACGACGTCTGGAACCGGTACGACGGCGCTGATCCAGTCAAAAAGCAGAAGGCCTACGACATCCTGAACAATATCAACCAGACCTTCGTCGATCTAGTGCGCAAATCAGGCGGCCTGAACGGCAAACGCCACCTCCTGATCGCCGGATACGCGACGGATATCGACCTCACCGTGGACCCGGATTTCATCATGCCGAAGGATCCGGTGAACCACTCCATCGTTTCGGTCCACTATTACACCCCCTACACCTTCGCCGGGCTGGAAAAGGATGAGTCCTGGGGCAAGGTGCGCACGACCTGGGGAACGCCGGCGGATTTTACTGAACTGAACGCGAACATGGACAAACTTAAACCCCGTTTCCTGGACAAGGGCATTCCTGTCATTTTGGGGGAATACGGCGCGTCCACTAAGAAGGAACCCGCGAGCGTCCGCCTTTATATGTTGTCCATCGCTGAGAAGGTCTACAAGATGGGGATGTGCCCCATGCTGTGGGATCCGGGTTCGCATTTCAACCGGAAGAACCTCCAATTTGACGATCCCGATCTCCTGAAGGGTTACCAGAAGATTCTGGGCATGAAAAGAGATTAGGAGGATTCATCTACTCAGGGAAACATTAAAAGCAAAAGGGCCCATTTCCTCGCGACGTGAGCCCTTTGCGTTTCCGGCTCCCCGCCTAAACAACTTATGAATTATTCGTTTTGAGTTCGACAAACGATAGAATCGGCTTACTAGGTGACCTCTTTAATCTTCCGCCGTACTCTCTCGGCAATTGTATCCGCTTCTTTTATCGAACGAATAATTTTCGTTTTTATCGATTCCAGTCGCTTTATTTCAACAGGGCAAATTGATTTTATCCTTTCGTAATCAACTTTTTCGGGGAGGTATTTTTCAAAATACCGTTTAAGAATTTCGACCTTAACCGCCAAAGCAGCGTTGGATTTGTTTTTCTTGTTTAAAAATTCTTCCCAATGCTTATTGCCTTTTTTCGAATTGCATTTCTTGCAGCAAGGCAAGAGATTTCCAATTACGTGCCCGTACCCAGAAAACTTAAAATTCTTCACTAAACCAAAAACATGATCCCATGTTTCGGCTGGCTCACCACAATAAACACATAATAAATGTTCTTCCGGATCTTGACCGAGTGACTCGACGGCTTCTTTAACTAGATTTTCCGCATAGATGTCATTCGGCGCAATCGCGGAAGCAAAAGCATGGTTTATCGTCGTTTGTCTTTTTTTCGTTATGGAGTAGGGTTGCAAATGGGATTTAATGCTTTCTTTTTTCATAAATATTTATTTTATCCTCAGCAAAGCTTTAATGTTACTAATCGCCTGATTTGGGCGGGTTCTGGCTTCGTGTTCCCATATTCTTAAAACCTCCCAGCCTTTTTCTCTTAAAAACTTACGTGTTTTCCTGTCTCGTTTGCGGTTTTGGCCAATCTTATTTCTCCAGAACTCATTTTTCATTTGATGTATCCACCTAGGGAATTGCCACCCATGCCAAAAATCGCCATCAATGAAAATACAAAGCTTTTGCTTGGGGAAAACTACGTCGGGTTTTCCTTTAATGTTGGTGACGTGGGTTTTAAATTTGATAGTCGTAGATTTTTTTAGGAGACGCAGGAAGGACTTTTCGAGGCCAGTATTCTTGGATCTTATCCGTGACATCAAATGGGAGCGTTGTTTTTTGGTGAGTTTATCCCTGCGACGCCGCTTCTTATAGTTCCTGCCGACGAAATTCCTGGTTGGGGATGGCACGAACAATCACCTTCATTTCTTGCTCTTGCGGAAAAATTCCTCGACGTCCTTGAGAATTTCTTTTTCCGTTTTTTTGCCGGGTTTGCATTTCGCGGCCCATTCACGGCCGGGGTGTAATGTGTCCCAGTTTGGCCTCATCCCGCCAAAACGCCCAGCCCCTGGGGTGTGGTTGCCAAAACCCTCAACGACCAAGTTCCAGAGTGGATTGAACTTCGTGATTAGCAATGTTTCACCCAAAGGAATCCAGATATCGTCAACTACCAAGTAGCGACATGAAAAATGCTTCAAATCTAAGTTTTTGGTCTGTTCGATACTTTTCGCGTGTTGGCTCAAGCGCTTAAAAAGAGCCTCACCCATATTTTCCTCAAGACTAATGCCTTTCCGGCCACCAGAGGCTATGGCTTTTCCAACGTAAATGGGTTGGCTAAGTTTCTTTCCTTGGTTTTTCTCTGTGATAGGCTTATAGGCGGGGAAGTTACCAGAATAGTAAATTACATAAATACCAGCACCCTCGAAGTTTTTCTTAATGGGAAGCGGTTGGGCGGGACTTTCCAACAACGCTTTCTCAACACTCTCGCCTAAGCTTCTTTTCGCGAGTGGGTTGTAAATCTTATCCTTGTCCTCACTCATGCCGATTTCCCGATCTTTACGATTTTACTCCCTATACTATCCAGCTTTTCCTTGACACTTTTCGCCACAACGTAACCCAGCGTAACGGGTACGGCGTTTCCTAACTGTCGCATTCCCTCCGTCCAAGAGCCTTGGAATTGATAACTATCTGGAAAAGCTTGGAGCCTTGCGCTCTCGCGGACGGTGAAATAACGTAAGCGTCCATTTGGATAAAGAAGGGTGTTTTCACCACCCGGCACGCCATGATCCCCAGCCTTGAGCGTCTTAGCCGGCTCATCTAACGCGCTCCCGGTGTGACCGGGATAACTTTTGGCTGAGTTAGTGGGCTGGTGGTTCGAGATCCTTTTATCTTTTCCTGGTTCAGAAAGGCCGGAAATCGCGTCACGAACCGTCCGCCAAGGTTTTTGGGTGGGCTTAAAAAAGGTGGCTTCCATTTTAGCCACGGTGGCTTTGAGGCCCCGGGGAACGTTAGGACGATTGGCTTTCGGGATTTTATGGCTCTTCCAATACTCGCCAGAAACCCATTTGGAATAGATCAAAGCTTCTTGGGAATGGGTCGGCTTCGGGAAGGACCACTCTAGCCCTAAGTCACTACGGAATCCCACGATGAAAACACGATCCCTCTTTTGGGGAACGCCGTAATCCGCCGCGTTCAATACTTGGTAAACCACATTGTAATAAAGGCCGGAACGTTTGCCGCGCGTGTGGTATTCCTCGAGGCGAGCATGGTGTTCCTGCCATTTTTCATTGTTCTTTTTGAGGACCTCAGGATAAGTGAGTTGGAGGACGATATAACCAAAGTAGTTACCAAAAGAGGGGCGGAGGAGGCCCCGGACATTCTCGAAGATAAAGGCGCGGGGCGCGGCCTGTAAGATGGCCCTTACCGCCTCAGGGAACATATCCCGGCTATCCATCGGGCCATGGTGTTTCCCGCCAAGGGAGAAAGGTTGGCAAGGTGGTCCGCCCGCCACTAAGTCGAGTTTTCCCCGGAAACGGGCGAAATCAACCCCACGGACATCTTTTTGGGAGACTTCCGGCCATTCCGCAACGGGTTTCACACCCCGTTTTTGGTTCTCGCGTATCGTGTCGCAAGCTTCCTGGTTCCATTCCACGATCAGGTCATGGGAAAAACCTGCCTTGGACACGCCCATTCCCAAACCGCCTGCGCCCGCGAATAACTCAATAGCCCTCATTAGTCCCCCGGAAGCTAGCTTTTTCCCAGCACAAATACTTGGGCGTATTTTACTTAAAAACCCGGCCTTGGGCCACAATAAAAAGAATACAAGCGTATTCCTTCGGCTTTTACCTCACCGCGAAATACTCGCACTCGGGGTGGTGGATGACGATGGCGCTGGTGGATTGTTCAGGGACCATCATGAAGGCTTCCGTCAGGTCAATGCCGATGGCTTTCTTGGCATCCAAAAGCCTGAAATACTTTTCCATGTCGGAAGACTCGGGGCAGGCGGGATAGCCGGGTGAATAACGCTTCCCTTGGCCGATGGGCAGGCCCCACTCACTGCGGATGCGGCGGTGGATCCATTCCGCCATGGCCTCGGCGGTCTGCACCGCCAAGCCGTGCAGGTAATGGGACTCGGCGTATTTATCCTCTTTATTCAACTTATCGATGATCTCCGTGGCCTTATCACCCACCGTGACCACTTGGAAAGCCACCACGTCCTTGCCTTCCTTGGCGGGCTTGAAGTAATCGGACAGGCACAGGTGCCGCCCCACGCGCTGGCGGGGGAACTTGAAGCGTTCCAGTTCCTTGCCCTTGTCATCGTAAATCATCAGGTCGTTACCTTCGAAAGCGGCATGCCAGAAGCCATAGACCAACTTGGGTTCAAACCAGTTCTTGGTCAAAATCTCATCCTGCAGTTTCAACCTCATGGGCTCGAACTGGGTCTTGATGAGATGCTTGTACTCTTCCGAATCCTTGCCCTTCACGCCCCAATTGAGCTTGTAAAGCTGGGTCAGGTCCAGGTAAGGCCACACTTCCCTCAAGGGAACCTTGTTAATAATAGAAGTCCCCGCGAAGGGGTTCTTGGGGAAAAAGGTGGCCGGCTTCACCGTGGGCGGATACTTGTCCGGCGTGGCTTCGCCTTCTTCCACTTTTGAGTCCGCGAATCCGGCAGCCTTGGACTTGAGGGCCTCTTCCTTCACCTTGTTATGGAAAGTTTCCCGGCTGGCCAGGTCCGACAGGGCGTTGAGGATATCCAGCCCCTCGAAGGCGTCCTTGGCGTAGTAAACACCCGGCTCGTAAAGCTTCTCCCCATCCACGAAGCTGATGCGGTAGCCGTAGCGGCGGTTGATGGCGGCGCCGCCTACCACCACGGGATAGGACAGGCCCAGCTTGTCCAGTTCCTGCACGCAGATGGGCATTTGCTTGGAAGTGACGACCAGAAGGGCGGATAAGCCGATGGCATCGGCACCGACTTCCTGCGCCTTGGCGATAATGGTGGAAATGGGCACCTGCTTGCCCAGGTCGTAAACCGTGAAGCCGTTGTTGGAGAGGATGGTTCGTACCAGGTTCTTGCCGATGTCATGCACGTCGCCGTAAACGGTGGCCAGAACCACCTTTCCCTTGGTGGTGGCGGTGTTCTTATCTAAAAACTTCTCCACATATCCCACAGCCCTCTTCATGACCTCGGCGGACTGAAGCACGAAGGGCAAAATCAACTCTCCCGAACCGAACTTGTCCCCCACTTCCTTCATGGCCGGCAGAAGCACCGTGTTGAGGGCCTGGACGGCTGTTTTTTCCTTTAGTACCTCGGCTAAGTCTTCCTCGATCTTGTCGGGCTTTCGGTTGACGATCTTCCAATGCACCTTCTGGGCGTAGGTGAAGCCCTCCGTGGGGTCGGCCTTGGTTTGCGCTTCCTGCGGGCCCTTGCCCTCGAAATGCTGGATAAAGTTCGCCAGAGCCTGGACTTCCCGGTTGAAGACCAGGTCATCGGCCAGCTTGCGTTCGTCCTCGGCGATGGAGGAGTAAGGTTTGATATCGGCGGGGTTCAAAATGGCCATATCCAAACCCACCTGCACGCAGTGGTATAGGAAGACCGAGTTGAGGACTTCCCTTGCCTGTTTTGAAAGCCCGAAAGACACGTTGGACAGGCCCAACACCGTGCGCACGCCGGGGATTTCCTTCTTGATGGCCTTGATGCCCTCCATAGTTTCAACTGCCGAATTCCGGAACTCTTCCTCGCCGGTCGCCAGGGTGAAGGTGAGGGCGTCGAAAATAATGTCCTCAGCGGGAATGCCGTACTCATTCACGCAGATCTCCGTGATTTTCTGGGCCACTTCCAGCTTGCGGGCCGCGGTTTTCGCCATGCCCTTCTCAGCGGGTTTGGACTTATCGTAGTAAAGGTCGTCGATGGTCATTGCCACCACGGTGGCGCCGTAATGCTTAATCAGTGGGCAGACACGCTTCACGCGGGAGCCGTCCCCTTCCAAGTTGATGGAATTAACCA
This sequence comes from candidate division FCPU426 bacterium, assembly GCA_003152075.1. Taxonomy (GTDB): domain Bacteria; phylum Oederibacteriota; class Muellerivitia; order Muellerivitales; family Muellerivitaceae; genus PALSA-1180. The sequence continues at coordinate 101,954 of PLZG01000111.1, forward strand.
TCGCCCGGCCCGGGTATATCTTCAGGGCCGCCTCAATAACGTCCGCTTCGGTGGAATCAATCATGACGGGGGTGTCGACCCCCAGGGCCAGCTTCTTGATAACGGCCTTCATCTGGTCCTTCTCGTCTGCCCGCTCGGTCAAGGCCACGCAGACATCCAGCACATGGGCGCCGCCCTCGGCCTGGCCCCGGCCCACGGTCACCATACCCTCGTAATCGTTGGCCAAAAGCATCTGTTTGATCTTGCGGGAACCCTGGGAATTGACCCGCTCGCCCACGATGAGGGGCTTGGGTTCCTGGTCCATAGCCACGCTCTTAATCATGGAGGAAACATCGCACAGGTGCACCACATTGCGCTTCTTGGGGGCGCGCTTGCCGATGGCTTCCACGACCTGCCGTAAATGCTCATGGGTAGTGCCGCAACAACCGCCGATGACGGAGACGCCGAATTCCTCGACAAATTCCTTCAACGCCGCCGCCAGGGCCTCGGGCTTTAAGGGGTAAACGGCCTGGCCACCCCGGTTTTCCGGGAGCCCAGCGTTGGGAATGGTGGAGATGGGAAAGGGCGAAAACTGGCTGAGGTAGCGGACCGGGTCCTTCATTTCCTTAGGGCCGGTTGAGCAGTTCATGCCGATGATGTCGATGGGAAGGCGGGAGAAGGTTGAAAGCACCGACCCGATTTCCGTGCCCAGGAGCATGCGCCCAGTGGTGTCCAAGGTGGTCTGGGCCTGGATGGCCACGCGGGATTTCTTTTCCGTGCGGGCCCGGTGACAGCCGAAAACCGCCGCGCGCATCTCTAATATGTCCTGGCTGGTCTCTATAAGAAGAACGTCCACCCCAGCATCAATCATGATACCGGCCTGCTCGTAATAGATGGCTTCCAGCTCATCGACGGTGATCTTGCCCAGGTCCGGGTCCTCGCTGGCGGGCAGCATGCCCGTAGGCCCCATGGAACCCGCCACGAAGCGCGGATGGTCGGGGGTGGAATACTTGTCCGCCAGTTCCCGGGCCATCTTCACGGCGGCCGTATTGACCTGCACGATCTGGTCGGCGATGCCGTACTCGGCCAGCTTCAGGCGGTTGGAGCCGAAGGTGTTGGTTTCCAGGCAGTCCACGCCGGCCTTCAGGAACCCCTCATGTACTTCCCGCACGACCTGTGGCTTGGTGATAACCAGGTAGTCGTTCAAACCTTCCTTGCCGCCGAAATCCTCTTTGGTCAGGTTATAGACCTGGAGGTTGGTGCCCATGGCACCGTCGTAGATGATGACTCGTTCTTTAAGAACGTCTAAGAAAAGCGGCCTGGCCATGTTTTGAATCCTTGGGTTTTGTAGGGGCGCCATTTATGGCGCCCGGACGCGACCGCTTCTCACAGCCCTCAACCGCAAGGTTGATGGGTGAACGCGCCCCTACATCGGATTGACTTTCAAAAGGAGCGTCAGTTTAAGGTCTTTCAGAACCGGCTTCAAGACGGACTTTTGCCGTGATGGCTAAACAGCCGGAAAATGAATTAGCTAGCAATACTTGGGTAGGCGGCAAGTGGGGATTGGGGGGGGTCGCTAAAAAGCTTTATAAACTGAGGCTTACTTTCCGCCGGGCTTCCCTCGCGGAGCTTACGCCTACCGTGGTCAGGGTGTATTCCTTGGCGCCCTCATAGGGGTACTGAATCCAACCCATACGCACGCAATGGTCGTTGAGCACGCGGACTTTCTTGGAGTCCCACTGGGTTTGCGCGGACATGCGGCTTTCATCGAAAACCGCCGGTTGGTCCGCCGGGGTTCTTTCCCATAGTTTGAACAAGGCCACCAGATAGTCCTGGGTATCAACGTTCGAGGGGGAATCCATAAATAACCAGTCCTTTAGAAATTAAGATGAACTAAATCTTCAAGATCGAAAAACCAGACGGCATTTTTCCGGACGCAGGCCTTGAAAGGAATAAGCCGAAAGTGAGGCGAGAAAAAGGGAAGGGCGAAGCGAACGCCGTTTTTCAGGACAATCAATCGTTCTTACAAACTCATAGTAGCATCCCACGGAGGCGGAGGGTCTTTTATCTCGGATTCACCCATTAAACCGGCTTCAAGGCGGACTTTCCCTGGATAGCTAACCGGCCGGGGGATGGCTAGAATAAGAATGTGAAGAAAACAATACTGGGCTTAGGGTTACTGATACTTTCCGGCTGCGCGACCTTTGGGGACTACGACCATTCCCTGAAGGTCGAGGTGAAGCCATTCCCCATTCTCCGGGGGGTCCCTTTCCATGCCGAGATCAATGCGCCTTCGGATGCCACCGAGGTGGTGGGCCACGCCATGGTACCCATGGGCCCGACGATGAAATTCAAGAAGACCGCCAAGAAGGACCACTGGGTTTTCACCGGAACCGTGCCCAAGGCTTTTTACATCCACCCCGGTCATTTCCAGGTGCGGGTCACCGTGCAAAAGGGAAAGGAAAAACCCCGCTACACCGAATTCAAGATGGAATTGAAATAGACCAGCTCGAATAAAAAAGGGCGGAAGCCTTTCGGCAACCGCCCTTTGAGATTCAACTGGATTTAATGAAGTTTTGGCTTAGTTTCCAGTCGCGGTGCTGGGCGCGGTTCCCGTGCCAGTCCAAGAATCCTTGGCCGTCTTTCCGTCTTCCTTCTTCTCGATCTTCTGGTTCACGTCCTTCAGTTTCTCTTTGTCGCCCTTCAGGTCCTTCACGTCACCCTTCAAGTTCTTGACGTCCTTGTTACGGTCCTTACGGTCCTTCTTCAAGTCCTTAACGTCCTGCTTCAATTCCTTGCGGTCTTTCTTCGCGTCAACCTTGTCCCCGTCCTTGATATCTTTCTTCAAGTCCGTGGCGTCTTTCTTGATATCCGTCTTATCCTTGTTGACGTCCTTCTGGTCAGCCTTGACATCCTTGACGTCCTTCTTGATGTCTTTCTTGTCCTTATGGATATCCTTCTTAATCTTGTGCCTGACCGGATGCTTCACAACCGGGTCCGCCATGACCAAGCCCGTGCTGGCCACAAACAAAACTCCCAACAACATTGCGACGATGCGTTTCATGTTTCTCTCCTCCTGAGGTTTAACAACGGTAGTCTCTCGCTACCGTTATTAGGACGAGGTAAACAGAAGAAAAGTTCCAACAAAGGAGACGGAAAAACTGGCTTTTTTTAAAGGAAAATAAGTGAATCCCTATCCCGGGCTGGTTATCATGAATACCTCTTATGGAAATCAACCTTTTTCAGCACGGCACCGACTGGGCCCTTTTCTTTTCCACCTTCACCGTGATCTTCCTGGCCGAACTGCCGGACAAAACCGCCGTGGCTATCCTGATCATGGCCGCCCAGCGCCACCCCTGGGCGATTTACCTGGGGGTTTGCGTCGCCTATGTGGTTCAAAATACCGTAGCCGTGGTTTTTGGAAACTGGCTAAGCCTCCTGCCGCCCCATTGGGTGCATGTGGGATCGGGAGCCCTGTTCCTACTTTTCGCCCTGTTGATGTGGTTCAAGCGGGAAGAAAAGGAAAAGCCCCCCCACTTGCGGGCCAAATCGAATTTTTGGCAAACCTGTTGGACTTCTTTTTTGGTTATTTTTATCGCCGAGTGGGGCGACCTGACCCAGTTGGCCACCGCAGCCCTCGTGGCTAAAACCAAACATCCCGCCACCATTTTCCTGGCCTCCACCCTGGCGCTTTGGGTAGTGAGCGGCTTGTTCGTGATCATCGGCCACCACGCGAAAAGGTTCATCCAACCCCGGATTCTCCAGAAGATCGCCGCGGTCGCCTTTGGAATCGTGGGAATTCTTCTTTTATCGGGCTTTTGGGATAAATAGTTAAAGTGGGAAATTCTAAAAATAATGGCGGAGAGAAAGGGATTCGAACCCTTGAGACCCTTTTGGAGCCTACACGCTTTCCAGGCGTGCGCCTTCGACCGCTCGGCCATCTCTCCACTGACAAGCTATATAAAAAAAGCAAAGGCCCGCTTGTGATTCGCGAGCCGTGGTTACCTCAAAATCGTAAAAATTGGTGGAGATGAGCGGGATCGAACCGCTGACCTTCTCGTTGCGAACGAGACGCTCTCCCAACTGAGCTACATCCCCAAACCTAACCTAAACTAACGACACCAGCGGCCTCAAAGCGAGTCTCTTCGACGGCCTGGTTGAGGGCCGTAGGCCCGCTTCAAAACGGGAAAGCCGCATTTCGCTTTCCCTTACCTTCCGTCCAGGAGACGCTCTCCCAACTGAGCTACATCCCCACAAGCCTTAAACGTTTTTTCCCCGGAGTGCCTTGAAAAACTCACTCAGGGTCCGCGAACATTCTTCCTTTAATATACCGCCAGTGACTTTCACCCGGTGGTTCAATTTCGGGTTATCCAACGCCTGGGCAATGCTTTCCACGACTCCCGCCTTGGGGTCGGCAGCACCATAAAAGAGGTTTTCAACCCTCGACAACACTATGGCTCCGGCGCACATGCCACAGGGTTCCAATGTTACGTATAAATCGCAATCAATCAGCCGCCAGCTTTTTAGTTTTTTCGTGGCCTTGGAAATGGCCGCCATTTCAGCGTGAACCAAGGCGCTTTGCTTTTTTTCGGTAAGGTTATGACCCCGGCTAATAACCTTGTTATTCTTAACCACTACCGCGCCAACCGGCACCTCGTTTTTGAGGGCCGCCTTTCGGGCTTCCTTCAAAGCTTCCATCATGAACTTTTCGTTGGTTTGAATCAGGTTCGGCCTCAAAACATTAATCAAAGAAAAATGGTGCGTACCTCCTTTTCATTAGTAACCAAGCTTTTAAAGTAACTAATGAAAATGAGTACTGCGCCATCTTCCCTGTATCAAGCGACAAACTCTGTTTGCCGCACTTTCAATGACAAGATGGTGCGCCTGGAGGGATTTGAACCCCCAACCCTCTGATCCGTAGTCAGATACTCTATCCAGTTGAGCTACAGGCGCGTCGGTGCTTCCCCAAAGTTTCGGGAAAGGACGAGTATATTACCCAAAAGCTTATTTTTATCGCAAGCACAAAGGCTTATCGACAAATCCATTTCCCCAGTGTTTTTCAGGATATTTGCATTATAATTCAACCCCCCGCCTCTCGGATGGAAAACACTTTAACCTTCCGATAGGATATGAAATGTTCGGGAGAAATTCATTCCGGCGTGGAAGTCGGGTCCTATACGGCGATGCGGCCCCAACTCCGCCAGGTCCGGAAGGAAGCAACGGTTAGGTCGATGTTCGGGTGTTGTAGGCAACCTGGCTTCCACGACGGAATGAATCACAATACGGAGCGTTGAATGTCCCCTCAAGTCATGGCCCTCAAGTGGCGCCCCCAAACCTTCGCCGACATGGTGGGCCAGGAACACATTACCCGCACCTTGCAGAACTCCATCAAGGCTGACCGAGTAGCCCACGCTTACATATTTTCAGGCCCCCGCGGCGTGGGTAAAACCACCACCGCCCGCATCTTTGCCAAGGCCCTCAATTGCCGCAACTTGAAGGACACCGAGCCTTGCAACGAATGTGACATGTGCCAGGAAGTCAACCAGGGGTCGGCTATGGACGTCATCGAGATTGACGCGGCCTCGGTTAACGGCATCGACGGCATCCGCGCCTTGCAGGAACAGGTGGGAACCTACCCGGCCAAGGGCAAGTACAAGGTTTATATCTTCGACGAGGCTCACCGCATCTCCAAGGCCGCGTTCGACGCCTTTTTAAAGACCCTGGAAGAACCCCCGGCCCACGTGATTTTCATCCTGGCCTCCACCGAAATCCACCAGTTCCCCGCCACGGTCCAATCCCGCTGTCAGCGTTACGAGTTCCGTTCCATGGTGCTGGACGCCATCTTGAAGCAGCTGCGCCGCATCAGTGATGCCGAAAAGATCGAGATCGACGACAAGTCCCTTTACCAAATCGCCCGTTCGGCGGGCGGCTCAATGCGGGATGCCCAGAGGAACCTGGACCAGTTGGTGGCCTTTGCAGGGAAGAAAGTTACCCTTGATGACATCCGGGTGGTGCTGGGCACCATCGAGGGCGAGGTTTATTTGAAGTTGGTAGAAGCCGTCATTTCCATGGACGCGCCCGCGGGACTCACGGTGGTCAAAAGCATCCTGGTGGGCGGAAAAGACCTTGAACATTTTTATGGAGGGCTGTTGGAAACCTTCCGCCACCTGGCCGTGGCAAAGGCTTATCCTTCCGCCGCCGCCACCCTCATTCTCCTTTCGAAGGAAGAGGTCGAGAAAATCATCCAGCTTTCCTCCCAAATGGAGGAAGCCCAAATCCTCTCTTCCCTTCGTATATTAATCGAGCAGGAATGGGCCTTGCGGCATTCGGCCAATCCCTCGATAGTCCTGGAAACAGTTGTCATGGAACTTTGTCGCCTGAAAGCATTAACCTCGGTGGGTGACCTGTTACGCCAAATCGAGAGTGGTTCCAACCCCTCTGTTTCCAATCCGATCAAGGCTGCTCTGCCCGCGCCCCAACCCCTGCCCAGAACTTCAGCCCCCACTTACGTGCCGCCGGCTGCCCCTCAAAAAGCGGTTGTCCAAGAAGGAGAACCCGCCCTGGCCGTGGATGAGATTGAGGATGCCGCCCCAACCGACCAGAACCCCGAGATGGCCAAGTTGAAATCCCACTGGCGGGAACTGCTGGAAAAGGTAAAGGCGCAGAAAACCGCCCTGGAAGGTGTTTTAGCGGATACCCGGCCAAAAAATATCGACGAGGGAACCCTCATCTTGGTTTGCAAAGGCCCTTTCCACCAAGAACAATTATCCAAACCGGAAAACAAGGTACTGGTGGAGAAACTTTTGGAAGAACTCCTGGGCCGCAAGATCAACTTGGTTCCCGTATTGCCCGAGGGCGCTCCGGCCTCTTCCGATAAACCCTCCGGCCCCCGCGCGCCCAAACCCAGTTCGGCGCCAAAAGTGGACGTGAAGGAACTGGAAAAGGAAGAGCCCCTGGTGGCCGCCGCGCTGAAGATGTTCGGCGGAAAAATTGTCGAGGTCAAACGCAACAACCCTCAGAAGTAATTTTTAATGCTTAATTAAAGCTTTTAATTTAAAACTAAAAATGGCTCTTCTGCAAAAGTTGTGGGT
>PLZG01000015.1 GCA_003152075.1 candidate division FCPU426 bacterium
TTGGATCAAATCAATGAGCTTCATCAGAAATTATTAGAGCATTTAAGAAAATCGGGCGCTCTCAAAGACCAAAAAGTTAATGACTCGACCCAAAGGCAGGCTTTAGAACCAACCGCAAGAGAAATTTTGGATCAGCTTATCCAAGAAATGAAAATTTCAAATCGTGAAATTCGGCAAAAACTCGTTTTAGAAACTTTAAACCTGGCATTCGGCTTGGGGCCTTTGGAACCTTTACTTCAAAATCAGGAAATCACCGAAATAATGGTCAACGGGCATCAACACATTTATGTCGAAAAAAAGGGATTAATTGAAAAAACAACCATCCAATTCTTGAACGAACAACAACTCCGTACTGTTATCGAAAGGATTTTAGCCCCCATCGGACGGCGTATTGACGAAAGCCAACCTTATGTTGACGGGAGATTATCAGATGGGTCAAGGGTTAACGCGGTCATTCCGCCGTTAAGTTTAAATGGCCCCCTTTTGACAATACGTAAATTTTCTAAACGAAAACTTTTGGTTGAGGATTTAATAAAATTTGGATCCCTCACCCAGGAAGCAGCTGACTTTCTAGGCGCGAGTGTTCGCGCAAAAAAAAATATTATCGTTTCGGGTGGAACAGGGTCGGGAAAAACCACCCTATTGAACATCCTGTCTAATTTCATCCCTTCCAATGAACGGATTGTCACTATTGAGGATTCGGCAGAATTACAACTCTCCCAAGAACACGTTGTGCGACTTGAAAGCCGTCCCCCCAACCTTGAGGGAAAAGGGCAGGTGGCAATAAGAGATTTGATGATAAACGCGCTTCGGATGAGGCCCGATAGAATTGTCGTGGGCGAATGCCGGGGTGGTGAAGCTCTTGACATGCTTCAAGCCATGAATACTGGTCACGATGGTTCTTTAACAACCGCACACGCCAACTCCCCCCGGGATGTCCTTTCTCGTTTGGAGACAATGGTTCTCTTTACCGGCCTGGATTTACCCTTAAAAGCAATCCGTGAACAAATCGCCCGATCGGTTCACTTGGTCGTTCAACAAAGTCGGCTTCATAGTGGAAAGAGGTCAGTGACCCAAATATCAGAAATTCAAGGGATGGAGGGTGATGTCATCATCACCCAGGATATTTTTACTTTCGATGAGGAAAAGGGGCTTGTACGTAGACCGTTCGCGCCTTCTTTTATTACGGATTTAAACTCGATTGGCTACAATTGGCCAGGGCACAATGAGAAAATAAAAAACTGATTACTTCTTTTTTTCCTGTTTCTTGGGAGGTTCTTTCTCGAAAGTCGTGGGTGGCGCGGGCTGGTAGGAAATGTCCCCCACCGGGGTAATTTGGACAACCTCTGCCTTGTACTTCTCATATTCGGGCGCGCGAGTCTGCCTCACATCCGCGTCCAGCGGCCCCTCGGGTGGAATCCAATCCCCAATATAAGCCCGGCATATGAATTCTTTTTCCGCGGCCAGATCAACCCAATGGGTATGGGGTAAGTAATAAAACTCTTGCACTTCCTGGTAGTCCCACATGGCTTGCTTGTATTTTTTGTCCTTAAAATGGTCCTCACCCCGTCCATAGGCGGCATGGGCCCGGCGCACGACTTCCAAATTCGCCATCAAATAAGCGGTCAGGAGGGTTACAACTATTATTAAAGCCGTCCGCAATCCACTATCTTGTTTCCGAATAAATGGAATCCCAATTATGCCCCCCAGCACAATTAAGCCTATAAAAATAAGTGATGTCACTTTCCCCTCGCTTTGATGAACAGTTCAATTAAAAACTTCGCCAAACGGAGCCAAGTCGTTTTACTTGGTGCCCGTTTATCCTCCAAAGATTTGGTGTTGGAGGATATTGGTTCAATCCATCCTCAAAATTGCCTTAAAAACCTCAAGTCGTTCTGGTAAAAGAGGCGAACATCGTCAATATCATACTTAAACATGGCGACCCGTTCCACACCCATTCCAAAGGCGAACCCCGACCATTTTTCGGGATCGAGGTGGCACTTCTCAAAAACCGCGGGGTCGATCATACCGCAGCCCATGATTTCCACCCAGCCGGATTGTTTACAAATCCGGCAACCCTTGCCTTCGCAAAAGATGCAGGAGATATCGACTTCCGCGCTTGGCTCGGTAAAGGGGAAAAAGCTTGGCCGGAACCTTGTCTTGATTTTGGACCCAAAAAACTTTTTAACCCAATTATCCAGTATCCCCTTCAAATGGCCGAAATGGATATCCTTATCCACCAAAAAACCGTCAACCTGGTGAAAGATGTGATGGTGGGTCGCGTCAACCGATTCATTCCGATAAACCCTTCCCGGAGCGACGACTTTAAAAGGCGGCTGCTGACTTTCCATCACATGGACTTGGGTTGGGGTGGTGTGCGTCCTCAATAAGAGGTCTTTTCTCAAATAAAAAGTATCATGGGCATCCCGTGCCGGATGGTCCATCGGGAAATTCAGCCCCAAAAAGTTGTAATAATCCGTTTCAATATCCGGTCCTTCCACCACGTTAAAACCAAAACTGGCGAATATTTCGCAAATTTCCTTTTGAACCGTCGTGAGAGGATGCATTTTCCCCACCGGAAGTACCCTTCCCGGCAGTGTCGGATCCCATCCCTCGGGTAAATCCCCACCTTTGCTTTCCACCGCTTCTTTTCGTTCCTCCAGAAGTTCCGAAATACGGTTTTTCACCTCATTGGAAACCTTGCCGATTTGGGGACGCATCTCAGCCGAAACCTGTCCTAAACCCTTAAGGATTTCAGTGATCAGACCGCTTTTACCCAAATATTTGACCCGGATTTCCTCGACCGATTTTGGATCATTGGCGAGTTTGATGGTACCTTTGGCTTCTTTTAAAAGGGCTTCAAGACGATCAATCACCTATGGCCTCAGTTGATTCAAGGATATGGGGCTGCAACGAGGTGATATTATTTAGTTTTTACTGGTAAATTTCACTAAGAAAAACTCAGGAAGGAAGGCGGGACGAAACACCATCTTGGCTGCTTTTCATCTTTTCAACATACCGTAAGTAAGCCGAGACCGAACCAGTCTTCTCGAAATTCTTCCAAAGAGCATCGGGGCTTTCGTTGAGTTTCGGTTCGTTGAGTTTCGGTTGGGAGTCGATTTGAATTTTTTCCATTTTTTCCAGGCTTTTTAGATGATTTTTGAAGTGTATCACCGCCCCTAGAGGCTGTCAAGAAACCGGCCTTTTATAACCCGCCCAAAACAAGGCCAAACTGGCGGCTACCCCAACATTTAAGGACTCGACTTTACCCGACATGGGAATAGCGACGCTTTCATCACAAGCTTGGATCAACGCATCGGGAAGCCCCGCCCCTTCCGTCCCCACCCAAATGCACAGGGGTGTTAGGAAGTTTACGTTTGGCAATTCGTTTGTCGCGGGATGGGTCAAAGCGTAGTTATGAAAGCCGTTCTTTTTCAACCAATCCATGTGGCTCTCCCAATTTTCGCCGGAAACAAAAGGCACGCGGAATAACGAACCCATGGAAGCGCGGATCGCTTTTAGGTTGTAAGGATCGCAACAACCTTCCGTTAATAAGAGGGTTTGGGCTCCAAAAGCCTCCGCGGAACGGAATAGGGTTCCCATGTTGCCCGCGTCCTGGACTTGATAAACGCCTAGTATCAAGGAGAAAGGCGGGGCCGGTTCGGAGGGAAGGGGCTTCCCTACCACAGCCATCATCCCCTGGGGTGTAACCGTATCGGCGAGGTAAGAGATGATCTTGGAAGTAACTTCAAAACATTTCGTCTTCGCTCTTTGGGCATCCGCGAATATTTTCTCGCCGTCAGGGTGATTCCACCCGCTTTTCGTAGCAAAAATAAAACGGATTTTCAATCCGCTGGATTGCGCCTCCCTGACCAAATGAAAGCCTTCACACAAAAAATCATCCGCTTCCTTGGCCTTTTTGGGGACTTTCAAGGAATAAGCGTGCTTCACCATGGAATTCTGGACGCTTTGGATTAGGGAAAGTGGATGCATCTACAGCTCCTCATTTGGACTATATATTATGAAGAATCATGTGCTTAATGGGGATAGCTTACCATCGCACTGAGTTAGGTGGATGGATTTTTCAAAGGCATTTAGGTGTTTTCCTTGGTCGGGTAGACTTGGACAGTTT